>NZ_JAGSSY010000001.1 GCF_018145655.1 Campylobacter anatolicus
TGTAAAGCTTAGTGATAACACTCTAGGAGCAGCTAGTGATACAGCAATAAGCCAAAGAGGTATTTATCAACTACTAAATAAAAGCAAAAGCTTTAGCGAAAATGGTTATGTAACACTGCCAAATAATTTAATGATTCAGTGGGGACAATGGAGCAAGGGCAATGGCGATATAGTAGGAGAGAGAAAACACACAATACCTTTTAACTTAGCATTTCCAAATATGTGTTTAACTGTTAGCTTAAGCGGTGGTGCAGGACATAGCGGAGATAGAAATAATAATTGCATAACCGAGCTTATGAGTTTTAAGCAAGATAGCTTTAATGCATTTATATATGAGTATTCAGCCTCAACACAAGTTTATAAGCTTTTTTGGTTTGCAATAGGTTATTAGATAAAACAAACAGGAGAGAGCATGAAATACGCACACTATGATAATAAAACAAATGAGATATTAGGCTATTATGATGATAGCATTCATCAAATCATTCCAACGCCAAATATATCACTTAGCAATGAAGAGTGGAGCAAAGCAATTAATAAAAACGCTACGCATATAAATTTAAAGACAAATTAGCTTTATATAAAAGAGCATAAGATAACAGAGCAAGAGCTTAAACAAAACGATATAAATGAGCTTAAAGCTGAGATAACAGAGCAAGAGAGCCTTTTACGCAAAGCTTTATTAATAGGCAATGAAGCGTCTTTAAAAGAGCTGCGTGATGAGTATAAAGATATGCTCGCCGCTCTTGCAAAGCTACAAAACGAGTTAAAGGATATTGATAATGACTAAGTTTAAATTTAAAAGAGTTAAAAGGTGCGATATATGTGCTTCAAAGCTTGATAAAAAGGGTGTATGTCCGTGGAAAGAGTGTCCAAGCAATATAGCTAAAATGATTAAAAAAGAGAAGGCAGATAAGCAGGTGGTAAAAGCAGAGGAAAAAGAGGTAGTATGAGCTATTTTTTAATATTTATTTGTGCCTTTATCTTAGGTTTGATTTTTGCTCCGTTTGCTATTTTTCTACGTGCTAGAAAATGTAAGCAATGGGATAAAAGCAATATGATGAATATTCTTAGAGTATTAGCCCACCTTGCTACTCATCCAGACGACTTTGCAAAATTCCGCTATGAGAATGGCTTAAAGCCTTTTTGGTATCTAGGTAGTGATGAGTTTTTAGATATTGTAAAAACAAGAGCAAAGGAGTGATTATGTTTTTAGTACTTAATAGAATACGTGGTGAATATAGCTATTTCGCAAAGATCAATGCAGTTCTAATTGCACTTTTAATTTTTGCATTTTATGAAAATTTCATAGTTGCTATTTGCTGTGGGCTGGGGTATTTAGTAGGCGAATCAAAAGGATGGGGCGTATGGGTAGGAGCATTGGTATCTCATAGTAGCTACAAAGATGAGTCAGAAAACAAATTTATTGAACAAATAGCTTGCAAGTTTTTTAATCCACAAACGCATTGGCTAAATTATTGCAGAGTTTGTCTTTTTATGCGTGGTCTTGTTTGGTGGCTACCGGTATTTATACCTCTTATGTTTGTAGGAGTTTATATCGCACCTTTTTTAGCTGTAGCACTTGCAATAGGCTTTCTTATGGCTTGCGAGCTGGGATACCGCACACGCTGGATAACAGATCTTGGCGTATGGCAAGTAAATGATGCTTGGGGCAGGCAAGAGGTTTTTTATGGAGCCATGCAAGATATAGCTTTTATATGGTTGTTTTTAAATTTTTAATAAAGGAGTAAAAATGGCAGCAAAATTTGGAGTAAATGTCACCATTTCAGCAGAAGCGGCACGTCCCATTCAGGTTGAAAGCACCACGCCTATTGGTATTGCAGGTTATGAAGAGGTTTTAAATAAGGGCTTACACTTTTTTATGACAACTGATAAGGCACTTGATTATCTCAATTCCTTATATGAAGCAAAAGAAGATGCTAAAGAGAGCTATAAAAAAGGCTCAATTTATAGAGCTTTAAAAGCTATATCAGATCAAGCGGTGCAAACTCAGATCATCTTATCAGTCTTTAGTAAAGATGATGACGAAGACAGCAACGATGAAATTTCAGAATGCCTAAATGCAATAGGTCTGTTTGAAAAAGCAAAAGTAAAAACAAGCTATCGCCCAAATATCATCATAGCACCTGAGTTTAGCGGTGAAGACGCGATAAAAGCAAAGCTTGAAAGTGTCGCAAAGCGGTTAAAAGCTACGGGCATAATTGATTTAAAAGCAAGCAGTGCAAGCGAAGCTATTTTAAAGATGAAAGACTTTGGCACAAACCGCCTGATCGCAGCCTATCCATACGTAAAGACGTGGGATGATGAGACGAATGAGTATGCTATGACGCCACAATCAGCACGCATAGCCGGCATGATAGCTTACGTTGATGGGCAAAGTGAATTTGGATATAGTGATAGCTACTCAAACCGCGTAATGGGCGGAGTTGTAGGATTAGCTGATGATATAGACTTTGAGCTGGGTGAGACTTGCACGGCTGATGAGCTTAGAGCTGCTAAAATTTCAACCATTATTAGAGAGAGTGGCTTTAGAACTTGGGGTGGTGAGACATCAGATCAAGACAGTATCTGGCAGGATTTAGCACGTGTTAGAGTATTTGACCGTATTTCACAGGCAGCTCAAAAGGGAGTATTGTTTGCTATTGATCGCAAGGCCGATCAACTCTATCACGCAAAAAGAAGCGTTGAAGAGCTACTTCGCCAGCTTGTAGGAGCAAAAGTATTGCTTGGCTATGAGCTATCTTGGAGCGAGAAAAACACAGATGCCACCGTAACGACAGGTAAGTTCTACCTAGACATTAGAATGCAAAACAATCCTATCGTAAAACAGCTAACGCTAGATTTTATCTACGTAGATAGCTACTTAAAACAGTTAATGGATGATTTAAATAAATAAAGGAGTAAATTATGATTAAACGACAAGTTCCTCAAGTAGTCCAAGAGGCTAACGTATATATTAACGGACAAGGATATTTAGGTGTGGTTAAAACACTTAATATTCCAAAGATAGAGCAAGATATGATAGAAGCCAAAGGTGCATTAAGCGGTAGCTTTGCAAGCGGAGTTATAAAGCCGGTGGAAATGGAATTTAAACTAAACGTGCTAGATAAAAATATGTATTTAGGATACGGGCTTAATACTTGGAATAATAAAATTCCTTTTTTATTTAAAGCAAGTATCTTTCAAGCGGGCAAAGGTGAAGCACAGCCTTTTTCTATGGCAGTAACCGGGGATATTATAGAGATTGACCCAGGCAGCTTTGAAAGTGGTAAAGAGCTTGAAGTTACGGTTAAACTTGCGGTGCATTTTTTAGACATAAATATAGGCAAAATACCTATGGTGCTGTTTGACGTAGAAAACATGATATGTCTAATAGGTGGAGTGGATTATCTAGGAAAAGTTAGAAGTAATCTAGGCGAATAATAAAATTTGAAAGGATAAGAGATGAAAGAGATAACACTAAAAAACGGCGAAATTTTACAGATGAGTGAGCCCACCGTAAGGGTGCTAAAAAACGCAGATAAAAAAGAAGGCGAGATGGAAAAGGCTATTTACATGATAGCTGCGCTTACCAATAAAACTGAGCAGGAGATTGAAGCTCTTGGGTTAAAGGACTATATGTCTTTACAAAAGGTCTTACAGGATTTTTTGACCAAAGCAGGGGTTACGGACTAAAAGCCGTTGCCCTTGTGGGGTATACTCTAAATTTCGGTTACAACGAAATTTTAGATATGGAAATTAGCGAATTTATAAAATTCTTAAAGATTTCGCAAGAGATCATTAAGAATAAGAGCGTGTTATAAAAAATATTTGTGTTAAGCTTTTATAAAAGTTTTTAAAAATCTTTTTAAACACAAAAGAACAAAATATCGACAAAGGAATAGTTAAAGGGAAGAAAAGAAGTGCAGCAAACGGAGCACCGATAAGAGAATAAATAAGATCGTTTTTATCATCCATAGAAATAAAAAGGAGGATAAAACCGATAAGCACGGCAAAGGCTTTATTTAAAAACAAATCGGCATTAACTTCGGCATTTATTTTATCTCTATTAACTTTATTCATTTTAGCTCTCTTTTGGGTGTAATTATGCGGTAAAAAGGATTAAAAATGGCTGATACTTCTATAGGTATAGCTTTAAATTTAGCGGTCAAAGGACTTGCAAATATCGATATGTGCGGTGCTTCTATGAAAAAGCTTGCATTTTCTATTAAAGGAGCAGGCAAAGAGGCACGCTATTTGATGAAAGAGTTAAAGCAGATAAAAGCAAATAACCTTATACTTAACCGCATAAAAAGTCAGATGGACGGCTTTAAATCAGAGTTTATGGAGAGAGCCGCTACAGCCGTAAGCCTTTCTTTGCCGGTAAAATTCGCCATAGACTTTGAAAGTGCGATGGTCGATGTTAAAAAATACGTTGAATTTGAAAGCGAAGAGCAATTTAGGCAAATTGGAGGCGAAATCAAGCAGCTGTCATCACAGTTTGGAGTGGGCTTTGCTGATATTGCAAATATAGCTGCTAGTGGAGGTCAGCAAGGCTTAAAAGCAAACCAAATTATGGATTATACAAAGCTCGTCTTGAAGATGGGCGTAGCATTTGATATGAGCGGGCGTGATGCAGGCGATGCGGCAGCTTACGTAATGAATAACTTTAAACTAAGCGTTAAAGAGCTTGAAAAGCTTGGGAACCAGATGAATTTTTTAGATGATAAAATGTCAATGGTAAAATCAAACGAGCTGTTTAATATCCTAAATAGAACTTCATCAAATGCTAA
Source organism: Campylobacter anatolicus (assembly GCF_018145655.1). Lineage (NCBI taxonomy): Bacteria > Pseudomonadati > Campylobacterota > Epsilonproteobacteria > Campylobacterales > Campylobacteraceae > Campylobacter > Campylobacter anatolicus. Next base: position 4,794 of record NZ_JAGSSY010000001.1, read on the forward strand.
TATTTTAGGGCTTAGTGCGGATAGCACGGCAGCACTTGGAGCTAGTTTATTAAGTGTAGGCAAAGCTCCTGAAGTAGCCTCTACCGCACTAAATTCAATGTTTAATGCTTTAGCAAACCTAGATGGGCAAGATGAGAAATTTCATAAAGCTCTAAACAAAATGGGACTAGATGCCCAGTATTTAAAAATAGCGTTAAAAAAAGACACCACAAAAGCAGTGCAAGAGTTTATTTTAGCCATTAGTAACGTAAAAGGCGATGAGCAAATGGGCGTCTTAACCGATATGTTCGGTAAGCAATTTAGCGATGATCTTGGTTCATTAGCTATCAATAAAGACATACTAAACAACGCATTTAATCTTATAAAGCAAGATAGTAGCAAGAGTTTAGATGAGGCATTGGAGCTTAAGCTAAAAACCACAAAAAGTAGCTTAGAACGCCTTACAAATTCGCTTAAAAATTTAGGCGTAAATATCGGTAGTGTTTTATTGCCGCCTCTTGCAGGACTGGCAGATGGACTGGCTAAGGCATCAAATTGGCTAAGCACATTAACCGAGAAATCCCCTATTTTAAGCAAGATTATCAGTGGTTTAGGCGTAGCCATAATGGGCTTTGCTGTGATTTTACCGGCTATGGGTTATGCGGTAGCTTTTGTAAGCGGCGGTTTGTTAAGACTTAAAAACGTCTTTTTGCTTTTAAAGATTGAAGCCTCATTGGCTACTATAAAATTAAAGGGGCTAACGGCTGCTTTTTGGCTAAAAGACAAAGCAATAAAAGCACTTACAGCTACAACAAAACTGCTAACTTCTGCTATGAAAGCTTTGGGCAAAGTCATAAAAGGTGCTTTTTGGGTTGTGGGTAAATCCCTTGTTTTAGCTTACAACGTATCACTAAATACTCTTAAATTTACAGCCGGTGCAGTAAGCAAAGCATTTAAATTTCTAGCTATTGGCATAAGAGCTATTAGTGCAGCGATGATGGCTAATCCTTTGGGTTTGGTGCTTGGCAGTATCGCTGTACTCGCCGGAATAATCATTGCAAACTGGGATAAAGTAAAAGCGTGGTTTATAACATTCATAGAGTGGTTACATCCCGTTTGGAAACCTGTTATTAACGGCATAAAACAGATTTGGAGCAAGGTTGGCTCATTTTTTAGCTTTATAGCCGATGGATGGAAAGCAATATTTAGCGGTGTGGCTGATTTTATGACAACAGTTTTTCAAAAGCCCATAGAATGGATAAAAGAAGTATTTGAACCGCTATTTAACTGGCTAGCAGAGAAATTTAGCTGGGTTGGCTCTGTGCTTGATGGTATAAAAAGCGGAGTTAAAACGGCTCTTGATTGGGTTGGGCTTGGTGGCGATGAAAGCTATGATACGCAAAATGGTATATTTAGTAACGGCGGTGATCTAATATCATCTAGCCTTACCCCCACCGCACAATCTCAAGCACTAGCAATGACTACAAACGGAGCCACAATAAATGTAAATTTTAGTGGCGACTTTAATATCGCAACAAATAACGGCAAATTTGATATGGCTGAGTTTGAGCGAGCTTTGGTAGCTAGTGTAAAAAGAGCCTTAAGGACTGATGAGATGAATGCTAAAAATAGAAGTATTATAGGACAATAAACGTTGTTTGCTACTTGTAAATTCAAAGCGTAGCACCGCTTGTAGTCACTATGCGACATACTTTGGTTTTTGCTAAGGCTTAAACGTAAAGCAATTTGTATTATAAAGGATTATTTATGGTCTTATCATTAGGCGGATTTAAATTTAATTGGAAGCAGACTGATGGCATAAGCCGTGAGAGCGAGTTTGGTATAAGCTCAAGCGATAGGATAGGAAACTATCCTGCACTATTTCGTGCAAATTTAGGAAGTGAGAGCATAAAAATAGACGGACATACCTTGCCATATCAAGGCGATAGACAAGATGCATTAAAAGAGCTTTACGCTCTAGCCAAGGCAGGTATAAGCTATCCGCTAGTAACAGGTTATGGCAAATATCTAGGAAAGTTTGTAATCGTAAAGATAAGTGAAAGCCAAGCTGTTTTTACTGACAATGGACTATTTTTTACGCAAGGGTTTAGCTTGGAGCTTAAAAGGGATTATGAGTAAAGGCATTTATAGGATGACCGCTGCTGGTCGTCCATGCCTGAACGAAAAACCCGAGTATGTCGCACTGAGACTACGAGCGGTACTAAGCTTTGAATTTAGCTCGCCAATAGCGAGCAGTAAAGGACTTATATGAAAATTTACATAGCTAAAGATAATGAAAGACTAGATACTATCGTTTATAAACACTACGGCACATTAGCAAATTTCAGTGAAATTTTAGCTTTTAATAGCTATCTAAATACTATTTTAAAAGCAGGCGATAAGGTGTTTTTACCTGAAATAAAAGCAAAAGCGAGAAAAAGCGATAAAACGTTATGGTAAAAAAACCAAATTTCAAGCTTTTAGCTAAAGGCAACGACATCACCGCCAAAATAAAATCAAATTTAATAAGCCTAAACTATGAAGATAAAGAGGGAAGCGAAAGTGATGAGATAAGCTTTGTTGTTAATGGAATTTATGCTAAACCTATATTTGGAGATCAGCTGGAGCTTTGGTTGGGATATGGTGATAATCTATTTCATTGCGGTAAATTTAGCGTCCAAACAACTACACGTGATTACAAAGCCAATACAACAGAAGTAAGAGCAACAGCTGTAAATTTTGCAAGCCCAGGGAAGATAGCTAAACGTAGAAGCTGGGAGAATACTAGCTTGTTTAGCATAGCTTCAAAAATAGCCAATGAAAACAAACTAAGCATAAAAACAAGCACAAACGATCAACCCATAGCTTCAACCTTGCAAAACGATATTAGCGATCTTGACTTTTTATATGGACTTTGCTTTGAGTATGGCTTTTTAATGAAGGTAGCAAATAACACTATCGTTATAACAAACAAGGATGCAAAGGGCGATGAGAGCCAAACATCAAACACGCCTAAAAATGAAAATTTACCAAGCTTTGATATAGCTCTGATCGATTGTGAAAGCTTATCAGTCACTGAAGCAAACCGAAATAGCTACTCAGCCGTAATTGTGCAGTGGCATGATTTAAAAGATGGCAAAGATAAACAGACTAAAATTGGAAACGGAGAGCAAACCTATAAACTCACAATCCCTGAACCAAAGAGCGATAATGAAGCTTTTAAAAAAGGTGAAGCAAAGCTAAATGAGTTGCAACGTGGCGGAATAAATGGCTCACTTACAGCCACCGGTAGAGATCTAAGAGCGGGCGGAAAGCTTAAAATAACAGGTATAGCAGGGCTTGAAAATAACGAGTTTAGCATTAAAAGCGTATCGCATAACCTAAGCACTACAAGCTATATGATTAATGTGGAGTTTGAGGGATAAAATTCCCATTTTTTACATTAAGGTGAAAAATGAGAAAAATTTTTTACGAAAAAAGTTAGAAAAGTTAGTTTAGAGAATTTTAAGTGTCTCTTTTCCTTATTTCAGTGAGATTTATTTTCTCATTTCATTTGCTGGTTTATAGTAAATCATGAAGATGGTAAGACTAATTTTGACTCTGGATAATTTTTATGAATCCTTCCATCTAATAAAGAACCATTTATTTTTTTATTTCTTTTTATTCCGTCACTGCCCCAAGTTCCCCACTGTTTAAAAAAGAATGCTATATTTTGCTTGTCACACTGGTTTCTTATATTAATAGCCCATTCCTCCTTCATCGGCCTAGCATTAAAACCACTTTCTCCGCCGACTATAACCCAGTCTATGCCATCTAAATTTAGACTACCTAGATCATTGATTAATGGTTCACAAGATAGCCACTTTATAGTGGCATTTAAATCTCTTATTAAATCTATTCTATTTTTAACTTGATATGATTCTACCGTAGTTCCAAGCCATGCATTTTCAGGAATATTTTTATTTATAAAATATTCTCTCATTCTATGCGGTCGTTTAGTTAAAATTTGATATTGATGGTGTGGCGTTTGAGCTATTATTTCCATTATTGAATCTAAAAAAGAAATTTCTATCTTTTCATGAAATAAGTCACTCATAGAATTTACAAAGTAAAGTGTTGGTTTTTTATTATTTTTAGGCTCATTGAGTCTCTCTTTGAGCATTTTAAATTTAAAACCGTCTTTATAGTCAGCATTTCCCATCGCTTGAAGTCTTCTGGCCATTATTTCAGCATAGCAATTATTACACCCACTACTTACCTTATTACACCCAATGGTTGGATTCCATACAGCTTCAGCCCATTCTATTTTAGTCGGTTTCATATCTAAGCCTTATTTTCATTTTCTCATTTTCTTCAGATAAGTAAAATGCCTTATCTTTGCCGCCTATTCTATCTATTTTGTTATTTGTTTCTAGTTTTTTTAGTATTGCATTGGTGTGTTTTGTTAAAAAGCCCATATCTAAACTAAAATATTTAATCTCTATGTTATTTCTGTATTCTTTCAAAAATTCCATTAAATCCTGTTTATAATTTTCCATTTTTGAAGTAGGATAATTTTCATCAAAAAACAAAGAACCCTCTTGTTTATAGAAATCATTATGCAAATTTTTATTTCCTTCTCCATTTGCTGGATCAACTTTCCATGCAGCTTTTAGGAATTTTTCTTGTCCTTTTCTATGCTCTGAGAAAAATATTAATCCATTTGTATTTTTGTTATCTTTTACCAATGAAAATTGCCCTATATGGTATTTTGGATACATCTTCTTAAAATATCCGGCTACTACCTTATGAGTTTCGTAATTTGTCATTCCTTCAAAGCTAATTTTGCTTATCTCACTGCCTAAATATTTTTTAAAAGAATCCATATCTTTGAATCTTTTTATATTAGCAGATGATATAAACATTAAGATATCGGTTCCTTTGCACATAAATTCACTAATTTTTTGTGAATGTTCAATACCGTATTGATCTAAAAATATCAAATTAAAATATGCATTTTTATTTAGGCTATATCTAGAGATATCTAAAGATGAAAAATGAATAAAAATATTTTTATTCATTAATTTCTGATCAATATTGTTTTTTACTATAAAATCTTTTAGTTTATCTATCTTATATGTCTCTTTATCATTCAGGTGAATATTAATTTTTATATTGCTACCTAGTTTCTTTTTAGTGAGTACATTTATGATTCTTAATGGAGAACCCTCTTTGCCATAAGCATCATGCCCTGTTCCACAACATAAGTCATATATTGCAATTTCTTTATTCTTATTAAATTTTTTCGTTGCCTCTAATGCTATATTTAACCACTCAAACAATAATGCCTCAAATACATTCAGCTTCGTCAATGTTGCTTTATCCCATGCTTTCTTGTGCATATCTTTTTTGTCTATTATATTATTCCACACAAAAATTAACTCTTCTTAAAAAACATAAAACCTACTAATTTTGCTTTAGTTTGTTACAATTTTAAGTATGACATTATAACACTTATCATATTAATTGGTCTTAAAGAGCATTTTAAAGGGTTTAATTAAGAATATTTTACTTTAGAAATCAAAGTAAGAAAATGCTATTTTTAACTCACTTTGATTTTAAGCGTAAATCTACTTTGATTTGAAAAGCGGTTTTACATTATCCTTATAGTAACGAGTTATTTGCTAAAAGCGGCATAATTAAAAAAATATTTAAAATAAAGTGGATTAAATTTATCTATTGGCTTCGAAAAAATATCAAAAATTTTAATCCAAATATCGTTATGTAAAACATAACAACAATACTTGCATATTATGATAACCGAGATATTTAAATATAAATCCAAAAAGTGTTTGAATATATAATCCTGTAGTTTTTGATAAAAGATATAATGATTGGAGCTTAGATATAATAGGCGATGGAGAAGAAAATAATAAAATTCAAGCAAAAATACAAGATGCAACGGATTACCGCTTGTTATGACAGAAGCGTTATATTTTGAAATTCCGATAATTGCATTCGATTGTAAAACTAGACCAAAGGATATACTTTAATTTAGTGGTAGCTTTTTAGTTTAACCATTTGACTTAGGTGTATATTTTGATAAAATAGAAAAATCAATAAATACACAAAGCAAAAATTGATATTTATTTAAATAATTTAAAATTAAAGTTTTCGAATTTTAGCTATCTCATCACGTAAAGCAGCTGCCTTTTCAAATTCTAAAGCATTTGCTGCTTCAAGCATCTGCTTTCGTAGCTCTTTAATTATTTGTGCTCTCTCAGTTGCTGGCATCTTCTCTAAATTTTTCGCCCTTTTATAGTCCACGCCGTCATCTTCAATGTGTAAACTCTCCTCAATATTTCGCGTTGCACTTCGTGGCGTTATGCCATTTGCCTTATTATATTCATCTTGCAATTTTCGTCGCCTATTTGTTATATCCATAGCCTCTTGCATTGAGTTTGTTATCTTTTTGCAAAACATCACAACCTTGCCATTTACATTTCTAGCTGCCCTACCCATCGTCTGTATAAGGCTTGTGCGTGAGCGTAAAAAACCCTCTTTATCAGCGTCCATTATTGCCACTAGGCTAACCTCTGGCAGGTCAAGCCCTTCGCGTAATAAATTTATACCGATTAAGACATCAAACTCACCGCTTCTTAGCCCACGGATGATCTCGTTTCGTTCAATCGCATCAATATCTGAGTGCATATACTTTACCTTCACTCCAAGCTCAGTATAGTAGCGACTCAACTCCTCTGCCATCTTCTTAGTTAGCACTGTTACAAGCACTCGCTCATTTCGTGCAATGACAGCTTTTAGCATATCATAAAGCACTTCTACTTGATTATCGCTATCTTTTAGCTCAATGAGTGGGTCAAGTAGTCCGGTCGGACGCAAGATCTGCTCATAAACATGTCCGCGTGAAAGATCAAGCTCCAATTCATTTGGCGTAGCTGAAACAAAGAGAAAATTTGCATTTTTAGTAATGAACTCATCGAATTTAAGCGGTCTATTATCTAGTGCAGATGGAAGACGAAAGCCGTATTCTACTAGTGTTTCTTTGCGGCTCCTATCCCCTGCATACATACCACGAAACTGTGGCAAACTTACGTGACTCTCATCAACAATAACAAGGTATTTGCCACCATTTAAAAGCTCGTAATAATCAAACATCGTATAAGGCGTCTCGCCAGGCTTTTGTCCTGTTAGATGGCGTGCATAGTTTTCCACACCCTTACAAACTCCTGTGCTAGTTAGCATCTCAAGGTCAAACTCGACTCGCTGTTTTAATCGCTGCAACTCAACTAGCTTACCCTCTTTTTGATAAAATTTAAGTCGCTCTTCAAGTTCATCTTCTATACCTTTTATCGCAGTTTTTAACCGCTCTTCACGCACGATAAACTGGCTTGTTGCATAAAGAGTAAATTTAGTGATATCTTTTAACTTTTTATTCTCCAAAACATCAAAATGATACATCTCCTCTATCTCATCGCCAAAAAACTCCACTCTAAGTGCCTCATCTCCCCAATAAGCTGGATAGATATCTATTACATCGCCATTCACACGAAAGTCTCCTCGGTCAAAATAGGTGTCATTTCGCTTATAACCCATATCAACTAGACGGTGCAAAAGCTCACGCTGTGAGATACTATCGCCAACATTTAGATACTGCACCATACCTTGATATTCATTTGGATCACCTAAGCCGTAGTTAGCTGAAACCGAAGCTATCGTGACAACATCATCAAAACTAAGAAGCGAAGCAGTCGCTGATAGTCGCATACGCTCAAGTTCGTCATTTATAGAGCTATCTTTTTCTATATAAAGATCGCTTCGCGGTATATAGGCCTCAGGCTGATAATAATCATAATAGCTGATGAAATACTCCACGTGATTGTTTGGAAAAAAGCCTTTAAATTCGCTATAAAGCTGAGCAGCTAGAGATTTGTTATGCGTCATTATTAACGTTGGCATTTTTAGCTGTGCAATGACATTTGCCATCGTAAAGGTCTTACCTGAACCGGTCACACCAAGTAGCGTATTGTAGCGGTTACCACTTTGTATGCTTTTAACTATGCCATCGATCGCCTTTTTCTGATCTGGACTTGGTTTAAATTTAGATGAGATTTGAAATTCTGCCACTTTTTGCCTTTGCTTTTTCGTAATATTATCAAATTTATCTATTAAATTTATTAATTTATGACAAAATCAGCTTTGTTTGCAGATTATTTATAGAAAAAATATACTATAAACATCGAATTTGACAAATTTGGCTTGATTGACAACTCAGGCCATTAACTACAAAAAACTCAAAAATAAAAAATATTATATAATTTTTAGCCCATTCGTGCTAAAATAGCTAAAATTTATTAAATTTAAAAGGAATGTTATGTTTGAAAATGACACTATTTTAAGCACACTTACACAAAAAGTAAATGATCTTATTGCAAAATATGATGAGCTAAGCAAAGCAAACGAAGAATTACATAATCAAGTCATAACCTTAAAGGCACAAAACGAGGCAAAAACAAATCAGATAATGCGTCTAGAAGAGGATTTAAACAAAAAAAATAGTGAAACTGATGATGTGCTTAAAAAGATTGAAGCAGTTTTAGGTAGATAATGAAACAGATCACGCTCACCATATCATCACGAGACTACACAATCACGCTTGATGATGATTTCGCACCGATATTTGAGCGTGATTGGCAAAAATTTATGGGTGGAAGAAAATTCATTGAGCCTAAAGAGCTTTTAAATGCTTTTATAGAAAAATGCTACGAAAACTACGAGAGCGAACGAGTCGCAAAAGAGATAATGCAAAACATAAACCACACTCTAAAATAGGTAATAAAATGCAAAGAGCTTTTAGCATGCTTGAGCTTATTTTTGTCATAATTATACTTAGTATTTTAGTTAGCATAGCCATGCCAAAACTACTAGTAACCAGAGATGACGCCACGTTAACATCGGCAAAAACCACTATCACTACTATCCAAAGTGCAATTACTACGGCATATAATGAAAATTTGTTAAAAGGCTCACCACACTACCCTACCAAACTTGAAAATGATGGTGAGTTGCTATTTTCAGCTATTTTAAATGTAGGTGTAAAAGATAGCGGTATGGGTAAAAGTGGATGGCATAAAACAGCACAAAATAGCTACACACTAATAATCGCAAAACAAAGTGCAAATTTCACATATAGTCCTACAAATGGAGTGTTTGAGTGCAGTAGCGGAGCACTTTGTGAACGTTTGAGATAAGATGAAGTATTACTTAGTTGCACTTGATGGACTAAAATTAAACGCTCTAACCTATCAAAGTGAGTTTGAGATAGAGTCGTTTCATGTGGTGCGTGTGCCACTTGGTAAAAAGCAAGTCCTCGGATATGTGCTAAAAAGTTGTGAAAAACCAAGCTTTAATACGCTTGATATATCTGAAATTTTACCGCTTAAATTAACAGATACACAAATAGAACTAGCCAAATTTATAAGCTATTATTACACTTGCGAGATCTCTGTAGTACTTGGGCTTTTTGAGCCTGAAAATTTAGAGATTAAAGTTGATTTACCCCAGCAATCTTACTCAATCACAAAAGATATCAACACAACAAAACAAAACAAAACTTCACTAGCAAATAGCATAAGCTGCGATAATACAACAAAAAAATTTAATATCACACCAAATTTAAATGACATTCAAACCAAGGCTTTAAATTTTATAGAGCAAAACCCTACGAGTTTGCTTTTTGGAGATACTGGAAGTGGCAAAAGTGAGGTCTATATCAGTGCGATTCAAAGAACACTAAATGACAATGCACAAGCACTATTTCTTATGCCAGAAATTTCACTCACGCCACAAATGCAAACACGTTTAGAGAGCTTTTTTGGCACTGCCGTAGCGATATGGCACTCAAAGATAACGCCTAAAAAAAAGCAAGAAATTTTAAAAGATATCGCAAATGGTAAGATAAAGCTCATAGCAGGGGCTAGGTCAGCCCTGTTTTTACCATTATCAAACTTAAAGCTTATCGTGGTTGATGAAGAGCACGATGATAGCTATAAAAACTCAAGCCGTCCGCACTACAATGCAAGAGATTTAGCTCTATTTTTAGCATCTAAATTTGATCTACGTGTAATACTAGGCTCTGCGACACCAAGCCTTACTAGCTTTTACAAACAACCTACTTTTCGTATGCGTGGGACATTTTTTAATTCACAAAAAAGCTTTATATACGACGAGAGTGAAACTGGTCTTAGCAATACTTTAAAGCAAGAGATTGCCCTTTGTCTAAGCAACAAAAAACAAGCCGTGATCTGTCTACCAACTCGTGCAAATTTTAAATACCTAGTTTGTAAAAAATGTGGCGATACGATCAAGTGTCCATTTTGTAGTGTCGGTATGAGCTTTTACAAAAAGCAAAATGTATTAAAATGCCAATACTGTGACTTTAAAACTGCCGTGCCTAAGACTTGTGATAAATGTGGTAGTGAAATGATAGAGGCTAAAAAGATCGGCACTTCTGAGCTTTTGGAGCTTTTGCAAAATGAGTTTGCCAACGCTAGGATAGCTAAATTTGATAGAGATGAGATAACTACGCAAAATAAGCTAATAAAGGCACTTCGTGAGTTTAACGATGGAAACGTTGACATACTTGTTGGCACTCAAATGCTTAGCAAAGGCCATGATTATCACAGTGTTGCATTAGCCGTTATAATGGGCGTTGATGAGCTTTTAAACTATCCTGACTTTCGCTCTCGTGAAAGGACTTTAGCTCTGGCTATGCAGGTAGCTGGACGAGCTGGACGAGCTGGGGTCGGACGAGTTTTAGTGCAAAGTCGCCAACGTGAGTTTTTTGAAAGTTATATACAAGATTATGATAAATTTTTAGCCGATGATACAAACTTTCGCAATGAGCTATATCCGCCATTTAAACGGCTACTTCGTATCATTATAAGCCATACAAACGATGCTAACGCAAAGACTACGATGAATACCTTGCTATCACGATTGGCTCCGCTAACACAAAGACTACCACTTGAGATAGTAGGCTACGGTAAATGTGGCGTTGAGTATATCGGCTCAAAATATCGCTATGAAATTTTAATACGTTCAAGTTCATACGCTCCGCTCATTGCTGCTGCAAATGAGTGCAAAGACTCAAATGTTGACATTGACATTGACCCAGTAAACTTTAGCTAAACATCTCTGGCTTTAAAAATTTATAAATTTTTCAATTTTTGCTTAAATTTGACTTAATTTTGCAGAATCAGGCAAGGATCTTGCAGAATTGTTCTATAGCTTTGCAGACTCTTTTTGTTACAATGTTTCAAAACCAAAACAAGGAGCAAAAGATGAAAAGAAGAATTTTTATAAGCACAGCAGTAGCTATGCTAGTAGGTGCAAAAGCAATGTTTGCAGATGAAAATAGCAAAACATCAAAAGATAGCAATACACAAACAAACAAGCCAAGACTTGAGACTACTTGGGATAAAATTTTTGCCAAAAGTGACAAAGTTGAACACAAAAAGGTGCAGTTTAAAAACCGCTATGGCATTATTTTAGTCGCAGATCTTTATGTACCCAAAAATTTAAAAGGTAAAGCCCCAGCCTTAGCCGTGAGCGGTCCATTTGGAGCAGTTAAGGAGCAAGTCTCTGGACTTTATGCACAAAATATGGCTAAGCGTGGCTACATCACGCTTGCATTTGATCCATCATATATCGGTGAAAGTGGTGGAGAGCCACGAAATATCGCCTCTCCAGAGATAAACACTGAGGATTTTTCAGCGGCGGTTGATTATCTCACTACTCTTAGTAACGTAGATAGTGAGCGTATCGGAGTGATCGGTATTTGTGGATTTGGCGGATTTGCCATAAATGCAGCTGTGATCGATACTCGCATAAAAGCTACAGTCGCTTCAACGATGTATGATATGACACGCGTAATGGCAAATGGTTATAATGATAGCATAAATGCCGAGCAACGCTATGAGATAAAAGAGCGGCTAAATGCGATCCGCACACAAGATGCCAAAAGTGGTAAAATGAGCCTTGGAGATAAAAATTTACCTGATAAACTAAACGGCGATGAGCCTAAATTTGTCGCTGAGTATTATGATTTTTATAAGACAAAACGTGGCTTTCATAAGCGTTCATATAATTCAAATGGTGCTTGGAGTGCGACTATGTCTTTGCCATTTATAAATATGCCTATTTTGCAACGCTCAAATGAGATAAAAAATGCCGTTATGATACTGCACGGCGAGATCGCACACTCGCGTTACTTTGGTGAAGATGCGTTTAAAAAGCTAGTGGGTGAAAATAAAGAGCTACTTATCGTGCCAAATGCAAATCACGTAGATCTTTACGATGGCGGTAAAAATGGCGATAAAATTCCATTTGATAAGATAGATGAGTTTTTTGCTAAAAATTTAAAATAACCCTACTCACAACCGTCCTGCCCCTATAGATTTATAGGGGCAATTTAAATTTATCCTTTTTAAATATCAAATTTTATATAATCACATTTAAATTTATAAAAGAGAAAAAACGTGCAAAGATACCCAACAAAACAGATAAAAATTCGTAATGTAAAGATCGGTGGGGACGCACCTATAAGCGTTCAGTCTATGACTTTTTCAAAGACAAAGGATGTAGCTGGTACATTAAAACAGATAAACCGCTTATACTTTGCAGGATGTGATATCGTAAGGTGTGCAGTGCTTGATAAAGACGATGCAGTAGCACTTAAAGAGATAGTAGCTCTTAGCCCACTACCTATCGTAGCTGACATACACTTTAACTACCGCTTGGCTTTAATAGCGAGCGAATATGTGGATGCCATTCGTATAAATCCAGGCAATATCGGCTCAAAAGAGCGGATAAAAGCAGTCGTTGATGCTTGCAAACAACGAGATCTACCGATACGAATAGGCATAAATTCAGGCTCATTAGAAGAGCAGTTTGAGAATAGATATGGTAGAAGTGTTAAAGCTATGGTAGAGAGTGCGATGTATAATATAAATTTGCTTGAAGACTTTGGCTTTACTGATATAAAAATATCACTAAAATCAAGTGATGTGGAGCGAACTATGGCGGCGTATCGTGCCCTTCGCCCAAAAGTGGAGTATCCATTTCATCTTGGAGTTACCGAGGCTGGGACGACATTTCACGCGACTATTAAATCAGCTATCGCACTTGGCGGGCTACTACTTGAGGGTATCGGCGATACTATGAGAGTAAGCATAACAGGCGAGCTTGAAGAGGAGATAAAAGTCGCAAAGGCGATACTTAAAGATAGTGGTCGCCAACGTGAAGGACTAAATATCATCTCTTGCCCTACTTGTGGGCGTTTGCAAAGCGATCTAATGCGTGCGATAAAGCTAGTTGAAGAAAAAACCAGACACATAAAAGAGCCACTAAATGTGAGCGTTATGGGGTGTGTGGTAAATGCTATCGGTGAAGCAAAGGGTGCGGATGTGGCGATCGCGTTTGGCAAGGGTAATGGGCTTATCATAAGACGTGGCGAAGTAGTCGCTAAGCTACCTGAAAGTGAGTTAGTGGATAGGTTTTTGTCGGAGATAGATGATGAGATAAAGTCACGTGGGTAAAGTTAAAGCTTGTGATATAAAGTTTTAAATGAGTTATAAAAGATTTAAATAACAAAAAAGGATAATAGGATTTAATGGCAAAGACTAAGATAAACGAGATGGAGTTTCAAAATTTATATGACCTTGATATGGAGAGAGCGATACTAAGCTCTATCATCTCAAACAACGATACGCTAAGTGAAATTTATGACATCATAAAAGCCTCGGACTTCTATCTAAAAGGACATGCTGAAATTTATTCAGCTATGATCGAGTGTCTAAATTCTGATCTACCGATAGCTACGTCGTTTCTTAAAAATAAAATGGGCGAGAAGTTTGATGAAAATTTAATCGCTGACATACTAGCTACAAATTCCATAATAGATATAGCAAAATATGCAAATGAGCTTTGCGAGAAGTCAATAAAGCGAAGTCTTATTAAAATCGCACATCAAATTCCAAGCAAAGTGAACGAGGACAAAGCCAGTCGTGATATGGTAGATGAGCTAAGCAGGGAGTTTTACTCGCTCGTTGATGGTAATGGCTTGGGTACGATAAAGCAAAGTCGTGAAATAATTAATTTAATGATAGAACATATCAAAAAGCAATCTGAGCTAGAGGATAAGGATATCGTTGGACTTGATACTGGATTTCGTGAGCTAAACGAGAAGCTAAAAGGCTTTAAAAATGGAGATCTCATTATCATCGCTGCACGTCCTGGTATGGGTAAAACGACGCTTTGTTTAAATTTTATAAGTCACACACTTAGAGAGAAAAAAGGCGTAGTATTTTTCTCTCTTGAAATGCCCGCAGAACAGATAATGATGAGAATGCTGGCAGACCGAACCTCCATACCACTACAAGACATAATGACTGCTAAAATGGACGATGAGCAATACTCACGCCTAAGCCACGCTTGTAATGACTTTGCTGACTCAAAGCTATTTGTGCATGACAGCGGATATGTCAATATCCATCAAATCCGCACTCAGTTACGCAAACTAAAGAGCCAACACCCTGAAATTTCGCTTTGCGTAATAGACTACATTGGGCTTATGATGAGTACAAACAACTTCGCTGACCGCCATGTCCAAATCGCTGAGATCTCGCGTGGACTAAAGCTTTTAGCTCGTGAGCTAGACCTACCTATCATCGCCCTATCTCAGCTAAATCGTAGCTTAGAGAGCCGAGCAAACAAACGTCCTATGCTAAGCGATCTACGTGAATCAGGTGCGATAGAGCAAGATGCTGATGTCATCCTTTTTGTCTATCGTGATGAGGTCTATCTCGCACAAGAAGAAAAAGAGAAAGAAAATCGTGCTAGAGCCGAAGGCAAGGAGTATAAGAGCAATGTGCAATTTAACAAACTACAAGAAAACGCCGAGATCATTATCGGTAAAAACCGAAACGGCGAGACTGGCTCGATTGATGTGCTATTTCACAAGCAGCATTCACGCTTTGCTGACAAGCCTTATGGTGCAGCTCATACAGCGGAATTTCAAGGCTAAAAATGACAGGAATACACAATATAAAATATAATAATTTTGATTTTTTAAGACTATTTGCGGCATTTCAAGTAATGTTTGGGCACATTATGTATAATATCAAGCCAAACAATATCTTGTGTGATTATTTGGCAATTTTTCTAAACAACTTCAATGGAGTTACTATATTTTTTCTAATTAGCGGTTTTCTTATAAGCTATTCATATGACAGAAATTCGAATTTGATAATGTATTACAAAAATAGAATTTTAAGAATATATCCAGCATTATATGTAAATATACTAATAGGCATAGTATTATTATACTGCTTTTATCCATTTGATTTTAATCTTGATTTTTTTAGTTGGCTTTTTAGCCAACTAACATTTCTGCAATTTTACAACTTTAATGCAAGTAAAATTTTTGGAGCAGGTGAGATAAATGCACCACTTTGGACGATCTCAATTGAACTGTTTTTTTATATAAGTTTGCCAATAATTTTTTGGATATATAAAAAAAGTAGATATATGCTCCTTATATTTTTTGCAATATCTATAGTATTTTTTATATATAATCGCTTTAGCGATCACAATCTTTTTATAAATAAACTTATAAATGTATCAATAGCTCCATATATGTTTATATTTTTGATAGGATTTTATTTTTATAAATACATAAATTATATATATATATATTCACAATCATTTTTTTATTTATATGTTTATATATTTGATATTTAAGTTATTAGATCATTATATGCAAAATATTATAATCCATATACTAACAAACTATATTATTTTTTCTTTTGTAGTTTTCTCTTTTGCATTTAGTTTTTCTCGTATAAATAACATTTTTAAAAATAACGACTTCACATATGGTATATACATTTATCACTCATTTTTTGTAAATATTTTCGTAGAACTTGGCTGTATTCAAAACTATAAGTATGCACTATTGATTATATTATTTTCTGTAATATCAGGAATTTTAAGCTGGTTTTTAATAGAAAAACCAGCATTAAGACTTAAAAACAATAGCTTATATTCTTTGAGATTACAACAAAATGAATAATGCAAAATTTATTTGATAAACGTATAGAATATGCTATATTTTTAGTATTTTGTATGGCTATATTTAGCGTAAATTTATATATAAATTTTATAAAGTATCACAAATTTATGCAGCGTGGCGAGCATAATGTAGTTGCCAAAGTAAAGCTTGATTATATAAAAACAAATGCTAATGGCAGAAGCTATCGACTTTTACTACTTGATAATGATGAGTTTAAATTTTACACTACTGTATCAAAAAATAAAGCCATAAAAGTTGGCGATATCTTACATTTAGCTGTGCAAAATATAGATGTAAGTTTTACTGATTATTTACGCGGGACATTTTATATGCCAAGCTATGAGCGGATAAATTTAAGTACCAGAAATGACATAAATTTAGAGCAAAATCTTACAAACACTCATAATCCAAATTTGCAACCATCACTCAGACAAAGCTTAAATGAACGAGCTATTAAATTTATAAGTTCGCAGCACGAAAGTCCTAAAATTTCACAGCTTTACTCTGCTCTTTTTTTCGGCACAGCCGTATTTGGCGAGCTTAGAGATGATGTGGCTCACTGTGGTATAGCTCATCTTATAGCCATTAGTGGCTATCATCTTAGCGTGATATTTGGTACACTATTTTTTCTTATGGCACCGATATATAGAGTATTTTCGCAGCATTACGCTCCATACCGCAATTATAAATTTGATATAAGTATTGTCGCATTTGGCATTATTGTATTTTATTTTTATCTTATCGGTTTTATCTCAAGTTTTGTTCGTGCATTTGCTATGAGTATGTTTGGATTTTACTTGATATGTCGCGGATTAAAAGTGCTAAGCTTTACTACGCTTTTTATGATATGCTGCTTTTGTATTGCCCTATTTCCAAGCCTTGCATTAGATATTAGATTTTACTTCTCAATTGCTGGTGTGTTTTATATATTTTTGTATCTACACCATTTTAAGGATAAATTTAATATTTTAATGCACTCTATTTTGCTAAATTTTTATGTATTTTTTACGATGCAAGTCATCATACTTTACTTTTTCCCTCTCATTAGCTTTCAGCAGTTTGCAGTCATCCCGCTTAGCTACGCATTTATAGTATTTTATCCGCTTACTGCCTTACTACATGCATTTGGCTTTGGTGGAGTTTTTGATGAGTATTTGCTTAGTTTATTAAACTTTAGGATAGGAGAGTCAAGCCTAGAGGTATCATTTTTGGTATTTATAACTTATAATATAATATCACTTTTAGCTATTAAATTTAAAAGTCTAGCCCTATTTCTCGCACTTATCGGAGCGACTACGTTTGGTGTTTTAATTATATAAACCTATCTTTCACTCTCTAAAAATTTGCAAAGTTTAAGCCCATATAAAAATATAATCCACGAAATATAGACCCATAAAAAGAAAAATAATATTACTGAAAATGAGCCATAAATACTCAGATAGGTTTTGTTATATACGACATAATAGACAAATGCTGACTTACCTAAATACCAAACTAAAGATGCTACAAATGAGCTAATAAGTGCATTTTTGAATTTAATGCCTTGCGAAACAGATATAAGATATGTGACACAAAATATAGCCCATATGATGAGATAAGGAAAAATACTTATAAAATTTATCCAACTAGTAAATTGCGTTGAGTTTAGTAAATTTTGTAATAAATTTGATATATAAAAGCTAAGCCCAAGCCCTATGGGTGCAAGAGTTATAAGCGTCCAGTAGGCACTCAAAGCTACCCAGAATCCACGCTTAGTCTGACTTTGCATTATCTCATTTACAACATATTCATAGTCTATAAAAAACATCGCTGAAGTAAAGATAATAGCGATAAAACCAATAATACCCAGGCTGACACTATTTTGTAAAAATTTTTGTAAATACTCAGCAATAATACTTTGGTGAGTTGGCAAAAGTGCGGAGAATACAAACTCTTGAATTTTAGCATAGTACTCACTAAATGCTGGCAGTTGCGTAAAGATAGAAAATGAGATAAGTAGCACAGGAATGACTGCTAAAATGGTGTGAAAACTTAGGCTTGATGCGTAGTGCATAAGCTGAGTGTCCTTTATGCCTAGGGCTAAATTTAATGCAATATTTAAAGTATTTTTAAATTTAGCCCACATATTTTACTCTTTTTATTCCTGATACAAAAGGTTATCATAATGTTCATCATAGTTATTAATATGGGCTGCATCAAGCTTCCAAAAAACAGTATCTATATCACTTACACGCGTATAAAATGGCAACTGATAATACTCAACTTCACCAGTTTTAAACTCTTTTAAAATTTTAAAGCTTTGACAATCTGCAAACACACTACGCCTATCCATTGCGATAAATATCAGTCCAGCTGCACTTTGTGAGCACATTTTACGGAAATCATCACGACTTGGATTTGGTTTATATTCATAGCTTAGATACGCTCCTATTAAGTCAGGATGGATAAATATTGTTCGTGGAAATGCTGCTATAATCTCATCATAAATTTCTTTATTTGGCACGATGATTAAAGAGCGGTTATAAAGATAGTTTAGCACGACAGTATCGCCAACTTGTGGTGCTATACCAGGTAGCGGTAACGCTGGTTGAGCTAGAGTATCAAACACCTCAAATCTTATTTTTGCAAAGCCACCATTTTTTGATATAACACTAACACGAGCGATAATTGAGCTATCGTATTCAAATTTATGCACGACGACACCACTTGAGCCGATCAGAATTTCAGGGCTATCTATGATAGTAGCCGTATCATCTTCATCTATGCTGATGATGGGAGATCGGTATTCATTTAGGTTAAAATCTGCACTCAAAAGTGTACTAAAACAAAATAATAAAGACAAAACAAAACGTTTCAAAAATTTCTCCTATTTTAAATTTTTGACGATTATAGCCTAAAATGCTTTATTTTTTGCAAAATTAAAGCAAATTTTTAGTAAAATCAGCTGGATTTTTAAAAAAGGACATTGATGCTTCGCGCCCTTATACTATCTGGATTTTTATTTTTAAATTTATACGCGATCAAACCAAGTGTTGAAAATTTAAGTTGGGAAAATGGCATATCATTCTTAAATTTTTTAGAAAAAAACAAAATTCCACTATCACTTTACTATGATCTAACAAGTGAAGATCAAGAGCTGGTAGCTGACATAACAGCTGGTTCGACGTATCAAATTTCACACGATTCTTATGGCAAACCAAACCAAGTTTTAATACCAGTGAGCGAAGAGTTGCAAGTTCATATTTTTAGAGATGAAAAGGATAATTTTAAGCTTGAATTTACGCCTATATCCTATCAAGAATCAGATAAAGTGCTAAGCTTAGATGTTGAAAAGTCAATATCAGAAGACATATATGAGCATACCGGCTCAGCGACTTTAGCACTTAGTTTTAAAAATGTCTTTAAAGGTGAAGGCATAGACTTTAAAAAGATAAACAAGGGTGATAAAGTCGTAATGGTTTATCGCCAAAAGATACGTATGGGGAGAAGTTTTGGCACACCTGAGATATATGCTGCGATGTTAGAGACGAAAAATAAACGCTATGCAATGTATAAATTTGAAGATAAATTTTATGATAAAAATGGCAAAAAGAGCGATAAATTTCTACTTGTTCGTCCTATCTTAAATGCACGCATAACATCTAGCTTTACACTTAAGCGTTGGCACCCTATTTTAAGACGGTATAGGGCACATTTGGGAGTTGATTATGGGGCACCACGTGGCACACCGATACGCTCAGCAGGGGACGGCACAATAAAATTTGTCGGTAACAAAACAGGCTATGGCAAAGTCATAATCATAAAGCACGCTGGTGGATACGAGACACTTTATGCACATTTAAACGCCTTTGCAAAAGGGATAAAAGTCGGCAACAAAGTTAAACAAGGCACGCTGATAGCCTACGTAGGCACAAGCGGTATGAGTACTGGACCGCACCTGCACTTTGGACTATATCTAAACAATAAACCCATAAATCCTGAAAACACATTAAAAGTAGTCAAGGATATAGCGGATAAAAAAGAGACTGCTAAATTTAAAAATATCGTGGCTAAAAACGATACATTAATGAAAAAAGCGATAGCGAACAATCAAAAGCCACCTAAAATTGAGTTTTTCCCTGATGTGATCGAGTTTTAAAAATCTAAATTTAAAGATAACAATGAATACCGAACTAGAACAAGCAAAAGAGCTGTTAGACCAGCACCTAGATGATGTAAAAAACGACGCAAGCGAGATCAGTGCATACGACCTAGCACAACACCTAAAAACGCTTAAAAAACACGATGAATTGCTATTTACTGAGTATCTTGAGAAGCTTGATGCACAAAGCCTTGGTGATGTAGCGATTGAACTACCTGATCATATGCTAAAAGATGTCATTGAGACATTGCCGTCTGAAAAGATTGTAGAAGCACTTGAAGAGCTAGAGAGCGATGACGCAACAGAGTTGCTTCAATATATTGAAGACATAGATGAAGAAAAAGCCAAAGAGCTTTTTGACGGGCTTGACAGAGAGGATCAAGATGATATTCTAAGGCTACGAAGCTACGATGAAAACGAAGCTGGTGCATATATGCAAACCGAGCTTTTCTCCGCTCGTTTAAATGAAAAACTAGGGGACGCAGTAGCAAGGCTTAGACGGCTAAAGTCCGAAGGTGAGTTAGAAAACATCTCACAACTTTTTATTACTGATGAAAACGATGTGCTTAAGTATGGCATACCACTTGAGGACCTCATCTTATTTGATTTCTCCTTAAGTTTAAGCGAGATCATCGCAAACGAACAACCAGATCATTACAAACCTCACACCGCACTTGATATAGATAAGATAGAAGATGTCGTCATCGTAGTGCAAGATTATGACTTAAACGTTATACCAGTCATTGATAGCAAGGGTGTTTTGCTCGGTCGTATCACAAACGATGATATACACGACTTTATTCAAGAGAGTGCAACAGAGCAAATTTATAACCTAGTCGGTGTTGATGATGAGGCTGAGGATGATGAGACGCTAGTTAAGGCAGCAAAGGCACGCGGTGCGTGGCTTGGTGTAAATTTATTAACTGCTATATTTAGTTCATTTATTATCGGACTTTTTGATGAGACGATCGCCACATATGTAGCATTAGCAATACTTATGCCTATAGTCGCGTCAATGGGTGGCAATACAGGCACTCAAGCCCTTGCCGTTACCGTGCGTCGTTTAGCTTTGGGCGAGATAGAATTTAAAGATGCAAAGAGTGTTTTAAAGCGTGAAATCAGCATCTCACTTGCAAATGGCATTATATTTGGTATGATAATGGGTATAATCGCTTGGCTATGGTTTGATAAAGCAATGCTAGGCATTGTGATCGGCTCAAGTATGGTTATAAATTTATTTTTCGCAGGATTTTTTGGCACGATCATACCGCTAACACTCAGACGCTTTGACATAGATCCAGCTGTCGGCTCAGCTGTGTTGCTTACAACATTTACTGATGCGATTGGATTTTTCACATTTTTAGGACTTGCAAAATGGATACTACTATAACCGAGCTTGAAATTTTACCACTGACTGAGTCAAAATACCTTAAACCATTTCGTATGCAGTTTAAACAAAACGGGCAGCTTCGTAACTGGGATTGTGTAAAAGCGATGAGCAGCGTCTCAGTATTTTTATACCATAAAGAGCGTGATGCATTTTTACTTGTCAAGCAATTTCGCCCTGCAGTGTGGTACTCGCAAAATAGTGAAAACATTAGTTCAACTGAGTTAGGATACACCTACGAAATGTGTGCTGGGCTTATGGATAAAGGACTAAGTTGCGAACAAACTATACGTGAAGAGGCGGTTGAAGAGGTGGGCTATGAGCTAAGAGATATTGAACGTGTAGTTATGACTTATGGGGCATTTGGCTTTAGTGGCAACACACAGACAATGTTTTACGCTACGATAGATGAGAGTATGCGTGTAAATAGTGGTGGTGGCTGCGATGGCGAGAATATAGAGCTCGTATTTATTCCACGTGAAAGTATGCGTGATTTTATGTTTGATGAAAGCAAACCAAAGGGGTTTGGGCTTCTTTTTGCTTACTTATGGTGGAAAGAAAAATTTAAAAGATAAATTTTAAAAACTTATTTGCAAATTTTATATTTTTAAATTTTTAAAAGCAAAATATAATAGTTACAACTTAACAAACAACTATACCGAGCTATAAAAGCTAAATCAAATCACATATACCATTAAATTTAGCTCAAATCTTGCCTAAAAAGATACTTTTTTAAGTATAGCAAAGATAACAACTGCGGATACAAATACACCAACTAAAATAATATAATCAGACATTTAACCTCTTTAAAAAATTTTAAAGCATTTGCGTATTATAACAAATTTTTAACAAAAAACGATAAAATAAAGGCTTTATAAAGTCAATTATCATAAAATAACTAAAAAATTTAAAGGATAGCTAATGAGTCAAGATAAAACCCTTTTTATCAACCGAGAGTTAAGTTGGCTACGATTTAACTCACGTGTTTTAGCACAATGCAACAAAGATATACCTCTGCTTGAAAAACTTAAATTTTTAGCGATATATACAACAAATTTAGATGAGTTTTATATGATACGTATCGCTGGACTTAAACAGCTTTTTGCTGCTGGTGTTGTTACGAGCGGTAGTGATGGAATGAGCCCGCTTGAACAACTTCGTGATATCAGAAAATACCTTCAAGAAGAGCAAAAGCTAGTAGAAAAACACTATAACGAGACTAAAAATGCTCTTGCAAAACAAAATTTATTTATAAAAAATTATGATGAATTAAATGAAGAACTAAAGAGAAAATGTGATGAGTATTTTTTTTCAAATATCTTACCAGTCATCATTCCTATCGCTGTCGATGCGACACACCCATTTCCGCATCTAAACAACCTAAGCTTTTCACTAGCAGTTAAATTAGCAGATATAGAACATCCTGAAATTTTAAAATTTGGAATGATACGCATTTCACGTGTCCTGCCGCGTTTTACCCAGCCTAGTGAAAATGTATATGTACCTATTGAGACGATTGTACATCGCCACGCAGAAGAAATTTTCCCTGGATATAAGCTACTTAGCTCGTGTGCATTTAGAGTAACTAGGAATGCTGATATAGTCATCGAAGAAGAAGAGGCGGATGATTTTATGATGATACTAGAACAAGGGCTAAAGCTACGTCGCAAAGGTGCTTTTGTCCGTATGCAAATCGCTCACGATGCAGATAAAGACATACTTGAGTTTCTAAACTCACATATGAAAATTTTTCATAAAGATATATACTATTCTAACGTTCCACTCACACTTAGCTCACTTTGGCAGATTGCATTAAATAAAGACTTTATCCACTTAGCTAACTCCCCATATGTGCCAAAAACTCTACCTCCTTTTGGTGACGGGATTTCGATATTTGATACGATTGATAAAGAAGATGTTATGATTATACATCCATTTGAAAGCTTTGATCCAGTCGTTCATCTAATAAAAGAGGCTTGTAAAGACCCAAAAGTCATCTCTATACGTATGACACTTTACCGCGTTGATAAAAACTCACCAATCATTCAATCATTAATAGATGCCGCAAGTGACGGCAAACAAGTAACTGTAATGGTGGAGCTAAAAGCGAGATTTGATGAGGAGAATAACTTGCACTGGGCAAAGGCACTAGAAGATGCTGGAGCACACGTGATATATGGTATCACGGGCTTTAAAGTGCATGCAAAAGTACTTCAAATCATCCGCCAAATCGGTGATAAGCTTAAATTTTATATGCATTTTGGTACTGGCAATTACAATGGAAGTTCGGCTAAAATTTATACAGATGTGAGTCTCTTTACAAGTCGTGAAGAATTTAGCCACGACACAACGACATTTTTTCATATCCTTTCAGGATATAATAAAAATCGTCGCCTAAATACGCTTAGTATGTCGCCATTTCAGATAAAAGAGCGGATAATAGAAAAGATTCGCCTTGAAGCTAGCAAAGGTAGTGAAGGTCGGATAATCGCAAAAATGAACGCACTCATTGATGCCGATGTGATAAATGAGCTTAGCAAAGCATCAAATGCAGGAGTAAAGATAGACCTAATAGTGCGTGGTGTGTGCGGTTTGCGTCCTAATATAAGGGGTAAAAGTGAAAATATCCATGTTCGTTCAATCATTGGCAAATACTTAGAACATGCACGAATTTTATACTTTAAACACTCAACACCAAGGGTATTTATCTCTAGTGCTGACTGGATGCCACGGAATTTAGAGAGACGCTTAGAGCTTATGACACCAATATTCGATGAACGCTTGCAAGATAAATTGCTTGAAATTTTAGAACTTCAGCTAAATGATAACGAACTTGCTTTTGAGCTAAAAAATGATGGTGAATACGAGCAAATTTGCCCGAAAAATGGCGAAAAAACTATAAATAGCCACGAAGTATTAGAAAATTATATAAGCAAAATTTACAAATCAGTAAAAAAAGATACCGACAAAGCAAAGGCCGATCTTGTCGCTACTAAGCTATTAAAAGAGAGTTAAGGATTTATAAATTTGGTGTCTATTGTAGTAGATACCAAATTTTATCTTTTGCTATGTTAGTTTATCTGGTGGTGCAATAAATTTATAATGTTTTCACTTTTAGACACTATGTTTAAAGGCTATAAACTTAAATCACTATTGAAATTTTAGCTCACCTTGCGTGATCGTCTCCACCTTTGGACTTATGCGAAGACTCGGTGCAGTTTTGCTAAATTTTATCAGATCCTCTACACTTTGAACGCTAAAAGGAAGCTGTTTAAGAGAATATTTAAATATCTCAGCCGCCGCTATCGCATCGTTTAACGCCCTGTGATGAGTATTTGTGATGCCTAAAATTTCTTTTAACGCACCTAGCCCATACTTTTGTGATGGTATCGTGCGACGTGCTAGATCGATGGTGCAAATTTTGCGGTTTAGCAGTATGCTAAAGCCTAGTTTTTGTAGACTATATGAGATAAATCCATAGTCAAAATTTACATTATGTGCGACAAACACGCTCGTACCCAAAAATGTTTTAAACCGCTCAAGCACCGAAGCAAGTGATGGAGCGTCCTTTAAATCGGCATCTGTGATACCAGTTAGCTCACTGATACTCTCAGGGATATGTGGTGCTGCAACAAAGCTTTCAAATCGCCCTATTTCTATACCATTTTTTATCTTTATCGCACCTATCTCTATAATCTGTCCGTCTGTTGTGCCACCACTTGTCTCTATATCTACTACGCAAAAAACCTGATCGGCAATATCTCTCGTACGTGTGCGTAGCTCAATATAGCCATGTTCGTTTTTAAAAATATCAAGCCCTAAAGTCCGCCACATATCAATAATCTTGATATCTATCACCTCTGTAATCTCACTAACTGAGCTAAATATCGCGATAAAATCACGATAGCTTAAATCACGAGTAGCTAAGAGCGAGAGCAAGTTTTCAAGGCGTTGTTTGTTTGGTTTCAAAACTCAAGCTTTATCGCACGGATCGCCTCCGCATAAGAATTTGATGAAAATATATAATTTCCTGCTACGAGTATATCAGCTCCCGCCTCATCTAGATCTGGTGCATTTAATCCATTTACACCACCATCAACCTCTATGAGACATTTTGCGTTTTTACGCTCTATCATCTCACGCAAAGCACGAATCTTCTCATAAACTAACGGCATAAAGTTTTGAGCCCCAAAACCTGGATTAACACTCATTAAAAGCACGATATCGACTTCATTTATAATGTGTTCTAGGCTTGAGACGGGCGTGTGAGGATTTAGCACTATTCCTGGACTTACATCATTTTTACGGATATAATCTATCAAGCGAAGTGGATGCTTCTCCTCTTCGATGTGAAATGTTAAAAATTTTGGTTTAAGTGGCAAAAACAAATTTGCAAAAAAAGTGTTATTTTCAACCATTAGATGAATATCAAGTGGCTTTGTAGCCACATTTGCGACGGCGTTCACGACAAGTGGTCCTATAGTTAAATTTGGTACAAAGTGTCCGTCCATAACATCAACGTGTATAAGATCACATCCAGCCTCGCAGATAGCCTCTATCTCAGCCTTTAAATTTCCAAAATCAGCCGACAAAATACTTGGAGCTACATACATTTACATTCCTTATTTACTTACAAATATCACCGCTATATCATCATTTTTATCGCTCATTAAGGTTAAAGCCCCTTTGCTTGTGATATCAAAAAAATGCTCTTTATCAAAAAACTTAGGTATCGTGGCAGCAACGCTCATACCTTTTAAAACGAAAAATTTTAAAATTTTATTGATTATTATGCCAAAAATTATCTCATATTCGGCTAAATTTACCTCATCTTTACCACTAAAAAATTTACAAATTTCAGCTATTTTATACTTTCTCACACCAACCATAAGTCGCATATCAAAATCGCCATAAAAAAGCACACACGCACGAATATACTCAAGCTCATCATCCAAAGCATACGTTTGTATCTTTGTGTTTAGACAAGTCATCTCGCTTTTTGATAGTGTGGATATGGTTTCAAATACAAATTTTATAACATTTGGTAAGATCTCGACTATGTTTTTCGTGATATGAGATGGCGGAATTTGAAGTGGATTTTTGTTTATATAAATAACTGCGTTATCACCATAAAACTCTTGTAAATTTTTATACAAAAGTATCCTTGCTCGTTGCATATCATCAACTAATCCAGCTGATATGCTATTTTGATTAAGCCCACATATGCTGATTATAGAGTTATACTTTGAACTAAGTTTTGATAAATTTATCAAAAAATCAGCTCCAAGGGCATTCAT
The DNA here is from genome assembly GCF_018145655.1 of Campylobacter anatolicus. Classification (NCBI taxonomy): domain Bacteria; kingdom Pseudomonadati; phylum Campylobacterota; class Epsilonproteobacteria; order Campylobacterales; family Campylobacteraceae; genus Campylobacter; species Campylobacter anatolicus. The sequence continues at coordinate 31,727 of NZ_JAGSSY010000001.1, forward strand.
CGCACTCGTTATATTGACCCAAAATATAAAAAATTTATAGCCAGTTTTTAGTAAATTTTGATGCATTTTGCTATCAAATTTACTGACAAAATCCGAATCAATGAGCCCATTTATACGGTAAATCACAACACTATCAATAGTAAAGATTTGCAAAAACTTTTCAGGATAAAAAAGCTTTGTTTTTTGATCTATTGCATACAGATATTTGTCCTTAAGTCTTAAAAACTCTTTTAAATTTGTCTCTATTTTGACCTTGTAACCACGCTTATTTAACTTAAGCTCTATAAGCGATCTTTGCTCCAAACTATCATGAAATAGCAATATCTCGCTACCGTTTACCGCCCTATCCCCCACAAAAAGTGTAGCAATCTGTTCTGTTTGGAATAGTGAAAAATTTATAAGCTTATAACAAGTCTTTATCATTAGCTCATATAAACTATCGCTATAATCACATACTCCGATACGTGCACCAATGCCTTTAGAAAGGTCGTTTAGCTTATCTATAATATATCCAAACCAAACCGGAGTAAAAAACGTAACGTCCTTTAAAGACAATAAAATACAAATAGGCTTTTTAGCCTCTAATAGCATTATATCATCACGATGCAAGAACTGCCCGATCAAGTCTGACTCTAAAAACCCAAATGGACGAATGATAGCGAATGAGCCATTAAATGTTAATTTCATCGCCTAATCTCACTCATTAGCACCAACACATTTTTTAAATTTTATTAAATTTTCTAAGGTTGTATCTGTTTTGATATCTAAAATTTTATCCAAACCAAGACTATTAAACTTTGGTCGCGATATCTCGTAAGATAATAAAAATTTTAAATACATAACGATATTTTTATCATTATTGTTTAGCTTGTTTATATCCCAACCAGCAGCAAGACAACTTTTAAAAAATATATCAACATTATACATTTTTTTAAATATATTTATATAATCAATATCTACAAAATTTACTATTTCATTTAAGCTTTGTATATAATTAGCAAATACCATTTCGTATGCGATTACATTTGTAAGCATATATGGAGCTAAGAGCAGATTACGTTGAGTTTTAGAGTTAAGATTTATTAAAATTTTATTCCAATCAGATAAAATTTTAGCATTAAGCTCTATTAATACTACCGTGTTTAAGCTAAATACCCGCCAATCTTTTGGAAGTTTTAAAAATACAAAATACGAGTGAATAATGAATTTAAACATATCAACACCTAACAAATGTGCTATGATACCCACATCTTTACTCTGCGTATCTACGTAAAAATCAGCCTTTCTAACGATAGCCAGAAAATAAAGGCTAAAAGCCTTATCTTTTGTTAGTATATCTACAACATTGGCTATATTGCCTAGTCTTAACATCTCATCACACTTGCTTAGCTCTTCTGGTGTCTTAAAAATATTATTTAAAATTTTATCTACTTGCTCTTTTTGCAACATATGTTTCCATGCTTTAAAAAATTTTTAGATTTTATCTATTATTTTTTTAAAAAGCAATAAATAAGATTTATAAGTTATTTTAATGCTTTAAGCGTGGATTTTGCTTTTTTTAGATACAATCAGCAGAAATTTTTGTTTATAAGGAAAAAATATGTCAAGAAGATGTGCTATAACAGGCAAAGGTCCTATGGTTGGCAATAACGTAAGCCACGCCAACAATAAGACAAAAAGAAGATTTATGCCAAACCTACGAACCATCCGTGTTATGCTAGAAGACGGCACAACGAGAAAGATCAAAGTCGCTGCTTCAACTCTTAGAACTATGAAAAAGCAGTCAAAATAAATATGCAAAAATAAGAGGAATTTATGTCTTTATTATCAAGACTTAAACAATTCCTCAATTTCTCAAGCTCTTACAAGCCAGACATCAGCTTAGACACTGAGCTCTACGAACAACTAAAACCTTTTAGATATCCAATCATTGCAGTTGTTTTGCTCCTTCTTTTTGGAACACTAGGATACGTCTATATCGACAACTTCTCACTAATAGACGCCTTTTATCAGGCTGGCATGACATTTACAACAGTTGGTTTTACTGAAGTCGCACCAATAACACCAAAGGGGCGAATATTTACTATCACGTTTATATTGATAGGCTTTATCATATTTACATTTTCCATTGGTATTGTCGTAGAGGTCTTAAAACGTGGCTCACTAATAAGCATTTTAAAGGAAAGAAGTATGCTTTATAAAATTGCAAGGCTAAAAAATCATTTTGTGATATGCTATCACAACCTTTACACAATTGAACTTAGTGCACAATTTCGTGAAAATCATATACCATTTGTCGTCGTTGACGATCGTGAAGATCTAGCTGAGATCGCACAAAAATTTAAATATCCATACTTTATAAAGGCTCAACCACACACCCAAATAGCATTTTTAAAAACACATCTTTCAAGTGCGAAAGGACTTATAACACTTAGTGATAATATAGCTGATAATATAGCCCTCATCGCATCTGTGCGTCTATATGAAAAAGAGATCCAAAGACGTAAGCCATATCATATCATCACAAACTCAGATAGTGAAGACAATACGCAAAGACTTAAAAAACTTGGTGCCGATAGCGTAGTAAGTCCATCTCGTCTCGTCGCTCAACGCCTAAGTGCTATGAGCGTGCGTCCAGATATGGAAAACTTACTTGAACAATTTTTGTATAAGAAAAACTCGCCTATAGATATAGAAGAAATTTTAGTACCTGATTATTCGTGGGTGCGATTTAAACGACTTAAAGAGACTAGGTTACGAAATATCACAAATGCTGATGTCGTTGGGATACGCGACATAAATAACAAATTTATTGCTATGCCAAATGGCGAGACACTCATCGGTACCGGCACAAAGCTACTAGTGATAGGCACTGTCGAGGGCATACGATTAACAAAACGCGTGATAAAAAGTAAACACAAACCAGAAGAATTTAAATATGTTTAAATTTATCTCACCCCTAAAAAATATAGAATTTACTCAAATGAAACTGGATAAAATATATTTGCATATCGAAGTATGACTTTCTTTTTATTTGTTTCATTACACTTGCTATTTAAACATATATGTCAGTGCGGATGTATGTTTTTGTTGCTGTGGCTCTTACACTACTCCATCATAGGATATATTAATAATTTTAACCTATTTTCTTAAAAGCTTTATGATTACAAATTTATTCAAACAAACGTCATAAGGCTAATAGTGTTTACTACACACGAGTATCTTTTTTTCATTTAATTTTCTTATTAGTAAATTTGACTTTTCAATCATTATGCAAAATTATAAATGGCTAACAATGTTATCTGCTATTATAATTTACTTGTAGTCTAGATGTCTTTAAGTGGGCGATTTGCAAGTTTAATGATATTTGAGTCTCTTAGGTATAACTTTAAAATATATCGCAATTTCTATTTTTAGTAGTTAATTACCAAACTTAAAGTTATATTATATATTCAGGTTCAAATTTTGTCCCACTCACACGCACTACCCGTGCTGGTATGCCAACAACAGTTGCATTGTCTGGAACATTTTTTAGTACAACTGAGTTCGCACCTATTTTAGCATTTTCGCCTATCGTTATAGCACCGAGCACCTTCGCACCAGCTGATATAGTTACGCCATTTTTTATAGTAGGATGACGTTTGCCACACTCTTTGCCAGTTCCCCCAAGCGTTACTTGATGATAAAGCATTACATCGTCACCTATCTCAGCTGTCTCACCGATAACTACACCCATTCCATGATCAATGAAAAATCTCCTACCGATTTTTGCACCAGGGTGTATCTCGATACCGGTTAAAAACCTACCAATCTGCGATATAAAACGTGCGATAAAAAAGTGTCCACGTTTGTATAATAGGTGGGAAACTTTATGAAAAAATACTGCATGAATTCCGGGCGTATTTATCACAATCGCCCAAAAGCAACAGTTCTTTACTGATGGATCTTTTTCACGAACAACGCTAACAAGCTCCTTTAAATTTTCCCACCAAACCATATATTATTGTACTCCGTAAAGATCAGTACTTAGATATCTTTCGCCATTATCAGGAGCGATAAATAGCACCTTCTTGCCAGCACCAAGTGCTTTTGCTATACGGCGAGCAGCCACATACGCAGCTCCACCGCTCACACCAAGCAGTATGCCTTCACTCTTTGCTACTATACGTGCAGCAGCCATAGCGTCATCATTACTGACTTTTTCAATACTATCAACTATACTCATATCCATTGTATTTGGTATAAAACCAGCTCCTATGCCTTGTATCTTATGCGGGGCTGGGTTTCCACCGCTTAATACAGGTGATGTTTCTGGCTCTACAGCTATAAATTTAGTTGTATAGCCTTTTGATTTTAGTATTTTTGCTACACCACTTATAGTGCCACCAGTACCGACACCAGCGATAAATGCGTCAAGCTGAGCAAAATCGGTCATTATCTCAACTGCTGTAGTTTTTTCGTGTGCTTGTGGATTATACTTATTTTCAAACTGACTTAGCATTATGTGATTTGGCTGTGTGGCGATCTCGGTAGCCCTAGCTATCGCACCTTTCATGCCTTTAGCAGCTTCAGTTAGCTCAAGCTGTGCTCCATAAGCTGTTAAAATTTTACGCCTTTCGATACTCATACTCTCAGGCATACAAAGGATAACTTTATAACCCAAAGATGCTGCGACCATCGCAATACCGATGCCTGTATTGCCACTAGTTGGTTCAACGATAGTGTCTCCATCTTTTAATATACCGTCAGCTTGCATACTTACAATCATATTTAGTGCAATACGATCTTTTACAGAGCCTCCAGGGTTAAAAAATTCAAGTTTAGCATAAATTTCAGCCTCATCGTTTTGTGCTTTTAGCTTTACGATGGGTGTGCCACCAATGGTTTTAGCGATGTTGTCATAAACCATAATATCTCCTTTGTAAAAATGTAATGTAAATTTATCGTAATTTTAATAATAAATTTATAATAAATCTAAGAAATTGTACTAAGTATCATTTTGCCACTATCATCTAGGTTTTTACCTTTGAAATGCTCTTTGCAAAATTCTAAAATCAACGCGTGATATAGTTTAAATATCTCTGTTTCATTGTAATTATCACCCAAAATTTGATAAATTTTATCATATTCAAGCGAACTAAGCCACTCTGCAGCTTCGTCATAACTCCCAAACTCATACCCCAAAAAGCTCAAAATCCGCAATGCATAAGCATCAACTATCATTGCAGGTCTACTACAAGCATAGGCAAGTATAGTATCGCACGTCTCAGCTCCTATACCTTTTATACCAAGCAACCATTCACGGCTTACACTCTCACGAAAACTTTCAAAGTCGCCAAACTCTCGTTGCATAGCTACACAAAGTGTATTTAGCCGTTTAGCTTTTGTATTATAAAATCCGCTTGGCTTTATAAGTCCAGCTAAGCTTTGCACAGATATACTTAAAATTTTATCTAAACTAATTTTATCAGCATTTTTCAAATTTATTAAAGCTTTTTCTACATTTTTCCAATTAGTATTTTGCACCAAAATGGCTCCAACTACGACCTCAAAAGTATTTTCGTTTGGCCATTTTAACTCATCTAAATTATCACGATTTTTTGAGTTTAGTAGCGTCAAAAATATCTCAGTTGAGTTCATCAAATTTGTCCTTAAAAGCTATATAAAACTGCCTTGCAGTCCTACCACTACGACTTGCTCTAAGCATAGCATAGTTGCGTGCCAACTCATAAAGCAGATCTTTATCTACAGAAATATCCTTAAAATAAAAATCAACTATTTTAAGATAGCTCTCAAAACTACCCTGATAAAAGCTAATACTTAGCCCAAAGCGATCTGATAGCGATATCTTTTCCTCCACTGCATCGCCATAATGCAACTCATCTTCTAAAATTTGTACATTTGCATTATCACTTTTACTCTCGCTTAGCAAATGTCGGCGGTTTGAAGTAGCGTAAAATAGCACGTTTTTAGGTGGTTTTTGTATCGAACCCTCCATTAACGGCTTTAAAAATTTATAATCCCTGCTACCATTTTCAAAGCTTAAATCATCACAAAATATTATAAATTTATATCTACTTTCACGCAACTCATCGATTATGTCGGCTAGATGTTTTAAATCATCAACGCCAATTTGAATAATACGCAATCCATCTTTATAAAATTTAGTAAAAACAGCCTTTACAAGACTTGACTTACCGCAACCTCTCTCACCCCATAAAAGAGCGTGATTTGCTCCTGTGCCGTTTAAAAATTTATGAGTATTTGATACGAGTTGCTCTTTTTGTATATCAATCTCAAGCAGCGAATCAAGCTCGATAAAATCAATATCTTTCACCTCAATAAGCCCTTTACTAGCCCTAAAAATTGCGGCATAACACACACTCCAATCTATCATCAGCTCACCTCTTTTAAATTTTTTCTTAAATACACCAAAATTTCATCTATTATATCGTCATCATCTTTGCTTCGCGATTTTAATCTTACTTTTTCATCATCAAATTTAGTCAAAACAATATTTGTCTCAGCATTACTAATTGCCTTAAATCCACATTTGAGTGCTAAAATTTTAATAATAATTAGCTGTAAAAATTGATTTGTATAAACATCAATCTTTCCAAATCTATCTTCAAGCTCACTTTGGATCTCATATACGCTACTTATATTTTCACACTTGCTAAGCCTACGATAAATTTCAAGCCTTAAGCGATCTTCATGTATAAAATCTTGATTTAAAAAGGCATTTATGCTAAGTTTTAGATCTATCTTTTCTGTCTTGATACTTTCTTTATTTAGTAACTTGTTTATCTCGTCTTCAAGCATTTTTAAATATAATGAATACCCAATCGCTTCGATATGTCCGCTCTGAGCCTCACCAACTATGTTGCCACCGCCTCTTATCTCTAAGTCATGATAAGCTAAAACTGAGCCAGAACCTAAAAACGAGTTACTTTCAAGTGCAACAAGACGTTTTAATGCATCACCACTTAAAGTATTTTTATCTTCTACTAAAAAATAACAATACGCCTGTCTATCACTCCTACCCACTCGCCCACGTAGCTGATGCAAGTCAGCCATACCAAATTTATTTGCATTTTCAACGATTATTGTATTCGCATTTGGTAGATGTATACCACTCTCAATAATACTGGTACAAAGAAGCACATCATATTGTCTATCTTCAAATTTTATCATCTCATCTTCAGTTGTTTTTGCATTTATCTTTGAGTGAAGCACTAAAATGCGGATTTTAGGCATTATTTGACGTAAAGCTGTAGCAGTTTGCTCGATATCATCTATATGATTATGGATATAAAATATCTGTCCGCCACGACGTAACTCACGCATAAAAGCCTCTTTTATCACCTTTTCATCCCATTCTCTCACGCTCGTTCGCACATCTAGCCTTGAACTAGGCGGCGTGGTTAAAATAGAATAGGTTTTTATCTTTGAAAGTGCCATATTTAGACTACGCGGTATAGGTGTAGCACTCATACTTAAAATATGTGAGTTAGCAGAGAGTTCTTTTAGTTGCTCTTTTTGTTTCACACCAAATTTATGCTCTTCGTCAATGACGATCAGCCCTATATTTATCGCTTTGATGCTTAAAAGTGCGTGCGTACCAACACAAACACAAGGTTCACCATCACTTAATGCTTTTATAATAGCTGACTTTTCTTTTGTGCTAGTAAAGCGATCAAGTCTATAAATTCTAATCCCAAAACCGTTAAATCGCTCTTTTAAGCTCTTAAAATGCTGAGCACTAAGCAGCGTAGTTGGCACAAAAAACAGAGACTGAAAACCTGACTTAACACAAGCAAATATCGCATTCATCGCAACTTCTGTCTTTCCAAAGCCCACATCTCCGCTTAGCAGGCGATCCATCACGCGACCACTTTTTAACTCGGTTAAAATTTCATCAACGGCTCGCTCTTGATCGGTAGTGTATTCAAACCCAGCATTTTGTCTAAATTTTAAGTATTCAAGATCATTTTTAGCTATCAATTTGCCATTTATCAGCTCACGTTTAGCCGCGATAGCAATGATCTTAGATGCGATTACAAAGAGTTTTTCACGCACTTTTTCTTTTATCTTTGCAAAACTAGCCTTACCAAGCCTATCAAGCACAGCTACGGAGCCGTTTTGAGCGATATAACGATCTATTAAATTTAGGTGTTCAACAGGCAAAAGCAGCTTATCATCATTTTGATAAATAATAATTACAAATTCCTTTGTAGCTCCAAGCACAGTTAGCTTCTCAAGCCCTAAAAATCGCCCTATACCGTAATCTTGATGAACAACATAATCATTTACTTTAAGCTCATCTATAACTAAACTCGTACGTTTTTTACGCTGTTTTTTCTCAAATTTATTAAGTGAAATGATAATCTCATCACTTGAGGTTAAGTTAACAACCAATGGACTTTGTATAAATTTTATATTTTTAAACTCATTTAGTTCATAAGAGTTAAAAAGTCCTTCATTGCGACACAAAACGCTTATTTGCTTATTTGCATTTAGTTCAAAAAAGCTAGCACTCGGAGTTACTTCAAGGTCTTTATAAATTTGTGGTTCAGGCAAGACAGATAGCTTTCTTATCACACTTACATCACGGTCAATGCCGTCAAAATCGATATTTTTAACAAGCACAGCATTAAAATTTACTAGATAATCAACAAAGTCATCAATTGCCCAAAAGCCAAGAGAATTTAGATCACTAACGATCGCATCAGTCTGCATACTCTGCACTCTATCACTTACTTCGTCAAATTCTTGTGCATTTAAATTTGCTATGAAAGGTGTTATTTCAATACTTTCAAGCTCCTCTTTTGAGCTTATCTGCGTAGCTGATGAGTAACTACGAATGCTCTCAATCTCATCATCAAATAGTAATATACGCGTCGGTTCATCGGCATTTATTGAAAATATATCGATGATATCCCCACGTGAGCTAAACTCGCCCCTGCTCTCGACTATATCTACGTTTTCATAACCAAAACGTAAAAGCTCATCTACAAGCTCTCTTAAATTTATCTTATCACCAAAACTTATCACTCGACTTTGGAGATGTTTTTGTCCTGGAAGGCGGTTTAAAAGCGTTGAAAAAGGACTAACGATAAGCTTTTTACCATCAAATTTATAATACGCACTAAGAGCAGTTGAGATCTCAAAAAGCTCTTGACTAAAACTACGCAGGTCATCTCCAAAATGGGCTCTAAAATCAGGAAGCTTAAACGCTTTAAATCCAGCAAATTCAGCAACATCCGCACATAAATTTACCTCTTTTTCATCTTCACAAACTAAAATTTCACAGTTATTTTTTAAAAGATACTCATAAACCTTTGCCTGCATAATAATCCCTTAAAAACGCCTCAACAAGGTAAAACGAACCAAATGCTAGATAAATTTCATCACTATTTTTAACTAAAATTTCACTCATATCACTATTGTCGAACTTACGATATATGATACCAAGTTTATCAAGAGCTTTTATCAAATTTTTGCCACCTAGTTCACGCCCATCGCAATCATAATGATAGATCAAAACCTGTTTTAAAATAGGCTTTAATACGCTTAAAACCGCGTGAAAATCTTTATCCATAAAGGTATTGTAAATAAGTGTTAATTTTTTATCTTTAAACTCATTACTACTAAATTTACTCACGATCGCAACTGCACCAAGCTCGTTGTGTCCAACATCTACGTATAAATTTGACGCTATCTTTTCACACCTACCACGAAGATCTAAATCAGTCAAATTTGATATATCTAGCTTTTCTAACAAAATTTTAGCTACCGCACTTGCAAGAGTTAAATTTGAATGCAAAAAATCAGCCAAATCAAATTTATCAGCATATATTTTTATCTGTTTTTTATCATTATCATTTAAAGTTTCACTAGCAAATTTAAGATTTGAACCTAAACTTTTAGCGATGTTAAATGCGATCTTAACGCTTGTTTCATTCATATCATCATTTAATAAAGCCGTATCACACATCGCTTTAAATTTAGTCGCACTGATCGCTTCTAGCGTATTACCTAAAGTTGAAATGTGGTCGATACCAATGGGAGTAAATACACTTAAACACTTATCAAAAACATTTGTCGCGTCAAGCTCACCACCCATACCAGCTTCACAAATGAAATAATCACAACTCTCAAAAAGCACTGCTGCAAGGAGTGTGGCATACTCAAAATAGCTAGTTTTTACGCGAAATTCATCACTTAGCATACTCAAAAGTCGCTCGTGAGTGTCTTGAAGTAGCTCATCACTAACAATTTCACCATTTAGCCAAAAACGCTCATTAAATTTAAATATATGCGGACTAGTGTAATGCCCAACACTAACGCCATTTAGACGTAAAATTTGAGCTAGGAATCGCCCAGTTGAGCCTTTCCCATTTGTGCCGATTATGTGTATTATTTTAAATGGCTTTAAATTTAACTTTATGCTAGCCCAAGCACGCGGCATACGCGTGTAGTCTATCTCTTTATAAAATAGTGGCTTATCTTGTAAAAACTGCTCTAATTTCATTAAATTTCATCGATGATCTTTGGCATTACTTGGTTACGTCCGCCCTGTTTTGCAGCATACAGCATCTTATCGGCCGCTTCAAGTGTCAAAGCACTACTAGCATTTGCACCTCTAGTCGCCACGCCTGAGCTTATACTAACCTTGATCCTATCCGTCTTATATATAAATTTAAACCCATCTATCATAACTCTAAGCTTATCTGCACATTTTACAGCATCTTTTAAACTAGCACTAGGAAGAAGTATGACAAATTCTTCGCCACCATATCGACCGACAAAGTCAATATCACGCAAGTTTTTCTTTAAAATTTTAGCTACGGTCGAGAGTATAATATCTCCAGCGTCGTGCCCATAGTTATCATTTATATTTTTAAAGAAGTCAATATCTACAAAACATAGCGAGTAATCATGTCCGTAACGCTTATATGAGCTTTCAATCTTATCAAGTTCTTTCATTAACGCACGTTTTGTTGCGACTTTGGTTAGATAATCCTCTTGACTCTCAAGTTTTGCGGCTTCAAGCTCCTTTTCAAGAGAGCTTACGCGATTTTGCAAATCAGATATAGTTGCTTGATTGTTGCTCATCTCTATACCAAACTCTTGACTCTCGATCTCAAGGGCATTTGCGACCTCTAATATCATATTTTTGACCTGCCCTATTGTGTTTGTATTTAGACTTATATCTTTGATGTTTTGCCTTATATTTTGCATCTTTTGTGAGCTTAAGTTTGAACTAATGACTATCTCTGAAATTTTATCGCCAATGCTTTCTAAGACGTCATTTAATGAGCCTATCTGTTGCTTTATCTCAGCTTTATCCTCTTCAATACGACGCTCCACAAAGCCCTTTATCTTATCTCGTAACTCTTGTGTTTCAAGCAAAGTTGGATTTTGAGTTATCTCATTTTTTAACTCATTTAATTCACTTGTCAGTTCATTTGTGATACTTGGTTCAAGAGCAAACATGATAAGATCTGCTATAAGTGCGATACCAGATCTGTCTTGTTTGAGCGTTAAGAAATTTTCAAGCTCCTTACTCATCATAGGCAGATCATCAAAGCTTCTCACGCCATAATACTTAAGAAAATCTAAAAATTCAGGATTGTAACTATCTATAAATTTAAACCACTTCTCACGCATAGCGTCTAGGTCTTTATCATCGTATTTTTGAGCGAGCAACTTCATTCCATCTTCTGCTAAAATCTTTGCATTTTTATTATGAAGCACTGTGATAGCTTGCAAAACTCGCCTAGCAAAGCTATTTAAAGACTTAAATATATTTTCATCTATGGCAGAAGTCTGAGTATTTTGCTGAGATGAGTTTCTTACAAGTCGTGCTGTCATAAATGCAACAAATTCATCTATCGTTTTTATATTTAAATTCGAAGCTTGATTTCTGTATTCAAGACTAAGTCTTGAGATATACTTTTCAATCTTTCGACTCTCTTCTGTTACAAAGCCATATTTTTTAGAAATTTCATTAAAAATATCAGTATAATTTTCAGGCGTGAGCATTAAATGGCGATTTTTAATCTCAGTAAGTGCCTCTTTAACTATCTGACTAACGCTTATTGCTGCCATTTTTATAACCTCTGATTGCTAAATTTGCTATATATTCGTCAAAAGCCTCTTTTGACGCCTCTTTTATCGCTTCATATTTTTCAGTATCGCTTATGACACTATCTGCATATCTGATACTTTTACTTCTTCTTGCAACGCTAAAATCGTGTTCTCCGCTAACAGTGATATTTGAGCTTGAGCCATCTTTAAATTTTGTTTCATAGATTAAATTTAATACGACTTTATATGATGAAATATAGCCGTATTCATCGTAGATAGTAGCTTGATAATCAATAGAGTCAATACGCACATTTATCTTTGTATCAGCGTTTTTATCATCACTTAGGCTACGATTTAGTCGCGAGACCATACCCTCTTTTACGGCATCTTTTATAAGTACGCTATTTTTTGGTTCTATCTTGCTTATCGCCACATCAACATATATGCTCTCACCCATCGTATCTTGAGTTAGTTTTGAAACAGGCTTGTATCCACAACCTATTAGAAAAATAGTGATAAAAATAGCTAAAAAATATCTCAAATTTTATCCTTTTATAACTAAATTCACAAGCTTACCTTTGATGTAAATTTCTTTTAAAATTTCTTTGCCTTCTATCCATTTTAACACTTTAGCCTTCGCCTCTTTTATCACATCAGCTTCACTTATATCAGTCGAAATTTCAAACTCTGCACGTTTTTTGCCATTTATGGTTACGGCTAAATTTATACTATCTTTTACAAAGACTTCATCAAGTATCTTTATCCTGCCAAAATTTGCCCTATCAAAAAGCTCATCGCTAAGTTCATTTGCTACATGTGGCACGATAGGTTCAAGTAAATTTAATATGATAAAAAAGCCCTCTTGATTGACCGCTTCATTTTGCTGTGCATTTAAAGCATTTAATGCTTCCATACAAGCAGCGATTAACGTGTTAAATGCAAAAGTATCGTTAAATACTTCATTTGCCTTTTTAAGTGCTTCATATACCTTTAGTCGTGCATATTTTTCATTTTTATCTAAAATTGTGTGATCTATCACTGGAATTTGAGTGCATTTTTGGATAGTCATAGCTTTATCCCAAAGGCGATTTATAAAGCGATACGCCCCCTCAACCGCACTATCATTCCACTCTAGCTCCTTTTGTGGCGGAGCAGCAAACAATATAAACAGCCTGGCTGTATCAGCACCATATCGGTTGATAATCTCATCAGGATCAACTACGTTGCCCTTGCTCTTACTCATTTTTTTACCATCTTTTAACACCATACCCTGAGTAAGTAAATTTGAAAAAGGCTCATCATCACGCAAATATCCAAGATCACGCAATACTTTTTGGAAAAATCTCGCATACAAAAGGTGTAAAATAGCGTGTTCTATACCACCAATGTATTGATCTACGCTCATCCAATAATCCACGCTTTTTTTATCAAGTGCTCTCTCTTGCCATGTTTTCTCATCGCTTGCAAAACGTGCAAAATACCACGAGCTTTCAACGAAGGTATCCATTGTATCAGTCTCACGAATAGCATCATCTCCACATTTTGGACACTTGCAATGTTTCCAAGTTGGGTGCTTATCAAGTGGATTACCCTCGCCAGTAATCTCTACATCATCTGGCAAAGCAATAGGTAAATTTTCATCCTTTTCTGGCACTACACCACAATGCGGACAATGCACAATTGGTATCGGTGCACCCCAGTAACGCTGACGTGATATACCCCAATCACGAAGCTTGAAATTTGTTATACGTTTGCCAAGGTTTCGCTCTTCAAAATACTCTATCATTTTCATCTTAGCTACTTCACTCTCAAGCCCTTCAATAAGAGGTGAGTTTATCGCTATGCCGTATTCGCTCATTGCTTTACTCATATCAGCTTCGCCATCTTTTGGCTTAAGAATTTGAATAATTGGCAAATTAAATTTAGTAGCAAAGTCAAAGTCTCGTTGATCTCCATTTGGTACCGCCATTATCGCTCCGCTACCATAATCAGCTAGAATAAAATTTGCTACCCAAACAGGGATACGTTCATTTGTTAGTGGATGAGTTACGTAAATACCTAAAAATAGACCATCTTTTTCACTAGCTTGTCGCTCTCTTGGGCTTTGGTTAAGTATGGATTTTATCTTTGCTTTTTTTTCATAGTCCAAAATTTCACTCTCAAGCAAAGCCTTAACTATTGGATGTTCTGGTGCAAGTGCAGTATAGCTAACACCGTAAATCGTATCTGGGCGTGTCGTAAAAACTTCAAATCCATCAAATTTATCGTCCAAAGCAGCCTTTGAGCTTTCATCAAGGTAAAATTTAAACTCAAGTCCAAAACTTTTGCATATCCAGTTTTCTTGCATAGTGATGACTTGATTAGGCCATTTGCCGTTTAAGGTATTAAGGTCACTTAAAAGCTCATCCGCATACTGAGTAATCTTAAAATAATATCCAGGTAGTTCACGCTGCACAACTTCGTTTCCACATCTCCAGCAACAACCCTCTTCTACCTGCTCATTTGCAAGGACGGTTTGGTCATGTTCGCACCAATTTACAATGGCACTCTTGCGATACACAAGCCCTTTTTCAAACATCTTTATAAAAAAGCTCTGCTCCCATTTTGTATAAAGCGGATCAGAGGTGGCTAACATCCTCTTTTGCGAAAATGAAAAACCAAGTGAGCTTAGCTCATTTTTCATATAATCAATATTTTCATAAGTCCATTTTTTAGGGTGAATTTTATGATTTATAGCGGCATTTTCAGCAGGCATGCCAAAGCTATCAAAGCCTATAGGATGAAGGACGTTATAGCCGTTTTTTCGGTAGTATCTTGCTAATGCGTCGCCTATTGAGTAGTTTCTAACATGTCCCATATGTATGCGTCCGCTAGGATATGGAAACATACTTAGAATGTATTTTTTAGGCAGATTATAGTCATCTTTTGGCTCAAATTCACCATTTTCTTGCCAAATTTTTTGCCATTTTTTCTCAATTTTTATGGCTTCATATTTTGAGTTTTGTGCCATTTTATCTCCTAAAATTCTTCTTGTGCTTTATTTGACTCTATTAAAACAAGAGCAAGCGAAAAGATATTTGCTATCACCGCACCTATGACAAGCGAATAGCAAAGCGTCATATTACCAGAAACTTGAAGCACTACAAACGCTGGTATCAAGTGCAGATCCGCCACTAAAGAGCTTGCAAAAAGCTCAGCTGCCAATAAATTTTTAACACCTATCTTAAGCAATGTAGAGACTAAATTTATACTAGCAGCAATAAAAAGAGCGATCTCATTTTTATCATACAAAAACTCAACCGCAGTCGTTAGACTCATTAGTGCAAAAAATATGTATATAACTTTTCCCCAGTTCATCGTAACTCCTTATACAACGCCCTTTTCAAACATCGCACGCTCTTTTTCACGCTCTTTTTTAAGCTTTTGTTTTTGTGTCTCATTTGCACGATAATGCTCTACATTAAATTTAAACCATATCAAAAACGGCGATGAGATGTATATCGAACTCACAGTTCCTATCAAAATACCAACAATCAACACAAATGAAAATCCGTGTATCATATCGCCACCAAAGAAAAATAGTACCAAGACAGTCATAAGCGTTGTTCCTGATGTGAGTATCGTACGTGAAAGAGTAGCTGAGACCGACTCATTTATGATACCTACAATATCAGTTCTCTTACTGTCTTTTATACCTTCCCTAATGCGATCAAAGATTATAATAGTATCATTTAAAGAGTAACCAAGCACCGTCAGCACTGCTGCAAGAGTGTCTAAATTTACATCTATTTGGAATAGACTAATTGCACCGATAGTGATAATAATATCATGAATCTCTGTTGCAACCGCGGCAAAAGCAAATCTCCACTCAAACCTAAATGCGATATATATAAGTATTGCACCAAATGAAATAAGAAGTGCCATAAGACCTTTTTGTCGTAACTCATCACCAACCTTTGGACCTACTATATCGACTCGGCGTATTTCAAACGTTCCCGTATCTTTAAGCAACTCAGATACGACTGTGCTAATATCGCTGTTTAAATTTGAGCTTGAGCCAGAAAAACGTACCGTCACCTCATCATCAGAACCAAACTCAGTAACAGAAGCGTTTTTAAGCACTTCATTTGTAGAAAATGCTTCGCGAATTTTATCAAGTGGAGCTTTGCTTTCATATTTTATCTGTATTAAAGTTCCACCGGAAAAGTCAATACCGTAGTTTAACCCCTTTGTTGCAAGTAAAAAGATAGAACCTAAAAATAGAAACAACGATAAAGCGAGTGCTACAAATCGGTATCTCATAAAATCATAGACCATAGCCTTTGTAAAAATTTGCATACCTATCCCCTTTTATAACCAAACCAAAGGCTTGTGTTGCCACTTTTTTCTATCTTATCCATAAGTGTATCAAATATACCATGAGTGCCAAGTATTGCTGTTAACATCGATGCCATTATGCCTATACTCATGGTTACAGCAAAGCCCTTAACCGGACCAGTGCCATACGCATAAAGTACTGCAACGGTTATGATCGTGGTTAAATTTGAATCCACAATCGCACTCATAGCATGTTCGTATCCTTTTTGCACGGCGACTCTCACACTCGATCCTTGTCTTAAAAGCTCACGAATCCGCTCATTTATAATGACATTTGCATCAACTGCCATACCGATAGTTAAGACTATACCCGCCATACCGGGAAGTGTTAGCGTAGCCCCAAACAAAGCCATAACTGCCACAAGTATAAATACGTCAGCTATAAGAGCGATATTTGCCAAAATTCCAGATATACCGTAGTAAATAACCATAAATATCACGAGCAAAATCATCGCCGAGCCAAGTGCCATCATACTTTGATTAATACTCTCAGCACCCAAAGATGGGCCAATGCTACGTTTTTCTAGCATTTTTACAGGAGCAAGCAAGGCACCAGAACGAAGTGCAATAGCCACATCGTGAGCCTCATCAAGCGTAAATCCACCGCTTATCTGACCACTGCCACCGCCGATACGTTCATTTATCACAGGAGCTGAATAAACTTTACCGTCAAGTACGATAGCTAGGCGTTTGCCTACGCTTTCACCTGTAAAATCACCAAAAATTCTAGCACCTTCTGAGTTGAGTGTAAAATTTATAATAGGCTGATTTGTCTGCTGAGAAAATGCAACTTTTGCATCTGTAAGCATAGAGCCATCTAAAACTGGAACATTTTTAAGTGCATACTTTATCCGATCATTTTTAGCATCAGGATATATCACATCGCCGTAGCTCTCGGCATCTGCTGCACTCATCGTGTTGGCTTGATCTTGACGCTTGTCATCGACAGCCATAAGCTGCAAATGTGCCGCCTTTGCTATGAGATCTCTAGCTCTTTGCTCATCTTCTGCCGTCTTTATACCTGGTAGTTCAACTAAAATATTTTCTTTGCCTTGACGAGCAACAGTAGGCTCTGCTAGACCAAACTGGTCAAGCCTATTTCTGATCGTTTCGACAGCTTGAGATATAGCATATTCTATAGTATCAAGACGCTCTTGCTCTGTTAAAGAGATCGAATAAAAAAGCCCATCTTTATGGACATCAAGCCCTTTTATCTCTTTTAGCATCTCATCTATCTTTGGAGCTTCATCGCTATCAAGAATAGTAAAATCAACACTATCTTGTTTTATCTTAAATTTATCAATAAGCACATCCTCTTTTTTAGCATAGTAGCTTATGCTTCCAGCGACAGACTTTATCTTTGAGTGTATCGCCTCTTCAGTCTCAACACCAAGCAACATATGAAGTCCACCTTGCAGGTCAAGTCCAAGTGAAATTTTAGAACCAAACTGCGTCTGCAAAAAGGATGGCGTCGAAAAGCCGACACCAAACACTAAGGCGATTAAAAATATAATCAACCTATACGTTATCCTTGAGCTTTGCATACTATGCTTCTAATTTTTTTGCTACAAATTCACGAGCTATACGAACGATTACATCATCGTTAAGCTTAACTTTGATAAAATCATCTTCGGCTTTTATGACCTCGCAAATAAGTCCGCCGCTTGTTACGATCTTATCGCCTTTTTGCAAGCCAGCAATCATAGCTGTATGGGCTTTTTGCTGTTTTTGTTGTGGTCTAATAACCAAAAAGTAAAATATCGCGAAAAGCACGACAAGGGGTAGAAGTGAAGTTAAGAAGTCTCCGTTTTGCATTGTTTTCCTTAAATTTAAAATTTTTAAGACAATATTTTAGCATTAAAATTATAATAAAAGCCTTTGTCGGTGCTTTTTTATTAGCAAATGTTATATTTTTTAGTCTGATTGATAATATTTTTTTAAATTTTATTTCACCTTTCTTAACTCTAACAGGGATTTTTATTATCATTAATTCAACTCGTGCAAGTTTTTTTGTGGCTGGATTTTTCACTGGTGCATTATGGTTTTATTGGATAAGTTTTAGTTTTATTTATTACGACCTACCTTATCTCGTGCCGCTTGTATTTTTGGTAATCGCATTAATTTATGGAATGCTTTTTTTATTCGCTTCGTTTCCTAGCTTTGTGCCACTTCGGGGTGTCATGCTATTTTTAATAAGCTACGTTCATCCATTTGGTTTTAACTGGTTTAACCTTGAAGCCACACTAGTTTTAGGCGTATTTGACCCAAGCGTAAGAGGACTAGCTTTTATATTTTTAGCTGCAATTTGCCTTAGTTTAAAGTATAAATTTAAATTTATAGCAGCAGTTATCTGTCTGATATGTGCGTTGCAATTTAAAAGCACAGAAGCTAAAATGCTACCATTTGACGTGCAATTAATCAACACAAATATCGCTCAATCATCTCGCTGGGAGCATGAACTAAAAGATAAATTTATAGACGAGAACTTAAATTTAATAACAGGAGCAATAAGTCTAAACAGACGTGCCATCATAATGCCAGAAAGTGCCTTCCCTGCATTTATAGACCATGAGCCAAATTTAATGGCTGAGTTAAAAACACTATCAAAACACATCGTAATAATTGCCGGTGGGCTTGGATATGAAAATAATCAAAGTTACAACTCGGCGTATCTCTTTGATAACGGTAAAATGCGACGACTTGATAAAATGATACTTGTGCCATTTGGTGAAGAGATACCTTTGCCTAAATTTTTAAGTGGCTGGATAAATAGAGTGTTTTTCAGTGGTGCAAGTGATTTTAAAACAGCAAAAGCACCGAGTGATTACGTCATAGATGGCATTAAAATTCGTAATGCGATCTGCTATGAAGCCACTCGCGATGAGATATATGCTGGAGAATTTGATGTGATAATAGCTATTACAAATAACGGCTGGTTCGTGCCATCAACTCAACCAGTTTTACAAAAAATTTTACTAAAATATTTCGCAACAAAATACGGAAAAACGATATATCACAGCGTAAATGGCTCACCTTCAGGGATTATCGTACCTAAAAAAGCGTGGATCAAGCTTGACTCGCTGTTATAAATCTATGATTATTATATCAAAAGAGCTATCTCCGCTTAGCATATAATAATACTAGAGCGACTTTCTTGCCATTGCAAATTTTAAATAGCCTTTTAAAGCACCAATTAATCGCATTATCTTTGCTAAACTTGATCCTATATTTTATCCTTAATCTTTTTAAATTTACAAAGTAATTATATCAAGAACGTAAATTTTAAGAAAATTTAAAACAGAGCAATAGCTATAGCTCTTTTGCTAGTTTTAATATCTATAAATTTATTTTAAAAGTATCTTAAAAATCTCAACACCGTCAAGCTTTTCCCACGGGTATTTAGCATTTCCAACTTGTCCTTTGGCTGCAACTTTGGCGTATAAAAATGTATCTTTGCTTGGCTTATCAAGTCCAAATTTTTGTGTTATCCATCTTGGAGTTAGAGCAAATTTCTCACTTACAAAAGCTGAAAGTTTATCATCATCAATCTTGCTAATGTGTGTACCCATAGTATCAACACTAACAGATGTTGGCTTTGCCATACCAATAGCGTAACTAAGCTGAACTATACATTTTTTAGCAAGCCCTGCTGCGACTATATTTTTAGCGATCCAGCGTGCTGCGTAAAGTCCGCTTCTATCAACTTTTGTATAATCCTTGCTACTTTGAGCTCCGCCACCTATCGGCGAGTATCCGCCAAAGCTATCTACGATGAGCTTACGTCCTGTTAGTCCACTGTCGTGGAGTGAGCTGTGATTGACGTATCTGCCAGTTGGATTGATATAAATTAGTGTTTTTTCTTTATTATATAGCTCTTTTGGAAGTGAGGTTTCATCTATTAAGTTTTGCACTAACGCTCTAAGCTCGACTATATCCATAGTCTCTACACAAGGGACTGAAACGACTATCGTATGTATATTTTGTGGATGACAACTCTCAAAGTTTTCTTTCGTACCATAATCAATAGTAACCTGGGTCTTTATATCAACGCCAAGCTTATCTGGATTTGCTTTAGCAAATTTATAAACCTTATCGCAAAGCATTCTAGCGTATGTGATAGCCGCTGGCATATACTCATTTGCCTCACAACTCGCAAAGCCAAACATAATACCTTGATCGCCAGCACCGATCTCACCGTCAGCCTGATCTACGCCTTGATTTATGTCAGGTGATTGCTGATTTACATAGACTTTAACTTCTATATCATCTGGGTGTAGACACTGCTCTTTAGTAAAATTTGACTTGCCGTTATATCCGATGTGAGCCAACGTGTCTTTAACTATCTTTTCATAGTCCTTAAAAGATAGTTTCACACTCGAGTTTATTTCGCCACCTATTATGATATTTTTACCAGCAACGAACACTTCACTTGCGACCCTACCATTTGGATCTTGCGTAAGTATCGCATCAACGATGCTATCAGAGATGATGTCGGCACACTTATCTGGGTGTCCTGGGCTTACAACCTCAGAAGTAAATAAATACATAAAATTTTCCTTTTTTTATACCATTTTTTTAAAATTAATCTCAAAATTGTAACACGCTATTATAAAATTTAGATTAATCACTGCCAAATTTTATAAATTTTTGATTTTTTTGGTTATACTTCATTAATTAATATTTTAAAAAAGGTTTAAAATGAGTGCTTTTAGTAGTATAGCTAAGCGATATGCCGATGGAAATTTGATAGTTCAAATTTTAATTGGTATAGTTTTAGGTATCGTTGTTGGTTTTTGGGGTCATAGCTCGGTTGTATTTGATGGGGCTAAAAACGTAGTTGAAGGGCAGTTTATCAATAATATGATAAACAGTATAGCCATCCTTGGCGACTTATTTGTAGGTGCGTTAAAGGCGGTCGCTCCTATTTTAGTATTTGTGCTTATTGCGACATCTATCATAACAAAGGAATTTGGTAGTGCAAAAGGTATGCAAAAAATAGTAATACTATATCTTTTTGCTACATTTTTAGCGTCTGCCGTTGGTGTTATATTTAGTTTTATATTTCCAGTTGAAATTGTATTAAAAGATTTAGAACAGGTAAGCATGAGTGCTCCACAAAATGTATTTGCTGTGCTTAAAGATCTTGTGTTTAAGATGGTTCAAAACCCAATTAGTGCGTTAAGCTCGGGCAATTATATCGGTATCATCACTTGGGCTGTCGCTGGTGGTATAGCGATGAGATGTTGCCCAAAAGAGACTAAAAATGTATTTAAAGATATAAGCGATGGCGTTACAAAAATCATTAGATTTATCATTCGTCTAGCTCCATTTGGTATCTTTGGTATAGTTACGATAAATATTTATACAACAGGTTTTGAGGCACTTATGGGCTATGCCAAGTTGGTAGTTATCCTAGTTGCCGCTATGCTAACCGTTGCATTTGTAGCCTACCCGCTAATAGCATTTTTAGTTACAAAGAAAAATCCATATCCACTTGTAATGGCATGCTTAAAAGAGAGTGCAATAACTGCGTTTTTCACAAGAAGTTCAGCCGCAAACATACCTGTAAATATGGCACTTTGTAAAAAACTTGGTCTAAAAGAGGAGCTTTACTCTATTTCAATCCCACTTGGTGCGACTATAAATATGGGTGGGGCAGCCGTTGTTATTAGTATCATGGCATTAACCGCAGTAAATTCACTTGAATACATCACAGTTGATTTTGCTGATGCTCTGCTTCTTAGCTTTGTGGCTGCACTTGGTGCATGTGGTGCATCTGGTGTGCCCGGTGGTTCACTACTACTTATCCCTCTTGCTTGTGCATTATTTGGTATAAATAATGATATAGCGATGCAAGTTGTTTCTGTTGGCTTTATAATAGGCGTAATTCAAGATTCGGTAGAGACTGCAATAAATAGCTCATCTGACGTACTTTTTACCGCTGTGGTATCTGAGACGATGGAATAAAAAGGATATAAATACAAATTTTAGGGTAACTTTACCCTAAAATTTATTTTTATCTAATTGATAATAAAGCCAGTTGATTATAGTTTTAGTATTTCGTTTGTATTTGTATATTATTTGAACAAAATTTTATACTACATTTTTTATAACGTCTTCTAAGATATCTCTTGTTTGATCCGTATGTTCAACACTAAGTTTTATTAGCTTTGGTAAATCCCTTTCCATACAAGCTTCAAGTATCGCACGATGTGCAATGTTTGAAAGAGCAATATGATCATGTTTATAAATTAACGAGAGAGAAACATATGACATAGCTGCTGTCTTTAAGCCTTCAACAATGCTAAAAAGTCTACTATTAATCTCACTTTTCCAAAAACAATTATGAAATTTATCATTTAGTATAGCCCATTCATTTACATCTGTACAATTTTCTATCTTTTCTTGTATGGCATAAGCCTCATCTAAAAACTTCTGCTCAAAATTTTTAAAACCATTTTCTATAAGTATTGGCTCTAATAAAATTCTCAAATCATAAATTTCTTTTGCATCCTTGTAGCAAAGCTCTCTTACTATAGCACCTTTATAGGAGTCAAAACTCACAAGCCCTTCAGCCGTCAAAAGCTTTAATGCCTCCCTTACTGGCGTTTGACTAACACCAAAATTAGCCGAAATTTCATTTTGTCTAAGTCGCTCTTTTGATTTTATTTTGCCACTTAAAATATCTTTTCTTAATTCATTTGCAATAAACTCGGTCGTTGTGATGGGTCTATTTGGGCTATTCATATCTTAATAATACCTTTTTTGCATACATTATACTATAAATAGCCCAAAATAAAAATTTTAAAATTTAGCAAATTCTTGCTTAATAGCATCTCTTGAAGCACCGCTACTTAACAATACAATAAGCAAAAGTCTAGCTTTTAATGAAGAGAGCCAACCAGACATCACACAACCGCATTCTTGTAGCTCTATCTCTGATCCTTTATATCCATATGTTTTAACTGCACATCTACCGCTACTAGTTCTTGAGGCAATAACAATTGGTTTTGTAAATTTTTTGATCTCATCCATCATATCGTAAGATACATGTCCAGCCCCAAAACCACTTATAACCATACCTTCAAAGTCTGAATTTTGTATAAATTTTATCATTTCACCTTCGTTTTCAAGATAACTTTCAATAATGGCAACCTTTGCGATCTTATCTTTTGGCACTTTATAGATCGTCCGCTCAATCGGTGCCGATATATAATGTATATCATTCTCTGCAATAATTCCTTGTATGCCACCATTAACAGATACAAATGTTTGAAGAGAAAAAGTATCACTTTTATGAGCCCATTTTGCACTATGGACTGTATCATTTAAAACAACCAAAACACCCCTGTTTCTACTTTGCTCGTTTAAAACTGTTAATACACTTGCATAAATATTACCAGCACCATCTGAACTAATATTATCTGGATTTCTCATCGCACCTGTTATAACCAAAGGATTTGGCTCATCCCATATTAAATTTAAAAAAAATGCACTCTCTTCAAGTGTATCAGTGCCTTGTGTTATAATAACACCAATAGCCCCTTGTGCGACCTGTGCTTTTGCCCAATTATACACTTCAATCAGATCTTTTATCTTTATGCTTCCGCTTGGGATAGCCAATATAGTCCTAGCATTAAACTCTGCCATATTCGTAAGAACCGGTACAGCACCAATAAGATCAGCTGCACTAAAACTAGGCTTTACACCACCGCTACCGCCATTTGCACTCATACAGATAGTCCCTCCAAGTGCACCAACGGAAATTTTTGGCTTAGACATAACATTTCTCCTTAGCTTAAAATTTAAAAAATTATAACACACTTTATAATTTTTTTATAATTATACATTAAATATTATATATAATATATTAAAAATATTGTATAATACACAAAATATAAAATTTTTTATATTGGAGGTATAAAATGTTAGTAGCTGCACAATGTGTTATGGTTTTAACACTTTTATTAATGATAAGCGGTAAAACTCCGTTATACACAACGGCAATAGTTGGCTCAGCCATAAGTGCACTTGTGGCGGGCTTACCCATTATAGGCCCAAAAGATACGATATCGCTTACATCTTTAATTAATAGTGGTCTAAACCCCGTTATTGCTGATATGACAGGTATCTTGATGTTTATCGGAGTTATGCAAGCAAGTGGTTTTATGGATAGCATTATTCGTGCTATCGTAAGACTTGGTAATAAGCTTGGCGGAGGTGGAGGCGTAGCCGTTGCTGGCGGTGTGACAGCTGGTGTTATAGGTATGTTAACAGGCTTTACGCAACCAGCCATAACTGCTGTGATTACAGGAACGGCATCTATGAAACTTGGAGTTGATCCGCACAGATCAGCAGGTATCCATGGACACGCTGGAATACTTGGTAATTATGGTGGTTTTACTCATCCAACACAAGTTGCGGTCATAGCAGTTACAAATATCGGTTTTGGCATTATAAACGTCATTGGCGTTTTAGTAAGTTTATCGGTTTTTGCTTGTGCGTTTTTTAGATTAAAAAAGCAACAAAAACAAGAAGGAGTACAAATTCTAAAAGATGATATTGAAAAAATAGTAAAAGAATTTGAATATAATGAAAAAAGCATACCTACTTTTAAAGCATTTTTACCATTTTTAATGCTTTTTATGGGATTTATATTGGGTTATCCAGTATTTATTGTAGGTGTTGCAAGTGCCATATTTACCATACTTCTCTCAACGATAAATTTTAAAAATGGCGAACAGCATATGCTTGAAGGAGTAAGTAAAATAGCAATTCCATTAGTCGCCACTATTGGATTTTTGTTTATGAGTGCGACAATAAAACAAATCGGACTAGCAAAAGTTATTGCCGATATTTTTACGCCAATGCTAACATACGCACCACTTCAAACAATGCTTATCGTTTCAGCTTTGGCTGGGCTTATAACACAAAGTAATGCCGCATCAGTTGCAATAACTATACCATTTTTACAAGCTGCTCTTGCATTAGGTACTGCCGATCCTTTGCCACTTGCAGTTATGGCTGCTGGTGGAAGTGCAATGCTGCAATATTATTTAACAGGTGGTCCAGTCGCGGCTCTTGCAACCGTAATACCGGTCATCTCTGGCTCTAATCTTGTTAAAGCAAATAAATTTCAAAGACCAAATATGCTCTTTGGTTTAGTTGTATTGTTTGTATTATCTATCGTATTTATGTTTTTATAGTATAAAAGGTCTGGTAAAACCAGACCTTTTAATCTAATTTTATTTTTTTCAAACCAAATTTGTGTAAAATACTAAAAATAAAATTTTAGGATTTATACATTATGAGTAGTTGGGACTTAACTGCACTTTTTAAAAACGAACAAGAGCTAGAAAATACAGCAGATTCACTGCAAAATAGGTGTAAAGAATTTAGAAAATCATACGAAGGTCGTTTTATAAATTTAAATAAAGATGAGTTTTTAAAATGCCTAGATAAGTATGAAACGCTTGTTGCTGCCATCTCAAAGGTCGGTACTTATGCGTTTTTAGTATTTGCCAAAGACACCACCAAAGGAGCATTTTACGCTAAATTTGAAGAAATATGCACAAAAGCACAACAAGATCTACTATTTTTTGAGATAAAATTTAACGAACTAGACGAAAAAATACAAAATGAGCTTATAAAAGCCTCAAAAACACACGGCTATTACCTATCAAATTTAAAAGCACACAAGCCACATCAGCTAAGTCTAAAAGAGGAAGAGGTGCTTTTACGCAAAAGCAACACAGGTGCGAGTGCCTTTGCAAGGCTGTTTGATGAGAGTATGAGTGCAATGAGATTTAAATTTATGGGGGAAATTCTAAGTGAGGAAGAAATTTTAAGCAAACTTCACAGTTGTGACAGGACTGTGCGAAAAAATGCCGCAAAGTCACTAAGTCGCGAACTAGCAAAGCACCAACACTTGCTAGGCTACATATATAATATGATAAAAACAGACCTTGCCACAGAATGTGAGCTACGACATTTTGATAATCCGGAAGCACCACGCCATCTGGATAATCAAATAACACAAAAAAGCGTAGATGCTCTCATAAAAGCGAGTGAGAGTAGCTTTGAGATAGTTCATAAATTTTATGAGAAAAAGCGTGAAATTTTAGGCCTTGCAAGGCTATATGACTACGATAGATACGCCCCACTTGAAAGCAAAAGTACTAAATTTAACTTTGCAAAATGCCGAGAGATAGTCTTAGATGCTTTTAATAAATTTAGCCCAGAATTTGGCAAAATAGCACGTGAAGCCTTTGAAAATGGTTGGATAGATGCATATCCAAGCAAGGGTAAAAGAGGCGGTGCGTTTAGCCATTCAGGCTCAAGCGATTCTCACCCATATATCTTGCTAAATCACACCGACGAACGTCGCGATCTTTTCACACTTGCTCACGAGTTAGGGCATGCCATACATCAAAAACTAAGCTACAGCGTTAGTTATCTAAACTCAGATACACCGCTAACTACTGCAGAAACTGCATCAGTTTTTTGCGAGATGCTCGTCTTCGACCACGTTAAAAACGGCTTAAAACCAAAAGAGCGTCAAGCATTATTAGCTTCAAAGATAGAAGATATTTTTGCAACGCTTTATCGTCAGATAAACTTTACTACCTTTGAACGCACGATTCACGCACACAAAGGCGAAATCTCACTTGATGATATAAATAAAGTATGGCTAAAAGAGAGCAAAAATATGTTTGGTAAAAGTGTGAAACTAAACGATTATTACGCAATTTGGTGGAGCTATATACCACACTTCATACACACGCCATTTTATTGCTACGCCTACTCATACGCTCAGCTTTTAGTTTTAGCACTTTTTGGACTTTATAAGAGCGAGAAATGCGAAAATTTTGTGCAAATTTATACTGAATTTTTAAGTGCTGGTGGTAGCCGTAGCCCAAAAGAGCTTGTAGGTATGTTTGGATTTGACATAGATGATGAGAGCTTTTGGCAGATAGGATTGGGCGAAGTTTCAAAACTAGTTAGCGAATTTAAGGAGATAAAATGCAATTAGATAATGTTTTAGAAAATCTTTTAGATAACCAAGATTTCGGACTTTTAATGAAGATGCACGTTTATGAATGCATTGATTTTTTGCTACAAAATGGTATAAATTTTTCAGTTATGTCTAATCTTCCGCTAGTTAAATTTGAACCTGAACTACCGCCAGAGATAACATCAAACTTTACTATGCCCGTGATTTTATTTACATTAGCTGGGTATACCTTTGAAAGCGTGAAACTGTCGCAAGAGAGTCTTAGCTTTGAAGCTGGTTTTGGTGCGAATAACTACGGTTCTGTTGTATCTATGCCACTCGGTGCGATAGTGCAAATTTTAATAGAAGATAGTCCAATACTCGTAAATTTTGCTATACACAAGTCAAAGCCGACACAAAAAAGTGAGGCACAAAAGTCAATGTCTGTCTTTATGTCAAATCCTAAAAATAGGGAACTTTTTAACAAAAAATAAATTTATACGGCTACTTTTAAGCATTTTTGGCTATAATTTAAATAAAAATTTAAAGCTAATTATGAAAGATCTACTTAAAAATTTAAACGACGCACAACGCGAAGCTGCTACGCATATCGACGGAGCGATGTTAATACTAGCAGGTGCTGGAAGTGGCAAGACAAAAACGATAACAACACGCCTAGCCTATCTCATAAGTGAAGTCGGTATCGATCCGGCAAATACTCTGACGCTTACATTTACAAACAAGGCGGCAAATGAAATGAGAAGTCGTGCATTAGCGATGCTACAAAATGCAGACAAGAGCTTCACGCCGTTGCTTTGCACGTTTCATAAATTTGGTCTACTATTTTTGAAATTTTACATTGATAAGCTCGGTCGTAAAAATAACTTTATAATCATCGATACTGACGATAAAAAACGTATTTTAAAGAGTTTTGAAAGTCCCCTACCTACATCGATACTAGCAAATGAAATATCAAACTATAAAAACTCACTTTTAAGCGTTGAAGAGATACATAAAAACGCTACACTCTTAGGAGATGATCGTGGCAAAGATGGCTTTTATCAAAAAGTCGCCGCTGTGTATGAAAAATACGAAGAATATCTACGTACAAACAACCTTGTTGATTTTGATGATCTGCTCGCACTTACGTATAAAATTTTAGATAAAAACGATGATCTAGCTCGTGAAATTTCAAATCGCTACAAATACATAATGGTAGATGAATATCAAGATACAAACGATCTTCAGTATAAGCTACTTCGAAAACTATGTCTAACGCACGAAAATATCTGCGTTGTTGGCGATGACGATCAAAGTATTTATGGTTGGCGTGGTGCAAAAATTGATAATATATTAAATTTTAAAGATCAGTTCAAAGATACAAAAATAATCCGCCTAGAACAAAACTACCGCTCAACAGAGGCAATATTAAAAGCAGCAAATGAGCTTATAGATCACAACCGAAATCGTCTTGGTAAAAAGCTAGTTAGTATCAAAGGTAGTGGCGATAGCGTGATGTTAATAGAGAGTTTTGATGAGAGCATAGAGGCTGGTAAAATCGCAAAAAGTATCAAAGAATTACTAAATAAGGGAGTCTTAGCACCTGATATAGCGATACTTTATCGCGTAAATGCTCTATCTCGCTCACTTGAAGATGGTCTAAATAAAGAGCATATACCTTATAAAATGGTAGGTGGTGTCAAATTTTATGAACGTACTGAGATAAAAGATATCATAAGCTACCTGCGTCTAGTAATAAATCAAAACGATGACTTCTCGCTAAAACGCATCATCAACCGCCCAAAACGTGGGCTTGGAAAGGTTAGCCTTGATAAATTAGAAAAAATGGCGTATGACGGCAAGATATCTATGTTTGATGCGATTTTAGCTATTGATGAAAATGACGAGGCGTTTAGTAAAAAAATCAAAGCTGCTCTTTTTGAATTTACAGACATCTTAAAAGAGCTTAGCAGAGCAGATGGTTTATATGAGCTTATCGATAAGCTTGAAAGTAAATTTGGTATCAAAAAATACTACGAAAGTCTCCCAGATGGTGGCGATCGTGCGGCAAATATTGATGAGTTTTACGCTATGCTAAAAGATCAAATCAAACAAAATCCGAGCTTTGAGCTAGAAGAATTTTTAAATGAGCTAGCTCTTACTAGTGAGCAAGACAATATAAGTGGCGAAGCTATCAGCATAATGAGCGTTCATGCGAGTAAAGGGCTTGAGTTTGAATACCTTTTTGTCATCGGTCTTGAAGAGGGATTTTTCCCACTTATCGGTGATGGAAGCGATATCGAAGAGGAAAGACGCTTGGCATATGTAGCTATCACACGAGCTAAAAAGGCTCTAACACTAAGCTTCGCAAACTCACGCTTTTACAAAGGACAACGCACAAAGCTAAACAAGAGTAGATTTTTAAGCGAAAGTGGCGTCACAGAAGGCTCACTAGTTATCGAAAAAAGCGATGAGTATAAAAAGGGTGATTTAGTAAAGCATAAAATTTTTGGTATTGGTCGTGTAACAGCTGTCAGCAAGATAAAAAAAGAGTTTAAGCTCACTATAAATTTTGCAGGTAACGTGCGAGAGATAATGTCAAGCTTCGTTGAAAAAGCCGTATGAACGCCATTTTTGTCGCTAATAAACCATCAGGGCTTAGCTCAAATCAGTTTTTAAGTAGACTAAAGCGAAAATATGGCGAAAATAAGGCCGGATATTCCGGCACACTTGATCCATTTGCTAGTGGTTGTTTAATAGTCGCATTTGGTAGCTATACTAAATTTTTTCAGTTTTTAGAAAAATCACCTAAAATTTATGAAGCAACAATGTGGCTAGGGGCAAAAAGCGAAAGTGGTGATAATGAAAATATAAGCAAAGTAACCTTACTAAAGCCCTTTGCAAACGAGAGCTTGGAGATAGTACGCAAAAGCTTACTTGGTATTGTAAGCTACACACCACCTAAATTTAGTGCTAAAAATATTGATGGCATAAGAGCGTATAAACTCGCACGAAATGGCTATGAATTTGAGCTAAAAACGCAAACTATGCAGGTGTTTAGTTGTGATATTACAAACTATTGTCATCCATTTTTAAGCTTTCGTATTAGTGTGAGCGAGGGCGGATATATACGTTCATACGCTAAACTTTTTGCACAAAAACTTGGGGTAGACGCAACGCTTAGTGCATTAAAAAGAGTAAGCGAAGGTGAATTTAAATTTGAAAACGAGAGATTTTTAGGAATTGACGAGGTATTAAAATTACCTGAAAATGAGTATTTGGGCGATATCAGCGACATAATGGACGGAAAAAAAATAGATACAACGAAGCTAAAAAACGATAAAAATGGTATATATTTACTAAAATATGATAAATTTATAACCATTATAAAAATAGAAAATAAGATGGTTAGCTACTGTCTAAATAAGGTTGAAAAATGTTAATCCTTTCAAGAAAAGAAAATGAAGAAATTTTATTAGGTGACGATATTAAAATAATAGTTGTCGGTATATCTAAAAGTGGTGTAAAACTTGGCATAGAGGCACCCAAAAATACAATGATACTTCGTAGTGAGCTTGCTTATGGTATCAAAAAAGAAAATACTCAAGCAAGCAAAGATATATCAAATGAAACTTTAGAAGAGTTAGCAAAAAAAATACAAAAATGAAAAGTTTTGGCAAGATAAATATTTTCTTAAAAGTTGTCGGCACACATGGTAATTATCACGAGATATTATCGAGATTTGTGCGATACGATGAGATATTTGATGAGATAAAATTTGAAAAATCAGATAAATTTAGCATAGAAAGTAATGTAAATATAGAAAACAATATCATTTTAAAAGCAGTTAATGAGCTTAAAAACGCTGGTTTCGCAAATGAACTTGATGAGTTTTTTAAAACGCATAAGATAGTGGTTGAAAAAAATATCCCTATGGGAGCTGGACTTGGCGGTGGTAGTTCAAATGCTGCGACATTTTTACTAATCGCAAATGATGAGTTAAATTTAAATCTAAGTCGTGAGCGTTTAAGCCAAATCGGTGCTAATATCGGTGCTGATGTGGCATTTTTTGTAAGTGGTTTTAGGGCAGCAAATGTCAGTGGTATCGGTGAAATAGTGCGTGAGTTTGATGACGATATACCGAGCTTAGAGCTTTTTACGCCTGACGTTTTTTGCTCAACACCTACAGTCTATAAAAAATTTAGAGATAATTTTATACAAAATATCGATCTAAACTTGGCAAATAAATTTATAAATTTAAGCTCGATAGAGCTTTTAAAAAACTATAAAAACAGTGAATTAAACGACCTTTATAAACCTTGCATCGCTCTGTATCCAGAGCTTAAAATTTATAAAGATAAATTTTTAAGTGGCAGCGGTAGCTCAATGTTTAGTATTAAAAATGGATAAAAAATGATAAAAGAGTTAGCCAAAAATAAAAAAGCACTTCATGATTTTAGCATACTTGAAACTTACGAGGCTGGAATCGTACTAAAAGGTAGCGAGGTTAAAGCACTACGTGCTGGGCGTGCAAATTTAAAAGATAGCTTCGTGCGGATAATACGAAGTGAGATTTTTTTATTAAATGCACACATAAGTCATTTAAATACTACAAATTCGCACTTTCGCCCTGATGAGCGGGCAGCCAGAAAACTACTAATGCATAGAAAACAAATCGATAAACTGTTTGGTAGCGTTACGCAAGATGGATTAACAATGGTTGCCCTTTCACTGTATTTAAGCGATAAAAATATCGTCAAGGCACGAATCGCACTAGCGAAAGGTAAAAATTTACATGATAAGCGTGAAACACTCAAAAAACGCGAAGCAGACCTTGAAGCACGTGCTGCAATGAAAAAATTTATATAAAATAAGGAAAAATATGAAAAAAATTTTAACTTTTATAGTTGCAAGTTTAGTGGTATTTTTACTAGGTTGCAGTAAAGAAGAGCAACCTGTAACACAAAATTTCAAGGAATTCACGCAAGGTGAAGAGATTATACTAAAAGGTGTCGCACAAGGTGAAATAACTCTAGTTCGAAAAAATGATGGTTTTGTGATAAAAGGCGATGAAGGTAAAGTTATAATGATCGATATATTTGGCACTTTCTGTCCGCCTTGCCAAAAAGAGGCTCCCGAGATAATGCACTATCAGATAGAAAATATAGACAAATTTAAGATAATTGGACTAACACACTTTGAAAATGTAACCAATGAATATGTTCAAAAAGAGTTTGTCCAAAAATACAACGCTTATTATTTTATCACAAACGATCAAAAGATAAACAATCGCTTAGTAGAGCAAATAGTGCGAGATATAGACTATAAACACGAGATTGCACTGCCATTTAAAGTTGTGATAAAAGATGGGAAATATCAAATTTTAACTGATATCGATAGTGGAAAATTTGGCGTTCATTACTATCTTGGTGGGATAAAAATGAATAGTATGAAACAAGATTTAGAGAGAATTTACACTACAAATTAAATTTGTATTATTTTTGGAATAGTTTTTGCTTATTAAAACTTGAAGTCAGCTAGAATTTTAATACAAAATTGTATTTTAGTTGCTAAGAGATAAATTTATAAAAAGGTTTAAAATGTTTGTTTTACAAAGTTCAAAGTCTCGCCCATTAGTTGAAGCTGCGATGGCAGGACGAGAACTACGACAAAAACTCATCGCTGGCAATATCTCAAACATAGACACGCCATTTTATAAAGCAAGAGATATAAATTTTGAAGACACTTTAAGAGAAAAAGCCAATGAAATTTATAACAAATCAAGTGCAAAAACACTAAAACTAGCCCAAACAGACGATCAGCATATACCAATGCTTGACTTTCCACAAAGCGATAAAGCACAGATATTTTTACGCGATGGGCATATGGCTAGAAATGACGCAAACACAGTAGATTTAGATATCGAAACAACAGAACTTAGTAAAAATAGCATAATGTTAAGTGCCCTTGATAGTGCCTATAAAGCTAACGGAACGATATTTAAAAACGTTATAGATGCAAGTGGAAAAATTTAGGAGTAAATATGTCGTATCTTAATGATTTTGATATAAGTGGATATGGACTAAGTGCACAGCGTTTTAGGATGAATGTCATCAGCTCAAACATAGCAAATGCCCAGACTACACGCACGGCAGAAGGTGGCCCGTACAGAAGACAAGAGGTTATATTTAAAGCGGTTGATTTTAATAAAATTTTAAACGAAGAGCTTAAAAACTCAGATAGTTTGTTAAGATATGAAAATCCAATTAACGATCCAGATGCTCCTAAAAACGCACATCCATCGCTTATGAGTGTAATTGTAGATAAAGTCGTCAGAGATGACAAGGATTTTCAGCTTAAATATGATCCAAGCCATCCAGATGCAAATGCAAATGGCTATGTAGCGTTTCCAAATATCAATCCAGTAATAGAAATGAGCGATCTAGTCGAAGCCACAAGAGCATATCAGGCAAATGTCGCAGCATTTCAAAGTGCAAAAACTATCGCTCAAAGTGCGATACAACTTATATCAGGATCATAAAAATGTTAAGCCAATTAGATAAAATAAATAATATATCAAATCTACAAAATAATAAAAAAATTAGTCCAACACAAAATAGTGATGACTTTGCAAGCGTGCTAAACAACTCACTAAAAGAGCTAAATGAAGTGCAAGTAAATGCCGATAAAGCTATCGCTGATCTAGCTACTGGAGAAGTTAAAGATTTGCATCAAGCAGCCCTTGCTATCGGCAAAGCAGATGTTAGTATGAAGCTAATGCTTGAAATTCGCAATAAAGCACTAAGTGCATACAAAGAGATCTCAAGAACTCAAATTTAATAAAGTTTTATGAACTCCAAAAAATCAAAAATAACTATACTTTTTATATTTATAACGCTTGGCATACTTCTGTTTGTTAGCGTTATATTTTATCGTGCAACTATAGAAAGACGTCTACCACGCCTACAAACTAGTGAAATAAACACTGCTTTGCGTGGCAATATTATCACAAAAGACGGATTTAGCGTCTCTTCGAGTCAAAAACTATATAAAGTAATGGTAGATACACGCAATATCGATCCAAATAAAAAAGATATGTTTATAAAGCTGTATTCTCTTTATAGTGGTGATGATCCAGCAAAGGTCAGAAAGATCATAAACTCCACAAAGGGACAAGTAACACTATCTTATAAGATCGACGCAAAAGGTGCTGTCTATCTGCAAGAACTCGCTAGAAAGCTAAACCGCAAAAGCATACTCATCTCATATCAAGATCCAAAAACCGGTCTAGCATCATTTCAAGGTATGAGTATCGTTGAGAGTGGTGAAAGCAGGGGTTATATGACTCAAAAAGCACTTACTCCAGCACTAGGATATGTCAAAAAAGTCGAAAAAAACGGAATAACAAAGACAACCGGTGTAAAAGGTGTCGAAAAATTTTATGAAGATTTTTTAGCCCCTATTCAAGATGCTAAAATTTTAGGACCACGTGACATCGGTAGCAATATCATACTAACAAGCGATTCAAATTTAGCAAATCGCATCGACGGCTACAATGCTGTATTATCGATACCGCTTAAATTTCAGACAAAAATAGAGCAAATGTTAGATGAAAGAAAAGAATTTTTAAATACAGACGAGATAGTTATCTGTATAATGGATAGCAAAACGGGCAAAATTTTATCGCTTGCTTCTAGTTCAAGATATGATCCATCAAATATTAAAAAGCAAGATTATAGTGCATTAAACTCAACAGCAACAGAATACGCCTATGAAATAGGCTCTGTATTTAAACCATTTATATTCGCTCTACTTCTTGAAGAGAAAAAAGTCAATCCACTAGAGATAGTAAATACTTACAACGGACGCTATCAACTAGGCAAAAGGATCATCAAAGACTCTCATCCAGAGCCATCTATGAGTGCCGAAGATATCATAACATACAGTTCAAACATAGGTATGATACAGCTTGCTCAACGATTAGATGGAACACAAATTTATAAAGGACTTTTAGGATTTGGATTCTCACGTAAAAGCGGTATAGATATGCCTTATGAGCAAGTAGGTATGCTCCCAACGGTCAATAAATTAAACTCATCAACATACAAAGCAACTGTTAGCTACGGATATGGATTACAAGCGACTTTTATGCAACTTTTAAAAGCATACAATGCGTTTAACAACAAAGGCATTGAAGTCATACCACACATTGTGGATTACTTAGAAAAAAATGGTAAAAAATTTGAAATCCCGCGAACAGAGCCACAACAAATCATCTCCCAAGAGACTGCAAAAGTAATGAAACGTATCTTAATAAAGGTCGTAGAAAAGGGGACTGGGCAAAAAACCTACACACCAGGGCTTGAGATCGGCGGTAAGACTGGCACCGCACATATCGCATCGGGCAAAGGTGGATATAGCAATAATTATAATGGCTCATTTTTTGGCTTTGTAAACGACACAAAAGGCAATAGCTACACTATAGGAGTTTTAGCCCGTAACCCTAAAAAGCCATATTATTACTTTGGTGCTCAAAGTGCGTTGCCTACATTTAAAAAAGCAGTGGATATCATGATTGAAGATGGCTATCTCGTACCAGACGCACAGATAATAGCCGACCTAGAAGCTAAAAAAGACAAACAAAAAAATAAAAAAAACGAAAAGCAGATCTTGGATTAATAATTTCTACCAAATTCTGCCAATATAGAGCCTAGATTGACGTTTGAGCTTGATGTTCTGGCTAGTTTTTGCTGTTTTTCAAGCAACGAGTTGTTAGATAGTGAACTTTGAAGCTCTTTTCTATAATCAGCCACAAGTTTTTCTAAAATTTTACTCAACTCAGTACGTTCATCTGTGCTCTTGCTAGGATCATTAAGCCCTAAAAGTTCAGTAAGCTCTTCTTTTTTCTGCTCTATTTTCTCATCTATTTTATCTAAATTTAGCTGACTTAGATAGCCATAAGCACCGAGTTCGCTTAACTTTTGCTTAAACTCTTCTACATCAGACGTACCAGAACTACTAGCTACCGCCTTATCAAGCGAGAGATTTAGTATATGTTCAAAGCTATCGCTTCGCTCTTTTGCCTTGTCTGCCTTAGTGGTTTTGGAACTACCAGCTTCCAATAGATAATCAACAATAGTCTTATTCTCTACTTGCATATATATCCTTTCTAAGATTTTATATATACAAGTACAAGCAATTTTTATTCCATTATATACTCAAGAATAAATTTAGCAAATTCATCACTATCATTAGGACAATAGACGACATCATAAAATTTAAATCCAAGCCATTTGGTTATACGCCTGTACTCA
Organism: Campylobacter anatolicus; assembly: GCF_018145655.1. Lineage (NCBI taxonomy): Bacteria > Pseudomonadati > Campylobacterota > Epsilonproteobacteria > Campylobacterales > Campylobacteraceae > Campylobacter > Campylobacter anatolicus. The sequence goes on from NZ_JAGSSY010000001.1 coordinate 68,504, forward strand.
ATACTTAACTCAAATACCGTCTCGGAGTTATCGATACAAAATGATAGCGGATATATGAGTGCTTTTTTACTTTCACAATCTTTTAGCACATCATTTAAGGATGGTTTTAGCCATTTCATAGGTCCAAGTCTTGACTGATATGCTAGTTTTATACTCTTAAATTTAGCTCCATTTTGCTCTAAAATTTTAGATATTCTACCCACGTGATCGTTTATGTGTTTTTCGTAAATATCGCCATTATCAATAATCTTTTGTGGTAAAGAGTGAGCTGAAAATACAAGATCTATATCTTTTAAATTTAACCCTTTTGCTTTTGCTAATATATTTTTTACGATTAGCTCATTGTATCTTGGTTCGTTATAAAATGGCTTAATAATTTTAACATTACTTTTTAACCCAAGCTCTTTAAATGCTACATTAAAGCTATTTAAGCTCGATGTTATTGTAGTAATAGAGTGGTGTGGATATAGTGGTAATACTATAATCTCATCAAAATTTATATATTTTTTAAGCACATCTTTTGTATATGGTGGCGTGTAGTTCATCGCATAATCAACCGCGTATCTGTCGCTAAAACTTAAAATTTTATCGCATAATGCTTGAGTTATATCACATATAGGAGATTTTCCACCGATATGTGCATAGTTACCCTGTGCTATTTTTAGTCGCTTTTTTGTTATCATAAAGGCTACAAATTTACGTAAAAATTTATTTTTTATACCCAAGATACAGGGGTCGTTAAACATATTTTTGAGAAAAATTTCAACTTCACTCATCTCCCTTGGGCCACCCATATTTAAAAGAAGCAAAAGCCTTTTCACGCAAACAACTCCTTTATTTTTATCGCATCATCAAGCGTCGAAAGCTCAGCACTATCGCCACTAATACAAAGATCAAAAAATGCATCGTATTGTGCCTTTATCTCGTTTTGATCAGTGTCTATCTTAAAATTTATCTGTCCGTTTTCATTTAGTTGATACAAACGATAATTTATAAGATCGCCAAAATATATTCCATTTTTTGCTGCAACTCTTATACTAAATCGACGAAATTGACTTGATAAGGAGTTTGTGATATTGACTAAAATTTGACTTTTTGACTTAAAATTTATTATCGAGTTATCAGATGAACGTGCATTTGTTCTATTTGTCTGCATACACGAAAAGTCGGCTATTTCGCTATTTATGATAGTTTTTGCAAGGTCGATATTACTAAGACTTATTTCATCTGTGATATTTGCATCAGGTTTTAGTAACATTTCAGAGATATTTATGCTATAAATTTCACTCTCTCTTAGCAATGCTTTTTGAAGTGACTTTATTACTGGATTAAACCGCTCTTTCATACCACTACAAACTCTAGTCTTATTTGTTATGGCTATATATTTCATCTCTTTTAACATACCTATATCTTTAAATATTGGATTTGCGATCAAGATATTTTGGCAGTATTTCGCACTCTGGATAAATGCCTCACTTAGCTCATTTGCCGATATACAAAGCACGATCGCTTGGGGTTGGGCAGTCTCTATAAAATTTTTAAAATCAGTGAAGCACTCTGCACGACAAAACTCATCGCAGCCATCTTTGTCAAAAACACCACAGATCTCAAAGACACTCGAACGTCGCAACTCACTATAATGCCTTTTACCGATGTCGTTAAAGCCAACTATGCCGATTTTAAGTTTCATCAAAGCCCTTTAAATTTTCTTCATTTTATTATTATACTTTTTAAGAGCTAAAACTGAGCTTTTTAATATAAACAAACGTAACTAAACTGCGTTTTATTAAAATTAACTATATTTTATAAACTTTCAAACGTTTTTTAGGTAAAATCTAGCAAAATTTAAATTTTTATTAGGATAATGTATGCAAAATTTAGACGTTAGACAAGCTTATTTAGACTTTTTTAAGAGTAAGGGTCACGAGGTAATCGCCTCTGCACCGCTAGTGCCAAACGATGCGACACTACTATTTACAAATGCCGGCATGGTGCCATTTAAGAGTATTTTTACAGGTGAGGTGCCACGCCCTACTCCACCTATTCGCACGAGCTGTCAGACCTGCATACGAGCTGGCGGTAAACACAACGACCTTGATAATGTCGGCTATACCGCACGTCATCACACATTTTTTGAGATGCTTGGTAACTTTAGCTTTGGCGAATACTTTAAAAAAGACGCAATTGCTTATGCGTGGGAGTTTGTAACTCAGGTGTTAAAACTACCTAAAGATCGCCTTTATGTAACGACTCACGAGAGTGACGACGAAGCCTATACACTTTGGCAAGAGCATATAAGCAAGGAGCGAATTTATAAATTTGGTGATAAGGATAACTTTTGGCAGATGGGTGATACTGGACCTTGTGGACCTTGTAGTGAAATTTTTTACGACCAAGGAGCGGAGTATTTTAATACAGACGAGGACTATATGGGTGGCGATGGCGACCGCTTTTTAGAGATTTGGAACTTAGTATTTATGCAATTTGAGCGAGATGCAAACGGTAAACTCACACCGCTACCAAAACCTAGCATTGACACTGGTATGGGGCTAGAGCGAGTTACGGCGATAATGCAAGGTAAATTTAGCAACTATGATAGCGATCTTTTTATGCCACTTATTAACGAAGTAGCAGGGCTTTGTGGTAAACCTTACGAGTATGAAAGTGGTGCTAGTTATAGAGTGATTAGTGATCACATCCGCTCGGTTACATTTTTGCTAGCACAAGGTATGACTTTTGATAAAGAGGGTCGCGGATATGTGCTTCGTAGAATTTTACGTCGAGCCGTTCGTCACGGATACTTTTTAGGCATAAAAGAGCCATTTATGTATAAACTAGTAGATAAACTCTGTGAGATAATGGGCGGACACTACACATATCTAAACGAGAAAAAAGATGTGGTTAAAGAGCAGATAAAGCTAGAAGAGGAGCGATTTTTAAGCACTATAGCAAGTGGGCTTGAGCTGTTTAATGCTGAACTTAAAAATTTAAAAGATGGCGTGTTTAGTGGAGAGGCAGCGTTTAAACTACATGACACCTACGGCTTTCCGCTTGATCTAACGCAAGATATGCTAAGAGATCGTGGTATACGTGTAGATGAAGCTAAATTTGATGAGCTAATGAATGAGCAAAAAGCAAACGCAAAAGCTGCATGGAAAGGTAGTGGCGACAAGATCGCAAAGGGTGACTTCAAGCAACTTTTAGATGAATTTGGCGAGAATAATTTTATAGGCTATGATACGCTTAATGCAAATTCTAAAATTTTAGCCTTGCTTGATGAAAATTACCAAAAAGTTTCAAATTTAAAAACAAATGAGTGTGGTTGGGTAATGTTAGATCATACGCCATTTTACGCTCAAAGTGGAGGACAGTGCGGTGATAGCGGTGAGCTTGTAAATAAGGCATATGTATTTGATACACAGAAATTTCATGGACTAAATTTATCTTATATAAAGACGAGTACGGATTTAAGTATAGGTGATGAGGTAAAAGCAGTCGTTAGCAATGAGCGTAGTGAGATTGCTCGTCATCATAGTGCAACACACCTACTTCACTCTGCACTTCGCAAAATTTTAGGCACTCATGTGGCACAAGCTGGTTCAAGCGTAGAGGCAACAAAACTAAGATTTGACTTCTCACATCCAAAGGCACTCACTAGCGATGAGTTAGATAAAATTGAGCAATTTGTCAATCAAGCCATAGCAAACGGTGCAGAAGCAAAGACTGAGATAATGGATATAGACGCTGCTAAAAATAGCGGTGCGATTGCACTATTTGGCGAGAAATATGAAGATAAAGTACGTGTACTAAGCTTTGGCAATGTCAGCAAAGAGCTTTGTGGCGGAACGCACGTAAAAAATATAAATGAAATAGGTGCATTTTTCATCACAAAAGAGAGTGGCGTAAGTGCAGGAATTAGACGCATAGAGGCAGTTTGCTCTAGTGCAGCACTAAATTTAGCACAGAGTTTTAGAAGCGAGATAAGTCAGATAAGAAACGAACTAAAAGGTGCAGAACCGATAGTCGCCATCAAAAAGCTAAAAGATGAGATAAGAGATCTAAAAGAACAGCTAAAACATATCGGTGACTCCCACGCTATCGTATTTACAAAGATAAACGAGATAAAACTTGCAGTTGCTATTATAGAAAATGGCGATATAAAGACGATGATAGATAACGCTAAAAATGCAGAAGAGCGTGTAGCTATACTGCTTATGCAAGTTAAGGATGATAAAATACTCATTGCAGCTGGTGTAAAAAATGCAAATATAAAAGCTGGTGAGTGGGTCAAGCTAACGGCTAATATCTTAGGCGGAAATGGCGGTGGTAGAGACGACTTTGCAACTGCTGGTGGTAAAAATTTACTACTTTTAAATGAGGCCTCAGAAAAAGCATTTGAATTTGCCAAGGAAAAACTAATCTAATGCAAAAATACGATATCGCATTTGCTCACCTTGACCAGATAATGCCATTTTTAAACATATCTTCAGCTGGTATGTTTATAGGTATGCAAGCTGGACTCATAATAGTTTGCAGATATTTTATGAGAGATAAATTTGATGATGAGTTTAAATATATAACAACACTAAATTTAATCAAACGTTTTAGTATATTTTTGGTTATTTTTTTAATCACTATTGCAACAACAAGTATCTTAACGGACGAAAGTGATAAACTAATAAAAATTGCAAACCCAATGGCAAATGCGATACTCACGACAAAATGGACACTTGAAACACTGCTTGCGATAAATATGACATATATATATTTTCAGTATAAAAAAGCTCTAAATGCATTGAGAAATAGAGAATTTATAGAACTAGATGAAATTTTAGTAGTCATTACCTATTATCTCGTTCCTTTTAACATAATAGTGTCACTCACAGCGGTATATTTAGGTATATCTTATAAGGATTTTTGATGATCATTTTAGCATCCAGCTCACCTACAAGAGCCAAAATTTTATCTGAAAACGGCATAGAATTTCAACAAATTTCATTTAACTTTGACGAAAGTGGCATATCAAAAACATATCCACCAAATATCTATGTCCAAATGGTAATCAAAGCGAAAAAAGAGCAATTTTTAAAAATATATCCAAATTTAAAAAACGTCCTTATCGCAGATAGCTGTGTCTCCTGCAATGATAAAATTTTAGGCAAAGCAAAAGACGAATGCCACGCACGCCAGATGTTAAAGCTTCAAAGTAATAATTTTGCTAGTGTATTTAGTGCATTCGTATTTATGGGTGAAAAATTTGAAGTAATAAATGTGAGCCAAACGCAGTATAAATTTGATAATTTTAGTGATGACGAGATCGATAAATACATAAAAAGTGGCGAGTATATAGGCAAGGCTGGTGCGATGATGGTTGAGGGCTTTAATAAAAATCATATAATCAAACAAATAGGCAATACAAACAATGCTCGTGGGCTAAATATCGAGCTTTTAAAGGCATTTTTATGAGATATATCTTGACACTTTTTACTCTAATTGCACTGGCTGGAGCTGGTGCATTTTTATATATTTATTCGTTAGTACGATTTGAAGCATATAGCATAATAGACTACAAGCCAAAACTTGCAACGCAAATTTTTGATAGAAACAATGAGCTTATAGCAAATGTTTTTGATGAAAACCGCGTTTATGTCCGATATGACGATATACCAGCACGTATAATAGAAGCACTTGTAGCTATTGAAGATACAAGCTATTTTGAGCATGGCGGAGTAAATTTTGAAGCAATTATGAGGGCTATCATAAAGGATATAAAAGCTGGCAAACTGGTAGAAGGTGCATCTACGCTAACTCAGCAACTCGTTAAAAACCTTGTCCTAACACGCGAGAAAAAATTTACTCGTAAAGCAAAAGAATTTGTCTTAGCCATGAAAATAGAGAGTGAGCTAAGCAAAGAGCAGATCATAGAAAGATACCTAAACCACGTATATTTTGGGCACGGATACTATGGTATCAAAACAGCTGCTGATGGATATTTTAGAAAAGAGTTAAAAGAGCTAAGTATAAAAGAGATCGCTATACTTGTTGGACTTCCAAAAGCCCCAAGCACCTATGACCCTACAAAGCACCTTGACTTATCGCTCGGACGTGCAAATCGTGTTTTAGAGCGTATGTATAGCATTGGTTGGATAAATGAAGATGAATACCGAAAAGGAATCATTGAAGAGCCTGTAGTATTTGATGATACACTCACTAAAAATAGAGCTCCTTATGCTGTAGATGAGATCATAAAACAGGCAAGTCAAAAATTTGATGATATAAAAACAGGTGGCTACCGCATACAAAGCACTATCGATCTAGGCGTGCAGCAAATGGCACGTGAGGCACTCATTTTTGGTTACAATGAAATTTTAAAACGTGATAAAAAAGCAAATATAAATGTCTTAAATGGTGCTATCGTCGTTACTCAACCGCAAACTGGATATGTTTTGGCACTAGTTGGTGGTGTAGATTATACTAAGAGCAATTACAATCGTGCAACACAAAGTCAACGCCAATCGGGCTCAAGCTTTAAACCATTTATCTATCAAATAGCCCTAAATCGTGGCTATTCAGTTATCTCTGAAGTGCCAGATATCGCACGGATATTTGATATGGGAAATGGCAAAGAGTGGGCCCCTAAAAATTATAGTGGTGGTTTTCAAGGATACATAACTCTAAAATCTGCTCTCACACAATCACGCAACCTTGCAACTGTAAATTTATTAAGCGATCTTGGGCTTAGCTCGGTTCATAAAGAGCTTGTTGATATGGGTTTTACTGATATACCTTTAAATTTATCGATCGCACTTGGGAGTGCTGGTATATCCCCACTTGAATTTTCTAAATTTTACTCAATGTTTCCAAACGAAGGCGAGATCGTTGAGCCGACACTTATTAGATATGTAGTGGATAAATTTGGTCGCTCTATAGAATTTGAAAGCGAAAGAAGGCAGGTCATAAAGCCAGAGCAAGCATATCTTATGATTGATCTTCTTCAAAATGTTGTCAATAATGGTACTGGACGCAACGCGAAAATTTCAGGTATACAAATCGCTGGTAAAACTGGCACTACAAATAACAATATAGATGCGTGGTTTTGTGGTTTTTCTCCTGATGTAGAAGCGATAATCTGGTATGGAAATGACGATAACAGCCCTATGAAAAAAGTTGAGGGAGGTGGCAGGACAGCAGCTCCTGTGTTTAAGCGATTTTTGGAAAATTATATGAAACAATACCCAACTTCACGAAAAGCATTTGAACAACCAGATGGTGTATATAAAGGTAATTACAATGGCTCTATCGAACTTTATACTAATGACTCACCACTACCGCAAACAGTACCTAGAAATGAGATAATTCAACAACAAGAAAATGACGGTTTGATGTTTTAAATATCAAACCAAATAGTCTATCATTCATCTCGCAGATCTTTTATTTTTCTATGGTTTGCATTCTAAATGTATATCAAGACAAAAGAATTGATAATAGATATATTAAAAAATTTAAATCTTATGGCAGGTGAAACCACAAGAAAATAATTTAAAAAATTATAAAATTAAATAGCATCTGATTTGAATAAGATGTTTGTAAACTTACAGATAATGAATCCGTTTTATGATATTGAATTTTCAAAAGGAAAACTTCATAATTTTTAGAATTAACAAAAGATAAATATAACTACTCGTGATTTGTTTAAAAATACCACTTATAACATAAGCTAACATTTATTAAACTTTGCAATAATGATAAAACTTACTATGAGAAGCAGCAAGAGCAGGAGAGCATGGTAGAGGCTTTGCAGTTGTTGCTGATGAAGTTAGAAAACTAGCAGAGAGAACTCAAAAATCACTAGGTGAGATAGAGGCTAATACAAATGTCTTAGCTCAATCAATAAATGAGATGAGTGAATCAATAAGAGAACAAAGTGAAGCTATCAATATGATAAATCAAGGTGTAGCACAAGTTGATCACTTGACTAAACAAAATGTAGAGATAGCCAATCAAACAAACAAAATAACATCTGAAGTAGATGAGATGGCTAAGGCTATAACTGCTGACGTTAGAAAGAAGAAATTTTAACTTTCAATCAAATTTAAGAGCTATAAGGCTCTTGCTTGATTAAATATTTTAAATTTAATCAAGCAAAATTACCTACTTTTTAAGTACTCTAAAAACACGACTAACATCATCATTTCTACTTAGACTAAGTCTTATTATGCTATCTTCGAGTGCTAGTATCGAGTGTGGAATATTTGCATCAAGTGTAACCATATCTAGCTCATCAAGTATGGTCTTGTCATCTTTAAGTGCGAATTCTATCTTGCCTTTTAATACTTGCACTATTATCGCACCAGGTGCTTGATGTTCTTTCATCTCGGCACCTTTTTGTATATTTATACATATCTCTTTATCGCCGTCCATCTCGTGTAACTTTGTCGCTGTTACGCCACTAAAGCTCTCATTTTTCCATACTATCTTTTGCATAGTTTATCCTTTATAATAAATTTTATAGGAGCATTATAGTCTGATTTTAAACTATATTCATTGACAAAGGTTAAGATAAGTAATTTAAATTTGAAAAAGTAAAAAAACGGGGGGGGGGGTGAATAGCACCACCCCATAAATTTAGTATTATTTTCTAAGTTCTCGGATCTTAGCAGCTTTGCCACGTAGATTACGTAGGTAAAATAATTTAGCACGTCTAACACGTCCTTTTCTAAGAACCACAATCTCTTCTATGCTCTCGCTATATATAGGAAAAATTCTCTCCACACCAATGCTATTTGCACCGATCTTTCTTATAATGAAAGTCTCGCCAACACCACTACCACGTCTAGCTATGCAGATACCTTCAAAATTTTGAACCCTAGTTTTATCGCCCTCTTGGATACGTATCGCTACACGCAAAGTATCTCCCGCACGAAAATCAGGCACAGACTTACTTGCAATTTGAGCATTTTCAAACGCTTCAATATACTTATTTCTCATTATAATTCCTTAATTTTTGGCTTGAATTTTTTGTATAAATCAGGGCGAAAGAACCTTGTTTTATAGAGTGCCATATTATTTTTTAAAGAAGCGATTTTAGCGTGATTTCCCTTTAAAAACTCTGAAACAGCAAAATTTTCTTTAAAATTATATGGTTTTGCAAAAGATGGTGCTTCTAGTAAATCATTCTCAAAGCTCTCAACAAGCAAACTTTTATTATTACCAAGAACACCAGCTACATTTCGCGATATAGCGTCCGCTAAGCACAATGCACCAAGTTCACCACCTGTCAAAATAAAATCACCTATACAAAAAATCTCGTCTGCCCACATCTCTATCACACGCTCATCAATGCCCTCATATCTACCACAAACAAAGCATATATGATCCTTTTTTGCAAGACGCTTTGCATCATTTTGATTAAATTTTTTAGCACTTGGCGTGAGAAATATAATGTGCGAGCTTGGATTATCGATTTTAAATTTGGATAAGGCACTATCAAGCGGTTGCGTCTGCATCAGTAGTCCAGCCCCACCACCTATCATATACTCATCAACCTTATTGTGCTTATTGGTTGTGTAATCACGTGGATTTATAAAGTCTAAATTTATTAACTTTTTGTCAACTGCACGAGCAAGTATGGAATCATTAAAATATGGCTTAACCAAATTCTGAAAAAGCGTAACAAAGGTAAATTTCATAAACTTTCAAGCAGTGTTTTTGAATTTTTTGTAAGGATTGTTTTATTTTGCAAATCTACATTTGCAATAAAGTTATCAAGATAAGGTATATAAAAGCTCTTTGCAAGGCCTAGTTTTACTAACCTTTCATCAGTTTTAATATATAGCAAATTATCTTTTGTGGCGTCAAAAATATCTTCAACAACACCTAGCTTTTCGCCATCTTCTAAAACATCTAACCCTATAATGTCAAAATAAAAGAATTCATCTTTTTTAAGTTTGCAAGTTTTACGAGTCTGCTCTTTTGTAGTATAGATCATCATATTTGTCAGAGTTTTGGCACTCTCAACACTCTCATATCCCAAAAACAAAGCCAATCCTCGCGAACTGTCATAAAATTTTATGACAAGCTCTCTGCCATCTTTAGTAAAAAATTTTGTGTTTGCCTTAAACTGCTCGGGAAAGTCACTTCTATTATGAAGTTTGACATACCCTTGCAGCCCAACGCTTTTACCTATTATTGCAACTTCAACGAGATCCATTATTCGTAGGCTTTTACCGTCACTCGGTAGCTTGTAGCATCTTTTGCTTTGCAACCTATTATCACAGTTTTTATCGCGTTTATCATCTTGCCGTCTTTTCCGATAAGCTTACCAGTATCTACTTTATCCGCAGTTATGATGATCTCGGCAAAATTTTCACCAAGTTCAACTCGCTCTATCTTTATCTTTTCGGGATAATCAGCTATGAGCTTAGTATATTCGTATAAAAAATCTTCAACCATTTCTTATTTGCTTGTTATTTTTGCAACTCTGTCGCTAAGTTTTGCACCAACGCTCTTCCAATAAGCAAGTTTCTCAGCATCAAATTTGATAACTTCAGGCTCAACCATAGGATTGTAATAGCCTATGCTCTCTATCCAGCCACTATCACGTCTTTTTCTGCTATCTGTTACAACTATACGATAAAATGGTCTTTTCTTACGTCCCATTCTAGTTAGTCTTACTACTGTTGCCATATCTTTTCTCCTTTTAAATTTTTAAATAAGGCTTAAATTTAAACACCGCTGTGAATAAATTTAAGCCTTATTTAACGTGGGATATTGTTATTTGCTTGGGCTAACATACTTGCTAAGCCCTTTGCACCGCCCTTGCCTGAAAATTTCTTTGCCATTTTTGAAGCGTTTTCAAACTGCTTTAAAAAGCGATTTACTTGCATCTGACTTAGTCCAGAACCAGCAGCTAAACGCCTTTTACGTGAGTTGTTTAAGAGCTCTGGATTTTCACGCTCTTTTTGTGTCATTGAGTTTATCATTGCCTTGATATGCAAAATCTCTTTTGAGTTATCAAGATCTATATCTTTTATATGATTTGCCACGTTTGAAAGCCCAGGTATCATACCAATAATAGACTTCATACTACCTAGTTTTTTTACACTCTCCATCTGCTCAATGAAGTCGTTAAAGTTAAATTGACCCTTTTTTATCTTTTGGTTTAAGCGTTTTGCCTCTTTTTCATCTATTATCGCACTTGTCTTTTCAACAAGTGTGGCAAGGTCACCCTCACCCATTATACGGCTAACTATACGATCAGGTATAAAGCTCTCAATATCAGCTACCTTTTCACCATTACCGACAAACCTAAGTGGTATACCAAGCTGCTTTGCAATACTTATAGCAACGCCGCCCTTTGAATCTGAGTCAAATTTAGATAGTATTACGCCACTGATATTTAATACTTCATTAAACGAAGCAGCTGACTTAACACCATCTTGTCCACTCATAGCGTCAGCAACATAAAATATCTCATGTGGATTTATCATCTCTTTAATCTGCTTTATTTGACTCATCAAAGCTTCATCTACCGCCAAACGTCCTGCAGTATCTATCAAAAGCACATCATAAAGACCACTTTTTGCCTTTACTAAAGCCTCACGAGCGACTTTTATCGGATCACTCTCATCTTGTATATAAAATAGATCTATTTCATTTACATCACAAAGCTGACGAAGCTGTTCAACCGCTGCTAAACGTTGTAGATCACACGCTGCAATTAAAACCTTTTTCTTGCGAAGTTTTAAATAATTTGCAAGTTTTACAGTCGTTGTTGTCTTGCCAGAGCCTTGCAAGCCGGCCATCAATACAATAGTCGGTGCAATCGATGCAAAAACAAAGCCTTGATTGCCAGGAGCGGTTAAAATCTGCGTTAAATTTGACTTTATAGCATCTAAAAACTGCTTTTGTCCGATACTGCTTTGTTTTAAATCACTCTCAATCGCAACCAATAAATCCTTAGTAACTTTATGATGAACATCAGCTTTAAGTAGTGACTTTTTTAGCACCTCCAAAGCGTTTTTTAGGGCTTTCTCGTCATCAACAAAACGTACTTTGCTAAGGGCTAGCCTAAAAGATTCGCTGATTTGCTCAAACACATTTTACCTTTCTAAGTTATCATTAAAGGGCGTATTTTACTAAATTTTAGCTTTATTGCGGTTTAAATTTCAAATTTCTTTGGTATCTCAAACCCAAATGCATTAAAATCAGTTGGCAAAGTAGCTTTAAATTTATATCCTAAAATTTTTAAAGAATAGGCGTGCAAAAACATCCGATTCGCACGATTTTTACCGTATTTTTCATCCCCTATAATAGGTATATTTATGTTTGCTAAATGCACCCTTATCTGATGTGTTCTACCTGTCTTTATGTCAACTTTTACGAGTGTCTTTTTACCGCTTATCATAAGTGGTGAGACATAGCTAAGTGCCTCTTTGCCATCTTTTGAGATTTTAGAGACTGCACCGCCCTTACCTTTTATTGTAAGTATTGGCTCATTTATACTAATATCTTCACTAATTATGCCCTTAACCATAGCGATATAGGTCTTGCTAACTCGTAGGTTTTTAAACTCATTTATTGCTTTTTTGCCAAATTCATCATTTTTAACAAGCAATAAAACGCCACTAGTTTCTTTATCTAAACGGTGTAAAAGTGGGGTCTTATAAACCTCACTAACACGCTCTGATGTGATAAAAGCAGGTTTATTTATCGCTATTAAATTTTCATCTTCAAAAATCACACTGGGACGAGATACCTCTTGGATGCTAAATTTAGTATTTACCCCCATTAAAGCCCTTGCGATAACGACTTTTTGCCCCTTGGCAGACACCAACCCATCATCAATCAAAGCCTTTGCCTCGTTGTTTGAAATCCTCTCTTGCAAAGCTAAAAGTTTATATGCTTTCTCTTGATTCATAAGCCATCCTAATGTCATTTATTATCATATTTGCATCCGCTTTTTTTATGATATTTGAGCGAATAAACTCCTCATTTATCGCTATATCAAGCTCGTTTGCTTCTATGAGCTTTATCCCACTTACTAACGAGTAAAGCACCTTTTGATTAAAAATATGCTTACCGCTAACTATCATCGCACCAAAGCTTGCACACTCTATAGGATTATGTCCTCCAACATTTGGCACAAAACTACCACCAAGCACGACTATATCGCTTATAGCATAGATATTTACAAGTTCTCCAAGTGTATCTAGCAAAATCACCTGTGCGTTTAACTCACTATCACAGCTAATTTTATTAAATTTTAATCCATTTTTATCTGCCCACTCACAAGCTAAAATCTCCACATCACAAAATCTCTCAGGGTGGCGTGGAGCGATAATAAGCTTGTCATTTGGTCTAAATTTAAACTCATCTAAGAGCAGTTTCTCTTCACCAGCGTGTGTACTAGCAAAGGTGATAAGACGCTCTTTTGGCTTTGCATAAATTTTATTTACACTTGGTAAAAAAGCTGATTTAATATTGCCGCACACGACAATGTCTCTCGCACCAAGACGTATTAAACGTTCTTTATCTGCCTGACTTTGTGCGTAAATTTTATCAATAAATTTAAAAATACTCTTATAAAAAAAAGTAAATTTTTGATACTTGTTAAAACTTCTATCTGAGATTCTAGCATTTACTAGTATAACTCTTGTGCCACGCAACTTTGCCATAAATACAAGCATAAGCCAAAGCTCAGCTTCAAATATCACTAAAATCTTGCTTTTTTTTAGCCAAAAAGGCAAGAAAATTTCAAATGGTAAAAACGCGACATTTTGACTTATCTGTTTTGCTGCCTTATATCCTGTAGCTGTTATCACGCTTATAAATTTATCATCAAACATCTGTAAAATGGGACTTAAGGCTTGGATTTCTCCAAAAGAGGCAGCGTGAAAATGTACTTTTGCAGCTTTGTAATATAAATTTTTATACAAAAAAAATCTTGCTGGTATGGAACGGTGATACTTTTGCTTAAAGCTTACGCAAATCAAGACAATAGCCCCCAATAGCCATGCTATTAGAGCTAAAACATAATACACAAAGACCAAAAGGCTTACGCCTCTACATTTTCTTTGTATAATATCCTACCACAATGTGGACAAGTAACGATATCTTCGCCACGCACAACAGATGCAAATGTCTTATCATTTATCTGCATAAAACAGCCGTAACACGCTTGTTTTTTAACTGGCACTACCGCAGTGTTATGAGCCCATTTGCGAATTTTTTGATAAAATGCAAGAATTTTTTGATTCATATCGCCAATAAGCTTGTTTTTGCCATCATAGACCTCTTCACGCTCTTTCTCAATCGCCTCTAACTCAGACGAAATTTCATTCTCAATACTCGACAAACTAGCCTCTGCCATAGCTTTTTTAGCCTCTAGCTCATCTTTATAAATATTTTTATTATCTATGATTTTCTCTAGTCTTGCGATCTCTTCATTTGCCGCCTCAAGCTGCTCTTTAGCAATCTCTTCTTCTAGATTTAATGCTCTAATCTCTTTTTCGCTCTTTACAGAACCGCTCTTTTTAGCCACATCTTTAATTTTTGCTGAAAACTCGGCTATGTGGGCGTTTGTGTTTGATTTTTGTGTCTTTAGCTCTACTATCTCTTCAACAAGTGCCTCTATGCTCTCGCTTAAAGATTTAACCTCTTCTTGTGTCGCACGAAATGTTTTTTGAACGCTATCGATGCGTGGAGCAAAGTCATCTATAGCCTTATCAAATTTAGATAGCTCAATTACTTGCTGCAAGTATTTATTCATTTTTATGTCCTTTTTAATAATGCATGAATGGATTTTTAGAATTGGATATTATAACTTCTATTTTAAGATTTTGCAAATATTTTGCTAAAGATGCCCCAAAATAGCACTCGCTCTCAAAGTGCCCAACATCAAATAAATTTAGTTTATTCTCTTTTGCCTGAAGTGCTTGATGGTATTTTATATCCCCGGTTATAAAGGCATCAGCTCTTACTTCACTTACAAGATCACCACCACTTCCTGTACAAATGGCTACAGATCTTATCTCATCTTTTGCATAAATAGCTCTTAAATTTACTAAATTTAATTTTGATTTTAACAAATTTGTGAGCTCATCAAAGCTAATTTTAAGATTAGAGTATATCAAAAAGCCATCTTTTTTATATACTTTTAACCCAAGTACTTCGCTTACAAAATACTCATTTAAAAATGCCAGATCCGCATTTGTATGCATCGCTATTAAAGAGACATTTTTCATTATCATCTTACGTAATATCAAGCCTGGATATGTGCTAAAATCAACTGTTTTAAGCCCTTTAAATATAAGTGGATGATGAGCAATGATGAGCGAGTTTGGCCGAACAATATCCAAAAGTGCACTATCTACATCAAGGCTTAGATATATCCGCTCGAATTCACTCTCATTTGAACCTACTATCAGACCACTGTTATCCCAACTCTCCTGCGTATCAAACGGTGCAATATCATTTAAAATTTTATAAATTTCAGATACTTTCATCATATAAACTGTCTATACGTTTGTCTCTTTTTCATCTATCGTAGCTTTGTATATCAAGGCACACTCTTTAGCAAGTTCGCGAATTTTAAGGATATAGTCCTGCCTTTGCGTTACACTTATCGCTCCTCTGGCGTCAAGGACATTAAATGTATGGGCTGCAAGCATACAATAATCATACGCAGGGAGTGAAATTTTATGCTCTAAACAGCGTTTACACTCGTTAAATGAGTTTTCAAACTGATTAAACAACATCACAGTATCAGCTACTTCAAAGTTATATTTGCTCCACTCATATTCGCCCTGTTTATGCACGTCACCGTAGGTTACAATGCCCTTGCTATCATCCCAAACGATATCATAAACACTATCTACATCTTGCAGATACATCGCGAGTCGCTCTAAACCGTAGGTTATCTCAGCACTAATTAGTTCACAAGTTATGCCACCAACTTGCTGAAAGTAGGTAAATTGCGTTACTTCCATACCATCTAGCCAAACTTCCCAGCCAAGTCCCCATGCACCCAGCGTAGGACTCTCCCAGTTATCTTCAACAAAACGTATGTCATGATTTTTTAAATTTAAGCCAAGTCTTTCAAGACTTTTTAAGTAAAGCTCTTGGATATTTTCAGGGCTTGGCTTAATAAGCACTTGAAACTGATAATAAGCCCCCAGGCGATTTGGATTATCTCCATATCTGCCGTCAGTCGGACGGCGACTAGGTGCTACATATGCAGTCGCCCACGGCTTTTTGCCAAGGCTTTTTAAAAATGTAGCTTGATGATACGTTCCTGCCCCAGCTGGCATATCGTAAGGCTGAAGTATAACACAACCTTGCTCTTGCCAATAATTTTGCAATGTCAAAATAATACGAGAAAATGTCATTTTTATCCTTTTAAATTTTTATCTTTATTAAATTTTATAAATATAATTTATCACACCAACTTGCAAACAATCCTCAAATCCACTTGCTGTCCTACTAATTATAAATGCTATATACTAAAAAAGTAATACGTCTAAAACCTCATCAAACATATCCTAATATCTATTATCCTTGCCACGCCGAGCCTAGTTTATTTACACTATATATGAAATCCTTCAAATCTGGTAAAATTTCACACAAAAGCTTAATATTTAAGTTATCAAGCTTGCTTTGTTTAGCTTTTATAAGAGCTTTATATTTATCATTCTGATTTAAAATTTTCAACTGCTTTATTCCACATAAGCTTATACTTACGTTTTAAAAACTCAACCTCATCTTGCGAAAGCTTAAGCTGTGCTGTAAGCGTTTCTATCGTCTTTCTATCTTCATCATATAACTCTTGCATAGAAAATAGTGCCTCTTTTAAAAATTTATTCTCATTTCTTAACGTATCCAGCGTCTCATCCTTTGCGTCAAGCACCTTTTCGTGTAAATTTAATATCGTGCCAATCGTCTTTTCAATAAAGCTCTCCCCAACAACTGCGTTCATATTTACACTAAGATCAGAGCTTGTAGTCGGCACTACGCTCATGGTGCCTTGCGACGCCTCTATATAAATTTCGCCATTATCTTCGGTCTTTGTATTTAGCACACCACGCTTTATCATACCTTCAATGACCTCGCGATCTAAATGCACCAACTGACAAAATTCATCTATCTTTAAAAAAGTCTGCATGACTTATCCTTAAAGTATGACTTCAATACTCGCCGAATCGCTAACTACACCTTCTGCCTTAGCCACTCTATCTGCTCTTAGCTTTGCATCTAGTTCGCTATCATTTAAAGCTAAAATTTGCATAGCAAGATAGGCTGCATTTATCGCTCCAGCCTTTCCTATCGCCACAGTAGCTACTGGCATACCCCCTGGCATCTGCACGGTTGAATACAATGCATCAACACCACTTAAAGCACTGCCTCCCATCGGTATTCCTATAACTGGACGAGTTGTATTTGCCGCAATCGATCCTGCTAGGTGAGCTGCCATACCAGCTGCAGCTATGAATACTTGAGCTCCTTTTGCTTCAGCAACTTTTACATACTCGTGCGTCCGCTCAGGACTTCTGTGTGCTGAGCTGATAATGAGTTCATATTTCACATCAAATTTTTCAAGCTCTTTTGCAGTGTTTATCACAACATCATAATCACTCTTACTTCCCATTATAATAGATACAAATTTCATCAAATTTCCTTTCGTAAAAAGCTAAATTTGGGTAGTTTTGCAGGCAAACACATTTCATTTTCATTTCCACTGTGTATCTCGCTCATCTCTTTACCCTTTTTAGTTATGAGTCGTCTAAACTCAAGCCAAAATTTACCATCTCGCTCATAAACTCTACCTATATCATTGTCACAAAACTTGATCTTAGTATCAAGCGGAGCGACTATCTCATAAGGTTCATTTTCTACTATCTTAAACTTACACTTAAAATACTCACCATCTTCACTTATAGCGTGGACTTGATGAGTGCCCTCTTCTAGACTACTGACGTGGTTTTGTGTGTCTGTTCGCTCATATGGGCGATGTATCAAATATCCATCTGTAAAGCCACGATTTTTCAGCGTATTTAGCTCAGCTTCATAAATTTTAGCATCAAATTTATCCGCCATCGCATCATCTATTGCCATTTTATAAGCACGTGCCGTACAAGCAGCATAATATTCACTCTTCGTGCGACCCTCTATCTTTAAACTATCTATCACACCTGATTTTAGTATGTCACCAATATGGGCTGATAAATTTAAATCCTTTGAGTTCATAACATAAGTGCCACCCTCTTCATCCTCTTCAAGACGAAATAGCGTCCCGCTTTCAGGATTTTTCGCATACAATTCATACTTAAAACGACAATCGTTAGCACAGCTACCGCGATTTGACATACGACCACTTTGCACTGAACTAACAAGACATCTTCCAGAGTATGCAAAGCACATAGAGCCATGCACAAAAATTTCTATCTCTAAATCCGGTAAATACTCTTTTATCTTTATAACATCTTTTAAATTCATCTCACGAGCTACGACGATGCGAGACGCACCCATATCGTGATAAATTTTAGCATCAAGGTAGTTCATTACGTTTGCTTGTGTGCTTAAATGCACATCAACCTCTGGTGCTATTTGCTTTGCAAGGCTCATAACGCCCGGAGTTGCTACGATAAAGCCATCTGGTTTTAAATTTGATATAGTCTGTATATGGCGTTTAAGTGATTCAATCTGTGAGTTAAACGGAAACGCATTTATAGTCACATAAAATTTCTTACCTTTTTCGTGAGTATATACGATTGCCTCTTCAAAGCTTTGCAGGTTAAACTCGCGAGCCGAGCGTGTGCGTAGCGAAAAACTAGCTACCGAGCCATAAACAGCGTCTGCTCCATACTCTAGAGCTATTTTAAGTTTAGTCAAATTCCCAGCTGGAGATAGTAGCTCAGGTCGCTTCACTTTTTGTTACCCAAACTTGCGATAAGTGCCTCTATATCATCATTGCTTACTAAATTTTCAGTAGTAGTATCGCCTGCGATATGCACCGCAGAACTCACACGCTTCTCATCGTCTATCTTGCCCTCAAATAAGGTATTCATATATTTGCTAAGTGCACGCATAACGTTAATAACACGTTCTATTTTTTGACGGTGGATATCTTGATATTGCATCATATCCATAGTCGCCATTATCTCATCTTCACCCATTTGCAAGTTACCAACGATATCATCTACACTATTTTTTAAACTCTCATTTCTATTTAATGCCTCGCTAAAAGCTCCAACGTGCGGAAATTTATCTTTTAATGTCGTAAAAATTTCAATATTTGCGTCGATTCCACTCTTTAGCTCATTGCAAACACTTTCAGCGTCCATAAAAAAATTGTTTATAACGTCAAGTTTATCAAGTATCTCGGTAGCCTTTTTCTCGCTATCACGAGTTACATCATCAAGTTGATGAACCATTTTATGATCATCAGTTGGAGGAGGAGGTGGCCATGCAGACTCCGCACTCACACGGTAATCACTCGGATCCATAGACATCTTTATATCTTCTTTTTTACTCTCTTTTTCTGGCTCAGTGACTATCTCTTGCGTCATCTCCTCTTTTGGTTCATTTATAATCTCTGGCGTATCATCAAAATCATCAAGTCCTCCAGCCATAAGTGCATCAAGCTCTTCTTGTGTCATAAAAACTCCTGCATATTAAAATACTGAGATTATACAATCAATCCGCTAAAAGCTAACTTTAAATTTAAAGAGAGTTGATAAAATTTTAATAACTTTTTTGATAAAATTTCTAAAATTTAAAGGCTTTAAATGAAAATAGATTTGCATAATCACACATACCTCTGTAACCACGCTAGTGGTAGTGTAGATGAATATATCCGTGCGGCAATAGCATGTAAGACTGAAGTTTTTGGATTTAGCGACCATAATCCTATGAATTATGACCAAGCGTATCGTATGAGTTTTGATCAGATGGAGATATATGAGAAAATAGTACTTGATGCAGGTGAAAAATTTGCAGATAAGATAAAAATTTTACTCGGTTATGAAGTTGATTTTTTAGAGGGGTTTATGGACGAGCGAGTGTTTAAGCGTAAGGTTGATTATCTTATTGGATCAGTGCACTTTATCAGTGGCTGGGGCTTCGATAACCCCGAGTTTATCGGCGAGTATAAAAATAAAGATATTGATAAAATTTGGACAGATTATTTTGAATGTATAATCAGCCTTGCAAAGTGTGGCAAATTTGACATTGTAGGGCATTTTGACCTTATAAAAATTTTTAAATTTTTACCAAAAACAGATATTCGCATCTTAGCACTTCCGGCTCTAAAAGCGATAAAATCAGCAAATTTGGCCATTGAGATAAACTCAGCGGGCTTTAGAAAACCTATTGGCGAGCAATATCCTAGCCATACGCTTTTGGAGCAAATTTATGAGCTTGATATACCTATAAGCTTTGGTTCAGACGCACACGCCGTGGATCAAGTCGGTGCAAATGGCGATATTTGCGAGAATTTAGCACGTGAAATAGGATATGATAGCTGTATTTGTTTTGAAAAACGTGATAGATATTTTGTTAAATTTTAAAATTTAAATAGTGCTTAAATATAAAATGGTAAAATTACGCAGATTTAATAAAATTTCAAGGAGATGATATGGGAAAATTTGTAAAAAATATTGATGATTTTTTTGCTTTTTGTAAAGAACATGAAGTAGCTTTTGTTGATTTTAGATTTACTGATCTAAACGGCACTTGGCACCACCTAGGATATAGTGCAAAAGCAGTTGAAAGAAATATGTTTGAAAAAGGGATCCCATTTGATGGAAGCTCTATTGGTGGTTGGCAGCCTATTCACAAATCAGATATGATCTTAATGCCTGAAGCTCAAACTGCATTTTTAGATCCATTTACAGCTGATGTTACAGTTATTGTATTTTGTGATATTTATGATATTTATAAGGGACAAATGTATGAAAAATGCCCTCGTTCAATCGCAAAAAAGGCACTAAAACACTTAAAAGATAGTGGGATAGGCGACATCGCCTACTTTGGACCAGAGAATGAATTTTTTGTATTTGATAACGTCAAGATCATAGACAAAGCAAACTGTGCGATGTTTGAAGTAGATACTGAAGAGGGCGAGTGGAACGACGCTAGAGATTTTACTGACAGTTACAACACAGGACATCGTCCACGCACAAAGGGTGGCTACTTCCCAGTTCAGCCGACAGATAGTATGGTAGATCTTAGGGCTGAGATGGTAAATGTTTTAGAACAAGTTGGACTTGAAACCTTTGCTGTTCATCATGAGGTAGCACAAGGTCAGGGCGAGATAGGCGTAAAATTTGGAGATTTGGTTGAAGCAGCTGATAATGTACAAATTTATAAATATGTTGTTAAAATGGTAGCTCACTTAAATGGCAAGACGGCTACATTTATGCCAAAGCCACTTTACGGCGATAATGGCAGTGGTATGCACGTACATCAATCAGTATGGAAAGATGGTAAAAATTTATTTTATGGCGAGGGTAACTATGCAAATTTAAGCGACTTTGCACGCTGGTATATCGGCGGAATACTCAAACACGCTAGGAGCGTGGCAGCATTTACAAACCCTAGCACAAATAGCTATAAACGCCTAATACCAGGCTTTGAAGCACCTTCTATTTTAACATATTCTAGCCAAAACCGCTCAGCTTCTATTCGCATACCTTATGGCTCAGGTGAGAAGTCAGTCAGAGCCGAGATGCGTTTCCCTGATAGCACAGCTTGTCCATATCTAGCCTTTGCTGCTATGCTTATGGCTGGACTTGATGGGGTTAAAAACAAGCACGAACCAGTTGGTCCAATGGATGAAAATCTATTTATCCTACATCTTGATGAGATACGTGAAAGAGGTATAGAACAGCTCCCACATACGCTTCGTGGCAGCCTAGAAGCTCTTATTCGTGATAATGCTTATCTAAAACCAGTTATGAGTGATGAGCTAATTGACACTTATCAGCATTTTAAATTTGAAACTCAAGTTTGGCCTTACGAGGCACGACCTACACCTTATGAGTTTAAGACTTGCTACTCTTGCTAAAATTTGAGGCTTTTGCCTCAAATTTATTTGCTTGAGCGATGTAGAGGATGCTGGTAATCGTTACGTTCGCAACCACTAAAACTTAATGTGCAAAGTGCTATTATAGAGATTAAGATAAATTTTTTCATAAAATACTACTTTTAAATTTTTGCAAATACTATCAAAAAAATACTTTTAGCAAAATAAATTTATACCTGTATTTTTGCATTTATTATTATAAATTTATCCTTTTTTTAGTAAAATCACATATTAAATTTAAAAAGGACAACGCCTTGCAAGCACTCGCACTTAAATACAGACCTAAAAATTTTGATGAGCTTATAGGACAAGAGGCAGTTAGCAAGAGTTTAGCCCATGCCCTAGAAGATGGTCGCATAAGCCACGCATATCTATTTTCAGGACTTCGTGGTAGTGGTAAAACATCAAGTGCAAGAATTTTCTCAAAGGCCTTAGTCTGCGATCACGGACCATCTGCTCGTCCATGCGAGACCTGCCCACAGTGCATCATGGCAAACGAATCGCGTCATATGGATATCATAGAAATGGATGCTGCCAGCCATCGCAAGATAGATGATATACGGGAACTGATAGAACAAACCAGATACAAACCAGCGATAGCTCGGTATAAAATTTTTATAATTGACGAAGTGCATATGCTTACTAAAGAGGCATTTAACGCACTTCTTAAGACACTTGAAGAGCCACCTAGTTATGTGAAATTTATCCTTGCTACAACCGATCCACTCAAGCTACCAGCAACCGTGCTATCACGAACGCAACATTTTAGATTTAAGCAAATAAGCAAAAGTAGCATCATCAAACACCTTGAGTTTATCCTAAGCAAAGAGGATATAAGCTATGAACGTGAGGCTCTAGAAATTCTCGCTCGTAGTGGTTCTGGATCACTGCGTGATACGCTCACTTTGCTTGATCAAGCCATAATTTATGAAGCAAATAAGATCACTCAAAGTGGCGTGGTATCTATGCTTGGACTGCTTGATCCAGCTCGGATAGAAAATATATTAAATTTAGTTATGTCACACGATAAAGAAGGCATTAAAGATATGATAAGTGAACTTGAAATTTATGATGCCGAGATGATATTAGATGAGTTAATCGCAAATTTAAAGCAGAAATTTTTACAAAATGATGCAAAGTTTTCACTGCTTATCTATGAACGATTTTTCCGTATTTTGGCTCAGGCAAAAGGTATGTTAAACGTATCAAGTGATAACGGCTTTATATTTATTATGACTTTTTTTATGATGATTGAAGCATTAAACTTAAAAAGCATTGACGATATGATAGGCGAGATAGAGCATGAGAGTAAAACGCTAAACAAACTTGATAATCTAGCTCAAAGCATAAATCAATCGACACGACAAATGCAAAATACTCACCAAGACACACTTGCGACAAATCAAGCAACCCAGATACCATCAAGCAATCTATATCAAGAGTTTGTAACTTGCATTTATAATAGAGACTATAAACTTGGAGAGTTTTTTACTAAATTTGTGCAATTTGTAAGCTTTGAAAAAAATGAACTTAGTCTAATCGTTAATGCACCAGAACCACAAATGGTCTTTTTCCGCAAAAACTGGAATATAGTAAATAAAATAATGCATTCAATCTTTGGTGAAAATGCTAAAATAGTAAATGCCAAAAAGGAAGAATCTAGTCCTAAAATAACTCAAAATGAGAGCAAAGGAGATGAGCTAAGCTACATTGATGATGAGCTAGCAAATATCTCAAAAAAGCTCACAAAAACTAGCGTGTCAAACAGCGAAAGTGCTATAAATTTAGAAAATTCTAATACAAAATCAAAGCTAGATATATCACAAAATCAAATCATACAACCACAAATAAAAAATCCTACATCAAAGCCAACCACACAAAATACAAAGACACCAACACAGATACAATCACAAAATAATTCAAGACTAAATATAAATTTTAACTCTCAAAAAAGCCCAGAAGAGCTTGAGAAGATGAGAGAGCAAGGCATAATAAATGAAGCAACAAGGCTATTTGGCGAGCCAACGATACTAAAAGTGGAGTAAATTTGCAACCAAAATATAAACAAGTTGTAAATTATAAATTTAATGCAAATAATATTATCGCCACTTAAATATAATTAATTCATAAAAAATTTAAACCAAAAACGTATGTCATTAAACAATAACTGACTAATCCGCACGGCTCAATCAGGTGGCATATACCCTTTGTCGATTTTTAATACGCTTTTATCATCGTTTTTATTAGCATTACTATTATCGTTTATGTCACTATTTTGAGCCATCTTAGCAACATCTTTAATGCCGATATCGTCTAAATTTTTACTGCCACCACAACACATTTTTAGCCGATTTATAGCGTCGTTTTTGCGTTTTTCAAGCTCATAAGCATCATTTAATGCATCCTCATCGTCAAATTTTGTTCCATCTAAAAATTTACGATAATCCTCAAATTGACGATTTTTAATGCCCCAAATCACGCCAAAAAGCCCAAAAGCTCCCATTAAAACCGAGAGTAAAAGCATAATCGCTACAACTGAACTATCCACGCATATCCTTTAAGTTTCTTATTCTTAGCGAGTTTAACACTACAATTATTGAGCTAAAGCTCATTGAAAGAGCCGCAAACAACGGTATTATGTAGCCCATTGCAGCTATCGGTATTGTTAAGGCGTTATAGCAAAGTGAAAATGTTAAGTTCTGTTTTATCGTCTGTAGTGTCTGCCGTGCAGTTTTAACTGCATTCAAAAGATCGCTAAGGCTATCATTTAACACCACAACATCACTTCGTTCCAGGCTTACATCTGCCCCACTTCCCATACATATCGCTACACTTGCATAGCTCAATACCAAAGCATCATTTATACCATCTCCTACCATCATCACATTTTTGCCACTACTTTGTAGCTCCTGTACAAAATTTGCTTTATCATCAGGCAGACATAACGCCTTAAAATGCGTAATCCCAAGCTCATCTGCTACAGATCTTGCGATATTTTCATTATCTCCTGTCAACATATAAACACTCATACCACTACGCACAAGATCACGCACACACTCCACCGCGTCATCTCGCAATCTATCGCTTAGCTCAAATTTTGCAACCAGCTCACCACCAATAGCCACATAGTAACTACTAGTCTGGCTTTGTCCAACATCAATGCCTAACTCACGCATAAGCACGGCACCGCCACCACATACACTAACGCCATCAAATTCTGCTACCACACCTTTTGCGGCGATCTCTTGCACGTTTTGTAAATTTGCAAGACTTGACACATTTTGATCTAGATATTTTGCTACAGCCACGCTCACTGGGTGCTTTGAGCTACTTGCAAGAGTATAAATAAGCGAGATATCAGTATCTTTTAAGTTTATAAATCTATCCACACTAAGCCGCCCAGTTGTGAGCGTACCTGTTTTATCAAACACTACCACATCACACTTTGCAAGACTTTCTATTACTTTTGCCTCCTTAAATATCACTCCACGTTTTAATCCCACATCAAGAGCAATAAGTGTGCTAACAGGAGTTGCAAGGCCCAAAGCACAAGGACAAGCGATGACGATGATCGATATCGCTACAATTAACGCCTTTTCAAAGCCATAATTTATATACCAAAAAGCAAAAACAACCACTGCAATACTTATTACAATGAGTGAAAATTTAGATGAAATTTTATTTGCTAGTAGTTCAATACTAGGCTTTTTCAAGCTTGCATTTTCTAATAAATTTATGATTTTATTTAAAAATGAGTTCTCAAAACTAGCACTTGCTTTGTATTCAACTCGCCCATTTAGGCATATCGCACCGCTTTTTATCGCCTCGCCCACACATAGATTTAGTGGTAAACTCTCACCGGTCAAGCTTGATAGGTCAAAACTAGCCTCACCACTAATTATCACACCATCTATCAAAGCTTTCTGCCCAGATCTTAATACAATGGTATCATCTACTTTTACGTCATGGATACTAATCGGCACTATCGCTCCATCTACCAACACATCAACCTCGCTAAGCACTATCTGACTTAGCTCATCTATCGTGTCACTAGCTCTTTTGCAACTTAAAATTTCTAAAAATTTACCTATAAAAACAAAGGTAATTATCATCGCAACACTATCAAAATAGCACTCACCATGACGCGAAAACATCGCATAAACCGAGTAAAGATACGCCATAGACGCACCTGTAGCAATAAGTAAGTCCATATTTGGCAATCTGTTCTTTATGGCTATTTTTGCACCAGAAAAAAAGGCACTACCAGTATAAAACAATACCGGTGTAGCGAGTAAAAATTCAGCAAAACTTAAAATATCCTTAATATCTGAGCGAATACCAGTGAAATAGCCAGCCCATTGAGCAATCGCTATCCACATTATATTCATAGTTGCAAATACACCCACAAGTAGCTTTGTGTAAAACTCACGCCGCTTAGCCTCTAGCCTAGTCTCTTCACGCCCGGCATCATATGGATATGCATTATAGCCGATAGCATTGATACGCATCAATATCTCGCCTAGTCCTACTTGCGACTCGTCCCAAACGATAGTTGCTTTGTTATTTGTAGCATTGATATTTGCCTCTAAAACCCCATGCGTATTAAACAATACCTTCTCATTTAGCCAAATACACGCTGAACAATGAATGCCGTCTATTATTAAATTTATCTTGTTAAATCCATTGTCATTTTTAACATAATTCTGGTATATGCTTTGTAAATTTTTGTTTAGATTTTGCGTATCACAGACCGGTGAAAGCGTATTTTTGCCAAGCCTATCATAAAACTCATCAAGTCCAGACGAATGTAGTATCTCATATACATTTTTACAGCCATTACAGCAAAATTTCTGCCCTTGAGATGTTAATATCGCCGCACTATCGTCAAAGCTGAGTTTGCAGTGTGAGCACTTAAATTTACTCATTTGTTACATTTTACTTTCAAATTTAAATTTAGCAATTATACGAAAAACTCTCTTAAGCTTTTTTTATCTCGTCAATGTAGCCATATATCGTTACTTTTGAGACACCAAGACGTGCTGCTACCATATCAATGGCTCCCTTGATAGCAAAAACCCCCTTCTTATCCATAAATGCCACTAGCTCCTTTTTCTCATCTTTTTTTAACTTTTTGTTGTTATTTTTAGAGATGATTTTATCTATTAAATTTTCTAAGATCTTCATAACGTTATCAGGCTCATTTTCACTCTTCTTTTGCGTATTTTGTATCTCTGCTTTACCTAAAAATTCCTGTAAATTTAAAAACGCAGCATTTGCAAGACTTATATCAATGTTTAGACATACTGCTCCAACTACTTCGCCATTTGCGTCCCTAATAAGTGCGGTTGATGACTTGATGGGTTTGCCATTTTGTGCAGTAAAAAAATAGTTTGCCGTCAGATCATCTTTAAAGTCTTTGCTTAAAATCACTTGCGTTATAAGGTGATCAAAGCTCTGTCCGACTTGCCTATCTGTAACACTACCAGTGACATATACAACTGAGTTTTGCGGTGTAGTAATATCATGCAAAACGACTTCGCAGTGCGAGCCAAAGCTTTTTTGTATAAGCTCTGCTGTTGGGATAAATGACTTTATAAGTGGGTGCATATTTTACCTTTTTAATTTTATAAAAGTGTAGCAAAATTTTATTTAAATTTAGTAAAAATATAATTTTTTATCTAAATTTACTCAAATTTAGTAAATTTTTGCTAAAAAATATAAAATTTTATCTATTTTCAAAGCCATTATAATAAAATATTCTAAATTTTAAGAGAGAGGCAAAAATATGAAAATTTATGAAACTAAAATTTCAAAAAAGAAAAAAGCTCATTACGCACCTGCTGTAGAGCATAACGGCATACTTTATGTCTCGGGTCAGCTTAGCCTTGATCCTGCCACTGGAGATTTGCCACAAGGTGGAGTAAGAGAGCATACAAGGGCAGCGTTAGCAAATTTAGATACAGTTTTACGATTTGTGGGAGCAAAGCGTGAGCGTGTGATAATGTGTAGAGTCTATACACCTGATGTGGCGTTTTGGGATGAAATAGATGATGAGTACGCTGCGTTTTTTGGGACTCATAAACCAGCTCGCGTCGTAGTGCCAACTACCAAGTTACACTTTGGTTGTTTGGTTGAGATAGAAGCTATGGTCGCAGTTGGCGAGTAAAATTTAAATATAAAATATAAGGATATAAAATGGCAAAGTTTATATGTACAAGCTGTGGTGCGTCCGCACCATTAGAACATCGCGAGTTTAGTTGTAGCTGTGGTGGTCTTTTTAGACTTGATTACACACCACCTAAATTTTCACTAGATTTGATTGATAAAGATGAGTTTAGTCTGTTTCGCTACCGCAAATTTATGCCACTACAAAATGAGCTGTGGCGTGAGATCAGCCTTGGTGAGGGAATGAGTGCAAGTATTAAATTTAATGACAAACTTTACTTTAAACTTGATTATGCGATGCCAACACTCTCTTTTAAAGATCGAGGTGCAGCGGTGCTAATATGGCTGTGTAAGAGTATAGGCGTGAAAAAGGTATTACAAGATAGTAGTGGTAATGCTGGTAATTCGGTGGCGGCGTATTGTGCTAGGGCTGGTATTGAATGTGAAATTTTTGTACCAAAGGGAACATCTGAAAAGAAGATAAATATGATAAAAGCCTTTGGTGCTAGTGCAGTTGTGTATGAAGGCTCTCGTGATGAGACAGCAGATGCGTGTCGCAAAAAAGCTCGTGATGAAGGGATTTATTATGCTAATCACGTATATAATCCGCTATTTTATCAAGGCACAAAAACTTATGTTTATGAAATTTATGAACAACTTGGTCGCGTACCTGAAAATTTCTTCTTGCCAGTTGGAAATGGCACTTTGCTGATAGGTTGCGAGTTGGCTCTTACTGAGCTTTTTGAGGCAGGTCTCATAGAAAAACTGCCTAAAATTTTTATTGTACAAAGCGAAAACTGTGCACCGTTTTTTGGAGCGATTGATAAGCCACTTAATATCAATCCAAAACAAACAAACGCCGAAGGTATCGCCATTGGCAAGCCTATGCGTGGAGTTGAAATTTTATCTAGTAGCTACGGTGGTGAGCGTGAGGTGATTACAATACCAGAGGACGCTATCATACCAGCTAGGCAAAAATTAGCTCTTAACGGATTTTACGTAGAGCATACGACAGCTGCGATATATGCGGCATATGAAAGCTACATCAAAAAACACGAGCTAAACGGCGATAGCATTATCTCGCTTTGCGGTGCTGGATTAAAAAGCGAACACTAAATAAAATTTTAAATTATTAAAACCTAGAAGTAATATATTTGTAGTACTTCTAGGCTATGTTTGATTTTAAAAACTATAAAAGGTTACTAAAGAAGTACAATAATGATATCAAAATAAATATACTTGATACTCTTTTAAAATTTGCAATACATAAATTGTCTTTTTCTTATTTTACTTTAATTAAAATTAAAAAACTTAATGAATTTAATTTTTATATATTTATATATTTTTTAAGCTACATAAAAGATATTTAAATTTCTTCATTTTTTACTCTTTTATCTTTGTATTATGCTATATTGTTTCTTGGCTGATTTTTCTACTTTAGTTTTATATTTTTGTATGCAGCGTAACGAGCTTTTAGCTCAGCCATATTTACACCCGTATTAACAAGGAATTTTATCCACAAGATTATAAGCACCATGCAACTATCTAAAACTAATCAACCGTAGCGTAGACCTCATCGCTTAGATATTTTAAGTAAATATTAATCCAACAACTCAAAAAATATCAAAAGACCGCCTACAGACAGAACTTAATCAATTCAGAAAACGGCTCGTGTGTTTTTAAAATTTGCCATTTTTGTTTTAAATTTTAAAGAGACAGTTTAACGTAAAATAGCGTATTGACAATAAAATAACTGAGTAAAATTATTGCCTAATTCTGTAAATTTAAGTTAATTTTAATTAAAATATATAAAATTCTTAATCTCGCAAAACTTGACAACATTTCAAATTTAATATAAAATAGCAACTTCAAAACTTCTTTTGAAAACTTAATTTTATTCTACATTATTGCATAATTTTAAAGAGGAAATATGGAAAATAACGCAAATCAGCCAAGTGAAAATAATACTCAAACCCCCAAAAATTCAAAAAAACATCAAAATACACGCACGCATATCCCAGTAGACGGACACAAAATAGAGGAGCTTCGTACTCTTGGGCTTGAAGAGCTAGTTCAGATCGCAAACAGTGTGGGTGTGGAAAATCCGCGTGAATTTCGTCGCCAAGATTTGATATTTGAAATTTTAAAGACACAGACAAAACAGGGTGGATTTATCCTATTTACGGGTATTTTAGAGGTTACAAATGAGGGTTATGGCTTTTTGCGTTCCGTTGACGCAAATTTAAGTGACAGCTCAAATGACGCATACGTCTCAAATTCGCAAATTCGCAAATTCGCTCTGCGTGTCGGCGACATTGTAACAGGACAGGTGCGTGAGCCAAAAGATCAGGAAAAATACTACGCTTTACTAAAAATAGAAGCGGTTAATTATATGCCACTTGCAGAAGCCAAAGAGCGACCGTTATTTGATAACTTAACGCCACTTTTTCCAACTGAAAAACTACATCTTGAGTATGAGCCTATGCGTTTAACTGGACGCGTTCTTGACCTATTTACCCCTATCGGTAAGGGTCAGCGTGGACTAATAGTCGCTCCACCACGTAGCGGTAAGACCGAGCTTATGAAAGAGTTAGCTCACGGCATAGCTAAAAATCATCCAGAGGCTCATTTGATGGTGCTTCTTGTAGACGAGAGGCCAGAAGAGGTTACCGATATGCAACGTTGTGTAAAGGGTGAGGTTTTTAGTTCTACTTTTGATCTACCAGCACTTAATCACGTACGAGTTGCAGAACTTGTCATAGAAAAGGCAAAGCGTCTAGTTGAAATGGGTAAAGATGTAATCATCTTGCTTGATAGTATCACGCGTCTTGCACGTGCGTATAACACAGTAACTCCGCCAAGTGGCAAAGTACTAACTGGTGGTGTGGATGCAAACGCCTTGCATAAGCCAAAACGCTTCTTTGGAGCGGCAAGGAATATTGAGTTTGGCGGAAGCTTAACTATTATCGCAACGGCTCTTATTGATACCGGTTCACGTATGGACGAGGTTATATTTGAAGAGTTTAAAGGCACAGGCAATAGTGAGATCGTATTAGACCGCAACATCTCAGATCGCCGAATTTACCCAGCCATAAATGTGCTAAAATCAGGCACAAGAAAAGAGGAGCTTCTACAAAAACCAGACGAGCTTCAAAAAATTTGGGCTATACGCTCAGCGATAGCCACGATGGATGATATAGAAGCACTTAAATTTTTATATGCGAAGATGTTAAAAACCAAAGATAATAAAGAGTTACTTTCTATATTAAATGAATAAAAATTTAAAACCGTTTTAAATATGGCTGATTTGCTTTTTAGTTTTATTGATTGCGTTAAGCATGACATAATCGCATAGAGCAAAGAAGCGAATATAAACACTTTTGCTTTCATTGGCTACACAAAATCTTATGTGATTAGTATAAATGATTGTGAATTTAGTAGCAGGATATAGCTAAATTTATAAGCAAATTTAAAAATAAAATTTCATTCTAAAACATATTTTGACATATATGATAACACCGATGTAACAGCATCTTATAATATATACTTTAATAGCTAAAATTTTAAATCGCTTTAAATTTAAGAAATTAAAATGGAATGTTACACCAAATTTTAAAGAGATCGGCAAAAATTTTAGTAGCAAACTTTAATACAGATACATAAGTAACAAAAGTGGCAAATTATGCCGATGTCTATTGCGTTTAGCGTTGAAGTAAAATACATAAGGCTAAATTTATTACAAAAGACTAGAGCAGACGCTCTAGTCTTTTAAATTTAATCATCGCCAAAAAGTGCTTTTAGATCCTTAGCAAAGTCATTTTTGCTATCGCCATTTACACTATCATTAACATTCGTATCTCTAGCACCAAGCTCATTAAGCTCTATTTCATAGCCTGTTAGCATACTTGCAAGACGGATATTTATACCATTTTTACCTATAGCTTTGCTCTTTTGTTCACTCACTAGGCTCACAACAGCCCTTTTGCCGTCTATTACTACAGAGCTGATTATGGCTGGACTCATAGCACGTGCGACAAAGATGGCTGGCTCACTCGCATACTCAATGGCGTCTATATTTTCGTTATGTAGCTCTTTGCTAACAGCGTTTATTCTCACGCCTTTTGTGCCGACCGCCGCACCTACTGGGTCAATGTTTGGTGTGATTGAGATGAGTGCGACTTTCGCCCTTTCACCAGGAATCCTCGCACTACCTTGTATTATTATACCGCCATCTTTTATCTCAGGCACCTCGGCAGCTAAAAGTGCTTCAAGGAATTTTGGTGAAGTCCTACTTAGCTCAACTCTAATGCCCTGCGTTTTATCTACAAAAACTTTGCGAATAACAGCTTTTACGACATTGCCTACTT
Source organism: Campylobacter anatolicus (assembly GCF_018145655.1). Lineage (NCBI taxonomy): Bacteria > Pseudomonadati > Campylobacterota > Epsilonproteobacteria > Campylobacterales > Campylobacteraceae > Campylobacter > Campylobacter anatolicus. Next base: position 101,117 of record NZ_JAGSSY010000001.1, read on the forward strand.
TAAATTTCTCACCCTTTATGCGATTTTTACGTGGCAAAATAGCACGCAACTCATCTATCTCAATATATGTATTCTCATCATTATCTACACGCACAACCGAGCCAAAAACCATATGTCCAACCATATCATTATATTTTTGAAAAATTTTCTCTTCAAGCAGACGTTGTATGTGATATTCAAGCTCTTTGTGAAGAGTTTGTGCGGCAGTTCTACCAAGATTATCAAGACTTAGCTCGTATGTCAGCTCATCACCTACCTCCACGCTACTATCGATCTTTTTTGCATCTTTTAAGCTTATAAAATGTTCATTGTCTTCGCCCAAACGTTCATCATTATTTGCGACAATGGCTATTTTTTGATAAAGCTTTAAATTTTTATTTGCATCAAGACTAACGTCATACTCATAGTTTTCGCCATATACATGCTTTGCAGTATTTATCAAAGCACGTATAATACGCTCTTTTACGTCATCTATCTCAAGTCCTTTTTCATTGGCAATTGACTCTATAATATCAGAAATTCTCTCCATTTTTTCTCCATTTATAACGATAAATTTTTGGGAATTTAAATCGTGCAGTGTAGCAATTATACAATTTTGATACTAATAAAAAGTTTAATGTGAGTTTTATTAGCTTTTTGCTATACTCACGAATTCAAAAAAGCTAAAAGCAAAAGTTAAGGATACAAAATGGACTTAAAACTAGCCAGAACAGAGATAGATGCAAAGGCAAAAGCGATCTCTCTTGATAAAATAGAAGCAGCGGTCAGCAAAGAGGGTCAAAAAATTTTCTATTTTGATAAAGAAAATAGCCATAAACAACTCATCGCTCTTGTTGAGTATTTTGAAGAAAAAGGGCTAAGTGTATATCACAGAAGTGTTAAATACGGACTTGATGAGAATGACTATATGTATGAGGTGCACATTCTTTGAGTAGCGTAGAGAGTAAAAAACTATTTATCCAAACGCTTGGTTGTGCGATGAATGTTCGTGATAGCGAACACATCATCGCTGAGCTAAATCAAAAAGAAAATTACACTCTTACGAACAATATAGAAGACGCCGATCTCATACTCATAAATACCTGCTCAGTGCGTGAAAAGCCCGTGCATAAGCTATTTAGCGAAGTTGGTGCCTTTGAAAAAGTCAAGAAAAATGGTGCGAAAATAGGAGTTTGTGGTTGCACGGCAAGTCACTTAGGAAGTGAAATTTTCAAACGTGCTCCTTATGTGGATTTTGTTCTTGGGGCCAGAAATGTCAGTAAAATTTCAACCGCCATTAAGACGCCAAAATTTATAAGCACAGATATAAATCATGATGAGAGCGAGTACGCTTTTGGTGAATTTCGTAGCTCACCTTATAAAAGCTATATTAATATCTCAATCGGTTGCGATAAAAAGTGCACCTACTGCATTGTGCCACACACTCGTGGAGACGAGATCTCAATACCATTAAATTTAATCCTCAATGAGGTACAAAAAGCAGCGGATAATGGTGCAAAAGAGATATTTTTACTCGGTCAAAATGTCAACAACTATGGCAAACGTTTCTCTGCGGCTCATCAAAAGATTGATTTTAGTGACCTGCTTGTGAAAATCAGTGAGATAAGTGGCATTGAACGAATACGTTTTACTAGTCCTCATCCACTTCATATGGATGATAAATTTTTAGAGGTTTTTAGTACAAATGATAAAATTTGCAAGTCTATGCATATGCCACTGCAAAGCGGAAGCACTAAAGTTTTGCGTGAGATGAGACGTGGATACACAAAAGAGTGGTTTTTAGATAGGGCTTTAAAACTTCGTGAGATGTGTCCTGATGTGAGTATTTCAACTGACATTATAGTTGCATTTCCGGGCGAAAGCGACGAAGAATTTGCAGATACGATGGATGTGATAGAGCGTGTACGATTTGAGCAAATTTTTAGCTTTAAATATTCGCCTCGCCCACTTACAAAAGCGGCTGAGTTTAGCAACCAAATCCCTGAAAATATCGCATCAACAAGGCTTAGTCATCTACAAAATCGCCACGCACAAATTTTAGATGAGATAACTGCAATGCAAAATGACAAAATAATGGATGTTTATTTTGAAGAGCTACGCCCAAATGGTGGCGTTGCTGGGCGGAGCTTTAACAACTTTTTAGTTCAAATAAATGGCAGCGAAGAGCTGCTTGGCAAAATTTTAAAAGTGTGTATAAAAAATCCAAAGCGAATGGTGCTTTATGGTGAACTTGCGTGATACGATTAAAAAAATATATCTAAATGTAGTAGTATTTGGGCTATATCTGCTAATTTGGCTCATTTTTTTAACCTGCAAAAAGAGTTACACAAATACAAATTTAAACAATAAATCCTGCATTGTGCTATTTTGGCATGGCAGACTTGCGATGATGAGCTTTGCATATCGACACTGGTGGAGCAAGAAAAGCGGTGGCAAACGTCAAGGCAAAGTCATCATAAGCGACCATAATGATGGCGAAATCATCACTAGAGTAATAAATTTTTTCTCCATCGGCACAATAAGAGGCAGTAGCTCAAAGGGCGGTGCAAAGGCACTTATAGAGGCTTTGCGTGAGATAAAAAACAGCATTGATATCATCATCACACCAGATGGTCCACGTGGTCCAAGACATAGCGTAGCAGATGGAGCGATCATAATCGCACAAAGACAAAATGCCTCAGTTCAAATTTTAAACTACGAAGCAGATAGTTTTTGGCAGCTTAAAAGCTGGGATCAAATGATCGTGCCAAAGCCATTTTCAACTATAAATTTTAGTCTTTCAGAGCCTTTTAGCCTATCAAATTTAGACAAAGAGAGTGCAAAAGAGCTGATACAAAGCAAACTTTGGCAAGCTAGCCAGACAGATGGTGGTAAAAGTGTAGAACAAAATAAACAAGACTTTATTATAAATTTAAAAGCGTGGTGGGCAAAACAGGAGATAAAATACGGCAAGAGCGAGAGTTATATAAAAAATCAAAAAAGCCAATCACAAAATAAAAACTCAACACAAAGCCAAGAAAGTGGGGTAAAACAGAGCAACGACACCACGAAAGAGCTAGGATGAAAGGTAAAAATTTAGCTGTCATTATCTCGATATCCATTATTATTTTTGGTTGGCTATTTTTAGAGATAAATGGTTCATACCAGCTATCCTTTAAAGCTAAATTTTATTATGAGATTGGAAATTTCCAACGTTCGCTTGAGCTAAGCCAAAGAGCATTTGAGCTAGATAAATACAATAAAATGGCAAACACTTTGCTCAATCAAAGTCGTTTGGCTATAAAATTTTCAGAGTATATAAGTTTAGGTGATGAGTATCTAAGTCGTATAAAAAGTATAAGTCAAAATAAAGTAACTAACGCAGATCGTGAGCGTATAAGGCTTATGTGCGATGTGATGATCGAAGGATATGATGAGCTAAAAAGTAGCCCACTTTTAGACGATGAGCTAAAAAGTAAAGCCTTAAGAATGCGAGATAATTTTATAAAGCTTAAAAATGAGCTTTTTTAATCTTATTTAATGCGATTTTAGGTAATATTATAAAATTACGCACAAAATTAGGAGAAATATGTCATTTTCTATTCGTCGCATTTTTTCAAATCTATTTTTAAGTGCCGTTATAGAAAACTCCGAGTGTAAATTTTATGGACGTGTCTTTCGAAACGGCAAAGTCATAAATACTATAAATGCCAAATTTACAGAGATAGACCCCACAAATATCGACAAAAAAGTCTTTGATTATATAAAAAGATTAGAAAAATCATACTCAAATGTATATATTTCACTATTTTTTAGTGATGAGTCTCAAGGAGCATTGCCTACAACTAGACAAGATGAATACGAAAAATTTAATATCAACTCATTAAATTTAATGAGTATAAATATGCAGGATAACTGGAGCATATATGGCGATATTATGGCTATAAGAAGAGCTAAAGATACATTTGGCGATGATAGTGTAGATCTGATTTATTCACCGATCGCGTTGATGTATTATGAGCTTTTAAAACGTGGCATAAGCGATAAAACAACACTATATCTTTACAATCACACAGATTCTTTAACGCTTTGCATATTTAGCAATGGACAAATGAGACTTTCAACATTTTTTAAGATAGTTGAAAGCGAAAATACTCAGCCAAAAATGGAGCAAAATTTTAAAGAAGAGGACATAACAGATATAGACAATCTAATAGTAAAAGAGGAGAATGAGGCTGGTTCTGTAGATGAGTTTAAGAGCCTAGATGAGATGTTAAATGGCGATAAATTTAAAGAATTTGAAGATCTTGGCTATGATTTAAGCATGCCAGCTTCTGCCGATGTGGCTAAGTCTGTTGCGATATTTGGACGAGATATGAGCATGTTTAGATATATTACGATGGCTATTAAGGAGTATTACCATAATCCAATCTACAAAGGCGACTTTATCGAACAGGTTATAATACTCGATAATACAAAAATAAGTGCTACATTTATGCAATTTTTACAGTCTGAGCTATTTGTAGAGACATCTGTATATCCTATAAATACGCTTGAGATTATGAATGAACTTATGATTAGTGAGATAAAAATATGAGTTTTAGTTTTATAAAACCAGAGCCTAGAGCACTTTTTAGCTTATTTAGTAAGCTTTGGTTTGGGCTTATTGGCTTTGTTTTTGTTATACTTTGTGTAATAAATTTATTAATAGTATATAAAAACTACGCCCTATCTCAAAGCACTACAAATTTAGTTACAGAGCAAGGAAGACTAAGTGAAAAGATAGTTCAGATAGATGACTTAAGCACAAAATTAAAGACACAAATAGGTGTTGCAAACGACATCTACACGTCAAACAATCTACTAAAACAAAGTATCAAAAATCTCTTTGACTTAGTACCTGATAGTATAACGCTTGAAGAAATTTTCATGGATAAAAACTCACTAATAATACGTGGCATAACGCCCAGCAAAGATGTATTTAACCAACTTTTAGCATCGCCATTGCACTCCATTTTTACCACATCAAACACGAGCTTTTATCAGATAAAAAATGGATGGTATGGTTTTATTAGCACAAACAAGATTGATAACTCAGAGGGCTATAATGAGTAAAAAAGATACAAGCTTAGAAAATATCGATATAGCAAAGCTTTTACTTTATATACTCATCTTTATCGTCGTGTGCTTGGTTATAATATTTGCTTTTCTCGTGCCAAATATCAAAGAGTATCGCGGATTAACACGTGAAAATAACTCACAAATAGCGGCATATACCAAAATAAAACAGATATTTGATACAAAATTTAATACACTTGAAATGATAAAGGAGAGGGATAAATTTATCATCAGTTCATATGACGTAAAATTTAATAAGACTAAGTTTATAAACTTTGCTTCTACATATTTTAACGAGGTCAGTCTAAACGAAGTAAGTCCAAAGGATAGCAATGAAAGTTTCTTTCGCTATCAACTAAATGTTACAACATCTATGAATACACCACAAAAATTTTACGACTTTTTAGACGCTTTAAGTAAATACGAAAGTATCGTGCGAACAGACTTTCCTATAACTATGAAAGGCGAAAACGATAAAATTCACACGAGCTTTAATATTCGTGTTTATGGCCTAAAGTAAGTCTAAGAAGTTTAAAATTAAAGCTACGATCTAAATTTATCAAAAGATTTATGCTCGGATTTTTAAATTTATAAAAAAGTACTTTTAAATTTATTAAGTCTATTTAGATCAAATTTGATCTCATACAGATAGGCTCTATTGTGCTTTGGCACACTCAAAACTCGACACTTCTCTTTAAATTTTTTATCCATCACAGTCTTTAAGTATGGCGTAATAAATATAAACTCATCGCTCATACCAACTGCAATCTTACCGCTTATTACACCGCTATTTAGGCACTCTTTGCGTTGTGCTTCGCTCATTAAAACACCAAGCATTTTACAAACTTTATCGACACCGCGTACTGCATTTGCATTATTTAGTACCATATAAAACTGCTCTTGTAAATTTACGATACTAGGTTTTAACACCTCATTATCTATATCTAAAAACTCAAAGCTTTTTACCACACCATCACCAAACTCACGCAAAAATTCCTGCGAGAATTTATGACGGATAAAATTTCTTGTATATTTATACTCAAAGTTACTCTCATCTATAAAATACTCTACTTTACGCTCGTCTAAAAATGCCTTAAGTTTGCTCTTTGTGTGAGATAAGAGTGGCCGCACGATAGCGTATCTTTCCCTATTCTCAATTTCGCTCATACCAAGCATCTCGCTAAGCCCTGCCCCACGCCCAAGCTGCATCAAAAACCACTCAAGTCTATCGTCAAGCTGATGTGCTAAAAGCAAGTTTGTATAGCTATTTTGAATACAAATTTTATCAAAAAACTCATACCGCACAGCCCTAGCATTGCTCTCAAAATTACTCTGGCTTAGCTTTACATTTAGTCTATAAATTTGCTTTTTATATTTTAATGCAAGCTTTGTGGCAGCGTTATTTTCCGCCTTACTTTGCTCTCTATGATGATAATCAACCATAGCTATATCAAATCCAATACCAAGCTCATTTAGTATATAAAAAAGTGCTGTGCTATCTATGCCGTGCGAAAATGCCAATAAATTTTTACCGTCTCTTAGTCGTTTCAAAACACTACTTGAGAGCCATTTACAAAGGTTTTCGCACATTACTCGCCACTCCTACATCACCAAGTCACCGCTCATCACAAACTGCCTAAACTCGCCTTATCACACGTGCGATTAGTTTGTTGCTAACCGCGTCTGAAATTTGGCAAAGATACCTTCCGCCAACTTCAAGGTCACTCTCATCACTTTCATTGATTAACACTTCGCCATCTATATCTTTATCCCAAATCTCAAGTTTACCGCCGAAAAACATTTCGCCCTCGCTACTCTCGCCCTCAATGCTCACGATGAGTTCCTTTCCAACCTGAGCAGCAAAACTAGCCTCAATGTCTCTTTTTAAAATTTTCTCAACCGTGCTTAGACGTTTGGAGATTATTTTAGTTGGTACCTGTTTCATATTATACGCTGCCGTATCCTCCTCGCGTGAGTAGGCAAAGGCTGAAATTCTATCAAATTTAATCTCATCAAAAAACGCACAAAGCTCAGTAAAATCCTCATCGCTCTCTTCTGGATGACCCACGATAATACCAGTGCGAAGAAACGAATTCTCAGCCTTTCTCATTAAATTTAAAAGCTCTTTTATCCGTTCTTTTTGACTTCCACGTCTCATTACGTGTAGCATTTTATCACTTATATGTTGTATTGGCATATCAAAATAATTTACAAATTTATTAGACGCTATTATACGCTTTACAAGCTCGTTTGAAGTTGTGCTTGGATATAGATATAAAATCCTAGCTGTCTTTACGCCATCTATGCTCTCAATCGCGTCAATGAGCGAGATAAGCCCATCGCTAACGCCTTTATCACGCATATATGAGCTACTATCTTGCGATAAAAAGCTAAAGTCATAATAGCCCTTTTTAACAAGCTTTTGCACTTCATTTATGATATTTTCAAGTGAGCGAGACTTCAACTGCCCCTTAAATGTCGGTATCGCACAAAAGCTACATCTTTGATTACAGCCCTCTGAAATTTTAATGTATGCGTGGTAGTTTGAGCCAGTTATCACACGCTCCTCACTACTTTGCAAATAGACATCAGGACTAAATAAATTCTGTTTTTTAAGCAAAATTTCATCTATCTTATCATAGTCTCCAACTCCGGTAAACAAATCTACCTCTGGTAGCTCCCGCATTAGCTCCTCACGGTAGCGTTGCATAAGACAGCCAGTCACTACGAGTGTTGCACCATGTTTTTTACTCTCCGCCATTTCAAGTATCGTTCGCACACTCTCTTGCTTAGCTGAAGCGATGAAGCCGCAAGTATTTACAATGATGACGTCAGCCTCGCTTATATTGGGTGTTAGCTCGTAATGACTAAGACGACCGAGCATTATCTCGCTATCAACTAAATTTTTATTACAACCCAACGAAACAAGGTGAAGTTTACCGATTTGTTGACCGCCATTATCTGGTTTTTCTAAATTTTTCTCCTGCCTTATGTGCGTCATTTTACACCCATATATTATCTATCAAGCGTGTTTTGCCAACCATTGCCGCTACTAGGATAATGCTCTCATTTGGCTTTATCTTTGAAATTTCATTAAACTCACGATCCACTACCGCAACATAATCAACCTGAAGTGGTTCAAGTGTATTTAGCATATTTGCCTTTATCTCGCTCACATCAAGTTCGCCACTTTTTATCAAATTTAACGCATTATTTAGCGAACGAGATAGACGCAATGCATTGCATTTATCCTCATCACTTATATATACATTACGACTTGAAAGTGCCAAACCATCAGACTCACGCACGATCTCACACGGCACAATTTCTAAATTTAAAAACATACTTTTTACCATATTTTGCACGATGACAAGCTGTTGGGCGTCCTTTTTGCCCATATACACACGTCTTGCACGAGTTAAGTTAAATAGCTTTGTCAGCACCATCAAAACGCCATCAAAATGCCCTGGGCGTGTCTTGCCTTCAAGTATGGTTGATAGTTTTTTAGGTGCTATTATAAGCGGCTCTGTATCGTTATAAATTTCTCTACTATCTGGGATAAATATCGCCGTAACGCCATTTCTCTCACACATCGCTATGTCACTACTCTCGGTACGTGGATATCTATCTAAGTCCTCTCCTGGTAAAAACTGAGTTGGATTGACAAAAGTTGAGACGATACTCACATTATTTTCGCTCACACAGCGTTTTATAAGACTCTCATGTCCAGCATGTAATGCCCCCATAGTTGGCACAAATCCTATCTCATCATGTGCGGTTGATACAAATTCCTTAAGCTCTTTTACACTTTTTAATACCTGCATTTTTACTTCTTTTATTAAATTTAAGGGTATATTTTAGCAAAAACGGATTAAATGGCTGATTAAATTTAAAAATATAAGTTAATTTTAGCTAGAATGCGGTAAAAATTTAATGGAGAAAAATTTGGATAGTTACGAATACACCGAACTTTTAAAAAAGCTAAGCTCAAAGGTAGAAAATATCGGCTCTATCATCAAACCTGAAAGTATCAAAGCAAGGCTAAAAGAGATAGAAACGTTAGAACACGATGAAAATTTTTGGCAGGATATAGCAGCCGCAGGAGCTATCGGCAAAGAAAAGACAAAGATAACAAATATGCTTAATAAATTTAACCATGTTAAAGCTGCCGTAGATGATGCTTATGAGCTTTATGAGTTAGCAAATTCCGAAAATGATGAAGAGACGATAAACTCACTATTTGATGATGCTAATACACTTGAAGAAAAGATAACAAGTTTAGAGATTTCTATGCTACTTAGTGGTGAAGATGATAATAAAAACGCCATCGTTACCATACACCCAGGAGCTGGCGGAACAGAGAGCAACGACTGGGCGAGTATGCTTTATCGTATGTATCTACGTTTTTGCGAACGTGAAGGTTTTAAAGTAGAAACGCTTGATTTTCAAGAAGGCGATGAAGCTGGGTTAAAAGATGTGAGCTTTATCGTTAAAGGTGAGAATGCATATGGGTATTTAAAGACCGAAAATGGCATACACCGTCTTGTTCGCACTAGCCCTTTCGATAGTGCAGGACGTCGCCATACAAGTTTTACAAGCGTTATGGTAAGTCCTGAAATAGATGATGATATACAGATTGAGATAGATGAAAAAGATCTAAAAATAGACACTTATCGTGCTAGTGGTGCAGGCGGTCAACACGTAAATAAAACTGAGAGTGCAATACGTATAACTCACGCTCCAACAGGCATAGTCGTGCAATGTCAAAATGATAGAAGTCAGCACAAAAACCGAGCCACTGCTATGAAAATGTTAAAATCAAGGCTGTATGAGCTAGAGTTAATGAAACAACAAGAGGCTACCGCAAATACACCAAAAAGTGAGATCGGCTGGGGTCATCAGATACGCTCATACGTGCTTTTCCCTTATCAGCAGGTCAAAGACAACCGCTCAAATTTAGCATATAGTCAAACAGACGCAATACTTGATGGGGATATTAAAAAGCTAATAGAGGGTGTTTTGATAAGTCAAAAAAGTGGAGAATAATTCATCTCCATCCTGCACCTACTACTAAAAAGTTAGAGTATCCGATATAGAAGATTATGGATAAAGCACTAGTAATTAATAATATCACTACTTAACATAGATTATAACTTTAAAAGATTATATAATCTTAAGATGTTTAAGCTTAGTAAAGACTTTGCAAATTCTGGCTTAAATTTAAATGCAAATGATGTTTTAAGTATGATAAATAGTAACGCCTTAATACCTTAAAAAAATACGATAGTTTAAATTTAAACGGGTTTAATGAGAGTTTAGTGTAATGATAATAATATAATCAATAATGACAATATGGTAAATTTAACTATATAAATTTAAAGGCGGAACGAACTGCCTTTTTCTTAAACCATAAGGCATTATATACTAAAATATCAAAAATTTTAAATGGTATATATGCGTAAAACTAAGACAATATTTATAGACTTTAATGGTTACGATGTGGTTTTAAATTTCAAGCCAAATGTAAAAAACATACGTCTAAAAGTCAGCAAAGATAGTAAAGTCTCTGTCAGTCTACCCTATTACTATACGCAAAAAATGGCAGTTAAGTTTTTAAGTCTATACGAGCATTGGATAGTCAAAACTTGCAATAAAATTTTAAGTACGCAACTAAAAGATGATGAATTTGCCTATCTTGGAAAAATTTATAAGCTTAAATTTGACGAGAGTGTAGATAGTGTAAAATTTGAAGATGGTATAATTAATGCAACCTCACAAAAAGAGCTTGAAAAATTTCAAAAGACAAAGGCTCGTGAGATATTTACTGAATTTATAACTAAATTCTCACCGCTGATAAATAAGCCGATAAAACGCATAAGTGTGAGAAAAATGCAAACTCGATGGGGTAGTTGCAACTCATACAAAGGCTATATAAATTTAAATATCAATCTACTCGCAAAAAAGCCACATCTGATAGAGTATGTCGTCCTGCACGAGCTAACACACTTGATCTACCCACACCATAAGTCAAGCTTTTATAAATTTATAGCCGACATTATGCCTGATTTTAGGAAACGCGAACTAGAACTAAATGGTATAGGTTAAGCTTTAAGCCATAACCACTTATGCAATCTCTTTTGTCTTATCGCTTTTATTTTTCATCCACTGTACTGCAAAAACAAATGCATATAGTCCTAACCCGATAGCGTATCCAGCATATTCATTTGGTATAATGGAGTATCTCGCACATACATTTGGCACTAGTGCAAGTGGGACTACCGGCACGAGCAATAACCGCTCCCAAAATCTCATTTTTGTCACAAAATATCCTTGAAGTATGCTAGAAAATGCAAACATGCCTACAACTGCCATACCAAAAACAAGCATAATCTCAAGCGGATTACTCATCCAAACTATACTTTTTGCGTCATATGGATTAGCAGGATCTACGCTTTCAATAAGCATAAGTTTACTATTAAAGAAAAAGGAAAATGGAAGTATTGCTGTGCGAAGATCATAAAAAAAGCCTTGAAGTCCGACCGTTACAGGGTTTGCTTTAGCTATTCCAGCTGCGGCATAAGCTGCTATGCCAACAGGTGGCGTGTCATCGGCTAAAATTCCAAAATAAAATACAAACAAATGCACCGCGATAGCAGGGATTAAAAAGCCATTCTTAGCCGCAAGTAGTAAAATAACTGGTGCGACAAGGCTTGAAACTACGATATAGTTTGCGGTCGTTGGAAGTCCCATGCCAAGCACAAGCGACATCACAGCAGTTAAAAGCAAGATAAGCAAGATGTTATTTCCGGCAAGTTGCTCTACTATGTCTGAAAGCACTTGTCCAAGTCCAGTAAGCGAGATAGAGCCAACGATGATACCAGCTAAGCCTGTTGCCACAGCAATAGTCGTCATACTCTTTGCTGCTGAGACCATAGACAAAAATATATCACTAAATCCTACTAAAACATCATCTATACTGACCTTTTGCCCCATAGCGAGTTTTTTAGTTGGTTCTTGAAATATCATAATCAAAAATAAAAACCCAATCGCATTAAATGCTGCTGCTATCGGTGAGCCTTTTAAAACTAAAAGTGTGTATAAAAGCATCGCAATAGGAGTAAGATAGTGGATACCGCTAAGAAAAATTTTAATCCTTGAATGATACTCGCTCTGTGCTATACCCCTAAGCCCCAACTTACAACTCTCTAAATGCACAATAAAAAACAAAGATATATAACATGCAAATGCTGGTATAATCGCCGCCATCATAACATTTGTATAACTCATACCTAAAAACTCTGCTATAATAAACGCTGCTGCACCCATGATAGGTGGCATAAGTTGACCATTAACACCAGCTGCGACTTCTATCGCACCTGCCTTTGTGCGAGTTAAGCCAGCCTTTGTCATAAGAGGTATTGTGAAAGTGCCTACGGTTACTACATTTGCTGTTGAGCTACCGCTCACCATGCCTGTCAATCCACTCGCTATAACAGAAGCTTTTGCAGGCCCGCCCTTAAATCTACCGAGCAATGAAAATGCCAAATTTATAAAATACTGCCCTGCACCAGCCCTTTCTAACAATGCTCCAAACAATACAAACAGATATATAAAACTAACACTAACGCCTATAGGAACGCCAAATACACCCTCAGTTGTCAAAAACATATGCCCTGCAAGCTTTTCTAAACTAGCACCTTGATGAGCAATGACATCTGGCATATATGGACCAAAGTAATCATACATCAAAAATATCGCACAGATGATACCAAGTGCAGGTCCTATAACTCTTCTGCCGGCCTCCATAAGTATAAACATAGCGATAAATGCTACCACTATATCACGCACCAAATAATCCCCCGGACGCTCAGCTAAACCATAAAAATCAAGTGCGGGATAAAGCACCACACCAATACCTACAACACAAAATACAATGTCGTAAAATGGCATACTTGTTTGGGCTTTTTTGTGAAATTTGACAGGATTTAGTAAAAATACAAGTCCTATAGCAAAGGCAAGGTGTATAGAGCGTGAAATATTCGTATTTAGCGGAAAGTATGCGACATAAAGCTGAAAGACAGACCACAAAAAGCATAAAAATGCAACAATATAGTTGTATGTGTTGCTCTTTACCTGTCTTGTTTTTACCTCTACAAACTGCTCTTTATTATCTTCTTCAAATTCTTTTTTATTATTTTGGTTCGTAGTATCTTGCATATTTAACCTTTTAAAATTTAGAAAATGTTAATTATAGCTAAAAATTTTTGCATTTAGCATAAACAACCAAGAAAATCAGCATTTGCTAAATTTTAAACTTTAATGCAAAAGCCACAAGTGTTAGCTCTTGCATTAAATTAAAAGATTATTTTATTATACCAGCTTCTTTAAATACTGCCTCAGCCGCTGGATGAAGTGGTGCCGAAAGACCTTCCACCATACTCTCTTTTGTTACCGCTTTTAGTGCAGGGTGAAGTTGCTGATACTCATCAAAGTTATCAAGTATAGCCTTTATTACAGCCTTTACAACATCGTCTTTTACGCTATCACTAGCAACTAGAACTGCTTTAACACCTATGCTATTTACATCATGATCAACACCTTGATATGTTCCTTTTGGTATTACGCCTTTTGCAAAGTATGGATACTGAGCTATCATAGCATCTATGTCTGCACCCTCAATGTTTAATATATCTATAGGTTGTGAATTCGCAGCGTCTGTGATGTTTGCCGTTGGGTGTCCTACCATATAGCTATATCCATCTATCTTTTTATCAGCCAAGGCGTGTGGGCACTCTTGCACAGTCAAAACACCACGATAAGTAAGTTTGCTAACGTCAAAATTTTTAGCTTTAAACACCGCTAAAGTCGTTACTTCATTACCACTACCAGGATTTCCTACATTGTATTTTTTACCAGCTAGACCATCTATATCTTTTATGCCGCTCTCTTTTGAAACAACAAAGCTTAGTAGCTCAGGATATATTGCTGCTACTGCACGTAGCTTATTGTCAGCCATATTTTCAAACTTACCTGTACCATTAAATTTATCATACACAACATCGCTTTGAACAAAGCCAAATGTCAACTCTTTTTTAAGCACATTGTTTACATTATAAACAGAACCACCGGTTGATTGCACTGAGCATTTGATATTTGGATCTTTATTTACAAGTCTGCATATCGCTCCACCAATCGGATAGTATGTGCCTGTCATACCGCCAGTGCCGATACTGACGAAATCTTTAGCTCCTAGCGTTGAAGCAAGTAGCATACCAACAAGTGTCACGTGAGTTTTTTTCATTTTACACTCCTTAAATTTATATGTTTCATATCGTAGCACAAAAATAACAAATTTAAAATATAAGAGTTTAAATTTTATATTTTGAGCAGTTAAATTTTTACATTTTTACACGTTTTAAGATATAAATTTACTATTTTCATATCTTAATAAGCTCTGCATAGCTATTGCACTCGGCACTTATGAGTAGTTCATATTTGTAACCAATATAACCATAAACCATTTCGTTGGGCTAAAAGATAGATACTAAATAATGCCTAAAAATAAATTCTCTTTTTTAGCCTAGCATATGACAACTGGCACTACAATCAAGCCCAATTAATATCATTAAGTACCACAGCTTTATTATTTCACACAACAAGATTAGCCAAATTTGTAATACAATCTAGTTTTTAATCAATAAACCGCTTTGTGATATCTGCATATGCATCAATTCGTCTATCACGCAAAAAAGGCCAAATGCGACGCACTTCTTCACTTCGTTTCATATCAATATCTACTAAAAAGCACTCTTCTCTCACGCTATCTGCACGGAACAGTTGCTCACCCTGAGCCCCAAAAGCAAAGCTATTACCCCAAAATTTTATGCCGTCCATCACGCCACTACTATCACGCTCAAATCCAACGCGATTGACCGCTACAACGGGTATACCGTTCGCCACTGCATGTCCCCTTTGTACCGCTACCCAAGCCTCAAGCTGCCTAGATTTTTCCTCCTCACTATCGCCATTAAACCATCCAATTGCAGTCGGATAGATTAAAATTTTCGCCCCCTTTAATGCCATTAATCTTGCCGCCTCAGGATACCACTGATCCCAGCATACCAAGACTCCAAGCCGTCCCACGCTCGTATCAATCGGGTCAAAGCCAATGTCGCCTGGTGTAAAGTAAAATTTCTCGTAAAAGCCTGGATCGTCAGGTATATGCATTTTGCGGTATTTCCCAGCCACACTGCCATCACGCTCAAAGACAAAAGCTGTGTTATGATAAAGTCCGTCAGCTCTTTTTTCAAATAACGAAGTTACTAGTACCACGTCATTTTGCCTAGCCACATTCGCCCAAAACTGCACATCATCTTGCCATTTATTTGCGATATCGAAAAACTCTGTATTTTCACTCTGACAAAAATACTGGCTTTGATGAAGCTCTTGACAAATGACAAGCTCTGCTCCACCATGCTTTGCCATTGCTATTAGCTCACACGTTTTAGCATTTGTCGCCGCCTTTGTGCCGTGAAATTTTTGCTGTAAAAGTGCTATTTTCATATTTTTCCTTTTAAATTTATTACATTTTTAGTCATCTTTGTAGTTTTATTGCGACTATAAATTTATAATCTACACTCGCCAAATCTATCATCACAAGGGTCAAAATGAAAGGTTATCTCCCACTCAAACTGGCTAAATTTCCGCTTTATCTCGCTCTCTATCTCATCTGAGATCGTATGTGCATCAAATAGTAAAATATGTCGCCCAAAAACAAGATGAACGCTTAAAAAGCAGATATTTCCACTGTATCTACTCGTGAGATAGTGATAGCTTAAAATTTCATTTTTCGCACTAATGATACGCTTAATCTCTTCAATCATCTCTCCGCTCAACGCTTTATCTAACAAAACCGCAAAGCTCTCTTTTATCAAATTTATAGCCGAATGTGCGATGTAGCCACTGATAATTACTCCAAAGATAGCGTCTATTATCACTAATCCTGTAAAATTGATAATCACAAGTGCGATAATAATGGCTAGATTTGTATAAAAATCACTCTTATAGTGCAATGCATCGGCTTTTATGATGAGATTATTTGTACGTTTTGCAACAGAGTTTAAAAATATAATGAGTATGGCAGTAATAACGAGTGAAAATATCATCACATATATCGCATTTTGTGCGTTCATGTCAGCGTTTGGAGTTTTAAATTTTAAGATACTTTCATAAAATATAAACACTGCTACAAAAATGATAAAAATACCCTCAAATAATGCCGCTATGGCCTCTAGCTTAGTGTAGCCGAAGTTAAAGTTAAAATTTGCTGGGGCTCGCGATTTTTTAAGGGCGAAAAAATTTAACACCGATACAATACAATCAAGTGCCGAATCTATCGCTGAACCCATAACACTAAGTGATCCACTAATAAATCCGACTATAAATTTAATAATAGAAAGAGTAAATGCAGTCGTTCCAGCTACGATGATAGCGACTTTCTCTCCATCATCTTGCTTGGTAGCAGATAAGTTTTTATTTATCTCATAATCGAACTTTGCCATCTTAATCTCGTTTAAACTTATACACTAGCTTTATCATTTCATACTTTAAATTTAACTATCTCGCTCCCAAAAATCTATTCTGACTAGAGCAATGAAGTGAGCCATTTTGACGGACAAAAATAAGCGAATTTACACCAAGTACTTTGCGATCTGGTAGAGCAAGACTAAGTCTATCAAGAACAAGTTTATCATTTTCATCATTATATGTCGGCACTATAAGAGCGTCATTTATAAAGATAAAATTTGCATACGTGCAGCCAAGTCGTTTACCCTTATAAAACTTTGCCTTCGGTAGAGGCAAAGGCAGGAGCTTAAATCCCGTTTTTTCAAGCTCTTTATGCATTTTTCTAAGCTCATCAAAGTGTTCATCGCTCTCATCATCACAACTTACATAAGCGATCGTATCAGCTGTGATAAAACGGGCCAAGGTATCTACGTGACTGTCAGTATCATCACCCTTTATAAAGCCGTGTTCTAGCCAAATAATACGCTTTAAGCCAAAAAGCTCTTTTAGCTTTACATCTATCTCATCTTTGCTAAAATTAGCATTACGATTATCATTTAGTAGGCACTCTGATGTCGTTAGCATCGTCCCAGCTCCGTTAAAATCAATGCTACCACCCTCTAAAATAAAATCAATCTCTTTTAAATTTGTAGCATATTTTTTTACAAGTTCACGATTGACAGCGTTATCTTTCGAGCTTTGAAACTTCCCTCCCCAAGCGTTAAATTTAAAATCATAGCTTATAATCTTATCTCCATTTTGCACATCGATCATACCATAATCACGTATCCAAGTGTCATCTGTGTCGATACAGACAAACTGTGTATTTTTAAATTTTTTAAATCGTTCAAAGCAGCTCTGATTTGGTGCGATTAGCACGACCTTTTGAAATGGCACTATAGCTGCAATAAGTTCCTCATAACTAGCCAAAATCTCATCTAGATACTCACTCCAATCACTGCTCTTGTGTGGTAATGACAAAAACAAAAGCTCCTGTTTTTCCCACTCAGCGTAAGCTCTCATATCTCTTCCTTTTATAAATTTTTACTATCCCATAAATCGTAATAAATATCCAAAAAACCTCTATCATAAACGAACCAAGATTAAAATGCACACAAAGCGAGATGATGAGCAGTATTGCACCGACTAAATTTATAACCTGATAGAGCATATCATCGTTGCTTATCCTGTCTGCTTGAAGCAAAAAGTAACCTAAAACTATACATATCATACCCAAAAAACCGATAAATTGAAAAATATCCACGCGTAACCTTAGATTTTATCTTAAATTTAGACGTATTCTAACACATTATGGCTTATGTTTTAAAAAGAATTTATAATTTTATGTGAATTTTGTGAAAGCAAAAATAATGTGTAAAGCACTCATTTATTAGCTAAAGTCTTTTATCATACTTAAAACATCGTTTGCATTTAAATTTAAGCCAGAATTTGCAAAGTCTTTACTAAGCTTAAACATCTTAAGATTATATAATCTTTTAAAGTTATAATATATGCTAAGTAGTGATATTATTAATTACTAGTGCTTTATCCATAATCTTCTATATCAGATACTTTAACTTTTGTATTTAATATATTTTACAAAGATAAAGAAAAAGCCCCAATTTTAGAGGCTTATGTTATGCTAAAAGTCGGCTTATTTGAGTTTGCAAAGTCGAGTTTGTATGCACATTTGCAATTAGTATTGCGTTCATTTGTAGTATCGCTTGATCAAGTGTATTTAAATTTTCAGATATATCGTTATTTTGCAGATTATTCTCACTCGATCTTAACGCTATTGATCGCTCTATTGAGCTATTTATGCCTGATAAAATTCCATTTTGAGCTGAGCCAATATCTGAGCGAAGCATTGTAATATTTTCACTTATTTTATCTATATTTGAGCCGTCTGGGGCAACATTTGTTATACTACTTGTGTTTAAATTTATACTGCTTATACCACTATTGGTATAAAAACTAAGCTCCGAGCCAAATATACTTTTACCATTAAACGTCGCATTTTCAATACTTTTAGTCATTGACTCTGCAATGTAGCTTATCTCCTCTCTTATCATAGAGCGTTGTTTATCGTTTAAAGTGGCATTATTTAATGAGACATTTAACTCATTTATGCGGTCAGCGTTTAAGCTTAAATTTGATAGTGTGCTATCTGCTATTTGCAGCATTCCTATAGCATCATTTGCGTTTGATACTCCTTGCTCTAGCTCATTGCTTTGACTTAAAAGTGCGTCAGCTATGGCTAAATTTGAACCATCTACACCACCAAGAGCACGTTTAGCAGAGATCTTATCTAGAATTTTATCAGTGACACCTTTTTGCTCGTCTGCCTTGTTTGTGGTATCAAAATGCGACGATTGAGATACTCCATTTATAATCATAGTAACCCTTTTTAAATTTTACTTGATACTATCTTATTTTGACTAAATTTTTGCTAAATATCATCATATCTAACTTTTACAGATCGCTCATGAGCTCCTAATCCTTCAGCCTGTGCTAACTGCATACAAGCCTTACCAAGCTCTTTTATGCCATGTTTATTGATTGATATCAGTGAGCTTTTTTTCATAAAATTTTCAACTCCAAGTGGAGAATAAAATCTCGCACTACCACCTGTTGGTAAGGTGTGATTTGGTCCAGCTAGATAATCACCCATCGCCTCAGGTGTAAAATGTCCAAAAAATATTGCACCTGCATGTTTTATATCATTCATATAACTAAAAGCATCGTCAGTAGCTATCTCAAGATGCTCAACTGCAAGTTCATTCATAAGTTTTATGCACTCTTTCATATCACGAGCTATAATAATAGCTGCCTTATTACGTATGCTTGTAGCTGCGATAGGTTCACGTTTTAGTGTTTTTAGCTCATTCTCGATATGTTTTTGTACATCTTTAGCAAAAGATTCAACTGGAGTGATTAAAAAACTACTTGCAAGTTCATCATGTTCAGCTTGAGAGAGCAGATCTATGGCTATATGGCGTGCATTTGCTGTTTCATCAGCGATTATACCTATCTCGCTTGGTCCAGCGATCATATCGATATTTACTTCACCAAATACCATCTTTTTGGCTGTAGCTACATAGATATTACCAGGTCCGGTTATAACGTCTACTTTGGGTATACTCTGTGTTCCATAAGCCATCGCAGCAATCGCACTTGCACCACCTACTTTAAAAGCTGTTTTGATGCCACAAAGATACATAGCTGCAAGAAGAAGTGTATTTACCTTTCCGTTAATCGCAGGAGTACAAACAACTATCTCTTTGACGCCTGCGACTATTGCTGGTATAGCATTCATCAAAAGCGAACTAGGATATGCCGCCTTGCCACCTGGGATATAAAGTCCAGCACGATCTACTGGTGTGTATTTTGCACCTAAAAGTATATCTAGCTCATCATTTATAGTCCAAGTCTGTGGCTTTGAGTGTTCGTGATAGCTTTTTATACGATTATAGGCCAAATTTAATGCTTGACGTAGATTATAATCCAGCCCATCATATGCTTGTTTCATATCATTTTCATCTATAAGTATATCTTGTTTGTTAGTTGGCGTAAAGTTATCAAATTTAGCTATCTGAGTAAAAAGTGCTGTATCACCGCCGTTTCGTACCTCGTCTATTATATTGCCAACAACTGGCATAACAACGCTCATATCTATATCCGAACGATGTACAAGCTTTGCAAATTTACTCTCAAAATCACTATCTGTAGTATATAAAAATTGCATATTTTATCCTTTGAATTTTCTCTCATATCTTGCTTTTTGGCTGATATTTCCAAGCACTCCACCTTGATGAATATATAAAATTTCATCTTTTAGCTTATCTAAATTTGAAAAAATACTTAAAAATCCAACCGGATCGTATATCAACTCAAACTCCACGCCACTCGCACAAAGCTCCTGCCACATATCATAAAGCTCACGTTTTAAATCGCCAAAATGATACTTTCTAGGTGGATTTAAAATTTTCACTTTTGAGTGCGGATCAAGTAAATTTATCTCACTTTTTAGATACGCAGTATCGCCTACACAAGGACAAGTAAACACATTTAAATCAATATGCTTAGCAAGATATACTGCACTCGCACCTGTGCCAGATGGCAAGAAAACATCAGGTTTTATGCCAGTTTCATCACTCCACTCATTAATAAGCCTAGCCTGAGTTTTAAATCCCTGCTCTGCCTCGCTCATAGCTACGCCTTCAGGGATAAATAACGCATTAGGCATATCTGCAAGCTCTCTTGCTTTAGCTTTGCGATCAAGCGAGATATAAATTTTCATACCATTTTGCAATGCAAATTTATAGTTTCCAACTGGATTAAGCTTTAAATTTTCACTCAAATGAGAGACTACGTATAAAAACTCAAGTCCTTTTAGACGTGCAAATACGCTTAAGCTATACATCGCATTTGACTGACTTGAGCCATGCGAGACTATACGAGAAAAGCCACTCAAATCAGCATTTAAAAAATACTCCAACTTTCGTGCTTTGTTGCCATTAAACTCACCTAGCAAATCATCTCTAAGTAGCCAAAATTTACGATCCCTAAACTCAAAAGGCTCGATCACTGCTTAAGCTCCAAAAATTTTTCTATCTCATGTATCGCATCTTTATTTGAGATAGAAAATTTTATCTCGATCCGCCTAGAAGCGTCCTTGTCTTCAACGCCATCTTTCATAATCAAATCATTATAGCTTCGCCCACTCGCAATAAGATGCTTACGTAAATTTTCATCTTCGTTATATGAATTGATAAAGTCCATAACTGCATACGCTCTACGTTGCGAAAGCTCAAGGTTATAAAGGTAACTGCCATCGCTATCAGTAAAACCCTCAATCATTATCTGGTCGATATTTTTACTAATTTGTGGATCATTTAAAAGTACGTCAAAATACTTCTTTAAAGTCTGTTTAAGCTCTGGCTTTGCCTCATCTTTTAACTCTGCACTTGCCTTATCAAAAAGGACTGACGAGCTAAGTTTTAATGCGCCTGAATTTGGATCGATCGCAATACTATCGCCAAGCTTGTCTTTAAGCTCACTTATGACTTTTACACGAATACCGGTTAAATTTTTAATGCGATTTTGCGTAACGTTTAGATCACGCAAAAGTGTGTTATATTGGGCTTCTTTAGCACTTACTTGCTCGAGCAAATAAGCTATTTTAAGTAAATTTTGCTCATTGCTTACATTTTTCTCACTAGCTTCATTCTTGGCACGTTCTAACTCGTCATTTAATACGATTATTTTTTGATTAAGCCCTAAAATATTTGAATTTAGATCTGCTATACTCGCGTTTGCTTCGGTATTTTCACTATATAATTGCTCTAATTTTTTCTTAAACGCATCTATCTCTATGACAAAAATTTCATTTGATTTTTTCAAATTTATATTTTCATTGCTAATCTTGTTTAGCTCGTCCTTTAAAGCCGAGTTTATCTTATCTAAAGTAAAATTTTTACCTTGCTCATCTTTAAGACTAGCCAAAGCGACTAATATTGCTTGCTCTTTACTTGCCAAAGTATTTTGCGAAAGTACGTATTTAACGACTATAGCACCAATAAGCAACATAAAAACAAAGAGCAAACCAGCCATTAAATCTGCATAAGATATCCAAAAAGTTGATGAATCTTGTTGATTTTTATTTAACTTCATCTTTTATGTTTTCTAAATTTTTGATAATACGATTAGCCTCTTCATCAATTTCGCTTATGCTCTTTTTTAGCTCTGCTATCAGCACTTCACGCTCTTTTTCGCGTCCATTTGAACGAATTTCTTGCTGGTATATAGCGTTAAAAGCTTGAGCTCCTTGAAATATACTATCCCTAAATGATTTCATTGCCATATCTTGCTCATCTAAAATTTTAACTGCAAAATTTTTCAAACTAAGCTCGAGAGTTTTTAAGTCCGCATTAAATTTTATCAAACTTCGCTCAAAGCTATCCGCCCTATTCTGAGCTATCTCACTTATCTTTGTGTGTTGATGAACAAACTGAGTTTGCGATTCTTTTATGGTTGTATTTAATGCAACTAAAGCTTTTAATATACTAGAATGAATGGCTAAAAACTCGTCTTGACGGCTTGAAATCTTTGCTAAAAGTCCTACATTTTCATCAAAACCAACTTTTGCTTCGCCGATTATTTTACGTTCTAAATTTTCAAGTTCTTTAAAAGTATTAAATTTTGCCTCTATCGTATCATCTAATCTATTAAAAAACTCCTCATTTCCGATACGAGCAAAGATCTTCTCAAACCCAGCATAGTGGCTTACAGACGTGCTCATATATTGTTGCTCTAGCTCTTCTTTTTGCCAAAAAAACTGATAGCTTAGCTGCTTTTGCTCATTTGCAAATCGCTCAAATTTAGACATACCTATACGCTCAAAAAACATCCACCAAAGTGCTAAAAATATACCATATATCGATACATAAAATGCCGTCCCTACGCCGTTTAATAATACTCCGATTTCTTTTTCTAACTCTCCTGAAGTACTTGAGCTAAACGACGGCATTGAGATAGCGATACTGATAAATGTTCCCAAAATTCCAAGCATAGGAAATACCGCAACACCTATTGCTGCTAGATTGTCATTTCTAAAATCCTTTGTATATCCATCCAAAAAATCATCAAATTTAGCATTTGCTTTTTTTACTCCACCAAATTCAAGTAGATGAGATATAATAAATTCTTTCAAACTAGTTTTAAAATCATCACTTTTAGAGACAAATAAAGTATATGCAAACTCTGCACTATGTCGCGAAAATATCAAAGCAAATATAAATATCACACTCATCATGACGATAGTATGAAGTCCAATCGAAAAATTTATAATCTTACAATATGCAAGCAGTGCAAAAATATAAATGATCAAAGGTAGAAAGATAATCTTAAAAAATACAAAACCAGAACGACCTGCCTGTGCTTTTGGCAGAACGAGGTCTGTAAAATCTTGATTAGGCATTTTAGTTCCTATTTAAGCAATTTAAATCACTAAATGTGATTTGAAGACGTTTTACCATACTCTCCTCGCCACACCTTATCCATTTGCGTGGATCGTAGTATTTTTTATTTGGTTTATCATCACCTTCTGGGTTACCTATCTGACCTTGCAAGTAGGCACGATTTTTTGCCTCATATTCACGTACTCCGTCCCAAAACGCCCACTGCGTATCTGTATCGATATTCATCTTAATAACACCGTAACTAACGGCATCTTTAATATCAGCTAACTCACTACCACTTCCGCCATGAAAGACAAAATTTACCGGCTTTTTACTAACTGTTTTAAATTTATCAGCCACGTAAATCTGTGAGTTTTTAAGAATTTCAGGACGAAGCACCACATTGCCCGGCTTGTAAACGCCATGAACGTTTCCAAAACTAGCCGCTATGCTAAATTTATCACTGATTTTACTAAGTCGCTCATAAGCTAAAGCCACGTCAGCTGGTTGAGTATAAAGAAGTGCGTTATCCACGCCTGTATTATCAACACCATCTTCTTCTCCACCCGTTACTCCAAGCTCTATCTCAAGGCTGATGCCAAGCTCACTAAGCTCTTTTAGATATCTCTCACAAGTGCTTAAATTTTCTTCTAAACTCTCCTCACTTAAATCAAGCATATGAGAGCTAAAAAGTGGCACTCCATAAGCTTTTTTATACTCATAGCTAGCTTCAATGAGTGCGTCGATCCAAGGCAAAAGTTTTCGTGCTGCGTGATCTGTGTGAAGCACGACAGGAACACCGTATTCACGAGCTAGTAAATGCACGTACTTAGCACCAGCAATAGCACCAACTACATCAGCCTTTGGACAACTTTTACCTGCGTAAAAACTCGCACCACCGTTGCTAAACTGGATAATAACGGGCGAATTTGCTATTTTTGCAGCCTCAAGTACAGCGTTTACTGAGTTACTTGAGACTACATTTACAGCAGGTATAGCAAAGCCCTGCTCCTTTGCATACGCGTATAGTTTATTTACATCATCGCCGCTTACCACGCCAGCTTTTATGACATCTAAAACGCCCATTTTTATCCTTTCAAATTTTATTTATATTCGATTTTTGCTTTTGTGCGAAGTGTATCACTTTTTTGTTTGATAGCACTTTGGAATTTTTCCATTTTCACAGCTTGATCGATCTGAGTTTTAACCTGATCAAATGGCACCACACCAGCAGCCTTAGAATCCTCTTTTAAGATAACGTGATAGCCAAATTGTGATTGCACTGGCTTAGTTGAAATACTACCTTTAGTCATTGAAAATACTGCGTCAGCAAAAGGTTTTACCATTTGACTTTGACCAAACCAACCTAGCTCACCCCCATTTGCGGCAGAACCCTTATCGATTGACTCTTTTTGAGCTATTTCAGCAAATTTCTTGCTTAGTGCATCACCTTTTAGCCCTTTTAGCTGTGCAATTATAGCATTTGCAGCCTTCTCATCACCAACTAAGATATGACTAGCCTTTGCACTCGCTGGTTGGTTAAATCTATCTTTATTCTTATTGTAAAAATCTTTTAATTCATTATCGCTTACTTTAATGCTGTCAAAAATTTTCTTCATATATAGATCAAGTGTAATACTCTCACGTGCCATATCTATAGCCTTAGAGTATTCAGCATCTTTTTCTACGCCACTAGCTTTTGCATCTTTTAACAAAAGTTTTCTATTTATAAGATCGTCAATAACACGCTTTTTCATATCAGGTTGAAGTTTGCTATAATCAAATCCAGGCATTGCAGCATTTAAAACCGTACTTACATCATTGTCTGTAATACTCTCACCATCGACATTTGCGACGATAGCGGCATTTAGGCTCATAGCAACAGCCAAACTCAAAACTGGAAATAAAATTTTTTTCATAAAAATCCTTTAAAAATTTAAATAGCAATCATTATACCAAAGATTACTGTTACTTTTTATTAAGTTTTATACTTTTTACGCTAAAATATACAAATGAGAAATAAAAAGGACATATTACAGATCAAAAATCGCCTTTTGTCTGCGTTTAAAGATGCTAAAAGTGAGCTTAAATTTCGCAACCATTATGAGCTTATTGTCTGCGTTATGCTAAGTGCTCAATGCACCGATAAACGTGTAAATTTGATAACTCCGGCTCTATTTGAAGCCTATCCGAATGTTAAAGCACTTGCAAATGCAAACTTAGCGAGCGTGAAAGCCCTTATAAACTCGTGTAGTTTTTTTAACAATAAGGCACAAAATTTAATAAAAATGGCAAAAAGCGTTATGATTGATCACAGTGGCGTTATTCCACTTGATGAAGATAAACTTAAGAATTTAGCAGGTGTAGGACAAAAGACCGCTCACGTCGTTATGCTTGAAGCAACTGGGGCAAATGTGATGGCTGTTGATACACATGTATTTCGTGTGGCACATAGATTAAATTTAAGTAATGCAAAGACACCAGAAGCAACAGAATCAGATCTAAGCTCAGCCTTTAAAACCGATCTTGGTAAGCTTCATCAAGCACTTGTGTTGTTTGGTCGCTATACCTGCAAAGCACAAAAGCCACTTTGCGAGAAATGCCTATTAAACGACCTTTGCAAGAGTAAAGATAAAAGATTAGATATTACTCTACCAAATTAAATTTATAAATTTTTATAGTAATAAACGATGGATAGAGTTACGCTCTACTTATTAGTCACGAGTAAAGCAAAAATCGCCCTATATTTTATTTTGTAATATTTTTAAAATCTTTACTCACTCAATAGTGAGTTATTTTTACAGCTTCATTTTTACTCGTGCCACAGCTTTAGCGATCAGATATAATCTTGCTAATAAATTTTAAAAAAGTTGGAGTATTAGTTTGAAGCATAAATTGATAAAGCAAGTATCTACGTAGCGAAATCAAAACCTTAAAAAGCATATAAAAACCACTCGCGTAGCATATTTTATAAAATATAGCAAAAATACAAGCTACAAAAGCAACTTATTGGTATTTTTTTAGTATGCTTCTTACAACCTCTTCTATTATCTTTACAGACTTCACATCACACCTTTCTCTTACTGAGTGCGGTGAGTAGATATTTGGACCAATAGAACACGCTTCCATATCTTTATGTTTATCACGCAATACACCACATTCAAGCCCAGCGTGTATTGCACTTAGCTTTGCAGTTGGGACAAATTTTTGCAACTCAGCTAGTATCGAGTATGCAAACTCATCAGGCTGTGGCTTCCAAGGCACAGAACGATCTTTTGTGCTAACACTAAATCCAAGTGCCTTTGCCATCTCACTTATTTCAAAATCCATCCTATCAAGTCCATCCCAGCTCATAGAACGTGCAAAAAACTCAAGCTCGGCACTCTTATCATAAAATTTTAAAAGTGATAAATTTACGCTATCATTTGGTATGCCAAGCTCAGCATTATAGCTCCTCACACCTTGTGAAAATGAATTGATTAGGGCTAAAATTTTATCGCCATTTTTTATAACATTTTCACTACCATCGATCTTTTTTACGCTCATATTTTCACACTCAAAAACTAACTCATTCTCACTCATCACAACAGCTTTAGCAGATGTTGGGATAGAGTTGCTTCGCTCACCGCCCTCAAAGCTAACGAGTTTGCACTCATTTTGTCGTAAAAATTTAGCTAAAACCTTTATCGCATTTGGTATGTCTTTATGTATCTCATTACCAGAGTGTCCGCCAGGCAGTCCGCTTACCACGATCTCATAAAGCTCTCCCTTGACAGTCTCACGCTCACCCACATCAATTTTAGCAAAGATATTTATACCACCAGCACAGCCAGTAACGACCTCACTGTCGTCCTCGCTATCTAAATTTAAAAGCTTTTTAGCCACTATATTACCATTAAAGCCATTTGCACCAATGAGACCGACCTCTTCATCATTTGTAAACAAGCACTCAATATTATCAAACTCAACGATCATCTGCATCATCAAAGCCACGCCTATGCCATTATCTGCACCCAAAGATGAGTTATTTGCTTTCATAAAGCCATCATCTCCGTATTCTATATGTATGTTTGGTGCATCGCCCATACAGACCATATCATAATGGCTTTGCAGACAAATTTTTGGCTGACCCTTTATAGCGTGTATGTTACCAACATCGTCAATACGAACATCACAGCCGTGTGAGCGTGCAAAGTCAGCTAAAAACTCACGCATCTGCTCTGTCTCATAGCTACAATGTGGTATCTCGCATAGCTTTTCAAATTTAGTTAAGACTTCACTTTTTAAAACACTCATTTTAACGCCTTTTATCTTTTTAATTTTAAACTATTTTTGTATCACACCAGGATACTGAATGTCTGCTATGGCTTTTAGTAATGCACTCTCGCTGACATCATCTCTTGCTACAACGACAGCGGTTTTAGTTTGCAAACTCACTTTTACGCTTATAACACCATCAACTTTCATAAGCTCTTTGCGAACAAGAGATGTACATAGTGGACAATGCATACTCTCTACAAATATATTTAAGCTTTTATCCGCAAATGCACTCATACAAAGCAGAATAATACATAAAATTTTACGCATAAAACCTCCCTAAAATTTCTGGATAAGCAAGTAAAATAACTATTAAAAAAGCTGACATTATATAGATTAGTATCCACTTTCTACGCCCTGATCCGACCACACAGCTCTTTGGATAAACAAGAACAAAAAAAGCAGAAAGAACAAACGAAATCACCGCTAAAACACTTAAAAATGTTCGGTATTCATACAAGCTATTCATCCAAGATAGAAACGAAAAAGATGTTCCAAAAAGTAAAAATAAAAGAGCTGGTAGACAGCACAATGTTGCTGCAAATGCACTAAAAAGTGCCGTCACTAGCCCAAAAACTCGCTTCAAATTTATGCTTTTATCTCAGTTGAGCTATATGAATAGCTAAACTCTTTAGGTGCATAATAGTTTTGCGTATTGCCGTCTACCTCAGCGTATGGGTAGCCAAAGTTATTTATCGGTGATTGCTCTGGTTCTGGCTTTAACACAAAGTCTCTTGCATAATTAAACCCTATCCAGCACATCTCCCAGTTACCAAATAAATACTCTCTAAGTGCTACTATTTTTGCATCGTTATTTGTTAGCTTTTCACCCAAACGAACCTTCGCCACATCTGCAGGATCAACCGGTATCCAACCATATCCTTTTAGGTAAAACTCTGCCCTGCAGTGCTGTCCGCCTGAAATAGACGCTACGCCATCAACTGCCTTACCCATCTCGTTTGAAAATCTTGACTGCCCAACACGTATACCAAATACCTCACGTGCTGGTATGCCAACAGCTCTACAAAGTCCCACAAATACAGAGTTTATATCGGTGCACTTACCGCTTAGTTTACCACTTTCTAATATAGCCTTAACGTCGCCAAGACCACAACCAATCACGCTATTATCACGCTCCATAGTGTTTGCCACCCATGTATAAATAGCCTTTGCTTTTTCCAAATCGCCCTTTAAGCCACCAACTATCTCTAAAGCTTTTTGACGTACAATGCCGTCAGTTTGGATATGTATTGAAGGCTTAACAAATTTCGCTATATACGGCTCAAGCTTCTCATTTGGATTAAAATTTACTCTACTAAAGTCGGTGTTTCGCTCTTGAGTTTGAACACGAAAAGTTACATTTAATCTAGCGTTTTGCTCATCTTCGTCAAACTGAGCAAATAATGTAGGGATCTGCGTATCTGATATAAACACATCTTTTGCATTTGTGTTTATCGCATAATCTTTTGTAAGGTGTTGATATTCGGTGTTTAGTATAAGTGGTAGCCAAATTTTAGCGACTTTACCTTTTTCAAGTAGATGATGATTTAAGCTTACATCAAAGCTTCTACTTTTAGCCCATAAATTTGTCTCGCTAGTAGCTAAAACAACGCTTGGAGCAACACTCATCGCACCTAAAATCCCACTAAATTTAAAAAAATCTCTTCTTTGCATAAAAATACCTTAAATTAATCTAGCTAAACCTTAGCTCTTTGGATATAATTTTACTCAATCAAATATAAATTTTGGCTTTTTGAGTTAAAATATGCTAAAATCGGCGTTATGAAAAATGTCATCATCTTAACACTTATACCACTATTTTTTAGCGGTTGTCTTTTTTTAAACGAACGAGGTGTCTCTACGCATTACTATAATGACTGCAAAGAGTATTACGATGCAACAGGGACGTATCAAAAAGAGTGTCCGCATAATGTCATTGACTGGAAATAAATGAACCTGCAAAATTTAAAAGACGAGCGACTTTCGCGACTAAAAAATGGCTTAAATTTAGAGATTTTAACTGCCATAGATGCACTAAAGCCTTACGAGTGCGAGTGCGAATTTAACGATACTATCGCTATTAAATTTAAAAGCTTAAACCAGAGTGAAAAAGAGCAAATTTATAGCATTGCAAAGCTACTTAAACCATGGCGAAAAGGTCCTTTTATACTTGATGAAATTTTCATCGATACAGAGTGGAGAAGCTTTATAAAATTTAATCTTTTAAAACCGCATTTAAACCTAAATGGCAAAAGCGTAGCGGATGTGGGATGCAATAACGGTTATTATATGTTTAGAATGCTCGGACTTGGTGCTAAAGAGATAGTAGGCTTTGATCCGAGTTTACATACTCTTTTACAATTTAAATTTATAAACCATTTCGTGCGTTCAAATATCATCTATGAGCCACTTGGTGTAGAGCATTTGCCACACTACGGACGTAAATTTGACACTATTTTCTGCCTTGGCGTGATCTATCATAGAAGCGATCCTATTAAAATGCTAAAAGAGTTAAAAGGTGCGTTAAACACAAATGGAGAGGTCTTTTTAGACACGATGTATATAGATATGGATGGCGAGTTTGCTCTAACACCAAAAAACACCTACTCAAAGATACCAAATATCTACTTTGTCCCAACCATAAAAGCACTGCAAAACTGGTGCGAAAGGGCCAAATTTAAAGAGTTTGAGATCTTAGCGACAAAAGACACTGACGCAGATGAGCAACGAAAGACTGAGTGGATAGATGGACAAAGTTTAGAAAATTTTCTCGATCCAAATGATGCGAGTCGCACGATAGAAGGCTATCCAGCACCAAAACGCGTCTATGTAAAAATTAAAATTTAAGGATAAAAAATGGCTGATGAAAATATCTACGAAGATAACGAAGACTCAAATGTTATTTTACCAGAGGACGAAAACCCGCTCCGTAACGAGATAAAAACATCAACTACTATAAAGATAAATCTAAGTGGAACTGCAACCTTACTCGAGCTAAATCACGCTAAAACACGCTTTTATACTATCGCCGATATGGTCTCAGATAGCGAAGGACTAGTGCATAGTGGGTTTGTGTATTCAGCGGCAAACTACGCAGCTCTTTTGGCGATAAATGAAGAGTTTTGTGTAACAATAAGCTCAAGGATAAATTTTTTTGCTCCTGTTAAGCTTGGCGATATAGTTGATTTTGATGCTACAGCACGTTTTGAAGAGAGCAGAAAACGTGAGGTGCGTGTTGTAGGAAAGTGCAAGGACATTAAAATTTTTGAAGGTATTTTTCAACTTGTAGTGCTTGATGAACATATATTTTTCGCTCAACAAAAAAATATCCAAAGAGAGGCTACTATAAGACGTGCTAAAGAGAGTGAAAAACAAAATAAATAGAATTTGAATTCTTAATTCAATCTTTTTATTTTAAAATAATAAAAATATTTAATACTCTTAGTAAAATTTAAGCAAAATTATTATTTTATATGTTAATATTTCATTAAATATCTCATTTAAAAGGAGTATCTAATGAAATTGACTAGATTAAGTTTGGTAGCTATAGCTACTTTATTTTGTAATAGCTTAGGTGTCGCAAACGCAACACCGCTTGAAGAAGCTATAAAAAACGTCGATGTATCAGGATACGCAAGATACAGATACACAAACAACAACATAGACGACAAAGGAAACAAATCCACAAGTGCCGATCATAGGCTAAAATTTGTTATAGATTTTAAAGCCGCCATAGATGATAACTTTTTTGGTGTTGTTGGCTTATTATATGATACAAGAGATGATTCAGGAAGCAAGAATGCAGCTACAGACAAATCCTACACTGAAAATAGCTTTAGCTTAAAGAAAATTTATCTAGGATATTCCATAGGCAACACCACCATCACAGCTGGTAGGCAAAATATAGGAACATATTTTGAGTCTATTTTATCTGGAGTAGGCATAAAGATAATAAACAAAGATATCAAAAATATAACTTTGATAGCTGCAGCCTTTGACGCTTTGGATAAATTTGATAGCGGAGTAAATGGTGGCAGTAACAGAGCTACGACTCAATACGATGGTGCGTTGCTACCATATCTGCAAAACAAACATGGTATATCTGGCAACTTCTACACTATAGGAGTAATGGGAAATTTTAATCCAGTAATATTTAAAGCATGGTATGCAAATTTTAAAGATGTAGGTGAGCTATATGCTGCGGATATGGCCTTAAATTTTGATATTAACAATATAAAATTAGACCTACAAGGTCAATATGTCCATAACGAAGCAGACTACTATGAGTTTAATAATGCTGACTTTTACGCTTTTAAAGCCGGCGTAGACGCATTTGGGCTAAAAGTAAATGCTGGATATTTAAATTTTGAAGTAGATGATTCAGAAAATGGCAAAGTAGGCAAGTCATTTTTGACTATAGAAGGCAATGGCAAACTTATAAATTCTACTAAAATTTTAAATAGTGCTATGAGTGCTGGTTCTGGAGCTACAAACAAAGGAGAGTCCCACTACTACAACACCATAAAAGGAGAAAATGAATTTTGGTTTATCAATGCAAAATATACGTTTAATAAATTTAGTATAGGTGCAGGATATACCGATGGCGAAGGTTATAGTTACCAACTAGCACGTAAAGCTGATAGGAGCGAGTGGTATGGGCAGTTTGATTATAAATATAGCAAAAAGTTAAATTTAACAGCTTGGTATGCATCGGCTAAAGATGAAAAAGACTATAAAGAGGTTAAACACGATCGATTTAGATTTGAGGCAAAATATACATTTTAAATCAATTTTAATATATAATTAGATATTTTTAAATTTTATATAAATTTTAAGCTATAAAAATTTATTTATATGTTACAATTACGATTGCAATATTCCAAAAAAGGAGTTCTTATGAGATTAGCTAAATTAAGTTTGGCGACTATAGTCGCTTTAGGTGCATTTTCAAGTATTGCGTGTGCTACACCACTTGAAGAAGCTATAAAAAATGTAGATGTATCAGGATATGCTAGATATCGATATACAAATGATACAAATGAAGACAAAAATGTTAAAGACACTAAAGCAGATCACAGATTTAGAGTGGTAGCAACATTTAAAGCCGCAATAGACGATAACTTCTTTGGTGTTTTAGGTCTTAGATATGATGCCAGAGATGGATCAGGCAGTAGAGAAAAAGGTACAGATCTAACCGATACCACAGGCACATTTGGCGTTTGGGAAGCTTATGTAGGCTACTCTATAGGCAATACCACTATCACAGCTGGTAAGCAACTTATCAAAACATACTTTGATGATGGCGATATCTCAGGCACTGGTATTAAGATCATGAATAAAGACATAGAGGGCTTAACTCTAACAGCAGCTGCATTTGACGCTATCTCTAACTACACTTTTGAAAACGACGGTCCATTACTAAAAGATATAAAAGCAGATAATTTTGATGCAAATGGAAATCTTTATCTAGTCGGTGCAATGGGGACATATGATCCAGTTGCTTTTAGTGTATGGTATGCGAATTTAACTGATGTTGCTGCTATATATGCCGGTGATATAGCTTTAAATTTTAATATAAATGATATAAAGCTAAGCCTAAAAGGTCAATACGCTCATAATGAAGCAGACCACAAAGACTACACAGATGGCGACTTTTATGGAGTCCAAGCTGGCGTAGGTGCATTTGGCGTTAAATTTAATGCTGGTTATATAAACTATTCAGCTGACGACAAAGATGTCAATACAGTTGGCAAATCTTTTGTATCTCTTGATGCTAACGGCAAATTCATAAATCCAAGTAAAATTTTACAAGGTGTTATGAGTGGTAGCAAGAACTACTACAATAATATTATAGATGATAATGAGTTCTGGTTTGTCAATGCATCTTACACTTATGACAAATACAGCATAGGTGCAGGATATACCGATGGTGAAGGCTACAGTCATAAACTATCTGTCGTAGAAGCTGATAGAAGCGAATGGTATGCCCAACTAGGTTATAAGCATAGCAAAAAACTTAACTTCACAACTTGGTATGCATCAGCTAAAGATGAAAAAGGCGGTAAAGAATTTACACAAGATCGTGTAAGATTTGAAGCTAGATACAACTTCTAATCTCACAAACTGCATAGTCCATTAAAAATTTATGGATTAAAAAAGGGGCTGGAGAACTAGCCCCTTAATCTCTCACTTTAAAATTAAGTATTTAAACTTATCTTAAAAACAATTAGCCCAAATGTCAAACCGACATAAAAGTACTCTAAAATACACTACATAACTACACAGATAAGAGCTTTTTATGTCAAGAATGCCAAATATCAAGGCATTTGTAACCACTTAAAATAAAATTATCACGATAAATGACACTGATATTTAAATTAAAAAATATTGCCATAAATTTGTTATAAATCATTTTATTTTAATGATTAAAATAAAATGAGATTTTATAAAAATCGCGTAATAATTTATCTCTAACTTCTATAAATATACTCTATCCACATATCTAAATTTGCCTGTTCTGCCTTTAGCGTGGTGGCATCGCCATGTCCTGGATAGACAGCAAAATCGCCATTTATACCTTTGCATTTTTGCAAACTTTTAATCATATCAAATTTATTAGAATATGGAAAGTCCCAGCGTCCAATACTACCACGGAATAAAAAATCTCCGCTAAATATAACGCTTTTACTTACCCTATTCTTACTCACATCATCCTTAATATCACTACCTATACTATTTGTGTCATACTCATTTATATTATTTTCAAGAGTGAAACTCTCATATAAATTTTCACTTCCATTTTTTTCATTCATGCCCTGCGACACCTGCACCATACAACATCCCGGAGTATGTCCGGGTAAGTGATAAAATCTTATAAAAATGTCATTAAAATGGATAAAATTTTCATCACTTACAAGCACATCTGGACTAAAACACTCATATCCATAGTCAAAGACATCATCAAGTGCCATAAATATGTCATTTTTATGTATATAAATAGGTATTTTTAGCTCTCTTTTGATAGTTGCAACATCATAAATATGATCAAAATGTCCGTGAGTACAAAGTATCGCTACAGCATCAGAAGCGTTTAGTTTAACCCATTTGCTTGCACCCTTTCCAGGATCTATAACAATACTAAAATCATCAAATTTAACTATATAACAGTTTGTGTCGTATTCTCCGAATGCTTTTACTAAAATTTCCATTTTTGCACTTTTAATTAAATTTTTTAAGATTTTACAACATTTTTGTTAAATTTAAAAAAGAATTTAATAAAAAATGTGTATAATCGTATTAATATAGCAAATAGTGGTTTGTAGGTTTATGAAAGATTATGCAAAGATACAACATGTTCTAGTAACATTTATAAAAAACTATGTCCTAGAAGCTGGTGTTAAAAATTTGGTTTTAGGCATAAGTGGTGGGCTTGATTCTGCTGTGGTCGCGACACTTTGCACACAAGCATTACCATCACATACTTATGCACTTATAATGCCAACTAACAGCTCAAATCCTAAAAATCTAAACGACGCTATAGCTTTATGCGAAAAACTAAATATAAAATTTAAAATTATAGATATACAAAGTATCTTAAATTCTTACGAAGTTGTCATTGGTGAAACGCTAAGCAACCTACGCAAAGGCAACTTAAGTGCTAGGATACGTATGAGTTTACTCTATGATTATTCTGCTGCAAACGACGCCTTAGTCGTTGGCACAAGCAATAAAAGTGAGCTTATGCTCGGATATGGTACGATATTTGGCGATCTAGCAAGTGCGATAAACCCTATCGGCGAGATATATAAAAGTGATATATTTGAGTTTGCCAGATATTTAGGCGTAGATGAAAGCATAATAAATAAAGCCCCAAGTGCCGATCTATGGGATGGACAAAGTGATGAGGCTGACATCGGATATAGTTATGGCGTGATAGATGAGATATTAAAATTTATAGACGATGATGGAAATTTAGTAAAAAAATTGGATAAAAATTTAGACAAGAAAGCAGTTGATAAAATTTTAAATATGGTGAAAAGTAATAAATTTAAACGCACAATGCCACTGATAGCAAAAATAAATAATGACATAAAGGATCAAAAATGAGAGAAATATCGTTTTATAAGCCTAGTGTTTCAGAACGCGAAAGTGAGCTGATAAACGAAGTATTGCACACTCAAGACACAACTAATATAATAGATAAATTTGATAATTATCTAAAACAATACTTCGGTGCAAAGCACGTTATCGTTACAAACAATGGTGCCTCTGCACATCACTTAGCACTAAGTGCTATGCAGATAAAACGTGGAGATAAGATCATATGCTCAGTAAATGCTTTCCCTAGCATCGCCCAAGCAATTCGCCATTTTGACGCAGAACCGATATTTGTCGATATAAACGAAGATGATTTTAACATAAGTCCAGAAGCCTTAGAAAAGACGTTAAAAGATTATCATCACAAGAAGTTAAAATGCGTATTTGTCAGCCATATAGCAGGTCAAAGTGCTCAGATAGATGAGATAAACAAGATCGCTAAAAAATATGATATAAAAGTTTTAGATGATGTCAATCGTGCAATTGGTTTAACATACAATGGAAAAAAGATCGGCAATAATGAGTATTTTCTATCCTGCTTTCAAATAAATACACAAGTGCAACACCCTATATCAACATCTGGATTTTTCACGACAAATGATGATGAGATCGCAAAACAAGCAAAGCTCCTTCGCAACTACGCTTTGATAGACGGCATCGATAAATACGGTAACCTTGGTTATATATATGATGTTATAGATATTGGTTTAAAATATGATATAAGCTCGCTAAACGCCGCTTATTCGTTAGCTCAACTTGAAAAAAATGATAAATTTATAGCACGAAGATGCGAAATAGCAGCGATATATAATAGCGAACTTGCAGAGTGTAAAAATATCACTACACCTATCAAAAAACGCGATCACACTTACGCTCAATACATCATAAAAATAAATAAAAATCGCGATGGATTTGCTCGTGAACTTTTGGAGCGTGGCATACACACATCACTTCATTATATACCGATCCATCTGTTAAGCTATTATAAAAATAAATATTCACTAAAAGTAAATGACTTTCCAAATGCACTCAAAACATATCAGCAAATTTTATCATTACCGATTTACAACGAGCTAAAAGATGAAGAGGTGTATTATATCTGCGATATGGTAAAAGATATTGCAAGATCTCGCGTCTAATGCCTATAAATGGGTGGAGAGCTATATCTATCACCCCACTCTCACACAAAAATTTATAGCATTTTTACTTCTTCCGCTTAGTTTTATCTATGCATTTTTCATTTGGTGTAAAAAGCTTATAAGTCGTCAAAAAGACTTTAATATAAAAATTTTAAGCATAGGCAACCTAAGTCTTGGCGGAAGTGGTAAAACGCCCCTTTGTATCGCGATCGCAAATGAATTTAGCGGTGGTTTTATCGTGCTTCGTGGCTATAAAAGAGCTTCAAAAGGACTAGTTATAGTTTGTCAAAATGG
Organism: Campylobacter anatolicus; assembly: GCF_018145655.1. Classification (NCBI taxonomy): domain Bacteria; kingdom Pseudomonadati; phylum Campylobacterota; class Epsilonproteobacteria; order Campylobacterales; family Campylobacteraceae; genus Campylobacter; species Campylobacter anatolicus. The sequence continues at coordinate 138,585 of NZ_JAGSSY010000001.1, forward strand.
TAAAATTTTAACTGATGTTGATGTGAGCGGTGACGAAGCTATGGAGTATGCAAAGGGTGTTAAAAATGCAAATGTCATCGTGAGCGAAAACCGCGACATAGCCATACGAAAGGCAAAAGAACTAGGAGCAAGATATGTATTACTTGATGATGGATTTGGCAAATTTCATATAAAAAAATTTAATATCTTGCTACGTCCCTACCCTGCTCCGACGTTTAACTTTGCTATACCAAGTGGCGGATATCGTTATCCCATTAGCTTTTATAAATTTGCTGATTTTATAGCAGAAAATGGGGTTGATTTTTTTCGACAAAGTGAAATTTTAGATCCTACGCCAAAAATGGTGCTAGTAACTGCCATAGCCAATCCTACGCGTTTAAAGCCATTTTTTAGACAAACTTGTGGGCAGATATTTTTTCCTGATCATTATAGATTTAATAAAGCAGAATTAGAGCAAATTTTAAAAACATACAACGCAACTTCGCTACTTATGACACAAAAAGACTATGTAAAAGTGGAGCATTTTAAGTTGCCTATTTCGCTCATTACGCTAAAAACTACTCTAAGCGATAATCTAAAAAACGCGATACAATCTCAAATTTAGCCTATTTTAGCTATAATCAACGCAAATTTAAACGAAAGGACACAAATGAAACTAGTCCAAACGAGGGCCAACGAAAATGAAAAGCTACAAAAAGTAGAGCTAAGTACTGCACTTTTAAGCCCTAGTAGCAACCACGGTGGACTTTACGCACCCACAAAACTGCCTCATATAAGTGATAAAATGTGGAAAAAATTTAGACATCTTAGTTACGCCAAACTCGCACTTAATATCATTAAACTATTTAAATTTGATATAAAAGATAGTGTTTTTAAATGTGCGATAAAACGCTATAAAGGCTTTGATCTGCCAAATACGCCAGTGCAGTTTAAAAAGATAGATAAAAATTTATACATAAATGAGCTTTATCATGGACCAACTCGTGCGTTTAAAGATATGGCACTTCAGCCTTTTGGTGAAATTTTAAATGAACTCGCCACACAAAAAAAAGAAAAATACTTAATAATGTGTGCTACTAGTGGTGACACTGGACCAGCTACTCTAAAAACATTTGCAGGATATAAAAACACGCAAGTTGTTTGCCTATATCCAGCAGATGGCACAAGTGAGGTACAAAGGTTACAAATGGTAACAATGCAAGGCGAAAATTTAAAAGTCTTTGGCATAAAGGGTAATTTTGATGATGCACAACATGCCTTAAAAACATTACTTAAAAGTGAAAATTTTAAGAACGAGATAAATAAAAATGGATTAAAACTAAGTGCAGCAAACTCTGTAAATTTCGGTCGCATACTGTTTCAAATCATCTATCACGCCTACGCTTATACGAATTTACTTAAATTTAAAAAGTTAAAAATGAACGAAAGCTTTGACGTGATAGTACCAAGTGGGAATTTTGGTAACGCTTTGGGGGCATACTACGCCAAGAAAATGGGTGCAAATATCAACAAGATAAAAATCGTCTCAAACGCAAACAATATTCTTACCGAATTTTTCACAACTGGCGTATACGACTTACGCGATAAAAGCCTTGTAAATACGATAAGCCCAGCGATGGATATATTAATTAGTTCAAACATTGAGAGATTACTCTTTGATAAATTTGGTGCGGTGCGGACTAAAGAGCTAATGGATGATTTGACAAATAAGAGAGTATATAAACTTACAAACGATGAGCTAAATTCGTTAAAATCGGACTTTGAAGCAGACTTTTGTACTGACAAAGAGTGTGAAAAATTTATAAAAAAATGGGCAAAAAGAGGCGTTGCTATAGATCCTCACACAGCGACTTGCTTTAAAATGATGGATAAAAAACGCATAAGCGTCATCACTTCTACCGCTCACTGGGTAAAATTTACACCAAGTATGTTAAAAGCATGCAAGATAAAAAATAGTGGCGATGAAAAAGCTGGACTTTTAAAAATGTCAAAACTTCTAAAAGATAGTGTGCCTAGCGAGATCTTAGAGCTATTTGACGCACCTATTTTACACCCTGATGTGATAGAGCAAAGTCAGATAGAAGATAAAATTTTAGAGTGGATAAAAAAATGATAATCATACCTGCACGTCTTGCTTCAACGAGATTTCCAAATAAAATTTTATGCGACATCGGCGGAGTGCCAATGTTTATAGCGACCGCTAAAAGAGTGAGTGACTGCGATGATGTATGTATAGCTGTTGATGATGAAGGTGTATTTAAAATAGCTCAAAAATATGGGCTAAAAGCAGTAATGACTGATAAAGATCATCAAAGTGGCACTGACCGCATAAATCAAGCTACACAAATTTTAGGGCTAAATGATAGCGAGATCATCATAAACGTTCAAGCCGATGAGCCATTTATTGAGCCTGAAAATATCGCTAAATTTAAAGAATTTTGCGAAAGTAGACGCGATAAGGCTTTTATGTTTTCGTGCTATAAAATGATAGATCAAAGTAGTGTTGATGATAAAAATTTAGTTAAAGTTGTAACTAATTTTGACGGATTTGCTCTGTATTTTTCACGCTCACGCATACCTTTTAACCGTTCAGAGTGTGACGCATACAAAGCACATCTTGGTATTTACGGATATAGTGTAGCAAACCTACGTGAGTTTTGCTCGCTTAAATCAAGCGATCTTGAAAACACAGAAAAGTTAGAACAACTAAGGGCATTACAAAACGGAAAATGTATCGCAATGCTGGAAATAAAAAGCGATAGCATAGGCATAGATAGCGAAGCCGATTATAAAATTGCATTAAAACGACTAAAATTAATAGAGACCGATAAAAATAGCTAAAATTTATTAAAGTAGTATTGATATATGAAGGCCAAAAATGACAACTGAAAAATTTATATACGAAGTTACGACTGTTACTAAGTTTATACAAATTTATTGCACTGATAAGCACAAGGATGAACCAAAGCACAAGTGTTGCGAGAATCTGAACTATGACACTGTGCCAAATGTCACAAAAACTGAATTTGAGCTGTGTCACGAGTGTGAGCAAATGTTACGCTATGCATACGCTAGGCTTCAAGCGTGTCCGCATATAAAAAAGCCTCGTTGCCACTGCTGTCCTCACCCTTGCTATGAGCTTGATATGTGGAAAAGAATGGCTAAGATGATGAAATATAGTGGCATGAAGCTTGGACTTAATAAGATAAAAAGACTATTTTTACGTAGTAGTGATTAGATTAGTAGCTAAAATTTATACTTTTTACTAAAGCTTGACTTAAAATTTTTAATTAAATTTTTAATAAAATATATAAACAGATATAAATTTAGCGATAAAAGCCTAAGAATATGGTTTAAAAGATATTTTACTTAAAATCAAACTAACAAATTTTATTTTACATTACTTTACAAAAGCTTTACACTTTTTCCACTATCTTTTACAACCTTTTAAAAGCCATTTAAACCAAGCCCTTTTCATATGTATAATTAATAATAACTCACTATACTTCATACTATAATTTATGATGAATAAGCGTTGTAATACTTAGCCCACTCACTCCCAGATAAAATTTAAAACTCTATCCAATTAATACTTCTACTAGGATTTATAAGCATGAGTGCAAGGCTATGGGAAATTTATAGGACTGATAAGGGATGTGAAGTTGATTTAAAAAAGATAGTTAGAAAGTGGTTAAAATGAGAGTGAAAAAATGATAAAGTTTTAATCGCTATCATTTTAAATGCAAGATACTCTCATTTTTGATGTGTGGATACAAAAAGCATAGAAATAGACCGATATTCAGATGTATTATATCAAACATAGACGATATGCGTAGCAAATTTAATAGTAGCATCAGATGTTGAAGTAACATTTACTATATACCGCAGTCAATCAAAGATAACGAGAGATAAGATAGCTTTATTGATTGTAGATAAGCTGTTGCTACGCCGAATGATAGTCCTTGCTTTAAAAAGATAAAAACTTAAAAAACAATAAAAGGAATTTTTATATATAATTAAAAATTCCAACGTAGATTAATCTAATATCTTTGATAATCTTTCTAAAAATTTATCCACTGAGATAAAACCTATAATACGTAAATTTCTTAGCTCATCCTTGCCTTTGAAAAACAAAAGTGCAGGAGGATCGATCAGTCCAAACTCACGTAACATAGCGTCATTATCAGCCCCACTTTTAGTAACATCAACTCTCACCAGCTCAAACTCCTTAAGCCTTTTAGCCACCGTACTATCTGCAAATGTAATACTTTCTATCTCTTTGCAACTCACACACCAATCTGCGTAAAAATCAACTAAAATAGGCTTATTTGTCTCCGCAATCACACTTTTTAGCTCGGTTAAGTTATGAACTGATTTAAAATTTAGCTCATTTTGTACTAAATTTTGTGATACTTTTAAATCTGAAAGCGGTAAAAATGGATCTTTTGCACCTAAAAACCCACCAACAATAAGTAAAACCGAGTAGATAAAGACTAAAATAGCAACTGATTTTTTAAATTTGACCCAGCCACTCAAAGCAGTATCAAATGCACCAAAATAAACTGCCATAAACACACCTATAACGCCGTATCCAACAAGTTCAAACATCACGCCAAACACGCGAGCAAGTAGCCATAATGCCATAATGAGCATCAAAAATCCAAAGAAATTTTTCACGCTATCCATCCACCCTCCTGGACGTGGCAGAATTTTACTAGATGTTGCACCAATAACTAGTAATGGCACTCCCATACCAACACCCATCACAAAGAGCATAATACCACCATATATAGCGTTGCCACTTTGTGAAATATAAAGCAATGCTCCAGCCAAAGGTGCTGCAACACATGGTGATACGATAAGTGCGGAAGCAAATCCCATTACAAAAACGCCGAGTAACCCTTGTGAGCTTTGCGTATTTTTATTTATCACATTTTCAAATTTAGATGGAAGCTTAATGTCATAAAATCCAAACATACTAAACGCAAGTGCGACAAAAATGATAGCAAAGGCACTCAAAACCCAGACATTTTGCAAGGCACCAGCTATACCAAAACCAAGCACACTAGCCATCACTCCAGCTATAGCATAAGCTAAACTCATACCAAAAACGTAAATCAATGATAGTAAAAATCCGTGCTTTGCACTCATGTTTTCACCACTTTTTGATACAATGATGCCTGAAAGTATCGGTATCACTGGAAATACGCAAGGCGTAAATGCCAAAAGTAACCCATAACCCAAAAATGTAACGAGTGAAATGATAAATGAACTATCCATAAGCTCAGCTGCGATACTTTGCTCCTCGTTTAGACTATCATCATTCTCGTTTTTATCGCTTTTTAGCTCTTTTATGCTAAATTTATCCGCATTTTTAGCAATATGATAAATTTTTTCTTGTGGACGATAGCAAATGCCATTTTTCGCACAACCTTGATAACTAATCTCAAGTTTTGTAGCGTTATTTTGCAAATTTTTCTCTACCAAACTAAACGGCACAAATAGCGAAAAATCCTGCGGAATTATATTGTATTCGCCACTTATTTGAGTTTGAGGCATATTTAAAATTTGATTTATCTTTTCGCCACCTATCTTAATCTCAAATGTATCATTATAAATGTAAATATCTTGTGCAAATTTAAATTTTATCTCAAAATTTTGACTATTTGTAGTTGTGCTGATCATAAAAGCCTTGCTAACATCAAGCACTTCTGCAAACATACTCATACAAAAAAAGAGTATCGAAATAACAAATTTATTAACCATTTTTTTCCTTTATCTTTTTTAATTTTAGTCAATTTTATTAAATTTTTGTAAAATTTGTATAAAATTCCCAACTAAAATATAAATAAAACTATTAGATTGTCTTTATCCCTAAAATACAGACTTTTTAATGAGTATGACATTTTTCGCAAGATAAAGATTTCTTGGCACTTTAAAGACAACTTTAAGATACAGAAAATATCTTAGTAGCAGTTAGAAAGGATTATGTAACGATGATTAAGAAGCATGAAAATCTTTATAAATAATATAATTGCAAATATATTATTTATAAATAAACAGAGTAAAAACTAGATCAAATTTATCACATCACAATCAAAATAACTTAATCACTTAATACCTTTTCAAGTTACACAAACGAGCTTAACATTAGTCGTGGTAAATTTGGCGAGGATAATTTAGTAGCGATTTGGTGGTGGTAGTGGATATTAAATTTAAATAAATTTTATCTGAAATTTAATAAAATAATAAAAACCAATCCTTAAAGGAGTGCAGATGTCTAAAAATCATGGTAAAGAGCATAAGCTAGACTACGAACACGAGCTTAGAAAGCTTCAGATTGAACTTTTGAAATTTCAAAATCACGTAAAGGAGCAAGGTCTTAGAGTACTTATAATAATGGAAGGGCGTGATGCAGCTGGCAAGGGTGGTAGCATAAAACGGCTTGTAGAGCATCTAAATCCACGTGGATGTCGCATAGTTGCACTTGAAAAGCCTAGCGATGTTGAGCGGTCGCAGTGGTATTTCCAGCGTTATGTCGCACACCTACCAAGTGCTGGGGAGATCGTTATCTTTGATAGGAGCTGGTATAATAGGGCTGGGGTTGAGCCTGTAATGGGATTTTGTACACAAGAAGAGCATAAAGAGTTTTTGCGTGAAGTGCCTAAATTTGAAGAGATGATAAAAAACTCTGGCATAATTTTCTTTAAATTTTATCTCTCCGTCTCAAAAGAAGAGCAGAAAAAACGCTTTAAGGAGCGTCTAACCGATCCTTTAAAGCAATTTAAAATCTCACCAGTAGATCTAAAATCACAAGAGCTTTGGGATCAATACACTATAGCAAAATACTCAATGTTACTAGCTTCAAATACACCATCTTGCCCTTGGGTAATCATTGAGTCAAATAATAAAAAACAAGCCAGGATAAATATATTTAGGCATATTTTGTCAAATGTTGAATATCGTAAAAAGATAGACAAGGATAATTTTATGTGCGACAAAGATATCGTGCGAAGTGGCGAAGAGGAGATAAAGCTAATGGAGGCAAATCTCAAAAATGAAAAACTCTCAAAGATGAATGGATAATTTAAAAACGTATATTTAGTTTAAAATATAAATTTATAAAGAGAGCCAAACGGCTCTCAATTTTGGTCTTACTCTACTTCTGCATCTATGACGTCATCATCTTTTTTAGACTTACCACTCTGTTCGCCACCTTGTGCATCATCCTTTTTATACATAGCTTCAGCTAGTTTATGACTTGCAGAGCTTAAAGCTGCAACTTTAGCATCTATTTGCTCTTTTGTAGCACCCTCATCTTTTAGCGTCTCTTTTAGATCATTTAGTGCTGCCTCTATGTTAGCACGATCATCGGCTGGTACTTTCTCACCAAGCTCATTCATGCTCTTTTCGGTCTGATGAACGAGAGCATCTGCACTATTCCTAGCTTCAACTGCCTCTTTACGTTTTTTATCATCCTCTTTATGTAACTCAGCATCTTTTACCATATTGTTTATCTCATCATCGCTTAGACCACTTGAACCTGAGATTGTGATATTTTGGGCTTTACCAGTTGCTTTATCCTTGGCTGAGACGGTTAAGATTCCATTTGCATCAATGTCAAACTCAACCTCTATCTGAGGCACACCACGAGGTGCAGCAGGGATACCCTCTAAGTTAAACTGACCTAAAGATTTATTGTCCCTTGCAAACTCTCGTTCACCCTGCAATACGTGGATAGTTACGGCATTTTGATTATCTTCGGCAGTTGAAAATACCTGATTTTTCTTAACAGGTATAGTCGTGCCTTTTTCTATTATCTTTGTCATAACACCACCAAGTGTCTCAATGCCAAGTGAAAGTGGAGTAACATCAAGCAACAAGACATCTTTAACATCACCTTTTATAACCGCACCTTGTATCGCAGCACCGATAGCTACGACCTCATCAGGATTTACTGATTTATTTAGCTCTTTACCAAATGCTTTTTTTACCTCTTCTTGCACAAGCGGCACACGAGTAGAGCCACCCACCATAACGATCTCTTTGACATCATCCTTACTTAGTCCAGCCTCTTTTACAACCTCATTTATCTTAGTGATAGTTTCAGCTACAAGACCATCTATCATACCTTCAAATTTAGCACGAGTTAGCGTCTTAACGAGGTGCTTTGGACCTGTTGCGTCAGCTGTGATAAATGGCAGATTTATACTTGTCTCTTGAGCCGAGCTTAGCTCTTTTTTGGCATTTTCAGCAGCCTCTTTTAGGCGTTGAGATGCCATAACATCTTTTTTAAGATCTATGCCAGTCTCGATTTTAAACTCATTTGCAAGCCAGTCAATAACAAGGTTATCGAAATCATCGCCACCTAAAAATGCATTACCACCAGTTGAAAGTACCTCCACTACGCTATCGCCAGTTTCAAGCACAGTAACATCAAATGTTCCGCCACCTAAGTCATAGACTAAAATTTTCTCAGCCTCTTTTTTATCAAGACCATAAGCCAAAGCTGCAGCAGTAGGCTCATTAATAATACGAAGCACATTTAACCCAGCGATCGTTCCAGCCTCTTTTGTTGCCTTTCTTTGGCTATCATTAAAATACGCAGGAACAGTTATAACCGCGTCTAATACCTTCTCGCCCAAATACGCCTCAGCATCTTCTTTAAGTTTCATTAAAATTTTAGCTGAAATTTCTTGCGGAGTATATACCTTGCCAGCTATCTCAACTGCACATGCACCATTTCTATCCACCACGTGATACGGTAGACGAGCTTTTGCCTCTTGTGCATTTTTCTCATTGCTCATAAGACCCATTATACGCTTGATGGAATATATCGTCTTTTCTGGGTTAGTTACCGCTTGACGTTTTGCAACATCACCTACTAATACCTCACCTTTGTCAGTGAAAGCTACGACCGATGGCGTAGTATTTTTACCCTCTTTGTTTGGGATCACCTTGCTCTCACCACGTTCATAAACACTAACGCAAGAATTTGTTGTTCCTAGGTCTATACCTATTACTTTTGCCATTTTTTATCCTTTATTTTGATTTTAAATTTAGTTCGCTATCGTTACCATAGCTGGGCGTAAAACCCTGCCATTTATCATATAGCCCTTTTGCATAACCTGCACGATAGCACCACTATTGTGAGTATCGCTATCAACTCTCATCATTGCGTTATGCACATTTGGGTCAAACTCACAATCTGTGCTTATCTCGCTCATACCATGCTTTTCAAAACATTTTTTAAACTGATCTATAGCTATAAGCATACCCTCTTTGATCTTTTGAGCAAACTCATCATCGCTTGGATCAAAACTCGCACCAACTTCAAGTGCGTCTATAGCAGGTAAAAGATCACGAGCAAACCTCTCATTTGCATAGTTTGCAATATCTGCTTTTTCTTTTTCAAAACGCTTTTTTATGTTTTCAAACTCAGCATTTGCTCTATAATACTTATCTGTAAGCTCATTTAGCTGAGTTTCTAGCTCTGCAACCTTTGCCGCATCGCCACTAAGTGCATCAAAGCTTATGCTATCATTTGTCTGTGTGTCGCTATCTGTATTTTGTTGCAAATTCTCTTTTATCTCTTCGCTCACGCTGCCTCCTTTATTTTATTTATAAATTTTACATAATCAATATAAACGCTACCAGCACAGATCATAACGGCACTATCACCTTGAAAATTTATATCAAGTTTTAATCCCATAAATTCATCTTTAAATACTGGTGCAAATGTCAAACCATCATTCATCAAAGCAGCAAATGACGGTTCAAAAATCATCTTATAACGCTCATCGTCAAACATCTGAAATGCTAAAACTTCATTCTCTTGAAAATAAATTTTAGCTCGCTTTAGCTCCCTTATCTTACTTCTAAGTTCGCTTAAGCCAACTTGCGAACATACAACTTCAAGCTTGTTTAAACTAACACCTAATAAATTTTGCAAAAATTTTTCAACTCTAATGTCATATTTTAATACAATCTCATCTTGTTCAAAGCTAAGCACTAAAAACCTATCATTTAAATTTAAAATTTCTTCTAAATTTTGATCAAAATCGCCAAATATCATACAATAAAGCTCAAATTTATCACAAAGTAGCTTTAAATTTAGCGGATTATTTATATCTACGCTTATATCTTTGCCATAAAATATATCACTCCAGTAGCGTCTCATGGCATTTATAGTTGGAATGCGTCCACCACTAATGTGAAGCTGTGTGATTTCACCCTCATCAGAGAGTTTTTTGAAATAAACTCTTATCGTAGATGCAGGCATAGCAACATTCATCCGAGATCCAAGCTCGCTTGAGCCAATCGGTGTGTTATCGCTTAAATAAGCCTGTATGATAGAGTTTAACACTAAATCACGTTTATTTAACTTTTGCATTTTTAGCACTCTTTATTTTTAATTGCTAATGTAATTATACAATATTGAGTATAGTATTGTCAAGTCATATAGTTAAAAAAATTAATTTATATATATTTAGCCTTATATACTAAAGTTTTATGACTATAATTACATAGATATTTTTAAATTTATACATTTTTACGTATATTATATACTATAATATTTATATTTTATAATTTTATATAGATATATTAAACAATATATATATATTTATAATAAATTTAATGTATATTTAATAGTTATATCTGTATAATTTTGCGATGATTGAGACAAATGACATTTTCAATCTGCTTCATAATGCAGTTGAATCAAAAAATATCGGCAAGAAAATTTCACAAGCACAGATGGCAAAAGAGCTTGGCGTATCTATGAGGACATATCAAGACTGGCGACTAGGTACTTCAAAGCCACAAGCCGCTAGTGCCGTATGCCAAATGCTTTGTAAACTTGACGATGACGAAGTGCTGTTTGTTATAAAAAAGATGAGAAAATTAATTGGAGAAAAAAATGGATAGGCTAACACAAAAGGAGCGTATAGAGCTTGAGAGCGTTTTTGCGGTGATTTATACAAAAAAAGAGTCTAAATTCATGCAATTTTACAAGGAATTTTACTCACTTGCGTTTTCTAAGTTTAGCGATCTTAAATTTAAGATAAAAAGAAAAGTTGTTAGAGGTTAAATTTATAGTATTTTAACTTATAATAACTGATTTATATTATTTCTATTAATAAACAACGAAGTAAAATTTCACCCTATCTTACAATTATTCAAAAATCTTACTTTCTTATTTTGTAATATGCTTTTTGAAATATTTACTTGCTAGATAGCAAAGCTTACACATAACTTAGCTTTATTCGTTATGAATTTTCTTATACTTATATTTTTTTGAGTGGATAAAAATTTGATTTTACTACGAAACACTGTCTTCTTGACTCACCACCATACATACATGTTCAAGATTGCTAATACTTTGTGCTATATTTTAATTTTAAGGTAACGTCAAAATTAAACATAAACAATAAGGCGAAATATCTTTCGCTAAACGTGGTAATTTTTAGCAAAGCAATGGAGTTACTATATAGACAATGACCGAAGCTGAGCCAAAAATCAACAACGTATAGCGTAAAAAATAAGCTATTAAAATTTATAAACGATGCGTCCACTTTTTATCGTTAATACTGCAGCTCCTTTTAACTTCTTTCCAAACAATGGTGAATTTATCGACTTTGAGCGATTTATATTCTCATCGTAAATATACTCCACATCAGGGTCAATGATCGCTATATCAGCAAGCATTCCACTCTCTATGCGTCCTTTATCTTTTAAATTTAACATCTTTGCCGCATTTGTTGATGTTAGCTCTACCATTCGCTCTAAGCTTATAACGCCTTCATCTACGAGTTTTAGCGTCAGTGGTACGAGTGTTTGAAGTCCGATGATACCAAATGGTGCGTGGTCAAAATCAACTATTTTTTCATCACTGTGATGCGGTGCATGGTCGGTTGCTATAACATCAACTAAGCCGTTTTTTAAAGCTTCGCGAAGTGCGAGTATATCACGTTTTTCACGTAAAGGTGGAGACATTTTAAAATTTGCATTATAAGAGTTTTGCAATATATCATCATCACTAAAGCTAAAGTGGTGTGGCGTAACTTCACAAGTGATATTTATGCCATCTTTTCGCCCCATTTCTATAATTTTGAGCGAGTATTCAGAGCTTACGTGAGCGATATGTATGTGAGCTCCCGTAAGCTTTGCAAGTAGCATATCACGACTAACCGCAATCTCCTCTTTTTCGCGTGCCATACCTTTTAGTCCAAGTATAGCAGAGACTTTGCCCTCGTGCATTACTCCTTGACGACAAAGCGAACAGTCCTCTGAGTGGCTTATACAAAAACTACCAAACATCTTTGAATACTCCAAGGCTGCACGCATAACGCTTGAGCTTGACACTGGCAGGCCGTCATCACTAAAAGCTACTGCTCCAGCCTCCATAAGATCGCCCATCTCAACTATCTCAGAGCCATTTAATCCCTTACTTATAGCCGCTATAGGTAAAAGATCAATTAGCCCACACAATTTTGCTTTCTCTATCATCGCACGAGTGATTGAGGCATTATCATTTACTGGATTTGTATTTGCCATACACATACAAGTCGTTACGCCACCAGCAACTGCAGCCTGTGAGCCTGAGATTATATCATCTTTATACTCATACCCCGGGTCTCTAAAATGCACGTGCATATCTATAAGTCCTGGCATAACAAGCTTTCCATATGCATCTATCGTCTCATCAGCCATTATATCATCACTAGTAACTGCGACTATCTTGTCATTTTCTATTAAGACATTTGCTTTAAATTTTTTATCACTATTTACGACTGTGCCGTTTTTTATAGCTATTTTCATCTTTAGCCTCGATTATTTATAAGTGTATTTAGTATTGCCATACGCATAGCTACGCCATTTTCAACTTGGTTTAATATAACAGAGTGCGTTCCGTCTGCTACGTCTGAATTTAACTCTACGCCACGATTTATCGGACCTGGGTGTAGGACAATGGCATCAGATTTGGCTAAATTTATACGATTTTTATTAAGTCCGAAAAATTTAGAGTATTCACGTGAGCTAGGAAATGCCACGTCCCCATCAGCCCTTTCTAGCTGTATTCGAAGCATAATGATGACATCACTGCCCTCACATGCCTCCTCCATATTTTTACAAATTTGGCATTCAAATACTTCTGCATCTTTTGGCATCATCATCGGCGGAGCAAAGAGCTTGACGTTAATACCTAGCTTCCTCATCGCCCATATATCAGACCTTGCCACACGGCTACGTGCGATGTCTCCAATGATAGAGACGCTCGTGCTACTATCAAGTGCTTTGCCGTATTCACGAAGTGTAAATAGATCTAATAGCCCCTGCGATGGGTGTTCGTTTGTACCATCTCCTGCATTTACGATACTAGCGTCAGTATGCTGAGCAGCTAGTTTGGCAGCACCTGAGCTTGGATGGCGAAGCACGATAATGTCACTCTTCATTGCAGACATATTATTCATCGTATCTATGAGCGTTTCACCTTTTTTTACACTTGAGTTTGATGCAGTAAAATTTATCGTATCAGCTCCAAGTCTTTTTGCAGCTATCTCAAAGCTGGTTCTGGTACGTGTTGAATTCTCATAAAAAGCGTTTATCGTAGTTTTGCCACGAAGGTAGTCATTTTTTTTAACATCTTTTAAATTTAGCTCTTTAAACTCCTTTGCTACATCTAAAAAATATAAAATTTCTTCCTTACTAAGCTCTCTAAGTCCTATTAAATCCTTGCGTTTATATCTCATTTTCGCTCCTTTTAAGCGTTATTTAGTTGCAAACACACAAGCTGGTTCATATCCACCGTCGCAAGATTTTTTAAACAATGCACGGACTTTACTCTCATCATTTACCTTCTCTTTGCCAGATCCAAAAGCATACATCTCACCAAGCTTGCTACACGCCATAGGCTCATTATCATCGCACATTTTTGTAAAAATTTGCTCCGCGTGGACTTTGTCTTTTTTTACACCATCACCGTTAAAAAGCAATATGCCATTCATCGTACAAGCTCGTTTAATACCTTCTCCACACGCCCTATCGTAAAGCCCATATGCAGCTTCATATTTACTAGCCTTAAAGAGCTCTTCTGCTTTTGCATAGTTTTCACTTGCCATCGCAGAAATGCCAATAAAACCAATCACAAAAGCTAAAATAGCAAATTTTTTCATTCTCTCTCCTTTTTAATCTTACTTCTCAAATAATTTTGGATGTCGCTTTTTCATAAACTCAACAATCGCTATTACCTCATCAACACCCTCTGCATCTGAGTCTTGCAATGCCTCATCTATGCACTCCACATATATCTGTGCTGCCTCTTCAAGCTTACTTTTCTTAACGCCTGCATAATACATAAGCCCATCAAGTACTACGCTAAGCTCGTAACTAAGCTCATCTATACTTACCTCTTCTTTCATAACCCCTCCTGTGTCTTTTTATTTATTAGCTCCACAACTTGCGATTTTATCATCTCATACTCAAAGCTATCTTTAAAATTTGAAAACATTCCACCACTTGCATTAACGTGTCCGCCACCGCCTACTAAGTGCTTTGCCATCGCACTCACATCTATCTTGCCATTTGCACGAAAACTCATAGTTTTTTTGTTTGTGATGTCTATAAAAAAGTCAAAGTCTGGATTTGCGACTAAAAAGTCATTGCCTATAACGGAAGTATTTCCTATATTATAAGTCAAAATCCCATTAAAGCCATTATATCTTATGCTAAATTTATCACGATTTTTGCTTAATAACCGCACGACATAAGCCGAAATAAGATTGCTTAGCGTATCATCTTTATCAAATTTAAAAAACTCCTTTTTTATCGTATGTATCTGCATATCAAGTCCGATATAGTCGTTTTTTGCGTTAAAAAACTGCTGTGCATGTAAGAGCAGGTGAAACATATAAAGGTTGTTTTCACGCTCAAACATTACTTTATTTATCTCCTTAGCATTTGCAATAAGTCCCAAACAGACCTTACCCATCTCAAAATCTACATCATCTTTTAGCCAGATATCTACCGCATTTACTACATCGCTAAATTTTTTAAGCTCAGTGTTTTGCACAAACATAGAGGCAAAAAAATCGTATGTAATCTTTGTCGCACAACGTGAGCTATCTAAAAAATACCACGGATATGCACTCGCACACTCAGCTCCACTTTGGTGATGATCTAGCAAAAATAGTTTTGCATTTTTACCTTGTAAGGCCGTCTCGTAGCTCTCGCACTGCGTCATTGTTAAATTTAAATCAGTTATAAGTATGACCGCCTCTTCATCGCCAAGTTCAGAGACGATAGCACCGAATTTCTCATCTATCTCACGACCATAGTTTGAGTTGCTAAATTTAATATCCTTAAAATAAAAATTTGTAATAAATTGTGCTCCATATCCGTCCAAATCAGTATGCGAAAGGTGATAAAATTTCATTTTTGTCCTTTATAAATTTTCTACTTGTATGACACCAACCGTTTCAAATGGTGTATTTGCTGAGATCTCAGCAAAACTTAGCACGACGATGTCAATGCCAAAATTTGTGCATATATTTGCTATAAATTTACGCAAACTAGGCTCAACGCAAAGTATCATCGCTCCGTGTTGACTTAGCGGTCGTTTCTCTTTTTCAGTGCGTAAAGCCTGCACTATAGCAGAAGTTTGTGCGACATTTATCATAAGATGATACGCTCCATCCTTATACTGCACCGCATCCATAAGTCTTTGCTGGACCGATGTCTCAAGGATATAAAAGCTAAGTTGTCCCTGCTCATCAGTATAAAGTGCAGTTATCACCCTTGCAAGAGCGGCACGGACATGTTCTATAATCATATCTAAATTTTTACTCACTTCAGCCACATCACTAAGTGATTCAAGTATGCTTAGTAGGTCTTTTATAGGAATATTATCTTTTAGTAAGGCTTTAAGTACCTTTTGTATAAGACTAATCGGAGCTATACGCAACGTGTCTTCAACGATAACAGGATAATCATTTTTAAGCTTATCTAATAAATTTTGCGTCTCTTGGCGAGTGAGTAATTCGGCAGCATTTTGCTTGATAAGCTCACTCATATGCGTTGAGATGACACTGGCAGGATCAACTATCGTATAACCGCTAAGTATTGCATCTTCTTTAATGTTTGCATCTATCCAAAGTGCGTCTAGTCCAAATACCGGCTCTTTTGTCGGAATCCCCTCTATACCCTCGCTCACCAGCCCACTATCCATTGCTAAAAATTTATCTGCATATATCTCACCTTGTCCTATAACTATGCCTTTTAGCTTAAAGCGATATTCATTTGGTGGAAGTTGCAAGTTATCACGGATACGAATTTTTGGCATTAAAAAGCCAAGCGAAGAGGCGATATTGCGTCTCATAGCACGTATCCGCTCTATTAGATCAACATCGGCTAATTTAAGCAGGCCATAACCTAGGTCAAGCTCTAAAATTTCAAGCTTTAATATATCATTTATCTTTGTCTCTTCTTCACGAGCTATCTCTTCATCGCTCTTTTTAGGCATTTTTTGAGCTGTTGTGCCACTGACTGGTTCAGGAGATTTCACTCCAATCTTGCTCTTTTTCGAAGTTGTCAAAACGTCCAAACTTCCATCTTGCGTCTGCTTTATAATATATCCAAGCCCTAAAAATAATACCGCAATAAATCCAAGCGAGAGTGTCGGAAGCCCTGGTACAAGGGCAAACATAAATAGTATAAAGCCAACGATAAGTAGCGTCTTATAATCGCCCAAAAGCTGCTTTAACGTCCCTTCTGCGAAGTTATCATCATCTTTGCTCGCACGCGTGATGATGATAGCGGTCGCTGTAGATGTGACAAGACCTGGGATTTGGCTAACAAGTCCATCGCCTATGGTAAGTATGGTATAAAACTGAGCCGATGTCGCCATATCAAGGTCGTGTTGAAATACGCCTATAGCAAAGCCACCGATTATATTTATGATGGTTATAATTATACCTGCAACTGCATCGCCTTTTATAAATTTAGACGAACCATCCATTGCTCCGTAAAAATTCGCCTCACCAATGATAGCTTGACGGCGTTCTCTGGCAGTTTTCTCATCTATTAGCCCTGCGTTTAAATCCGCGTCTATCGCCATTTGTTTTCCAGGCATCGCATCGAGCGTAAAACGTGCTTGCACCTCACTCACACGCGTAGAACCCTTTGTAACAACCATAAAATTTATAAGCACAAGTATACTAAAAACGATGATGCCAATGATATAGTTACCTCCGACTACAAACTGCCCAAAACTTGAGATGATCTCACTAACAGCTTCAGGTCCATTATGTCCTTCACTCAGTATCATACGTGTTGTTGCAATATTTAAAGAGAGACGAAATAACGTGATGATAAGGATAAGCGTTGGGAAGGTACTTAGATCAGTTGGCTTTGGCACATAGATTGAGATTAGGATAATAAGAACCGAAACAGATATAGAAAGTGCTAAGAAAAAATCAAGCACCGTGCTAGGTAATGGCACTATAATGATAGCAAGGATTGCCATTATTACACCAACTATACTTAAGCTTTTAAATTTAATAATAGGTGCTAGAAATGGTGCAACAAGCGTTAGGATGTTATTTTTTTGTTTTGCCATTATTTTTTAATAATATCGCTTAGTTTAATCTCATCAAGCATCTCATCTACCTTGTTTTGTAGTCCGCTAAACATAGTCCAAATTTGACAGCTTAAAGCTTTATTCGACGGACAACCATCGACTGAGCTTGAGCATTCAAATACACTAACTTCACGTCTCTCGGCACACTCAATGATAGTCTTTACACTAACATTTTGTGCGTCCGTGCTTAGCATAAAGCCACCATTTGCCCCTTTATAGGACTTTAAAATTTGCTCTTTTGCTAAATTTTGTAAAATTTTTGCTAAAAAACTCTTTGAAATTTTTAACTCATTCGATATAGTATCAACATCTACGGGAGATGATTTTTGTGATATTAAGATGAGTGAAAGCAGTGCATATTCGCTTGCCTTTGTAAAAAGCATAAATTACCTTTGATTTTCATTGTTTAACTTGTTATTTTATAGAATTTTTACTGCATTTTTGATTAATTTTGAGTATATTTTTAATTTTTCTAAATTTTATTTAATTTTATGTTTTTTATGTTATAATCGCCATTTTATTTTAATTTACCAATCAGGAGGTCATCATGGCTTTGGATTCGGCTCAAAAAGCTCAAATAGTTGCGAAATTCGCTCGAAAAGAGGGAGATACTGGCTCTCCAGAGGTTCAGATAGCACTTTTAACTGCACGTATTTCTGGACTTACAGAACACCTTAAGATATCCAAAAAGGACTTCTCTTCACGCCTTGGTTTGTTAAAACTTGTAGGTCAGAGAAAGAGGCTCTTAAAGTATCTTAAAAACAAAGATTATACAACTTACTCTAAGCTTATCGCTGAGTTAAGTATAAGAGATAAATAATCCTTTTTAATTTGGGGCTTTGCCCCACTTTTCTACACTTTACATCCAAATTATATAAATTAAATTTAATGCAAATCTATATTTAATACAATAAAAGCTTATAACAAAAATAAGAGTAGCCGAAGGCTGGTTAAATGCCAGAGCGATTTTATATAAACACTCCGTTATTTTAATAAAAAATTTTATACAAACTATAACTATTTTAAAAAATAATTTTATAAACTACATATATTATATTTTAAAATTTTAATGATATGCAAATATGGTTTATTTGCATACTTTTTTAACCCACCTTATTTTCTTTGGCTTTATCCCTACCACCCTCACATCCACTCTTTTATAAAATCTATCCTTATATTGTATCTTGCTGGTATTATTTAGAGCATAGTTAAGATATGAGATGTTATAAAGTTCATTGGAGCTTATTATATTATTATTTGTTAGATGTATTAAAATTTTACATCATTGTTTTTAACTATCTTACTTATCGATGTTGTTCCAAGCTCTTTTAAGCTTACAAATTTATCATCTTGTTTAATAATAATAGTTTTAAATTCAAGCTCATTTAGCTCTTTATGATTCATACTATTAGCTTCAAGGATTATACTAACTCTTTTATCTCCTGATGTATTTAATTTACCTGTATCTGTATATAAATCTCTTACATCTATCTCTCTAATACTATCAAATTTTAAGTTATGCTTCCATTGGCATTCATTCTCATAGCTATTACACTATCACTTAATGAGACTGAAGCTTTATTGATGTCTGTTTTAATGCTCTTTTTACATTTTCTAAATTTGAGAGATTAAAGTCTAATCTTGTAGCTTTGTTAAACTCATTTTGTATAGCAAGCATAAAGATGATTTAGTATCTTTTAATTTAGTTATTCATTGGCATTTTCTACACTGTAATCTTTTAAATTTTTACTCAACCACTCTATATCTTTAGTATAAGCATCAAGCTCTTTATAATAGTCATTATAAAACTTCATAAAGCTATCTCTTTGATATTTGTTATAAGAGAAGTCTTTATCTTTAGGAGTATCAGACTTTATTATGAGATTAAACTCACTAAGTTTTAATTTACATTTTTACACCTTTATAAAGATCATTCATATCCAAATTGCCATTTTCATTACTATATAGATCAAATTCAACCCATGGTTTTTGATTTAAATAGGGATCACTATCTATAGTAGCTACTTGATGACCATTTTTGCCAAATGAAGTTTTATTACTGTTTAAGCCTTTCCAGCCAACCTCATATTGTAAATCTTTGCGGTAGTATTTATGTAAAAATTTTATTAGACCCTATAAGAAAAATTGTTAATTAACATCTTTGAATGATTTTTACCAAGATATAGTGGTTAAAGGAGATGAATTAGAACAGTTAAATATTGTAGGTAAAGTTCGTGCTAGGTTTTCTATGGATATTATATAGTTTTAAATAAGGTTTGAGCGAAGTGCAAATTTATAAAACTTTTTCTAACAGGGATAATAAGTTAAATTTAAAGTATAACTACAGAATATTAAAATCAAGAATTTTTAAATTTATATAAAAAAATACGAAAATATAAAAAATAACACTCATAGCAGAAGCTTTAATCTAATTCTTATTTTGTTTTTGAGTGATATAAGCTTCTTAAAACAATTATAATAAATTTGTAGCCATAAGCTTAAAATGGCTACAAATATGTAAATTTAATTCTTAAAGCTATGTATCGGAGCTGGGATCTGTCCGCCACGAGCGATAAAATCAGCAGATAAGTTTTTATTTACACTCATCACAGGAGCTCTACCTAAAAGTCCGCCAAACTCTATCATATCACCCTCTTTGCCCTTTGGTATGATACGCACAGCGGTTGTCTTTTGATTTATCACGCCTATGGCTGCCTCATCAGCTATAATAGCTGCTATCGTCTCACTTGGAGTATCCTTAGGTATAGCTATCATATCAAGTCCAACTGAACATATAGCAGTCATTGCCTCAAGTTTTTCTAAATTTAGTGAGCCATTTCTAACCGCTTCTATCATTCCCTCATCCTCCGAAACTGGAATAAAAGCACCACTTAGACCGCCCACTTGATTACATGCCATAACACCGCCTTTTTTCACAGCATCGTTTAAAAGTGCAAGTGCGGCTGTCGTACCGTGAGTGCCAACTGCCTCAAGCCCCATCTCTTCAAGCACCCTTGCTACTGAGTCTCCCACGGCTGGAGTAGGAGCAAGACTTAGATCAACTATACCAAATTTTACACCAAGTCGCTCTGACGCCATCTGCCCAACAAGCTGACCAATACGAGTTATCTTAAATGCTGTCTTTTTAATCGTCTCAGCCACCACATCAAAGCTCTCACCACGCACCTTCTCAAGTGCACGTTTGACTACGCCAGGCCCTGAAACGCCCACATTTATCACGATGTCAGCTTCACCAACACCGTGAAATGCACCTGCCATAAAAGGATTGTCCTCTACCGCATTTGCAAACACCACAAGCTTAGCAGCTCCTAAATTTGAAAGATCTGCTGTTTGCTTTATGATACGCCCCATATCACGCACCGCAGTCATATTTATGCCAGTTTTTGTTGAGCCGATATTTACAGACGCACAGACAAAGTCCGTTGTCGCAAGGGCTTTGGGTATTGAGTTTATCAAAATTTCATCACCCTTTTGATAGCCCTTTTGCACAAGTGCAGAAAAACCACCGATAAAATCCACACTGACAAATTTTGCTGCTCTATCGAGCGTTTTAGCGATTTGAACATAATCTTGTGCACTTGTTGCTGCACCTATGATAGAGATTGGCGTTACCGAAATTCGCTTATTTACGATAGGAATTCCAAGCTCGGCTGAAATTTCATTACCCACTTTTACGAGATCTTTTGCTTTAGTGGTGATCTTATTATAAATTTTCTCACACGCCACGTCAATATCTGCGTCTATACAATCAAGTAGTGAAATACCCATCGTTATCGTGCGAATGTCAAAGTTTTGCTCCTCTATCATCGCGATAGTTTCAGTTACCTGTTTTATATTCATCTTTGCCCCTTAGATGTTATGCATAGCGTCAAATATAGCGGCACTTTGGATATTTATCTTTACTCCCAAACTATCACCAAATTTTTCAAGCTCTCCACGAAGCAGAGTAAAGTCCTTGCTCTCATCGCTCGAAACGACTGCCATCATCGTGAAAAATTCATCTAAAACAGTTTGCGAGATATCATCTATATTTAGCCCAAGTGCAGCTACCTTGCCAGATACTCCAGCAACTATACCTCTTTTGTCCTTGCCTACAACTGTGATTATTGCCTTCATTGTCTCTCCTTAAATTTAGATGATTTTATAAAAAACCGCATAAAAAACGGCTTTACCGCTAGTTTTTATATAAATTTATTTTTTACTTTTGTGTAAAAAGGTTAGCAATACACCCTTTATATATGTGCATATAAACGCTATCCGTACCAACATCACAAAAAACCCATTTACTTTGCCGTAAATCACAGCATTGAAATAGCTTCTGTAATTGCTTTTAAATCATTACTGCTATTTATTAAGTAAAGATTTTTGTATAAATGAAGTCCTCATAACTCTTGCTCTATTTTGCTTTAAATTTATTTCAGTTACAATAATAAAAACAAAAAAGAGAAAATTTGTTACTTTATATTCATATACCATTTTGTCAGAGTAAGTGTCCTTATTGTGCTTTTGGCTCTGATATAGGACAAGATAGCCTTGCAGAAGCGTATTTTGACGCACTTTTGACTGATCTTAAATTTCATATAAATTTGTTAAATCCTAATAAATTTAAGAGCGTTTTTATAGGTGGCGGCACTCCAAGTGCTGTAAATGCGAAGTTTTATGAGAAAATATTTACTCATATTTCGCCTCTTTGCACTAAAGCAACCGAAATAAGCTGTGAAGCAAATCCCAATTCAGCCACACTCTCGTGGCTAACACAAATAAGAGATTTTGGCGTTAATCGCATTAGCTTTGGGGCTCAAAGCTTTTTTGCTGACAAGCTAAAGCTACTCGGTCGTATACACAATGTCGAGCAAATTTATAAGGCCGTTTTAAATGCTAAAAAAGCTGGATTTAAAAACATAAACGTTGATCTAATATACGCCACAAAGCTTGATAATAAAAGGCGTTTACGTGAAGAGGTGGCAAATCTAGCTAAACTAAAAGTTACTCATGCTAGTGCCTACTCGCTAACACTTGAAGAAAATACGCCATTTCAGACGCGTTATGAGCTTAAAAATGATAGTGTGGTTTTGGCTAAATTTATAATGAAAGAGCTTGAGAGTATTGGACTAAAACAGTATGAGATTTCAAACTTTGGCAAAACCTGCAAACACAACCTAGGCTACTGGCAAAGACGTGAATATATCGGCGTTGGGGCTTACTCAGTTGGCTTTTTTAACTCACAAAGACACTATGCAAAAGATAACTTAAACAGCTACATAGCAGAGCCTACTTTTAGGCAAGTTGAGAGATTAAGCAACTATGATATGAAGTTGGAGCAGATTTTTATGGGATTGCGTAGTAAAGTTGGCGTAAAAGCAATAAATTTAACCGAACAACAGCTAAAAAATGCTGAACTTTTACGAAAGGCTCGTAAGCTTAAATTTAAAAAAGGTCGCTACTTTGCAAATGATTTTTTACTAGCCGATGAGATGGCGTTATTTTTGAACGGCTAAATTTATCAAATTTTGAGAATTTTAAAGGTAAAATAGCAAATTTAAACTGAAATTTTAGGGATAATTATGTTTGGTATGAGCTTTTCTGAGATACTCATTATCGCAGTCATCGCTGTTTTAGTGCTAGGACCCGATAAGCTTCCTGACACTATGGTACAGATCGCAAAGTTTTTTAAGATGTTTAAAAAGGGTATAAACGATGCAAAATCAACCTTTGATCAAGAAGTTAAGATAGCTGAACTAAAAGAAGATGCTAGAAAATACAAAGAAAGTATCACACAGACGACAGAAAATGTGCGTAAAAAACTAACATTTGAAGAGCTTGATGAGATAAAAAAAGGCGTGAGTGAAGTAACTAGCGGTCTAAAAGATGTAGTAAGCGACGTCAAAAAGGCGACTGATACTATAAAAAATCCAACAAATGCGATAAAAGATGCAGTATTTAGTGGCGACAAAAAGCCCAAAGATACAGATATAGCTAGTGCTAAAAATGATAAAAATTTAGAAGATAAAGGGGCATAATGTTTGAAGAGTTAAAACCCCATTTAGTTGAGTTAAGAAAACGTCTTGGCATCAGTGTTTTAACGATATTTATCGCATTTGGTATCTGCTTTTTATTTTGGAATCCGCTTTTAGCATGGATGACAGCACCGCTTAAACAAGCTCTTCCGCAAGGTTCAAATATCATATTCACACAGGTACAAGAGCCATTCTTCACAGCAATGAAAGTGGCATTTTTTGCTGGATTAGTCGTAGCTTTACCGATTGTATTTTGGCAGTTTTGGTTATTTGTGGCACCTGGGCTTTATGATAATGAGAAAAAATATGTCATACCTTTTGTCATCTCAGCAACTTTTATGTTTATATGTGGTGCAGCCTTTTGCTACTACGTAGTCGTACCTCTAGGCTTTGCATTTTTAATAAATTTTGGTGGTCAGCTATTTACAGCACTACCAAGTATCGGCGAATATGTCGGCTTTTTCACTAAAATTTTGATCGCATTTGGTATATCGTTTGAACTTCCAGTTGTTACATTTTTCTTAGCAAAAATTGGTCTTGTAGATGACATCATGCTAAAAAAATATTTCAGATACGCAATTGTGATTATATTTATATTTGCTGCTATCGTTACACCACCTGATGTGCTTAGTCAGTTTTTGATGGCAGCACCTCTTATTGCACTTTATGGGATGTCTATACTTATAGCAAAGTCCGTCAGAAAAAGCGACGAAGAGGCTCAAGATGACGAAAATAAAGCCAAAGAAGATGAGTGATATAGATAATATTTTAAGTTACGATTATCATTTACCGTCAAACTTGATAGCATTTCAGCCAGTTTTACCAAAAGAAAACGCCAGATTGCTTGTATATTTTAAAAATACAGATGAGGTAAAACACCTTAAATTTAGTGATCTAACACAAATTATACCTGATGATACAGCAATCATATTTAACGATACAAGAGTCATAAAAGCACGAATTTTAGGACATAAACAAAGTGGTGGGGCAGTGGAAATAATGCTAAACCAGCCACTTAATGATGATAAATTTAGTTGCTACATAAGAGGGCGAGTAAATGAACGAAGTATTTTGAATTTTGACAATGACATATCCGCACAAGTCATAAGTCTAAACGACGATGGCACACGAGTGGTAAAATTTAGCAAATTCAACGAACCAATAGACAATGCACATCTATTTAAAGAGCTAGAACTGATCGGACATGTGCCACTACCGCCGTATATAAAAAGAGCTGATACAAAGAATGACGAGAGTTGGTATCAGAGTATTTTTGCCAAAAAAGATGGTGCAGTTGCAGCTCCTACTGCTAGTTTGCACTTTAGCGATGAGATGCTACAAGCTATCAAAGCAAAGCATGAAACTGCATATCTGACACTACACGTGGGGGCTGGGACATTTAAGAGTGTTGAGTGCGAAAATATAAATAATCACGTTATGCACTCTGAATTTTACGATATACCGACTGCGACGCAAGAACTGATAAATAGTAATAAGAAGATTTTAGGCGTTGGCACGACAGTTACACGATGTGTGGAAGAATTTGCCAGAACTCACAAAAGTAGTGGTTTTTGTAAGCTATTTTTAAATTTAAACAACCCACCAATCCGACAAAACTATCTTTTGACAAATTTTCACCTACCAAAATCGACGCTAATAATGCTTGTAACAAGCTTCATCGGGCTTGAAAAAACTATGCAAATTTACAAGATCGCCATTGAGAAAGGCTATCGCTTTTACTCTTATGGTGATGGGATGCTTGTACTATGAAAAGTATAAATTTTATCGAGCGACTAAATTTATTTCTTGAAGCGATATACTATGACGCAAAAGCAAATGAAAATACACTGCTTTTTGAATACGATCCAACTTACCCTGAAACATATGAGCTAGATGCATCAAACGTGATAAAAGTGATAGAAAATATATCAAAAATGTTTATCTACTCGCAGCATAATGCAAAAATTTTAATCAGCTTTAAGCTAGTTAGCTACGGCGATAATATACTATTTTTCAATGTAACCATCAGCTCAAACAAACCATTTGAACACAAAAACGAGGAACTCTTAAATAAAGCTTTAGAGTATGCAAAAATAGCCGATATCAGTGTCATAAATGACAAAGATGATAAAATTATACTCGAAATCAAAGCTAGATCTGTAAGCAATGCAAATTTTAAAAATAAATTAAGCTTAAAAGATCAAAATACTAAAAAATACAACGCCATAATAGCCTATGAAGATGAAGTTGGATTTAAAATTTTATACAATCAGCTAAAATTTATCGGTATCAATGTCAGGCCAAGCAGTAACTACGAAAGCTTAAAAAGACACGTGACAGATGGTATATATAAGCCAGATTTGATATTTGTTCAAAAGAAATTTTTAGATGATATAGACAAGGCAAAAAATCTACTTGAGTTTAAAAAACTTAAAAATTTTATCATCGTAGCCATATGCGAAGGTGATGAGAATTTTAGCCAAGAGTTAAAAAAACAGATTATAATCTTAAGACAACCTTATACATATTATATTTTAAATACTATTTTTACAAAATTTATCAAAACCAACAATGGGGGGGGGGATGGCAAGATAGTCTTAAAATTCTAAACTATCTTTAAATATCTCTTCAAAATCATCATAGCAGCGACGCTATCAAGTCTGCCATCGCGTGATGTATTTCTGTAAATTTCACTAGCCTCATCACTACTAAATGCTTCATCTTGATAAACTATCTGCCCTTTGAAATTTAATAGCGAAACAAAATGCTCAATCCTACGCCTCATCTCATCTTCACTGCTTCCACCAAGTGGTATTCCAACGACAAGGACATTTATGCCATATTCTTTGATTCGTTCACTAACTTCGTGTGCGGCTTGATTGCGATTTTTACGCAAAATAGGCTCTTGTGGAAGCACAACACTACCAACACCAAAAGCTACTCCTATACGTTTAAGCCCAACATCTATCGCTATAAATTTATCCATTTTACCCCTACATCACACTTTTAACACGCAGATGATTTATCTCTAGTCGTCCATCAAGCTCATATTCATATATTACGTCACCAAATTTATCTAAAGCTTGTTCTAATGATACGCCATTTTTACAAAATTCTATGATATCGTCATCAAAAAAATCAGGTGTCAAAGCCTTAATATCGCCAAATCTAGCGACAAAGTCATCAAAATCATTTATCAAACTAGCCTTTTGTTCGGCAAGTAGCATATTTGTGCCATTACTCTCACCAATACGCTGAGGTAAAACATATATAGGTACACCTATCTCATAGGCCATACGAGCACTTTGCATAGAGCCACTTTGCAAATCTGCTTGAGCGACTACTAAGGCATCACAAAGAGAGACAACTATGCGATTTCGCTCTAAAAATCTAAATCCAAGTGGCAATGTCTTAGGAGGATACTCGCTTATCGCCAAACCGTGAGTGTAAATTTCTTTTATAAACTTAGCATTTGATTGCGGATAAATCACGTCAAGTCCACTTGCAAAAACACCTATAGTCAGCGGCATACTCCCTTTGTGTGCAGCTATATCGACACCTATAGCTCCGCCACTAACGACGCAGACTCCTGCATTTTTCAGCTTCACGCAAAGCTGGACAACGCACTCTTTTGTATATATGCTGGCTTTTCTTGAGCCAACAACTGCGACCTTTTTACGGCTTAAAAGCTCTAAATTTCCTTCATAGTATAAAATTTTAGGTGGATTTTTAAGCCGTTTTACTACATTTGGAATCTTGTCTAAAATTTTCATAAAATATCTTTTAGATAAACTACTTCAACTTCTCTTAAAATACCATTTTTAGCGTCTTTAATTGCCTGAATAGTTGATTTTTTAGGGTGTCCTATCGCTATAGCATAACCACGTTTTTTGGCTATTCTAACAGCATTTGCCAACTCTTTTTTTACTGCTGCATATGTTGCACTATCGTCTAAAAACACATCTCTAACTATATATGGCTGTGAGTATTTACTAGCGACACTTGCAACGACACTTGTCGCTATCGTCTTACTATCAATGAATGTAAATTTCTCCTGTATAAAAGCACGATACGCCTTATCCATAGCTTTAAAATCACTTGTAAATTTTGAGCCAGTATGGTTATTTATATACCTTGCACGCGGGAAGTCTGCTCTTACTTTTTGCACCCTTTTTAATATAGTCTCAAAGCTATCATTAATATTTAAAGTACCTATTTCAGGGTGATCAAAGCTCTTTGCTTGCATTGGTAGATGTATCATAAAAAACTCGAATAAATCAGCTATTTTAGGCGTATCTGGGTGGTTTTTAGTTGCTGGAAATATGGATGGAGTGAGCTTAAGCCCAGTTGAGCGTATCATAAAAGCATGTTCAAATGTAGCCACATCATCGATGATTATGACAAGACGCGGTTTACCATCAAATTTTTCACTTTGCATATTGCTTTTAGCAGGAGATAGTGCTTTTTGCTTTTGTGGCTTTTCTTCTTTTTTATGTCTAGCGACCTTTTCTGTTTCTTCTATTGATTTTTCTATTTTATGCACTGTTTGATTATAATCTTTAGTCTGATTAAGCTCCATTTTAACCGATTCTACCTTAAGATGTGGGGTCGGTAGCGATACTATGGTTTTGCTTTTATCTATATTTAAATTTTCTAGCTTTGTTTCCCCCTTTTTTTCACTTAAATTTTGTGATTTTGAAATGTTTATGCTCTCTTTATCACTGGCTTTTTGCTTTTGTTTTTTTGACTCTAGCTCAGGATCTATAAAAATTTTACTTAAATTTTCATCTTCATCAAATTTAAGAGGATATTTTAGTCTTTCATGCTCTTTTCTAGGCTTCTCTTGTCTTTTTGTATCTATATTTTTTGTATTATTTTCTATTTTATTAATATTACTAGATACTGTTTTAGTTATATTGTTGCCATTTTTAACGCTATTTAAAGCTACAATCAATGTGATAACCAGCAACAATGCAAGTAGTGAAAATCCGATATAAATTTTACTGCCAAAGCGTCCAGATTTGTTTTTTTTGCTTATTTTTGGACGCTTTTTTATAGTCTGTTTTTTATCGTTCAAAGTCTAGTTTTTGTTTTGATCTACGAGCTTTCCAGCACTTATCCATGGCATCATTGCACGTAGTTTTTTGCCTGTTTGATTAAGTAATGAGCGTTCTGATATACCTCGTTCTGCATTCATTCTAACATATCCAGCTTTACGCTCAAGGATAAAGTCTTTTGCAAATTTGCCATTTTGAATCTCTTTTAAGATCTCTTTCATTGCCTTTTTGCTCTCTTCACCAACAACTCTTACACCACTCACATAATCGCCATATTCAGCAGTATTTGAGATCGAGTAACGCATATCAGCCATGCCGCCTTGATACATAAGATCAACGATGAGTTTTAGCTCGTGTAAGCACTCAAAATATGCCATCTCAGGTTCATAACCGGCCTCTGTGAGTGTCTCAAATCCAGCATTCACAAGGGCACAAAGTCCACCACAAAGCACAGCCTGCTCACCAAACAAATCCGTTTCAGTCTCGTCTTTAAAAGTAGTCTCTATGATACCAGTTCTGCCACCGCCTATCGCACTTGCATAACTTAGAGCTATCTGTTTTGCTTGTCCACTTGCATCTTGCTCAACAGCGATGAGATCAGGTATGCCACCACCTTTTACAAACTCACTCCTTACGGTATGTCCGGGTGCTTTTGGAGCTATCATTATTACGTCAATATTTTTAGGAGCTTTTATCTGGCCAAAATGTACGTTAAATCCATGTCCAAATGCAATCGCCGCACCATCTTTTAAATTTGGCTCGATCTCATTTTTATAAATTTCAGCTTGAAGTTCATCTGGCGTCAAAATCATAATGACATCAGCTCCCTTTGTCGCCTCACAAACGCTCTTTACGCTAAAATTTTTAGCTTCAGCTTTCGCCCAGCTCTTGCCACATTTTGCAAGTCCTATGACTACATCCACGCCACTATCACGTAAGTTTTCTGCGTGTGCATGTCCTTGTGAACCAAAACCGATGATAGCGACTTTTTTGCCTCTTATCAAGCTTATATCACAATCCTTGTCATAATAGATATTTACAGCCATAAATGCCCCTTTGTAATTAAAATTTTTTGAGATTATACATTTAAAGAAATCAAATATCGCTGAAAATTTTAAAATTTTTAATTTAAGTTTTATAAAAAGCCATTTTTGATACAATAGCCTAAAAAATTTAAATTTGGAAAGTAAATACAAATGAATGATTCTATTTATAAAAAGATAAAAACTCTACCACCGCTTGATGACACGATCGTCGAGATACAGCGTCTATGTGCTAATGAAAACAGTTCTATCAATGACTTAACAAAGGTTGTAGAGTGTGATCCTATGCTTATAGCAAATATTTTACGTTCAGCAAATTCACCACTTTATGGTTTTAGCCAAGAGATCACAACTATCGCTCGTGCTATTTCACTTTTTGGCATGGCGACTATTCGTGGATTTGCAATAGCTAGTGCGATAAAAAGGAGCTTTGCTATAAATTTAGATCCATATGGCATCACATCACAAGACTTTTTAAATATTTCAACTATCCAAAATGCACTTACTTATAATTGGTATTCTAAAATCAAACCACGCAACCTTGAGATACTCTCACCAGCTTCATTTATGCTTGAAGTCGGAAAGATCGTCCTTTCACACGAGCTGATCGAACGTGGGCTTGATGATGAGTTTAAACTTCGTCTTAAAAATATCGTATATCCAAGCGATCTAGGGCTACTTGAGAGTGAATTTTTAGAGATTACAAACGAAGAGGTAACGGCTAAAATTTTTGAACAGTGGAATTTAGAGAATGAGCTGATAAACTCTATCCTTTACTCAAGTGATCCAGAAGAGGCTCCCGAGCATATCAAAGAGTATGCAAAAGCTCTAAAAGTTGTAAAAACATCTGTAAATATTTTTAACCAACTAGATGAAACAAGCATACAAAATACTCTACCATTGCTAGATGAATACGGCTTTGGGCACGATACATTCTTAATGGCTACCGCAAAGGTCAAAGACAATCTGTGAAGGAATTTCTCACAGCACTTCTTAGCGGCATAAGCGAAAAAGAAGTTTCTGCTAGAAACAAGGAAGTTTTACGAAATCTTTTAAATTTAAATGCCGTTAGCAAATACAAAAATAAATTTTATCTAAATGACGGCTTTGTCTGTGGTAAACTCGACATAAGCTCAAATGGTACTGGCTTTTTGATACCATTTGATAAGCGTTTTAAACAAGATATACTTATAGAAAATAAAAATTTAAATAACTCACACTACGGTGATATTGTGCTTGTAAAGCTTTTAAGGACTAGGAAAAAGCGTGATAGTGGCAAAGTCATAATGAGCCTAAAACTAGCCAGCGAAACGAGTGTAGTATACACCAAAAGCTTTGGTGCTGCCATACTTGGAGTAAATTTAAAAACTGGTTTAAACCTATCTTTAAAAGCATCGCAAAAGAGTCTAAAAGCCTTACCGCAGGGCACTTTATTAAAAATAAATAATGTAAATAACGAAATCGTTAAAGTTTTAGGGAATATAAACGACCCATTTAGCGATGATAAAATTTCACTTGCTATGTATAATAAAAATGATAAATTTAGTGAGATTTGTGAGAATGAGGCGGCTGCGTGGGGTGATGAAGTAGATCCTGCAATGTATCCAAACCGAATAGATCTACAACACCTTAACTTTTGCACAATAGACCCAATTGATGCTAAAGACTTTGATGATGCTATATATTTTGATAAAGGAAAAAATACAATTTATGTAGCTATAGCAGATGTTAGCGAATATGTGCCACCATACTCAGCCATTGACAGTGAGGCCAAAACTCGTGGCTTTTCTATCTATTTTCCACACATTGCCGTGCCTATGTTGCCACGAGCTTTGAGTGAAAATATCTGCTCGCTTAAACCAAACGTACCACGCCTAGCATTTTGCTTTAAAATTTCACTCGATGAAAATGGTGAAGTCATAAACGAAGAGCTTTTTGAAGCTATAATCCTATCAAAACACCGTTTTAACTACGATGAAATAGATAAAATTTTAAATAGCCCAATGCCTTGCAAGATAGAGTGGTTAAAACCACTATTTGAGCTAACTAGCAAACTGCGTAAAAAACGCCTTATCAAAGCCTTTGATTTTCATACGCAAGAGCTTAGAATGAGCTTAGATGATGATGGTAAGGTTTACGCAACACGCTTTGAGAGCGACTCAGACTCGCACCGCCTTGTTGAAGATTGTATGTTATTAGCCAACAAAGCCGCCGCAAAACGCATAAAACGTGGTATTTTTAGAAATCACGCATCACCTGATCTAAAAAAGATAAATAACCTTCTAAACGATCTAGCTACCCTTGGACTTGAATTTGCTTATGAGAGCGATCTGGCAAATTTAATTCGTAAAATTCAAGCAAAAGCTGAGCTTATCGGCAACAGAGAAGAGATAGACAAACTTATCATCAAAGCCCAGAAAAAGGCTGAGTACGCAAGTGAAAATCACGGACACTTTGGACTTGGATTTGAAAGATATACACACTTTACAAGCCCTATACGTCGATATTCAGATCTTATTTTGCACCGCCTTTTAAAAGCAGATTTAGCCAATGATGATAAATTTTATAATTACTTGCTTTTAAATATTGCTGAGACTTGTGCGAATTTAAGTGAGCTTGAAAGGGAAGCCGATAAGGTATCATTTGACTTTATGGATAGAAAATTTGCTAGATGGGCGAATGAAAACATTGGCAATACCTATGAGTGCTACATCATTGAAAATCAAAGTACACTTGTTGCAAAACTAGACGATAAGCTAAAGGGTGCTAGAATTTTTATCATAGGATACACATGTGAGCTTTTGCAGCGTGTAATAGTGCGTATAACCGAAGCTGATATAGCAACCGCAAAGATCGTCGGTAAAGTCGTAGCTAAGCTTGATAAAAAGAGTCAAAATGTATAGAAAAGAGCTTGAAGGACTACTTGCAAATAATAAAGTAGCAAATTTTTTCTTGCTATTTGGTGCAGATGAGTATCAGATAGAGCTTTTTGCAAAAGAGATTTTAAATTTATATAATATTAGCGATACAAATATGCTTAGCTTGTATTTTGATGAGTATGATTTTGCCAAAGCAAAAGCACATATCAGCGAGCCATCGCTATTTGGCGGTAAAAATTTATTACACATAAAAAGTGATAAAAAGATAGTTGGTAAGGAGCTAAAAGAGCTTGTAAGAGCTTGTGAAACAAGTAGCGAAAACTACTTTTTATTTGAATTTTACGAATCAGATATGAAAATAGCTCTTGAAACGCAAAAAATTTTTGGCATAAATTTTGCTCGTTTTTTTAAGCCAAATAGCCCAGATGAAGCGGTAATGTTACTCTCACGCTCGGCTGCTAAAATAGGACTAAATATCACAAAAAATGCTCTATATGAGCTATACTTTATACACAATGAAAATCTCTATCTTGCTGCAAGCGAGCTAAATAAACTAGCTAGTTTAAACACGCACATTGACCAAGATATAGTGAGGCGACTAGTTTTTGGGCTGGGTGGTGTTAGTTTTGATGATTTTTTTAATAAATTTATAAGTTTAAAAGATATAAAAAATGACTTTTTTGCCTATGAACAAGACCCAAGTTTTAACGAAATTTTACTTATAAATTCATTTTACAAAGCATTTTTCAGGCTATTTAAATTACACTCTTATATAAAGATAAACGGAAGATTTGATATCAAAGAAGCTATCGGCTACGCACCGCCACAAAATGTCGCAGAGAGTTTAAAATCACAGAGTTTGTCTATAAATTTAAAGGTTTATAGGCAAATTTTTATGACTCTAAATTTATGTGAGTTGGAGCTAAAAACAAACGTAAAACTAGACAAAAGTGCCTTTTTACTCTCAAATATCCTAAATCTGCAAAATCTAATATCAACAGCAAAAATTAAGTAAAAAAAGAGTATAATCCAAGACTTGCTTAATCTAAGCATCCTTGCTCACAAAAGTGAGCTAAATACCCATAAGGAGAGACAATGAGACATTATGAGCTTTTATTCATCCTAAAGCCAACGCTGACCGAGGAAGAAGTTAAAGCAAAGGTTGATTTCGTAAAAGAGGTCATTACTAAAAACGGTGGCGAGATTGCCACTATTGTAGAGATGGGAACAAGGAAACTTGCTTATACCATCAAAAAATATGAGCGCGGAACATATTTTGTAATATATTATAAAGCACCGCCTACACTTTTAGCTGAGCTAACTAGAAATATCAGAATCACAGAAGACATCATAAGATTTTTAAGTGTGAAGTATGAAAATAAAAGAGAGATCGCAGCTTGGGAAAGAATGTGCAAAGGCATTAAACAAACTATCAAAAAAGAGACTCGTGAACCAAGAGCACCTCGTGAACCAAGAGTCGAAAAAACAGAAGAGCAAACCTCAACAGAGGAATAATTAAGGATAAAAGATGTTCAATAAAGTAGTTTTAATAGGAAATTTAACTCGCGACATTGAGCTACGATACACTACAAATGGTGCAGCTATTGGTAACTCTAGCATAGCAGTAACTCGTCGCTTTACAACAAATGGCGAAAAGCGTGAGGAAACTTGCTTTATTGATATTACATTTTTTGGTAAACAAGCTGAGATAGCTAATCAATATCTTTCAAAAGGCTCAAAGCTACTCGTAGAAGGTCGATTAAAATTTGATCAATGGCAAGACAACAACGGACAAAATCGTAGCAAACACACAGTAAGCGTCGAAAATATGGAGATGTTAAGCTCAAATTCTCAGCAAAATCAAGGTGGGTACACTCAAAATAATCAAAGTGGTTTTTCGCAACAAAATAGCTATCAAAACCAAAACAACTCAGGTTTTAATGGACAAAGTGGCTATAACCAAAACAGTTATCAAAATGCACCGCAAAAGCCACAGATACAGCAGTATAATAAACAAGCTGTTCAAGATGATTATAGTGATGTTCCAGATATTAATGTCGATGCTGATAAATACGAAAGCGACGACAGTATACCGTTTTAACAAAGGAGATAAAAAATGGCAGAGAAAAGAAAATATTCAAGAAAATATTGCAAATTTACAGAGGCAAAGATAGATTTTATTGACTACAAAGATACTTCACTTTTAAAGTATTGCTTATCAGAGAGATTTAAGATAATGCCACGCCGTCTAACAGGCACATCTAAAAAATACCAAGAAATGGTAGAAAAAGCGATAAAAAGAGCACGCCAAGCTGCTATAATACCTTATATAGTTGATAGAGATGATGTAGTAACAAACCCATTTGAAGGATTATAGTCAAATTTAGCCTATCTATTTTAAATCTACAAATTAGATAGGCTATTTATCTTACTCAAAAATTTATATTTTTAGCAAACTCAAAACTTTCTTATAACTGATTTTGTTATAGTAGTCTTATTTAGATAATAAAACTACTACTTTAATCAAATAAAAATTTTATTTAATCACAAGTGCATTTTTAAGGACATCATCAATAATATCAACGGCAATAATATTCATATCGTCTTTTACATCCTGTGGTATATCATCCAAATCGCGATCATAATTTTTACGAGGTATTAAAGCAGTTTTTACACCAGCTTTGTGTGCGGCTATAAGTTTTTCTTTTAGTCCGCCAATAGGTAATACCTTGCCGCTTAACGTTATCTCGCCAGTCATAGCTACATCATGCCTTACTTTGATGTTAGTTAGTATTGAGGCTATTGCCGTTACCATCGTTATACCAGCACTTGGACCATCTTTTGGTGTAGCACCCTCAGGTACGTGCAAGTGCAAGTCATATCTACGATAAACATCACTAGGCTCAAGTTTTCGCTTGTCATCGTCAAATTTAGGCACGATAGCCATCGGTACTTTGAGTTTTTTACTATCTATTAACACCTTAACAACACTAAATGCTATCTGAGCACTCTCTTTCATCACATCGCCAAGCTGTCCAGTTATCTGCATGGCACCCTTGCCCTGTATGCGTATCGCCTCTATACGAAGTACGTCGCCACCCACACTAGTCCATGCAAGTCCATTTACCTGCCCTATCTGATCTTTTTTATCAGCCTGTTCTATCTCATAAACCTTTTTCTCTAAAAACTCTTTTAAATTTTTAGCAGTTATTAAGACTTTACCCTCGCTTCTTTTTGTTAAGATATTTTTAGCAACTTTTCGTAAAATATCAGCTATCCTACGACGTAAGTTACGCACACCACTTTCGCGAGTGTAATCACTTATGATAAGTTCGAGTCCATCTTTGCTTATACTAACATCAGCTGGTTTTAAGCCATGTTTTTTAAGCTCTTGTGGTAAAAGATATTTTTTGGCTATCTCAAATTTCTCCTGCGGTGTATACGAACTAAGCTGGATAAACTCCATCCTGTCACGCAGCGGTGCAGGTATC
The DNA here is from genome assembly GCF_018145655.1 of Campylobacter anatolicus. Taxonomy (NCBI): domain Bacteria; kingdom Pseudomonadati; phylum Campylobacterota; class Epsilonproteobacteria; order Campylobacterales; family Campylobacteraceae; genus Campylobacter; species Campylobacter anatolicus. The sequence continues at coordinate 174,731 of NZ_JAGSSY010000001.1, forward strand.
ATACTTGCATCATTTGCTGTAGCGACAAAGATAATTTTGCTAAGATCAATGTTAAAATTTAGATAATAATCTCTAAATTTATTGTTTTGCTCAGGGTCAAGAATTTCTAACATTACAGCAGTAGGATCGCCTCTGTAGCTTCGCCCAACTTTATCTATCTCATCAAGCACAACAACAGGGTTCATCTGCTTTGCCTCTATAAGCCCTTGCACAATACGTCCAGGCATAGCTCCTATGTAGGTACGACGGTGTCCGCGAAGCTCATTGACATCCTCCAATCCGCCTAAAGCGATACGCACTAGCTCACGCTTTAATGCCTTTGCGATTGAGTTTGCAAGACTGGTTTTGCCAACACCTGGAGGTCCTACAAAGCATAAAATCGCCCCATTATTTACTTTATCACTCACGCCACGAAGTTCCAAAAGCTCACGCAATGCAAAATATTCCTCAATCCGCTCTTTTGGTTTTTCTAAACTATAATGATCGGCATTTAGATGTTTGCTAACTTCGGTAATAGATGACTTTTTCTTAGCTAAGTTCTCAAACGGTACTTCCAAAACCCAATCAAGATAACTCTGAATGGTATTTGCGTCAGCCGAGTCTGGGTGTATACGAGAGAGTTTATCTATCTGCTTTTTTATCTCTTTATAGGCATCATCACCCATAAATTTCTTTTTATTTTCTAGCTTTTTACGATACTCTTCAAGCTCCTCTTCACGGTTACCATCTGTACCAAGCTCAGCTTGAATTTGCTTTAACTGCTCTTTTAAAAAATACTCCTTATTCGTCTTATCAATCTTAGAATGGACTTTATTTTTTATCTCTTTTTGAAGCTTGTTTGCCTCTATCTCTTCGATAACATAATCAATAAGTTTAAGCAGACGCTGTTCTAAATTTTCTTCTATGAAAAAGTTATAAGCTATCTGTTTTTTAAGCCTTAACGCAGACGATATAAGGTCGCAAACACGTGTAGCCTCAGCACTCTCCTCTATAGTTTTAAGTAGATCAGGTGGGAAAAAGTGGCTAAACTGCGATAGCTCTCTAACCTTCTCACGAAGCACTACGATAAGGGCATCAGTCTTTGCAGCAGATGGGCGATTTACATGGATTATATCAACTATAGCTTGAAGTGGATTAGAATTAGTTTGACTTATAATACGCCCTTTATCAACACCCTGAAATAGAATTTTTACACGTCCATCAGGTAGTGGCACACGACGCATTATCGTGCCAATAACTCCAGCATCATATATACCATCAAATTCTCTTGAGCCATCATTTTGTGGCTTACTTGGCACAACTAATATCGGTGTTTCATTTTGCAACGCCATATCAAGAGCACGCAGGTTTTCTTCGTCACTCAAAAATAGTGGCGTTATCATAAATGGATATAAAAATAGCTCATCTTCGACAATTATCGGCAAATCTGTCTGTAAAATTTTATTATCATTTATTTGCAATTTCTCTCCTATTCAAACAATTTTCTATACCAAGCCAGATCAGGCTTTATCATATTTGCATCTTTTAGTGGCGACTCGTCTAGCTTTTGCTGATAAATTTCAGCCGAGACCATACGACCAGTGCGTTCATAGAGGTCAAATATCTGAAGATCAAGATAGTAAAGTGCTAACTTAAATTTAATAAGCATTGTATCTATCAGCGGTCTATACTGCGTGTTTGGATACATATATAAAAATTTTTCTATCTCATTTACACTATCTTGCATAAGTTTTTGGTTGCGATTTGGCTGAGTAAACGAATCAAAATTTGCTTTGATTTTTAGATATTGAGCAAATTCTGTCTTTGCACCACCATCACCGTAACGCTTGATATACTCATCAAGATAGTAGTTTGCAAGTAAATACTCCTCATCATTTGCGTGTGCTTGAGCTAAAATGAGTAAAATTTGCTCTAAAAGTGGGCTTGCGACGTGTTCACTTGCCATCGATATATAGTGCTTATCGGCAGCTTCTAAGTCACTATCTTTTATGTCTGTGATAATCTGAGCATACCACTCATCTGGGGTTAGATTGTAAAGCTCAGTAGATGCCTTTTCAGAACAACCAACAAGCATTGCTATAAAGCTAATGCTTAATATAAATTTAAAAATCTCCTGCATAACTTCCCTTATAAATTTAAATTTCGCATATTTTACATTTTTTGCCATTATTTTTGCATAAAAGTTTAAATTTTTGTTTTTTTATCACAAAAATGGTAAAATATGACGATATGAAAAAAGATAAATCTAAAAGGATCAAAATATGATATTTTCAGTCAAAAGTCCGATACTTGGCTTTGAACATATAAAGACAATGGAGCTTGTTGAGCTTGATAACTTTTTTGTTAGATTAGTCAGCAAAGATGATAAAACAACATTTACAATGATAAACCCATTCGCACTAAGAAACTACGAATTTGACATACCTACATACTACGAAGAGCTAATGGAGATAAAAGAGAGCTCACAACTACGCGTTTATAACATCATAGTAGTATCCTTGCCACTTGAAACTTCAACAGTAAATTTTATCGCTCCGATAGTTTGCAATATGGATAATATGACACTATCTCAAGTCGTTTTAGACGTTGTCTCATATCCACAATACGGACAAGCCGAAAAGATAGAAAATTTCATAGAAAAAAAATAAATTTATGTCCCATAAAACCATCATCGCTCTACTTTTTGTTATTTATGCATATGCGAGTGAGAGCAGTAGCGATGTGGTTCGCTACTCTGGTAACTCAAGTGAGCTTTGTTATGACGAGGTACTTGAGATCAAAAAAATCAACGAGACAGAATTTATACCGGTTGGCTTCATAGCTACAGCAAAAAGTGGCGATATACTACGCACAAAACTTGAGATAAAAACCATAAAAGATGTCCGTGTATCTGACGTAACACTTAAAGCAACAATAGATACACAGAGTGCTGAGTATATACAAAACTCAAGCTATGTTGCAAATGCCCCAACAACCGAAGTATTTAATGTAACTCAAATGGACAAGATCTCAGATACATTTGTGCAAATTCCAAATGATAATGCGTTGTATTTTCGTGTCGGTAAAGGTGCACAAAATAGCATAAATACGGTACGTGGCGGTAGTTTAGATAAAACTACAAAAGCCATAGTGCAGCTTGATATGTCGTTAAGAAATAAATTTAAACGAACGAGCTTTGAAGTATTATACAAAAATGAAGAGACAAATCATAAAAAACAGGGCAGAATAGGCGTATGTGGTTTTAGTAGCCATCTTGTATTTATCAACGATGATGACGACAATATAGACAATATAATGGTTGTAAATAAAAATTTTAAAACACAAAATGATAATACAAATTTATTTACACAGATTGCCAATAAAGCCTTTGATGTTAATCTAATCTCATTTGACCGTCAAAACAAGGCTTTTGTGTCAAGTCAAGCAAATAGCAATATAAGCATAGACATCGTATCATCATATGATGAGTGTAAAAATTCACAAAATGTGCTTGAAGGCGGAGCTAGAAGTGTAAATTTGGATAATAAAAACCTAATCACTCTTAAAAATTTAGTTATCAATAAAGCCTATCCTGAGTTGCATTTTCGTATCTCATATCTTGATAAAAACACAAATAAGATAAAACAATTTTGCCAAACTGAGCCATTTGCTGTAAGACCAAAAGAGCTTGTTTTATATGATATAAATACAGAAAAACCGCTTTCAAGTGATGAGTTAATCGGAGCAAAAATTTATAATCACATTGGGCTTAAAGCAACTAATGCAAACAATGATCTAGCTTTAAACTACTCAAATTCGCTTGAAAATATCAAATTTATGTTAAAACTTCCACGAGATTGCAACACTTCGATTGCATTTTTAGATGAAATTTCATTAAAAGCTGATTTTATTAACGGTAAAGCAAAGCTTAAAAATTTAAGCTTTCAAGATATAGGAGAGGTGTATATACAAGGCACAGATAGCACTTATACCGCACTGGATCAAGCACAAAATGACTGCATAGCAGATAGCGATTCTAACATAGAAGCCGAAGGAAAGATAGGATGCAATATCCCTATCAAAAAGCATATTATTAAATTTATCCCAAAAGATATTATGATAGATAATCTCAAGATTAAAAATTTTCAAAATGGTACGATGACTTATTTAAACTCACTCTCAAACAACCACGATATGTATGCAAGTGCGACATTTGACATCACTGCAAGGTTAAATGATAACACAGTGGCTAAAATGTATAGCACAAATTGTTATGCAAAAGATGTTAGTTTTGAAATTGATCTTAATGCGACACAAAAAAGTGATATTTTTTATATACCAAACTCAGCTCTTATCAAAAAAGATCAAAATAAAAAAGACAATAAATTTACCGCACTAAAGAGTATTTTCTTAAATGGTGTGGCAAATGGCGAGATAGAGTTTAACTTTAAAAGAGATAGCTCAAAAAAGTCAAATCCATTTGAGATAAGTAGCGACGAGTTTAAATTTATAAATATTACCGATGGTAAAATAATCGGTGTAATATATGAAAAACCAGCTGAAATAGACAAGACTTCGGCTAAATTTTATTACGGACGTATATATGTGCCTTTGGTGCAAGGAGTAAGCAAAACACTAGAAGCAAAAGCATATTATAGTGTTTATTGTAATAATTGTGATACTCAAAGATACAAACTATCGCAAAAAGATAAGGACTGGCAAAGAGTGCCACACACCAATGGTTGGTTTATAAACGAATTTCATACAAACGATCAGGGTCGTATCGATAGCTATGAACAAAAAGGTAAAAGGGTAGTAGTTTCTAGTAACATAATAGATGGAATACAGGCTTTAAATATATCTAAAAATGGATACTCAAATGACACCATAAGAGCAGAAGTACCAAATTGGCTGATATATAATGAGTTTGATAAAAAAGCAAATAAAATCGAGTTTAATATCAAATTTAAAAGTAGTGGCAACTGGGCTGGAAGTGCCAAAAATGGTGTCGGTAATATAGTTGGTGATAAAAGCTTAAAAGATGCAACAAATCGCAGAATACAATGGTAAAAAGGGCTGGTTTTTCACTCATAGAAGCAGTTTTGAGCATCATTATAATCTCTCTAATAAGTACGGGTGTTCCACTTATAATCAAACAAATCTCGCAAACTAATAAAACATCGCTATTGCAAGAGAGTGTAATGAATGCAAAAACTTATCTTATAACCACCTTAAATGCACCGTTTACCTGTGAGCATATAAGCAATAACCCAAATGAACTTTTGCCGATATTTTATGGAAATTTAAGCACAAATGGCGAATATATAGACTTTTATAAAAAATGGCACATACAAGGTGATGGGCGTAGAAATTTTATGCCAAAAGATGGTGTAAATTTAAACAAAAGTTGTGGTGCAAATGATATAAAAAGCATAAATGACTTTAGTGGCGAAAATTTTAATCTAAATGGTAATAATTTGGATTTTATCATAAGCTCAACATATCAAATAGATGTCAAAAATGATAATAAAATTTTTAATGAAAACGAAGACATAAAACACATAAAAGTAATAGCAACAAACAATGATACGCAGATAAATTTAAGTGGATTTGTCGCAAATATCGGCGATGCTGCCGAGCTAAATACAAAAGAGTGGCGATGAGATCTGCATTTAGTATGATTGAGATCGTACTTGTTATAGTTTTGGTCGGTATCATCGGTATTTCAAGCTTTGAGATAGTAAATGTGATCTTTCAAAACTACGCTCAAAATCGCACTATAAATTTATTACAAAATCAAACAGAACTAACACTAGAAATGATCGCCAAACGGCTAAGCTATCGTATAAAAGATAGTGTTATAGCAAGGAGCGAAAATGGGGATTTTAAACTATTAAATAGCCAAAACATAAACAAAGATCATAAAATTTTAGAATTTATAGCCTACTCTCATGACGCATTTAATGCTGGTGTTTATAGTGGCTTTGCTGATCTTACGGCAAGTGATAGCAAAAATGGGCTTAAAACGCCACTTAGCAATCTTACCTTAGGTAAAGAAATTTTTTCTGATTTAAGTAACAAAACTGTAAATTTTAGCGACGTAAATGGCGGTGTGATCGCGATATTTGGCGGTATAGCCTACAATGAAAGTTCATTTGGATACGATGGATTACCAGCCAAAGATATAGCAAAAGTTGCCATTCAAAACAGCACAACACTTAAAATTTCAGATGATTTTAGTGGTAAAATTTCAGAGCAATACCACCTAGCTCATAGTGCTTACGCCCTAGTTCCACAAAACGATAGTGGCGATAAATTTGATCTTTTACTTTACTACAACTATCGCCCGTGGCATAGACAAAATTATAAAAATGGTGAGAGTAGCATTTTGGCACAAAATTTAACACAATTTAGCTTTAGTGAGCAAAATGGAGCAATCATTATAAAAATTTGTCTAAAAGATGGCGAACTAGTCGTGTGTAAATCAAAGGCGGTAACGTGAGAGACGCTTTTAGCCTGATAACTGCTATATTTTTTATGATCTTAGTTTCAGCTTTGTCTATATTGGCTTTGAGTTTTGCAAATTTTACATCACGCCAAAGTGGTGAAATTTATCTACGAGAACAAGCAGAACTTTTAGCACAAGGAGCAACGGAAGTAGCTATGTTAAAAGCTTTTAAACACGATTTTAATAGTGGTTGCATAAAATATATCAGTGGAAAATTTACAAATGATGACGTAAATATATTACTAAACTACGAAGTTTATATTAAATTTTTTGGCGATATTGCAGCTTGCAGGGGCGAAAAGATCCAAACACCACAGAGCGTAGGCACGATGATGATCGATGTTTTTGTATACTCTCCTGATACGAATGCGACAAATAAAATTTCATTTCACAAACGTACTTTACAAAAACTATAATTTTATAAATTAATTTAACGTTTTGTGCTATAATCTAAATACTTTCATATAAGGAGTATGCAATGAATATTAGCATTGTAGGCAGACAGCTTGAACTAACAGAACCTATCAAAGAGTATATACAAAATGCCTTTGATACTCTCAGTAAATACAACCTTGATATCATCTCAGGCAGATGTGTCGTAGCGGCGGATGAAAGACAAGGCAAAAAGGGTTTTAGTGCTGACTTTTCACTAAATATGGCACATAAAGATACAATCGTTATCCGCCAAAGAGACAAAGATCTCTATGCGGCTATTGATCTTGCAATAGATCGTGCCTCAAAGGTGCTTCGTCGTGAGCATGACAAGGCAACAACTGTAAAAGGCAAAGATGAAGGAAAAGAGATACGTGCTAGAATAGGCGAAGAAAAGATTGAAGGCATTGATGAGATCGTGCCTATGGAGCTTGAACTATACAAGCCACTTGAGATAGAAGAGGCACTTGAGAAGCTTAAAAATAGCGACTTACAGTTTTATGTATTTAACGATATAGATGCTAGAATGCGTGTGATATATAAACGCACAGACGGCAAATTCGGACTTTATTAAATTTTTAGGGCAACTTTGCCCTACTCTTTTAAATTTAAAACTAATCTTATGAACTTTGCTAAAAAATATAAATTTAAACCGCTAAAACAGCTCAAATGCAACTTCTAAATTTTAAAAGAGCTAGTTGGAATATCTCAATTGGTTGCAATAAAGTAAGCACGGGCTGTAAAAACTGCTACGCTGAACGTATGGCATTGAATTTTAAGCGTCTTGGAGTAGTAGATTATAAAGATGGATTTGAGTTTAAGCTAATGCCACAGCGGCTAAACGAACCAAAAAAATACAAACACTCTACCCTATTTTTCATAAACTCAATGAGCGATATTTTCCATGAGCGTATGGATTTTACATTTTTAGATGAAATTTTAAAGGTCATAAATGCCACCCCACATCACCAATATCAAATGCTGACAAAGCGGCCACAACGTATGCGTGAATATTTCTCATCTCGCAAAGCACCACTAAATTTATGGCTTGGTACAACGATTGAGCATCAATCTATGAAAAACCGCATTGAGTTTATTAGAGATTTGGACGCTAGTGTAAAGTGGATATGCTGTGAGCCACTTGTTGGTGACATCGGAGAATTAAATTTAAGTGGCATAAATTGGCTTGTAGCAGGTGCCGAGAGCGGAGCAAATGCACGTGAGTGCAAGATTGAGTGGATTTTAAGCTTACAAAAACAGTGCAAAGCACAAGGTGTGGCATTTAGCTTTCATAATACGATAAGAAAACACAAAAGTGGTATAAAAGACTACAAAGACATCTCTCTTAGTCAGATACAAAATCACGAATATCCAGCGATAAAAACTGCCGAACGCTCACTTTTTGATTAAATTTTCTCAGTTTTTGGACTAAAAATTCTACCTATCCGCCTAAGACTTAATACAAGTGAGATAAATACTAAAACATATAAAACATAGCTAAGAACTGGCAACGGCTCACTCTCTGGGCTAACCGCTTCTTTGATAGTTAGAGCGTTTCTAAACTCATCAAATATAACGATACGCCATCCATAATATTTCACAACAACCATACTATCGCTATTTGCAAAACCTTGAGCCATTGCTTGAAGATCAGCCGAGCCAAATTTAAAGTAAAATGGAAAGCTCCAGCGGGTATCTTCATTGCGATACACCATCACATCGGTGCTACCAGGCTTTTGTGTGTTTATCTGATAAACATCACGAGTTGGTCCATCGGCTGGATTTGCCTTAGTTATCGGACCATTCTTATCCACACGCTTAACCTCCACGCCATTTACCTTTGTAATCTCATAATGTGGTGTTATGAAATTTACTACCGCTAAAAGCATAAGATGCAAAAGCACCGCTATTACGATAATCACACGTTTTGAAACGCTTAAAATTTTATCTTTTAAACTCATATTATTCCCTTATTTTTAGCATATTCTAGCACGTTTTTATAAATCCACTCTGAATGTTTCAAGATGAAATTCTTATCATTTGTATACTAAACTGATAAAAAATACGGAATATAAAGTTTTTAAAGATATGCGATATCATTACTACTATTTTTGTAATCTCATTACTTAACAACAATATAATCGTCCACTAGGCACAATATAATATAACTGTGATACTGTTTTATTTGGCGATAAGTTTATAAATTTCTTGCATTTAGTCGCTCTTTTGCCATCTCTGTAATATCTGCTTCGTAATCATAATAGTTAAATGTCGCCCCGTGTTGATAAGCTCCGTTTAAGATATCACCACTCCGACGGTTTTTTAGATCCAGCTCAGCTATCTTAAATCCATCAAGCGTATTGGCAAATTCATTTAGCCGTGGAGGTACACTTTTAAGCTTTGTAAATAAAAAGCAATACCCATCTCCGCCGTTCCGCCCCACACGCCCACGTAGCTGATGAAGCGTGGCAAGTCCTAGTCGCTCAGCACCTACAATAACTATCGTACTAAGACGTGGCAAAGAGATACCGACCTCAACAACCGTAGTTGAGAGCAATATGTCGCCATTTTGACGAAACTCACGCAAAATTTGCTCTTTCTCTTTATCTTTACCATAAGTAATATATACGTTTTTAAAATTATCCAACCAAAACTCTTGAGCCTCACTAAGACTTTGATAGTTTGAGAAACCAGAACTTTCAACGAGTGGATAGACGACAATAACTTGTTTTTTTTCTAAAATTTGAGCCTTTATATGAGCAAACAATCTACCAAAGTCGCACGACTTTACCACCTGTGTTTTGATGTGTTTTTCAAAAGGCATCTCACGCAAGAAACTAAACTCAACAAGCGATGACTGAATAAGACTGAGTGTGCGTGGTATAGGCGTGGCAGAAAACTGCACAAAATTTGGGTGCAAACCGACATCTTGAGTAAGTTGCTCTATCTTTGAACGCTGATTTGAACCAAATCTATGTTGTTCATCTACCATTACAAGTGGCGATGGTGGCAGCTCTTGATATAGCAAAACATGAGTGCCGATGATTAGATTTGCCTCTTTTAAATTTGGATTTTTATCACCACTTTTTACTAGCGTTACTTGCATAAATTCGGGCAAAAGCCGAACCGCTTCGCTATAAATTTGCTCAGCTAATATACTAGTTGGGGCCATCAAAACCGCTGTGCGTGGATATATACTAAGAGCTGCAGCAAGCATCACAAGCGTCTTGCCACTACCCACATCACCCATTACTACACGTCGCTTAGCCTCACTTTCTACTAGATCCTTACGTATATCAATTATGGCGTTTAGCTGGTCATTTGTCGGCATAAATGGTAAATTTCTTACCCACTCGCTTATGTCAAAAAGCTTTAGAATTTCACTTTTAAAGTGCAGTTTTTTACTACTTAATTTTTTTATATAGTTATAAATTTCTATAAATTTAAGAGTATTAATGCTCTCATTTTTACTATCGTTTTTACGAAGATTTGCAAGTGCTTCAATACCCTTTTGTGTAGGGCTTTGCAGACTTAAAATAAGCTCTACCTCACTCTTATTTAGCCCCTCATCTAAAAGTGTTTCTAAGCTAAGATACTTTGCTGTGAGCGATTTTAACCGCTCATCCTTTATTTCAGTTTTGTATTTTGGCACAATCTCACCAGTTTTTTTGATGATTTTAGGGTTTATGACTTGCCATAAGCCAAAATTATGAGTAGCGTTGCCAGTGATTATAAGTTTTTTACCCGTTTTAAAGGCACCAAAATGCCAAGATTTAGCGTTAAAGATTATAATTTTAATCGTACTTTGCCACGCTTCACACCAAGCCACACCACTTAACATCCCATTACGAGTTCTTGTGATTGATTTTATCACTACTTCTAAACAGATAGCTCCTTCTCGTGGTTTCTCACAAAGCGTTGTATCTTCATAATTTTTAGGTAGAGTTAAAGCAAGATCAAGTAAGCTTACAACGCCTATATGAGCTAGTTCTACTCTATCTTTTGAATCAAATTTCATTTCTTAATACACAAAAACTTAGCCGATTTATCTCGCTATGAAGTGTTATAAATTCATTTAGTTCATTTAAGCTTAATTTTTGAATTTGCTCTAATTCGCTTAAAAATGTACCAAGTGGCCTACTCTCGTAAAATTCACTTTGTGCTATATTTAGTCGTTTAAATAGTGTCTCAAGTCGTAGTGGCAGTGAGCCAAGCAAAAAATTTTTAGCCTGTGTTAGCTCACTTTTACTTACTCCATTTTGACTAAATTTATAAATTTCGTCCTTTATAACGGCAATCGCCTCATCTTTTTTTTCGTTCTTTGTCTGCATATATCCAAAAATACCGCTATGACTTAGAGCAAAGCTATTTCGTGCATAAGCACTATATGCCAGACCTCGCTTTACACGAATTTCTTCCATAAGTCTTGAGCCAAAACCACTCTCACCAAGGATAAATGTCGCTACTTTTGCCTTATATCGCTCTTGTTCAACCACATTAAATGGTGACCCAAAGTAGATATAGGCTTGTTCGCTAGGACGCAATATCTCGCTATTTTGCTCTTTGTTACTTGTTATAAATTTAGGTAGTTCTCTTGTCTCTCCCGCATCTAAAACACTCAAAATCTCGGTAACAAAGCTTGTATGTGTCTCACTCACATCTCCACCAAAAATAATAAATAAATTTGATAAATTCAAATGCTCTTTTATAAATTTCTTTATATCATCTAAATTCATACTTGCTACACTCTCACTTGTGCCAATGTTTGCACGTGATAAAGGAGTGTTGGGATATAAAAGCTCCATTAGCCCACGCCTAGCGACATAATCAAAGTCATTGTCATTACTCGCTATCTCGCCCAGCGTTACTGCCTTGCAACGGTTTAGACTTTCAGTCGTTAAATTTGGCTCTATCAAAAGATGCTTTATCATATCACACGCATAGCTAAAATGCTCTTTTAGGCAGTTTAGCTCAATGCTAAACGTCTCAAATCCACTATCGATATTTAGGCTTATCGCACGTTGTTCAAGCAATCTTGCAAACTCGTATGAGCCAAGGCTTAAGGTACCTTCATTTAGCATATTTGCACTCATCTTAGCAACTCCTGCTTTGATGTCTCTAACCGCTCCAGCTACCTTAAATACAAGTTTTAGCGATACGACAGGCAGAGCCTTGTCGCTCTCAAAAACAGCTGGAATTTTTACATTTTTTACATCTAAATTTATTATTTTCATTTAAAATCTCTCCAAAATATTATAGTTTGTGTTACGTTTAGCTGGATACTCACCAATATCTTTTATTAAATTTATCATTTGTTCTTGGTTCATTCTAAAACTAGCTCCAGCAGCCTTTACTACGTTCTCCTCCATCATAGTTGATCCTAAATCGTTCGCTCCAAAAAGAAGTGCGAGTTGCCCCACGTAACTACCCTGTGTCACCCAGCTACTTTGGATATTTTGTACGTTGTCTAAAAATAACCTTGAAACCGCAAGTAATCGTAAATAGCGGTTTGAGCTTTGTTTTACTATCTGTGGATACTCTGCAATCAAGCGTGTGTTAAGCCCTTGAAAGCTCCACAATATAAATGCACGAAATCCGCCGGTCTCATCTTGCAAATCTCTAATATGCTCCCAATGTTTAACTATCTCACGAGTGGTCTCAACCGTACCAAACATCATAGTTGCAGTCGTTTTTATACCGCACTCATGAGCCTCTTTGTGTATCCGTAGCCAATCAGCCGTATCGCACTTTTTAGGGGCGATGATGTCGCGAACGCGGTCACTTAAAATTTCTGCCCCAGCACCAGGCATAGAGTAAAGCCCTTTTGCCTTTAAACGCTTTAGTACCTCACGAGTTGAAATTTTAGAAACTCTTGCGATATAATCAATCTCAACCGCTGAAAATCCGTGTATCGTGATGCTTGGATAGTTTTGCGTGATAAAGTCTACAAGCTCCTCGTACCACTCTATTTTTAACTTCGGATGAACGCCACCTTGAAAGAGTATCTGAGTCCCACCAATATCAATTAACTCCTCTATCTTTTTGCCGATCTCATCAAAGGATAACACATATGCGTCTTCTTCTTTTGCGTGGCGATAAAATGCACAAAATTTACAATCCACCCAGCAAACGTTAGTGTAGTTTATATTTCTATCTACAATAAATGTCGTGATTTTATCAGGGTGTAGCTCACGCTTTTTTGCTAACGCCATACGCCCAAGCTCTTGTAAGTCGGCATTTTCTATAAGTTCAACCGCTTGTTCTATACTAAGTCTATTCAAATTTTTACCTTTAAATTTTCAGATAGTTTAGCAAAATTTGGATTAAAATTTTACAAAAATTTAATAAAATTAGTATAAGCTAGTTTAAATTTATTCATTTTGATCACCTTAAATGAGAACTATTAGGGTAGTACTTAACCGTCAATATACTAAAATATATGCCGACAAATTTAGATTCATTTTGAATCTAAATTTTTTGTATATCAGCCTTATTTCCACTAGTTTTTATCACTTTTACCTGTTCCTCATCCTTAAAATCTCCATCATAATGCCAAAATGTCCCTTTATAATAGAGCATATCGCCCTTTATAACCCCAACACCCTCAACATCTAAAAAGTCCTCTTTTATCGTCTTTTTATCAAATTTGATCCGAAGTCTATTTTTAAACAGTACTAAAAGCACTAGCGAAATAGCAAGCGAGACTAAAATTTGAAACTGCCACGAAAAAGGTATGATAAAATTTAGCACACCGACGATGAAAAATCCAAGCCCAAAAAAGAGTAGATAAAATGAAAAAAGAGCAAGCTCCATCACCATTAGCACCACGCCGATAGCCAACATAAAATAAGCGTCTATCATCTTTTCTACTTGCTCTCACTCTTACTCAAAAAGTTCTTTAAAACACTTAATGAACCAATAAGCTCAGTGGCCTCATAAGGCACTAATACCTTATCCTTTGAGCTATTTTTAGCTAGTTCATTAAATGCCACAACCCTATCACGAGCCAACAAAAACTCAGCTGCATTTGCGTTTTTACTCATACTCTCATTTATCATATCCATCGCCTCTTTTTGAGCCGTTGCTATGGCTATTTGCTCATATTTTTTCGCATCAGCCATACGCTCTATCGCCTCAGCTTGAAGCACCTTTTCTTGCTTTAATGCCTCAGCATTGCGTATTAAAGCCTCCTTCTCAGCCAAAGCTTTAAGCTCAATGGCACGTTTCTCACGCTCTGCTTTCATCTGCATATTCATCGCCTCTTCAATACCAATCGGTACAGAAATTTCAGAGATCTCAACACGCATAATCTTCACACCCCAGTTATCAGCCGCATCACCTAGGGCTACTTGAAGTGCCGCGTTTAGCCGGTCACGTGAACTAAGGGTATCATCAAGGTTCATCGCACCGATCTCGCCACGAAGCGTAGTCATAGCCAAATTTGCAATCGCACGTTTGTAGCTATCCACGTTATATATCGCCATTTTTCCATCAAATACTTTTAAAAACACAATACCATCAACCGTGATATTTACATTATCTTTTGTAATGACTTGCTGTTTTGTTATATCAACGAGCTGTTCGCGTATTGTGATAGTATCACGAATTTGATCTACAAATGGGATAATCAGGTGAAATCCGCCGTCAAGCACTTTATGAAATTTACCAAGTCGCTCAATGATTAATATGTCAGCTTGTGATACTATTTTAATACCAGCTTTAAAAAATACAACCGCAAGAATAGCTAAAACAAAGACCAAAAAGCCCAAAAACTCAACTTCCATTACTTTCTCCTTAAATTTATTAAACTTAACTATATTTTTTACTATAATACACATTTAAATCTTAAAACAAAGGAAAAATATCAATGAAATTTAAAAATTTTATACTTATAACCATAGTTTTATTTTTAGTAGGTTGCGGGACATCTTCACAAAATGTGATGATACCAAACGGAACGTGCGAAGTCGTGCAAGATAATAAATGCTCGGTCGACTTTATCTCAGTTGTCGGAACATATAAAGCGATGCTTCCTTGTGCAAGTTGTAGTGGTATAGATAGCACTTTGATACTAAATGCTGATAATACTTTTGAGAATAAAATGATATACAAAGGCAAAGATGACTTCGTAAGCATATCAAAAGGTACTTATAAAATAGACGGTGATGTAATAACAATAACAGATGAATACAAAGAAGAGATCAGCTATAAATTTGACGGTAAAAATTTAAAAATGCTAAACAAAGATAGTAAAGATATACATAGGGATTTTGCAAATAAATTTATCTTTAAAAAGGCAGAATAATCCTAAAAAAGGAGATAAGATGAGAGTGATTTTAGCGGTCTTACTGACCATGTTTTTGACCGGTTGTATGCAACATGTTACACAAAAAAGCACAAAATTCATAGAACAAAATAAGAGCATAACCAAACAAAAAATACAAAACAAAATAGTAAATACAAATAATATCTTGCATTCATATCATAGCATACTTCCGTGCAACAAATGCGATGGGATCAAGACTATTATCACTCTAAACAAGGACAAAACCTACACAAAAACTATGCTAAGTCTAAGCAAAACTCACGAGTTTATAACTGAAAATGGGGCGTTTAAGATAGACAACGACGTAATTAATTTAATAGACAACAATAACAAAAGTAGCTATTTTAAGTTTAATAAAAATAGCCTTTTGCAGCTTGATGATAGTAGACAAAAACGCACAGGTGCTTTGGCAGAAATTTATAAATTTGATATGATTAAAGCGAGTTACAAAGATGATTTTTTAGGAGAATTTGTTAAATTTAAGGATAAAAATAACTTTTTAAGCGTTGTTATAGTTCCCTTTAAAGATGGTATAAATCTAAAAGCATACTCAAATTTAAATAAAAAAGGTGAGATAGAGTGTGAGTTTGAAGGAGAATTTGGTTATAAAAATGGCATATATTATCTTAAAAATACCAAAGAACAAGTAAGCTTACATAGGCTAAAAGATGAAATTTTTATAAACGCTGATAAAACTATCTGCAAAAATAGTATAAGCGGTAGGTATAGGCACAAAAGCAGCATGAAAAATTTATTTGGTAAAAATTTTATCTCAAATCTTACTTCAGATATGAAAAATGCTGACATAGTTCGTATTTATGGTGCTAAAAATATCAAACGCAATACCAACGAAAAGAAAAAAGAGAGTTTTTATGTGCTTGATGATAGCAAAAAGCCGCTTTTTAAATACACTCTCACAAACGGCATAATCACACAAATAGAGGTAATATCGGATAAATTTAAAACACCAAATGGCATCAAAATCGGCTCAAGTTTTAAGGATATTAAAACAAATTTAAAGGTGCAAAGTGCGGTATTTGACAAAAATAATAATGTTATAAGCCTAAAAATACCGAGCGAAAATATGCTTATCCGTTTAAAAAATAATAATAAAAAAAATATTAAAAGTATCAAAGATATCGATGAAAATGCAAAATGCGAACAAATTTTACTTCTTTGGAATGAATAGTTGAACGCATATATAAAACTTCTGCGTGAAGAGCGAAATTTCAGGCTTCTTAGCATAGTTCAGCTTATATGCTACTTTGGTGCATGGTTTTCACACACTGGTATTTTTACACTACTTATCAACCTTGACGCACCCATTTGGGCAATCACACTAAGTGCTGCGATGGCGTATCTACCCGCTGTAATTTTAGCTCCATTTAGCGGTGTCTTGATAGATAGAGTGAGTGCGAAGCCTATGCTTATCATTATGATGATGATAGAGACGATAACGGTTTTTATGCTCGTTTTTATTGATTCACTTGATTATCTTTGGTTGCTTTTAATGCTGATTTTTATCAGAATGGGGACTGGTACGATAACATTTCAAGCAGAGATGAGTCTGCTGCCAAAAATTTTAAGTAGTGAAAACTTAAAATTAGCAAATGAAATACACTCCATAATATGGGCAGTCTCATATACTGCTGGTATGGGACTAGCAGGGATTTACATACACTTTTTTGGCATCAAAAGTGCATTTATACTTGACGGAATTATCTATATTTGTAGCTTTTACTTTATTTTTAAGCTAAATTTACCAAAAATAGCAAAAGAACTGACAGAACCAAGTCTTGTAATGCTAAAAAATGGGCTAAAATACCTAAAAAGCAATCCTTTGATTTTACACCTTATCGTCCTACACGGCTTTGTAGGTATTACCGCTTATGATGCACTAGTTGCACTTTTAGCTGACTATCCATATGCAAATGTCTTATCTGTGTCGCTTGTCATCGGCTTTATAAATGCAACTCGCTCGATCTCGCTGATGTTTGCACCGATGCTACTTAGTAAATTTGTCAGAAAAGATAACCTTGTGTATTTTTACTTAGGGCATGGTATTGGTGTTTTAGCATGGGCGATGCTTCAGTTTAACTTTTATATATCACTCATTGGTATTTTGGCGGCTGGGTTTTTTACATCAACGCTTTGGAGCTACACATATACACTCATTCAACAAAACTGCGATGAGAAATTTTATGGGCGAGTTATAGCATATAATGATATGTTTTTCTTAAGCGTTAGCGTTATAACTTCCCTTGCCGTCGGATATTTATTTAAACTAGGGATAAATTTACAGCTCATTACGGCCCTAATGGGAGCGATGTTTTTCATAGGGGCAGTTTATTATCATAAAATATACAAGGCTTATAAACTCTAAGCCTTAGCATAATACGAAGTAGAAAGCGAAAATTGTTTAGTGTATAAATCAGTGTATGGCACAATATCGGCGTGCCCGGTGTAAAGCCTACCATAATCTTTGAGTAGCTTGTGCAACCTTTCAACACATTTTAATCTAAATTCATCATCAAAATATATCATCATATTTCGCGAAAGTATAATATCAAATTTACCAAGCGAAAATATCGCATCATCAAAAACATTTAAAATTTTAAACTCACAGTGTGGAAACATATGCTTTTTGATGATAAATTTATCACCATCTTTTGTAAAAAATCTCTCCTTTTGATAGGCGTCAAGTCGGTGCAAACTCCGCTCATTATAAACAGCATTTTTACACGATGCTATCGCTTGTGAGTTGATATCGATACCAACTATACTAAGATTAGCAAGGTTCATTCCGCTCTCATATGCAAGCATTGCAAGCGAATACACTTCATCACCACTAGAACAAGGGGCACATAAAATTCTAACAGCACCAAGATCTTTAGCATACGATACAGCATCTTTAAGTTGTGGCAATTCACGATAAAAATAGGTCTCATTTACTGTTACTAAATTTAATATATCCTGTCTTGTATCATTGTTATAGCGTATAATCTGTGCGAGTTCTTTAAATTTTTTTATCCGTCTATCTCTAGCAAACGCACCAAGACGTTGAAGAGTGATATCGCGTTTTGGTTCAAGATCAACGCCACAAACAACCCTTATCGTATCCATAAACTCATCAAAGCCATCTTTATCAGTAGGGACTTGTGGGGCTGACTCTTGCACCTGTTCTTCTGTATTATTTTTTCTAAATAGCATTTAAAAAATCCTCAAGCTCTTTTCTGGTGCTTATTAAATTTAATGATTTTAAATTTGGATTAAGCTCTTTTGCACGTTTTGGCATACCATATACTATCGCACTCTCTTCGCTCTCAGCGATACATTTTGCACCAGCTTTGTATAGTTTATCAAGCCCAGTAGCACCATCATCGCCTATGCCTGTTAAAAGTATAGCCATAACACTTGCACTTTTGCATATGCCAACAGCTGAGCTAAATAGCATATCTACATTTGGTGTATAGATGGTTTTTGTATCAGCATTTGGTTTAGCACCAAATGGCAAAGTCTCATTTATAGTAAAATTTTGATCACATACATAAACTTTATTTTTTAGTAATTGTCTTTTGCTTAAAAGCTCAACATCTATCTCACACTCTCTACCTATCTGAGTAGCAAATGATGAGATGAACATCTTATTCATATGCTGAGCTATCACAATAGTGGCATCACCGATTTTAACGCCTTTTAAAAGCTTTTTTATATGTCCCGGTCCGCCTGTCGATGCACCTATTAATACTAATTTTTGAGCCATACAATACCTTTAAATTTTGGCGGATTATAGCAAATTAAGTATTACATTTTATTAAATTTACTATACATTTTGTAATAAAACTTATACCTTGCTACTTTAAGTAATGATGCACTCCTTAGCTATATATCAGACAAGTCTAAGCTTGTCTGATATATCTTTACTCAAGTTCTAAACTCGCCTAGCTTTGCGTTTAGTGCATCTGTCATTTTATTTAGATGTTCGGCAGCTCCCGCGATCTCTTCAACGCTTCTAGCATTTTCTGTTGATATAGCATTTATACCATCTATATTTTTGACTATATCATCGATATTTTTACCAGTATTTATGTAATCTTGTATCGTCTTATCAGACAATCCTATAGCATTACCCATAACCTCACTCATAACTTTTATCGTATTTTCAACATCACTTGCGACAGATGTTAAGGTCTGAATTTGTTTTGAGTTTTCATTCATCTGGGTGCTTGATTCTGTGATGGCTTGGACGATTACATTTATAGTTGCATTTATCTCAGTTAAACTTCTTTGAGTTCGCTCAGCTAGTTGTCTAACCTCATCAGCAACTACGGCAAATCCCCTACCATGCTCACCTGCACGAGCCGCTTCGATAGCTGCATTTAGTGCTAGCAAATTCGTCTGATCTGCAATATCATTTATCACAACTAGGACTGATTTTACCTGCTCTGCATCACGACTTAGTTGGTCTATCTTGATAGCCATCTCGCTCTCTGTTTGTGCCGAATGCAAAATTTGACTTGATAAATTTGATATAGCCTTAGTCGCTTCATCCACGTATCTTATAGCCTCTTGTAGATCTTTTTTACCATTTTGAGCAATCTCTATGGATGTTTTCATATTTGTTTGGATATTATTACACTCCTTGCTTGTTTTAGCAACTATAGTAGTTGAATCCTCTACGCGTTTTCCTGTATGAAGAGATGTTGAACTCAGCTCATTTGCCACAGATGAGTTTTCAGATGAAAGCCCCTTTGCGTCAGATATAAGTACTCTAACTTTTTCTATGAAGTCATTTATAGCTTCACTAGCTTGTGCTATCTCATCTTTACCACGAATTTCTAATTTACGAGTTAGGTCTCCATCTCCACTCGATAGGTTTCTAGCACGTGCTATAAGTGTATTTAGTGGGTTTGTTATAGAAAATTTTGAATACAACAATGTTGCAAGGATAAATACGATAGCTATCGCAACAGCGGTAATAATAAAAGTACGTATACCTCGCTCTGCATCAGCATTTAAAATTTTAATAGCATCATCTATTCTTTTTTTATCAGCGGCTAAACTAGTAGATATAACAAGTATCATATCTTCTCCTGCTATATTTACCCTTCTACTGTTACCAACCCTAGGATCATCATTGTATATATATCGAACAAATTCATCTTTTGTACTAGTTCTTGCATACTCTTGCATTATCTTAATACCATTTTTATCTGTCATATTTGATTGATCTGTGTTATTTAGATTTGAATTTGGTGGGTAGAGTATCATTTTACTTTTATCATCCATTAAAAATGCGTATCCGTCACGATCTGGGCCAAATCTTACATTTTTAATATATTCAAAGATATCGCTTTTGATGTCATCATTGCTTTCTCCAGCTTTTAAATATTCAATCTGTATATTTTTGATAAAATCAGCAAATATATCACAGTTTTCAACTAGTCCGACTTCTTTCTCTTGTAACACAAATTGTCTAAGATAACCTTCTGTATTACGTAACGTTTTATTGCTCATATTGTTATTTAAAAATACAAGTGCCACAAACAACACGAGTAAAGATGCAACACTCATAAAAACCACTTTAGTGGAAATTTTCATTAAAAACTCCTTTTGGAAAATTATTTTCTAATAATAATATAAATCTTTTTAAATAACTATTAAAATTTATTTTTTATTTGTAATCTTATATAGAAAGCTAAATACCTCTGCGACCGCTTTATACAGATTTGGCGGTATCTCATCATTTATCTCAACTTTGCTTAAAATTTCAATCAAGTCTGGGTCCTCTTTTATAGGTATATTATATTTTTGTGCAATATTTATGATATTTTTTGCGACCTCTCCAGCACCACTTGCTAAGACTTTAGGGGCATTATCTTTAGCTTTGTTATACCCTAATGCAACTGCCTTTTTTTTAGTTATCTGCATTAAATTTTCTTATCATATCCAACGTCAAAACCGTCAAAATTTTTAAATTTTTTTGACAACTCATCTTTTGACATCGCTTTTAGATTAAAATTTGACACTATAAGCCCAAACTGTGAGATAGCCTGTTTTAGCTCACTTGCGTCAGTTTTTATAAGCTCTTTAAACTCTTTAGTTTGCGTCGCGATCGATATATCGATATAACGTTTATCTATAAGCCCTATCATCACATTTATATCGCCATATTTTTTAAAATTTAGACTGATCTGAGCATAAAATTTATCTTTTTTTCCACTCTTAAACGCCACACTTCCACCCTCAACACCATCCCAAATATAAGGCATATAAGTCTGCACTCCTCCTTGAAGACTTGAAATCATTTGATGCATCTCTATCTGTGAGAGCATTTTGTTTGCCATTTGGTTTATCTGGGCATTTTGGCTCTTTTCAGTGATAGTTAAAAGTGTGTTTTTAACATCTAAACTTAGCGTTTTTGTTATATCGGCTGAGCTTTTTTGTGTAATATTTGCTTCATCTAAATTTGCTAGTTTGAGCTGTTTTATTAGTGATCTTGTTTCATCTAAGTTTATCTTTGCTATACTAGCATCACGGTCTGCAACGTTTAATGTTTGAGCCAACCTACGTGCTGCACTCTCTAGTTTATCTTGAAGTGTGCCTTGACCATGAGCATCGGTTTGAGTGCGAAACTCTTTAACTAAGCCTATCTCATCGCCGATATTATTAATCCCCTTTAGGCTCTTTTCTAGGCTTTCTAGAATTACTTTTAGATCTTTATAGTTTGAAATAAATGAAAAATTTTGGTTAAGTTTTTCGGACTGAAGATTTGAAATTTTATCATTCAAACTTGATACAAATTCTAGTATTTTACTAATTTGATTTTTTATTACGTCTGCATTTGGCTGCTTTGTTAAGCTTTTGTCTAAAAATTTAGCCATATTATCAAGCTTATTTACATCGATAAAAAGCGACTTTAAACTTGAGTTATTAAGCGTCGTTTCAGCCTTATCCTGTGCAGCTAGCAACATCGTGTTTAGCTTTGAAAATGACTTTGAGTTATCCAGGTTTTCGTCATTTGCTAAGGTCATTATCTGTGCTAAAAGTTCTTTGTTATTTAAATATTTTATATCCATAAGTAGCTTTTGTATCGATGGTGGCAACTTTTGAGCAGTGATAGCGTCTTTTAAATTTGCTTCAAGCATAATACCTGAATTTTTTATCTGTTCATTTAACCCAGCACTACTTAGATCGGCTATCGGTTTTAAAAATTCTTTCAGTTTGATAGCTAGACCTTTAAGATCATTATCTGCGTTTAAATTTGCTTGGGCTTCTAAAACTTTTGCAAGATTTTGCATATCTTTGGCTAAATTTGGTGCGATCTGGGTATTTTTAACTTGTTGTAAAATTTGAGCTGTTTTGCTAGTACTACTAGCACTTTTAAGCTCGTCAAGCACACGAGCCACGAGTTTATCAAGATTATCAAATGCTTCTGATACAGTTTGAC
Source organism: Campylobacter anatolicus (assembly GCF_018145655.1). Classification (NCBI taxonomy): domain Bacteria; kingdom Pseudomonadati; phylum Campylobacterota; class Epsilonproteobacteria; order Campylobacterales; family Campylobacteraceae; genus Campylobacter; species Campylobacter anatolicus. The sequence goes on from NZ_JAGSSY010000001.1 coordinate 197,426, forward strand.
TCATCGTTGTATTTTGTTGCTGTGATTTAAAAATTTGATTTTGTGTGGCGATCTGACTTGCTACGCTAGTCGAGCCAGAAATGATCTGAGAAGGAGTAGCCGTAGCACTTTGAACACTTGTGCTTAGGTTGGTTGAAATTTCCATTTTTTACTTTTTATTTTCCATATCGGTAAAATTATCCGTTGTATTTAGTCCATCGATAGCAATCGTTCGTGAAACGTGCGGATGATAACTCTTGCGAAGCTCTACTGGTATCGTCTCTTTAGTAAACGCAAAAACTAGCAAAACTAAACTCAAAGTAAGATAAACATAGATAAATCCAAATGTGCCAAACATATCCATACTAGCCCCCATAACAAGTGGCGAGATAAGCGAACCAGATGAGTAGCTAAAAAGCAAAGCACGACTAACTTCGACACTTTTACTTCTGTCAGTTAATGCATCATTTGCACGTGCTATCGATAATCCATAAAGGCAAAATATCCCCATTCCAAGACAAAATGCCAAACCATACTGGACTTTTAAATTTGTACTAAACAAAAACGCCAAAGCCGATACAAACGCAATAGTACAAGAAAATATAATCGCTGGACGACGACCAAATTTATCAGAGAGTTTTCCTATAAAAAACTGAGCACAAAATCCTCCAAACATCGCTATCGTCATAAAAAATGAGACCTCTTTCGCTCCATAACCTTGAAGCATAATAAATACGCTAGACATTGAGAAAAAGCCGTTTATCAATACTCCAGCGATTACACTTCCCACAAGTGCAAGTGGCACGATAGTAAAAATTTTAGGCATACTTACACTTTGACGTGGCGGTAAAGGTGGCTCTTTTATGCGTATAAGATACAAAGGTATCGTAGAAAGCATTAAAAATGCCGCACCTATGATAAATACCTCAAACGTCTTAAGTTCAAGCGAAAGTATCAATATACCAAGTCCAAAATTTATATAAAAAACCGCTTCATAAAATGCCAAGATACGCGAACGTATGCGGTTTGGCGTCTTTGAATTTAACCAACTCTCTATAACCATCAAAAGTGCGTAGTAGCAAAATCCAAGTAACGCACGAAGTATCGCCCAAAAATATAAATTCATACTCAAGCTATGGAACATCGCAGATAGACTAAATATCGCACTAAATATCGCAAATGCTCGTATATGTCCTGCACGCAAAACGATAAGGTGAGAGGTCATCGTGCTAATCATCGCACCGATAAAAAAGCAAGTATTGATAGCTCCTATCATAACCTCGCTCGTACCTATACGTTTTAACTCCACGCTACCAGAGCTTATAACAAGTCCATTGCCGATAAATAGCAAACTCATACCTAAAAATAGCGGTAGCATCGAATTTATTGCACGTGTACTACTTGACATACCTTTCCTTTAAATTTTATCTTGCCTATTAAAGAATGCAAAGACAAATATACCAATAGGCATAGTGCTAAGCCCCATCAAAAATCCAACAATATCAAGCATATCTCTACGTTTTAACACTAAAAAGCAAAACACAAAAACACCATACGCTAAAAGTCTATACGGCATAAATGCTGTGGTTAAATTTATCTCTTTTAGCTTATATTTTCTACGCTTTAGACGTTCTTTTTCATCTTTTAAATTTATTCTAGCCTTATTTATATTAGACATTTTTGAAGTTTTTATCTCATTTTTTATAAATATTTGGCTCTCTTGTGTTGTGTCAGTATTTGTCTGTACTACTGTGTTATCAAGCCCCCATTCATCATATTCACTCTCATCAAGCTCACGCTCACGGGCTAAAATTTCATCTTTTTCATTTGCAAGTTTTATCTCAACTCGCCTTTTATATGCATAAAAACTAGTGATGAGTATTAAAACTGTGCTGAAAAATGCCACCTGAGAACTAATCAAAAACTCTAGCGATATAAAAGCTCCAACCACTAGTAAAACAAGCCAAAAAGTGGCATAAATTTTAACGAGCGTTTTTATCACTCATTATCCTCATCATTTATAGGTTTATAGCGTTTTTCATCTTTTAGCTCATCAAGGCTTCTTATCTGAATTTTATAAGCCTTATATACATTTAATATTGCCGCTGCTATGCCTAGTGCTAAACCAAACCAAAGCATAAAGCTCCAGCTTGTAAGGCTTTTTAGCCAAAGTCCAAGCCCAACACCAAGTGCGATAGCTACGACGATCGATATGCCAAGACTTAGCTGATCTGCACCTGAAACTATTTTTTTTAGTCTTGTATCTTTTGACATTATCTTATCTCGGCGAATGCTTCATAAGCTGCATTTATCGCATAGTCTATATCTGCCTGAATCATAGCATCACAGACAAATCCGGTCTCAAACTGGCTCGGTGCTAAATAGATACCACGTTTTAGCATAGCTGTGTGAAATTTAGCAAACATTTTAGTATCGCTTTTTAAAGCATCATTATAGTTTTTAACCGCTTTATCTGTGAAAAAATAGCCAAACATTGATCCTCGCACATCAGTAACTAATGCTACATTAGCCGCATCAGCCGCTCTTTTAAATCCATCCATCAAACAAGTGGCTAAATTTGTAAGCTTAGGATATAAATTTTTATTGTTATATATCTTTGAAAGTGCAGCTATACCAGCACTCATCGCAACTGGATTGCCACTTAGTGTCCCTGCTTGATAAACCGCACCATCTGGACTTAGACAGTCCATTATCTCGCGTCTGCCACCAAATGCTGCAGCATTCATACCGCCACCAATAACCTTACCAAATGTTATAATATCAGCTTTTACGCCGTGAAATGGTACCGATCCTAGCTCACTCGCTCTAAATCCACTCATAACCTCATCAAGTATTAACACAGCTTCATATCTATCACAAAGCTCACGAAGTCCTTGCAAAAATTCCTTATCGCCCGGCACAAGTCCCATGTTTCCAGCGATCGGTTCAACGATTAAAACCCCTATGCTTTGAGTTTTAAAAATTTTTTCCACACTATCAAGATCATTATATATCGCGAGGTGCGTATTTTTAACTATATCTTCTGGCACACCAGCACTTGAGGCATTTCCATAAGTCGTTGCACCACTTCCAGCCTTTATAAGCAATGCATCACTGTGTCCGTGATAGCAGCCTTCAAATTTTATAAGTCCATCTTTTTTAGCAAAACCACGAGCTACACGTATCGCACTCATCGTAGCTTCTGTGCCTGAGCTAACAAAGCGAATTTTATCTATATTGTCAAATTTTGAACATATTAGTTTAGCTAACTCAGTCTCAACAAGTGTCGGTGCTCCAAAGCTTAAGCCTTTTTTTACTGCATTTATAACGGCATTTTCTATATCTTTATCACAATGTCCAAAGATGAGTGGCCCCCAGCTTTGCACAAAATCAAGATACTTTTTACCCTCGACATCATATATATATGCACCATCTCCACGCTCGATAAATAACGGATTACTACCAACACTGCCAAATGCTCTAACCGGTGAATCCACGCCACCTGGAATAAAATTTTTAGCTTCACTAAAAGCATCTTTATTTGTCATTTTTCGCCTTTCTTATTTTTAATTTTCTTATTTTTGCTATTTTTATTTTGTTTATCTAAACTAACGATATATTCGTATAATACGCCACTCTCTTCATCAGTTAAAAAGTAACTTGGCATTATGCTTTTTGGCTCTGAAATAGCCTTTTTAAATTTATCAAAATCAACATTATTTATACGCGGAGCAGTCAGTTCATCGTCGACGATCTGTTTAGTTTTTTTATTAAAATATTTAAATCTCGAGATCACACCGCCCTCGCCATTTGCTCCGTGACATTTGTCACAACCGATACCACGTGGATTTAGATAGAGCATCCTTGCATATTCCATTCTTGTTATAAAATCAGCTCCAAAAATAGCCAAACACAAAAAGAAAATACAAAAAATTGCTCTCATTATTATCCAAATTTTTAAAATTTTAATTAAATTTTGGATATCATACTATTTTTGTGATTAAAAAAGCTTTTAAATAAGGACAAAAATGACTATTTTAGATGGAAAAGCGATCAGTGTAAAAGTTAAAGAGGAAGTAAAAGCACAAGCGATCAAGCTTAAAGATGTTGGTATTGAACCAACTTTGGCAGTTATTTTAGTAGGTGAAGACAAAGCCAGCCAAACCTATGTCGCATCGAAAGAAAAAGCGTGTATAGCAAACAATATCAAGTCAGTTATGCACCGCCTAAGCGAAAACACAAGCCAAAGTGAGCTACTCGCACTTATAAATATTTTAAATTTAGACGATAGCATTGATGGTATTTTAGTTCAGCTACCGCTACCAAAGCATATCGACACGATGACGATACTAAAAACAATCCGCCCAGACAAAGACGTCGATGGATTTCACGCGATAAATGTCGGTAGGTTGGTAAGCGGACTTGATGGATTTGTGCCTTGTACACCCCTTGGGATAATGCGAATTTTAAACGAATATAATATAAATGTAAGCGGTCTAAATGCTGTTATCATCGGACGAAGTAACATTGTAGGCAAACCTATGGCAAATCTGTTGTTAAACGCATCTGCGACAGTCACTATAACTCACTCAAAGACTAAAAATTTAAAGGAAATTTGCCAAAATGCTGATCTGATAGTAGCAGCTATCGGTAAGCCAAATTTTATCACCGCTGATATGGTACGTGATGGTGCAATAGTCATAGATGTAGGTATAAACCGCCTTGATGATGGGCGTTTAGTTGGTGATGTAGTCTTTGACGCAGTTGCACCAAAGACTAGCTACATAACACCAGTACCAGGTGGCGTAGGACCAATGACTATTGCAATGTTACTAAGCAACACGATCAAGTCAGCTAAATATCGTGCCAAAAAACTTGGTATAAATTTATAAAAAAGCAAAAAAATGAGAAAAATTTTAAACAAACTATACGACTTTTCGAGCAGTTGGACTGGCACGATTATAATCGTCTTGCTAGTGATATTTTTCTTCGTTCAAGCCTTTGTAATCCCATCAGGCTCGATGAAAAACACACTTTTAATAGGCGATCATCTCTTTGTTAAAAAATTTAGCTATGGAGTGCCTACGCCTCGTATACCTTGGCTTGAAGTAAAAGTACTTCCAGAGCTAAATAACAATGGACATCTAATCACAGGTGCGGGACCAAAGCGTGGCGATATAGTCGTATTTCGTTATCCATACGATGAGAAGATGCATTATGTTAAACGCTGCTTTGCTACAAGCGAAGATGAGATTATTTTCATCGAAAAACAGACATTCTTACGTCCATCACAGGGCGATGAGTATATCAGCTCAAACTACGATGCAAAGGACATTGTTACATTAAATGGTAAACTTTTTGTGCGTGAGCCATATAAATTTAGTGGCATTCACTATGATACAGATGTAAATTTATTTGATCAAATGGTTATGTATCTAAATGCTGGTAAACTCGCTATGAAACCCATCATCATTCCAGAGCTAGAACAAAATAAAAATTATCCATTTAATGCTTTTTATTTTAAAGTACCAAAAGATAGCTATTTTATGATGGGTGATAACCGCGATCACTCAAGTGATAGTCGTTTTTGGGGAGCGGTTGATTATAAATTTATAGTTGGCAAACCTTGGTTTGTCTATTTTAGCTGGGATAGTGAGTATAAAATTCGCTGGGAACGCATAGGTCGTCTTGTAGATACGATACAAAATGATGAAAAATTTACAAAATACGCTGTGAGTGAGGGCGAAGTTGATGGACTTCATTAATAATATCGATATAAAACAGCTTATTATAATGACGATAGTGCTTATCATATCCATCGTAGGACATGAGATCGCTCACGGCTGGGTCGCATATAAATTTGGAGATAACACTGCTAAAAATTTAGGTCGCCTTAGCATAAATCCTATAAATCATATAGATCCACTCGGCACTATAGTCGTACCAGCACTTATGTATCTTAGCACTGGGCTTGTATTTGGCTGGGCAAAACCAGTGCCGATCGCTATAAATACTGTGATAAGAAATGGTGGGTATAAAGGTGCGATAGCTGTTGCACTGGCTGGAATAACATATAATCTTACCCTTTTTGTATTAGCTTTTTTTGCATTCGGTGCGGTAAAGGCAACATTTCCTAGCCAAATTTTAGCTGAGTTTTTATACATACTTTTTACGGTAAATTTAATACTTGCTCTGTTTAATCTCTATCCTATACCGCCACTTGATGGCTCAAAAGCACTTGAATATGTATTTAGAATTTTTAGACTTCACGCGTTGGCAAATTCATATGCAAATAGCCAAAGATACGGCTTTATCATACTTATCATAATTATGATTTCGCCATTTAAAGAGCAGTTTTTCTATCCTATAGGATATGTTTTGAGTTTAGTTAGATTTTTGCTTTAAAATTTTTGTTTAATAAGGTTTGAGATATAATCTCATATAATTTAAATTTGCGGATATTTTTATGAAATCAAAGAGAATTCTTATAGCAAGCGATCACGCTGGGTTTGCATTAAAAAGTGAAATAAAAGAAAATTTAATAAATTTAGGCTATGAAGTCGTTGATCTTGGAGCACAAAATGATAAAGATAGCGTTGATTATCCTGATTTTGCTCACGCATTAGCACAAAGTATTACACCAGATGATCGCGGTATACTGATATGTGGGACAGGTATCGGCATCTCAATAGCTGCAAATCGCCATAATAACGTGCGTTGTGCCCTTTGCCACGATGAGACAACCGCATCTTTAGCAAGAGAGCATAACGATGCAAATGTCATCGCAATGGGTGCAAGAGTGATAGAAAAACAGATGGCTTTAAAGATGTTAAATATCTTTTTAAATACCGAGTTCTCGGGCGGAAGACACGAGAGGCGTATCGCAAAGATCGAGCCAAATTTAGCCAAAAGGAGTAGTGATGACTGAGTGGCTATTTTTAACACTGCTAATTTGTATCTGTTTATATCTAGTTGTTATGGTATTTTATTTTAAAACATTACTTAAAAAAGAGCGAATAACTAAAGATTTTATGAAAAATAACCTTAAAGACACAGAGATTGTCATCAGAAAGCTACAAATTCAGCTTCAACGAAGTCTTGGCAATATCGATATACTAACTGATGAGCTAAACAAAACAAAAAATGATGTAACCTCTCTTCGCACTAGAAACTCACAATACCGCTTAGAAAACGATAAACTTCGCGGACGCATTCGTGAGCTTGAGAGCAAGATCGAGGCATTGTTATAATAAGAAAATGAAAGAGAAAAATGAAAAATTTAGATGAAAAACAAAAAGAGTATCTGCTAAACTCTATCCGTGCCATCAAGGACTTCCCAAAGCCTGGCATTATATTTCGTGACATCACAACACTATTAAATAACAAAGATGCATTTAATTTTTTAATGGATCACCTAGTTGCTCACTACGAAGATAAGCATATCGATTTTATCGCCGGCATTGAGTCTCGTGGATTTATCTTTGGGGCAGCTTTAGCAGCACGTCTAAGATTACCATTTGTGCCAATACGAAAGCCTAAAAAACTACCATATATTACAATCTCACAAAAATACAGTCTAGAATATGGCGTAGATGAGGTGCAAATTCACATAGACGCATTTGGTCAAAAAGATGGTGCAAGAGTGCTGCTTATGGACGATCTAATAGCTACTGGGGGCACAGCAAAAGCATCTGTTGAGCTTATAAACCAGACCAAAGCTAACTGCGTTGAAGCTTGTTTCTTGATAGATTTAAAAGAGCTTGGCGGAAGCAAAGAGCTTAAAAATTTTACAAAAATTTATAGTATTTTAGAGATTTGATTATGGAAGAGACACTAAAAAATTTAATGCTAAACTATCATCAATACGCATATATTATTCTATTTTTATGGTGTATTATGGAAGGCGAACTAGCACTGATATTAGGTGGTATATTAGCACACGAAGGACACGTAAATGTCACTCTTGCGATATTTGTAGCAGGGATTGGAGCATTTGTAGGCGATCAAATTTATTTCTATCTTGGCAGATACAATAAAAAATACATCGCTAAAAAACTTCATGCACAACGCCGAAAATTCGCTATCGCACACCTAATGCTAAAAAAATATGGTTCACCCATAATATTTTTGCAACGCTATATGTATGGCTTTCGCGTAATAATCCCAATGAGTATCGGTCTGACACGATATAGTGCTAAAAAATATGCCTTTATAAATTTGATAAGTGGTTGGTGCTGGGCAGCAATCACGATACTTTTAGCATGGTTCTTTGGCAAAGAAATTTGGAATATAATAAACATCGCTGAAAAACACTGGTATGTTGCGATCCCTATCGTCGTAGCATTTTTTGGTGGACTATTTTTAATGTTTAGAAGAATTGAAAGCAAAATACTATCTCAAAGGGGAAATAGATATAATGGAATTTAAAATATCAAACAAACACATAGATACGATAAAAGCGGATATTGAGCTAATTTTTATAGTAGATAAAAATTTAAAACATAAATTTATAAAAGATGAAAAAGCTTTTAAATTTTATAACTATAAAGGCGAAAATCCACTACTTTTAGGTGAGAGTGCGAGATTATATGTAAATTTAGCCAAACTTGAATACGATGAGCTACGCACAGCAGCTGCAAAGGCATATAATACGCTTAAAAGCCTAAATGTAAAGAGTGTAAAGCTAGGCTCATACATTGCAAGTTGCACCAAGCAAAGTTTTCAAGCCATCGTAGAGGGATTTGTGTTAGGTGCGTATGAGTTTAATAAATACAAAGAAAAAAAAGAGAGCTATAAATTAAGCGAAGTTATATTTAGTACCGATGAGTTTAACGACGAAAAAGTGGATATAGAAAAGGCTAGACTAGGTATAACAAACGGCGAGATAATCGCACGTGCTACAAATTTTACTAAAAGCATAGTAAATGAAATCCCTGAAATTTATACTCCTCAAAAAATGGCAGAAGAAGCACAAAATATAGCTAAAACCTACCCTACTATAAAATGTGAAGTTTATGATGAGAAATTTTTAGAAAAAGAGAGTATGAATGCGTTTTTAGCAGTCAATCGTGCAAGCATACATCCGCCACGCTTGATACATTTAACATACAAGCCAAAAGGTGCTAAAAAACGTATCATCTTTGTCGGTAAAGGGCTTACATACGATAGTGGTGGACTTAGTCTAAAACCGGCTGATTATATGTTAACAATGAAAGCTGACAAAAGTGGTGCGGCGGCTGCAATGGGTATTATAATTGGTGCTGCCGAATTAAACTTACCACTTGAAATTCATGCTATTTTAGGTGCGACTGAAAATATGATAGGTGGCAATGCATACAAACCAGATGATGTGCTTATCTCACGAAGTGGCATTAGTATAGAGGTACGAAATACAGATGCTGAAGGGCGTTTAGTCCTTGCAGATTGTCTTAGCTATGCACAAGACTTTAAGCCTGATGTGCTTATAGATATGGCGACGCTAACAGGTGCTTGTGTGGTCGGACTTGGCGAATATACAAGTGGCATTATGGGTGTAAATGAGGAGCTAAAAGCTGAATTTAGAGCAAAGAGCGAAAAAAGTGGCGAACTAAGCACAATACTTCACTTTAACAAATACTTAAAAGAGCTAATAAAAAGCAATATCGCAGACATTAGTAACGCAGCTAGTGGACGATATGGCGGTGCGATAACGGCTGGACTTTTCCTAGAAAAATTTATAAAAGATGAATATAAAGACAAGTGGATACATCTTGATATCGCAGGTCCTGCATACCTAGAAAAGGCGTGGGGATATAATCAAATCGGTGCAACAGGTGCTGGCGTACGTATGAGTCTATACTATCTAAATGCACTTGTAAAGGAGCTGTAATGGGTCTAGCAGTAGGTATAGTCGGACTTCCAAATGTTGGCAAATCAACAACCTTTAATGCTCTTACAAAGGCACAAAACGCAGAGAGTGCGAACTATCCATTCTGCACGATAGAGCCAAACAAAGCAGTCGTGCCAGTACCAGACAAAAGGCTAAATGAACTAGCAAAAATAGTAAATCCAAACCGTATACAATACTCGACTATTGAGTTTGTGGATATAGCAGGGCTTGTTAAGGGTGCAAGTAGTGGCGAAGGACTCGGTAATAAATTTCTCTCAAATATACGTGAAACAGAGGTGATACTGCATATAGTTCGTTGTTTTGATGATGAAAATATCACACACGTTGAAGGCGGAGTTGATCCTATTCGTGATGTTGAGATCATAGAAACAGAGCTGATACTGGCTGATATAGAGCAACTAAATAAAAAAATAGAGCGTCTAACTCGCGAAGCAAAAGCTAACACAAAGGGTGCAAAAGAGATGCTTGAAATGGCGAATTTACTACTCTCGCACTTAAATAATGGCAAGAGTGCAAGTAGCTTTAGTGAGCGTGAAAATGAAATTTATATAGCCATAAACAAAGAGCTTCGTCTACTAAGTGCAAAAGAGGTGATATATGGTGCAAACGTAGATGAGGACAGTATCGCAGACGATAATGAGTATGTTAAAAAACTACGTGAGTTTGCAGCAGCCTCAGATCACGAAGTAATAAAGCTATGTGCCAAGGTGGAAGAGGAGCTTGTAGGTATGAGCGATGAGGAGGCTTATGAGTTTTTAACTGAACTTGGTGCTAGTGAGAGTGGGCTAGAAAAAATCATACACACAGCATTTGCAAAACTAAATTTAATAAGTTACTTTACCGCTGGTGTAGTTGAAGTCAGAGCTTGGACCATCACAAAAGGTTGGAAAGCACCAAAGGCGGCTAGCGTGATACATAATGACTTTGAGCGTGGATTTATCCGTGCAGAGGTTATCAGTTATGATGATTATATCGCGTATGGAGGCGAAAATGGTGCAAAAGAGAACGGTAAAATGCGACTTGAAGGCAAAGACTATATCGTAAATGACGGCGATATTATGCATTTTAGATTTAACGTCTGATACTCTAAAACAGCGTAGTCGCTATGACTACGCCCTAAATTTTGCAACTGTTAAATTTATATATTTTAATCCCCTTAATACCAACTCTTATAAGGAGATACTCTAAACCGATAGAAGCTCTTAAAAATTTTTCAAACCATTTCATTTAAAATTTATTATACTAAATAAATTAAAAAGTATTAACTAAAAAATCAAAAAAAAACACAAATATATTATCTGTAACTAGTGGTTACATTTGCTATCTTGTATGTCATAAGATAGTCTGGCTTTAATCACATAAAAAGATAAAGAAGATGAGAGAGAAACTTTGTAAGGAAAAACTTCCTAAGAAAACTTCATAGAAAAACTTTATAGGAAAACTTAATAGGAAAAATTATAATTTAATATGAGGGTAGTAGCTCTCCTGTGTGTCTGAAAATTTCTCTATCCCCCCCCCCCTATACTCTGATATAAGAATTCTTTTTACTAGCCATTTGCTAGGTTTTGTCTATGGTGTAAACCTAAATTATTTTAAGGAGCCAAAAATGTTTTGGAAAACTTTTAAGAAAATGTCTACAAGGATTGTAGGCTCAATAGACAATGTAGTTGCTTCGCTAGAAGCTGGCACTGAGTATCTTAAGGCTGAAGCTTTGATAAGCTTAGATGAATCTCTTAGCGAACTTAATCTCACTGAAGATAAAATCAAATCTCTTAAAGACAATAGAGAGAAGCTAAAAGATTTATAAGAACTCAAGGTAAGAAGATACTATCTTACACCCAGGGAGCTAATGCTCCCATATTTTTGTAACCACTTAACTTAATGAATTAAAAAATTTTAAAGGGTCTAATTTTTCGCATACAACAATTTATTAACCTTTGTAACTTACTTGGGCTAAAGTATTCAGGATTGCACTCTTTAAGGCATACATATGCTAGTATTCTTTTAAATGATAAGGTGAATCCTTTAATCATTAAAGAAAATCTAGGGCAACAAAGATCTTAAGATGTTAGAAAATGTCTATGGACACTTTACAGGATTGAGTAATGAAGATAAGCTTAAATTGCAAAATAGATTGTTATATTATAAGCTTTATTTGCGTTTACCCAGGTATTTAAATTTATAAAAAAGTTGTTAACAAAATAAAGGATTTAAATCTTTTCTGAAAAAAATTAAACTAAGTTAATCAAACCAAGATCATTTACATTCTTTAATTTTTAAGCTTATTTTAACTTTCAAGTCATACCTATATCATTTGTATTCATTAAAATAACAACAATATTTTTTAAGGAGTAACAGATGAAAATTAAATTTATCTCATTTGCAGTTGTGTCAGCTTTGGCACTTAGTGGCATTTTTGCATTTGCAGCTGGTGGCGGAAGCGGTCCTAAGACTTATCGTGGCGTTGGCAAGATAGGTGCTGTGCAGATGAACCCATATAAGGTAGCTCCATTAACTGCAATTATAAGAAATGCAGGATACACACTAACTGACATAAAAGTCGTAGTAAAAGCCAAGAAAGATGGTGTCGATATAGCCTACGATGTATCAAATCAAAAAGCACTTCAACACGGTGGTATCCCGATATGGGGACTATACCCTGATTATGTCAATGAAGTTGAAGTAAGTTATAAAAGAAATGGCGAAGCGGTTAAGGAAAGCTATAAAATTTATGCTCCAAATATCGCTGTATATGGCTCTGGAACAGGTCAAAAGCAAAGTCTACCAAATGCTGTTATCACAAAAGATAATCCAAAATACCACAATAATATCTATCTAATGAACCACTTAAGCTCTATTTTACCAAATGCAGCACAAGTAACGTGGAATAACCCTATAGGTGGTGCACTAGAGTGGGACTATGAGAGCTATGTTTGGGCAGTTGATGGCAAGGGCGATATAAGATGGTTTTTAAAAACAGATGAATTTAGAGATCCTGATAACATCAAGAAAAAGGGCAATATGATGGGCTTTGACCAAACAGCAAATGGTGACATAATATGGGGACAAAGCCAAATGATGAACCGCTATGATCTAATGGGACGTAAAATTTTCCAACGTGAACTACCAAAGAGTTACATAGACTTCTCTCATCATATGGAAGAGACTTCAAAGGGGACATTTTTATTGCGTGTTGCATCTGCTGATTATAAAAGAGTCGATGGTAAAAATGTCCGTAGTGTGCGTGATGTTATCATTGAACTTGACGCAAATGGCAACGTGATAGATGAATGGAAGATAATGGATATACTTGATCCATATAGAGATGTAAATTTGCTTGCACTTGATCAAGGTGCAGTGTGCCTAAACGTTGATGCAAGCAAGGCAGGTCAGACAGCAAGCAAAGAAGAGATGGAGGATGAGAAGGCTTCGTTTGGCGATGTAACTGGCGTTGGCGTAGGTCGTAACTGGGCTCACATAAACTCAGTAAATTATGACGCACATGATGATAGTATTATCCTTTCAGTTAGAAATCAAAGTGCCGTTGTAAAAATCACTCGTGATAAAAAAGTAAAATGGATACTTGCTAGCAAAGAGGGCTGGACTGGCGAACTAGCTAAAAAAGTACTAACTCCGATTGATAGTAAAGGTAACAAGATAGATTGCGGAGCAAGTGGATCAAAATGCCCTGGATATGAGAATGAAAAAGGTGGATTTGACTACACTTGGACGCAACACACCGCATATAAAGTCAATGAAAAATCAAAGGGCGATAAGGTGCATATAAGTGTGTTTGACAACGGCGATAGTCGTGGCATGGAACAACCTGCGATGATAAATATGAAATATAGCCGTGCAGTTGAATACGTAGTTGATGAGAAAAATATGACTGTCGAGCAAGTTTGGGAATATGGTAAACAACGTGGTTTTGAATGGTATAGTCCTATCACATCAGTAACAGAATATATCCCTAGTCGCAATACAATGTTTATCTATTCAGCTACTGCTGGTCTTGGAGATGTTGCTGCTTTCCGTGCCGGTAAAGCTCAGCTTACACCATATTTAGAGGAGATAAAATACGGCACACAAGAGGTTGAATTTGAGATGAAATTTGTTAATTCAAATACAATCGGATACCGCTCATTGCCGATAGATATTCAAAAGACATTTAAATAAAGCATTAGCCTCAAATCTGGGGCTAAATTTTTATTTTATATAATATAATACTTTATAATCATTATCAAAAACTAAAATAAAACTTAAATTTATATAAAACATTATATCTATATCTTAAATTTTATGAAATTTATTAAAATTTTATACTTTTAAGCTATTTTTAACTTCTGTGTTAGTTTTATGACAGTTTTGTTATATACAATTACCACAATCAAACATTTCAATAAGGAGAAATTAGTATGAAAAGAATGTTTCTTTCGGTAGCAGTTGCTGGTGCAATCGCACTATTAAGCCCAACAGCTCTTATGGCTATCGGCGGAGCGAGTGGCTCAGCCATTGACTACGCTATCCCCGGTAAACTAGGCGAAGTAGTCGTCAATCCTTACGACACTGCACCATTAACAGCAGTTATTAAAAATGGCGGTTACACAGTTACAAATGCTAAAGTAACCATCGTTCCAAAACCGGGTGGTCAAACCATAAGCTACGTAGTAAATGACAAGCATATCCGCACACACGGTGGTATTCCGGTATTTGGTATGTATCCAGACTATCAAAACACCATTGAAGTTGAATACACAAAAAGTATAGGTGGAACAAATCCAGAAAAAGTAAAAGAGACATATAAAATTTATGCTCCAGCTATCTATCTAGAAAGCACCGGTATGCCTAATCAAAAAGGAGCACTTTTTGATAAAATTGAAGTTGTAAAAGCTCCAAGTGCCAAATTTGCAAATAGGCTTTATTATGTAAATAACTTTGTAAATAAAACAGGTAAAGGCACAAAAGTAGTATGGAATAACCCAACTGGCGGTGCTTTAGAGTGGAACTATACTCCAAATAACTTCATCCTTGATACAAAAGGCGAGGTCAGATGGTATCTGGAGCCAAGCAAAATATATGATCTAAAACAGCCATTTAACGCCGGTGTTATGATGGGCTTTAAACAAAACTCAGATGGTGCTATGACTTGGGGTCATGGACAAAGATATGTTAAATACGACATAATGGGACGCGAGATATTTGACAGAGAGCTACCGGCAGGTTATGTAGATTTCTCACACTCAATGGACGTTATGGATAACGGACACTACTTGCTTCGTGTTGCAAATGCTAACCTAAAGCGTAAAGATGGTAAAAATGTTCGCACGGTTCGCGACGTAATCGTTGAAGTTGACAGAGACGGTAATGCCGTAGATGATTGGAGATTGTATGAAATTTTAGATCCATACAGAGATACAACTATCAAAGTTTTAGATCAAGGTGCAGTTTGTTTAAATATCGATGCTAGTAAAGCAGGGCATACTGCAAATACAGATGAGCTAATGGCTATGGATACACTAGATAAATGGGGCGATATAGTCGGTGTTGGACCGGGCAGAAACTGGGCTCACGTAAATAGTGTAGATCACGACCCAAGCGATGATAGTATCATTATAAGCTCACGCCACCAAAATGCTGTTATCAAAATCGGACGTGATAAAAAGATCAAATGGATACTCGGTGCCCACAAAGGTTGGAAAGATCAATTTAAACAATATCTACTTCAACCAGTTGATAGCAAAGGTAACAAGATCATTTGTGAAGATGACTACTCAAAATGCCCAGGTTATACAGACGAAGCTAAGGGTGAGTTTGACTGGCAATTCACTCAGCACACGGCATTTAGAATCGATAGTAAATCTAAAAAAGGCATTGTATACCTAACAGTATTTGATAATGGCGACAGTCGTGGTATGGAACAACCTGCGATAGCGAGTATGAAATACTCTCGTGCAGTTGTGTATAAAGTAGATGAAAAAGCTAAAACTGTTGAGCAAATTTGGGAATATGGCAAAGAGCGTGGCAGAGAGTGGTATAGCTCAGTTACAAGCTTGACACAATACCAAGATGACTTAGATAGCGTTATGGTATATTCAGCTGTTGCTGGTATGCAGTTTGACATAGCAACAGGTAGACCAGTAGGTCTTCCTAGCCCACATATCAATGAATTTGAGTGGGGTGCAAAAGAGCCATCTATAGAGATTAAGATGACAAATGCTATGGGCTATCAAGCATTTCCATTTAGCGTAGAAAAAGCTTTCACTAAATAATAGCAAAACTTATTGCATTATCGTCTTTAAATCGATAATGCTCCCATCCTTTCTAATAAAAATTATCTTGCTCTACTCTAAAATTTTAGAGTAGAGCTTGGTTTATGCATTTAGCATATAGCCACTTTCAAAGATATTTTTTATATTTATATTAAGATATTTTTTTAATCTTGAAATTGCGTGTTGTATAGTATTTTTACTTACCGGCTCATTTTCATAAACAAAATCTTCAATCATATCATATGTTACTAAACTATTTAAATTATACACCAATAGCCAAAATAGCTTATTTTGAGAAAATGTTAAATAAATTTCTTCGCCATTATGATATATCTTCTCTTTAGCTAAATTTACACTTAAATTTTTACTAATATTAATTATTTGATTTTCATTTTTATGAGTGAGTGTTATTAACGCAGTGCGAAGCTCTTCTATATCTAAAGGCTTTTTTAAAAATAATGTTGCTCCATGTTGCAAACTTTTTAACAAATTTATATCAGTGTCATATGATGTGATAATTATAAAATTTTGACTAGGTTTTATCTTTAAAATTTGTTTCATCATCTCAAAGCCATTCATAATTGGCAGGTGTATATCTGCAAGAATTATATCAGCATTAAATTTATTAAACTTCTCTAAACCTTTATACCCATCGTTTGCTATATATACAGACTTACAATATGGACTAAGCCCATCGTACAGAGTCTCTAACGCTATATCATCATCTTCTACAATCAAAACGCTAATGTTTCCTAAAAGCTTTAATGTCTCATTAGTCATCCACATCCTTTAAATTTGTTTTAAATTTGAGCCTAAAAATAGTAGGATTTTTTGGATTTATAAGCAAAATATCACCACCTATCTTCTCATTTGCCAATTTTTTACTAAAATAAAGTCCAAGCCCGCTACCAAATTTCTTTGTCGTTTTTGGAGCACTAAATATTTTTACGTTTTTATCAACTCCAACGCCATTTTCAATCACATCTATAAAACATTGATCATTAAAAAATTTAATATTTAAAAATATATGCCTTTGCTTAATATCGTCTTTAAATTTTTCCACTAACGCATCTTTGGCATTATGTATCAAAACAATCAAAATTTGTTGTATAATATTTTGCATTTGCCTTACATTTTTATCTTTAGTGTCGTTTAGCGTTACGCTAGTATTTGCATAACTAAGCTCAGTATGCATAAGAGTTAAAAGATTTTCTACACTACGACGAATACTAAACTCACTTATATTTTCATTGGTATTATAAAAATTTCTAAAAATTTCAGTCGTATCAGCTAATAAAGATATAGACTTTTTACCATTTAAAAGCATATTCTCTAATTTTTCATTAGTTAGCCTATTTTCACGCTTTAACATAATCAATGCAGATATTATTAATTTTAATGAATTTATAGGTTGAATGATCTGGTGATTTATGCCACTTATTAGCTCACCTATCTCACCCACCCTACTTTTATGCACTAAAAGCAACTCATACTCGTTTTTACGCCGATTTATCCGTGCATACATAAAGTTATGAGCGAGATTAGCAAAAGTCGCCAAAGCTATAAATCCAAGTAACAAGATGATAGCATTTTTGCTGATACGATCAAGTAGATGGGCACTCTCTTTTTTATTATCCACACCAGCTCCTACATACCAATTTAAGTGTTTTATCGGAGCAAGCGATATAAAATTTGAGCCTATATTTATACTTGTTATGCTCTCTTTTAAAAACTGCTCTTTAAATTCCTTTTGTATCTCTTGTTTTAGCTTCTCATCGCTCATCGGTGTTAAAATCTCTCCATCATTTGCTATTATAAATGAGTATGAGTTTGATGGTAAATTAAAGTTTTTAATATTATCAAACAAGCTTTGAGCCTTTACAACTCCACACAAAACAGCTTTAAACTCGCCATTGTAAAAATTTGGAACACAAAAATTCAAAGTCCCCTGCTCCAACATCCTATGCTTTGGCATAAAATTCACAGTCGGCATTAGGTTTGTGCTAGTATCAACATACCATATAAGTCCCGATATATACGAATAACTCTTTTTAGTTTCCACTCTATCGCCGTTAACCCATATACCGCCACCATCTACTAAAAACTGCACAACATCAAACTCACTAGACATCTCACTCAGCACTCTTATAAAGCTTTGCACGCTCTCATCGTCTTGCACTATACCAGAACGCTCTATGAGCTTTGAAGCGACAACAAGCGAATCTAATCGCTCATCTATCCATTGACTAAACATATTTATGATATTTTCACTATCACTTATCTTATTTTTGTTTGACAGCTCTATCATTGCATTTTTAGCACTCATGTAAGCATTTGCACCAAGCATTATGACAAATACACTGGCTATAAAAATGGTGATATAAATTTTTATATTATCGTTTATGCTCTTCATTTTTGTATTTTTATGACTTTTAACCTATTATATAATAAATTTGCATTTTATACTATTTTTTAAATTTGTTTTAATTTTGATATAACTTTTAAGATAAAAGTTTTGTATATAATTGTATAAATTATCATAGTTTAAGCTCTGTGTCATTAGTTTGGCAGAAAGATAACTTATAATTTAATAAATTTTTACTACCAATAAGGAGAAATAATGAAAGCAAAAATATTTCTTTCGTCATTCGTAGCTACGGGTGTGTTAATAAGTGGTTTAAGCACATCAGCCTTAGCTATAGGGGGTACTAGCGGAGCAAAGACAGACTATCAAGTCACGGGTAAACTTGGTGGCATATATATGGATCCTTACGAGCTTACACCTTTAAGTGCGATTATCTTAAATGGTGGCTACATCATAAAAGAGGCAAAAGTAACCATATTACCAAAACAAGATGGCGTAACTATAAGATACAAAGTAGGTCCGCAAAGCCTAAAAACTTATGGTGGTATCCCAGTAGTAGGGCTTTATGCGGATTATCAAAATCAAGTAGAAGTTGAATATACAAAAGTTTTTAAAGGTCAAGATGAAAAGGTAAAAGAGACTTATAATATCACAACTCCGCCATTTTATCAAATAAGTGCAGGTTCGGCTGGTAAAGTCGGCAATCCTTTTGTAAGCGTTGAAATTTCAAAAGTAGATCCAGAATTTAAAGATAGGATGTATCTTGTAAATAACATACGTGGAAAAACTGCCATAAGAAGCGGAAGCTATGTATGGAACAGCCCAGTAGGCGGTGCAGCTGAATGGAACTATCCATCAAATGCCTTTGTAGTTGATACAAAAGGTGAGATTAGATGGTATATAAACTCAGACAATTTGCTTGATTATAACAATATTTATAATACTGGCATTATGATGGGGTTTAGGCAAAATTCAGATGGTGCTTTAAGCTGGGGGTTTGGGCAAAGATATGTTAAATATGACTTTGTAGGGCGTGAAATTTTTAACCGCAGACTTCCTATAGGCTACCAAGACTTCTCACATTCAATGGATAATATGCAAAATGGCAACTACCTTTTACGCGTAGCTAGTTCAAATTATAAACGTCCTGACGGAAAAAATGTCCGCACTGTACGCGATGTCATAATTGAAGTTGATCATCAGGGCAATGTCGTAGATGAGTGGAGATTATTTGACATACTAGATCAGTATCGTAGTGATGTAGTTAAAGTTCTAGATCAAGGTGCAGTTTGTCTAAATATAGACGCATCACAAGCAGGGCATACGCTAAGCGAGGAAGATCTAGCTAAAATGGATGCTAGTGATAGTTTTGGTGACATAGCAGGAACAGGGGCAGGTCGCAACTGGGCTCACGTAAATAGCGTTGATTATGATCCAAGCGATGATAGTATCATCATAAGCTCACGCCATCAAAATGCTGTTATCAAAATCGGACGCGATAAAAAAGTAAAGTGGATACTTGGCGGCCATAAAGGCTGGAAAGGTGAGTTTGTCTCTAAACTACTTCAACCAGTTGATAGCAAAGGCAATAAGATCATTTGTGATGACGAGTATACAAAATGTCCAGGCTATACAGATGAAGCTAATGGTGGATTTGACTGGACATACACACAACATACAGCATTTAGGATAGATAGCAAGTCTAAAAAGGGCATTGTTTATCTTACCGTCTTTGATAATGGTGATAGTCGTGGCTTTGAACAACCTGCGATACCAGATATGAAATACTCTCGTGCAGTTGTGTATAAAGTGGATGAAAAAGCTAAAACTGTTGAGCAAATTTGGGAATATGGCAAAGAGCGTGGCAAGGAGTGGTATAGTCCAGTAACATCACTAGCAGAGTATCAAGTCGATAAAAACTCAATTATGGTCTATTCAGCCACGGCTGGTATGCAGTTTGATTTTAAAGCTGGTAAACCACTAAGTGCTCCAAAGCCTGAAATAGATGAGTTTAAATGGGGAGCAACAGAGCCAAGTGTCCAGATGAGATTTACAGGCGTTGGTAGCACGGGCTATCAAGCAATGCCTATAAATTTTCAAAAGGCATTCGAAAAATAATAACTAATTCATTACTATCTTGGTTTACTCCAAAAGAATAAACCAAGATATTTTCTAAATTTAAATTTTATAAAAACTTCTACAAAACACTCAAGGTCGCCTCACTCAATAAATCCATATCGGCATTTTTAAATTTTATTTTTTTAATATAATGCTTAAATTTAGCCCTAGCAGATTACATACCAATTAAAAAATTAGGTATTGGATAGGATTTATAGATAAGTATAAGAGTCATAAAGAAGCAAATCTACCTTAACCAAAGAAAGCACCGAGTCATTGGGGAACAAAAAGATAAAACAATATTCTGAATTTTTGAAAAAATGATTTAGTTTTAGATTGATAGATTTAAAAAATGCAAAAAGTCACGCAGGATTAGTTTTTGAAAAAGGCATAATTTGTCATATTAGCAAGTTGGTTATTAAAATCAAATTTTTGAAGTATCTCTTTTACTTTTTCAAAAAAGCCTTTTAAATACTCTTCAAAGTTTTTCTTTAAATTCTTGTTTATTTATTTCATACTTCAAATACAAATTTTTACTACAACAAAGATAAAACTTCATCTCTAGCCATTTTAATATTGTGGTTAAATTTCATTGCTCTTTATATCTATTTTATAAATTTGGTTTTTGTGCATAATAATATTATAAAATGCTTCTTAACTTCTCTGCAAAATTTATCCATTTATTTATCAGAATAAAACTTGTGCACTTTAAGGATTTTAAGACAATCATAACTATTTTAAAAATTTCAGTGTTAAAATAATCCTACAAATTTATAAATTTTATATTTTTACGATGAGATCAGTATATATCCGGACTCAGAGACATTTTTAAATTTCACGCCAAGCTCTTTTTTTAGACGCATAACGGCGTTGTGTATCGCACTTTTACTGACCGATTCGTTTTCGTATACGAACTCTTCTATCATTTCATAGGTAACAAGCTTATTTAAGTTATACGCAAGTAGCCAAAATAGCTTATTTTGCAAAAATGTAAGATAAATCTCATCGCCATTTTTATAAATTTTCTCATTTTTTAATCTTATACTTATCTCATTGCTTATCTTTATCACCTGTTCATCGCTCTCATATGTGAGTGCTATTATCATCGAACGAAGCTCCTTTATATCAATAGGCTTTTTAAGAAATAGTGCTGCACCCTGCTCAACACTCTTTAATAAATTTGTATCAGTGTCATTTGAGGTAAATACGATAATCTTTTGATGTGGCTTAAGTGCTAAGATACGCTTCATCATCTCAAAGCCATTCATATCAGGCATATGTATATCAGTCATTACGACATCTGGTGATACCTTGCTAAAACACTCAAGCCCAGAGTAGCCGTCATTTGCACCATATACTGCACCACAGTAAGGCTTAAGCCCACCTATAAGTAGCTCTAGTGCCATATCATCATCTTCAACTATCAAAACGGATAATTTCGATAAAATTTTTAGTGTATCATCTGTCATTTTTTATCCTTTAAATCTATATCAAAACTTAGCTCAAACATGGTTGGATTGACACGATTTATCAATCGCACATCACCATTTATATTATCATTAGCAAATTTTTTACCAAAGTAAAGCCCTATGCCATTACCATGTTTTTTTGTCGTTTTTGGTTCGGCAAATATCCGCATACTTAACTCATAGCTCAAACCATAACCAAAATCACTAACTAAAATATAGCATTTTTTTGTATCAAATTTAGCATCTATGATTATCTCACGTTGTGAAATATCTTCGAATTTATCGACTAGTGCGTCTTTTGCATTATGTATTAGAATGAGTAAAATTTGTTGTATTATATTTTCTATCTGATTTACTTTTTTATCTTCGAAGTCTTTAAGTATAACTGATACATTTGCATATGAAAGCTCTGAATGCACTAGTGTTAAGACATTGATGATACTTTGCCTAATGCCAAATTCACTTATATTTTCACTAGTTTTGTAAAAATTTCTAAATATATCTATCGTTTTGCTTAAAAGTGCAACCGATCTTGAGCCACTATTTAGCATACTTTTTAGCGTATCATTATCAAGCTTGTTCTCATTTTGTAGCATTTGTAGACTTGATATCATAAGCTTAAGTGAATTTACTGGTTGTATAAATTGATGATTTATACCACTTATTAGCTCTCCGATCTCGCCCACTCTTGCTTTGTGAGACAGTATTATTTCATACTCTTTTTTACGTTTATTCATAGTGTTATACATAAAGCTATGTAAGAAATTTGACACCGCTACAAGTATGATAAATGCTAAAAATAATACAAATGCATTTTTGCTAACTACGTTTAAAAGCTCATTTATCTCCATCTCATTATCCGCTCCAGCACCAATAAACCAATTAAGCGATGGAATCTCTTCAAGTGAGATAAAATTTGTCCCAAGCACTAGATCGCCTTGCGGATCACCTGTTAAAAACATCTCTTTAAACGATCGCTCTATATCATTTTTAAGCTTTTCATTACTCATTGGAGTCAACATCTCACCGCTATGCGTTATCAAAAACGAATATGCATTTGGCGGGAGTTTAAAATTTTTTATATTATCAAATATACTTTTTGCCTTTACGATACCGCAAAGCACCGCCACAATCTGGCCGCTTCTGCCTTTATAAGTCGGCACACATAAATTTAGTGTAGGCTCATCTAGCAAACTGTGGCGTGGCATAAAATTTATCGTTGGCTTACCGCTATCTTTGGTCTCAGCATACCATATAAGATTATGTCGCTTTGTTACATCATCTTTTACAGACGTGATGTATTCACCATTTATAAAAATTTTGCCATCATCATACATCAACTGAACCGCATCAAATTCCTTTGCATTTTGTGAAAATATCTTTATAAATTTTTTGATCTCATTATCATCGCCAACCATCTCGCCATTTTCTATAAATTTAGATGCTCTTTGGAGTGAGTTTATCCGCTCATCTACCCATATACTGAAGCTTTGCACGATATTTTTACTGATAGTTGCTTTATCTTTATTTGAGAGATCGACAATCTGTGTTTTTGCACTTTGATAGACATTTATTCCAAGCATTACCATCAAAACACTGAGTATAACGATGATTGTATAAAATTTTATATTCTCTTGCTCTCTCACAAATATACCTTTATCTTAAAATAGACATTTTATTAAATTTTATCTTAATTTTTTAGCTTTAGTTTTATCAAGATTATTGTTTGAAAAAGTTTATGCAAGATGATAAATTTTAGGCAGACGAGCCATCATCTACCTAAAATTATAAGGGATTATTTGCCAAGTAGATCAAATTTATAAGATAATTTGACCCAAAGTTCGTCATTATCAGTATCTGTTCTCACATTTGACGCGTTATAATTCTCTCTGTCAAGCTCAGTATATGTGATAGCTACATTTAGACCTTTTACTTGTTGTACGGCATAGTTAGCTACAATCGACCAACCCTCTACATCCATATGTGTGCCCGCAGCTGTCGAACCAGCTTGAGCTGACGGGGTATCTTGCTCTCCTTTTACATATTGAAGTGATGTTTTAAGTCCATTTACACCGATAGAGCTAAAGTCATAATCAAGCGTTAGCTTATGTGTATTCATACCAGCATATCCAGTAAAGACATATGGTCCGCGGATAGGTAGCATAGTATACGATGCTGGTCCGTTACCAAAACCAAATACAAGTCCATCATCATCGCTAACTGTTGTAAACGCATAACTAAAACCAAATCCATAAAAATCATATATACCAGCTCTAAATCCTAGCATATCACCGTCATAAGTTCCTAATGCATTATCTACGCGTGAGCCTTTATACATTGCGTCAAAACCGAGTTTAAAATTACTAACCGGAAGTCTATAATTACCCTCGACTAAAAATGTATCTACATCTCCTTTTACATCAACAGATCTCTTTATATCAGTTCCTCTAGCATATGCACCTGTGAGCTTTAAGCCAGGGATTGATTGATTTATTATAGCACCTGTAAAGATATTATCAAATTTTAAAGCATATGGACCGCTCATACCAGAAACAATAACTCTATCTTTAAATACCGGTGCACCTACATCGCTATTAGCACTTCCTTGCATAGCAGTTTTGCTTCTGCCTTGGAATTTATAATACCATCCAGCAAATAATGTAGTATCTGGGATGTCTTTATTTGTTATACTAAGACCTTCAAAAGCTTCTTTATAGGCACGTGTTGGGTTGCCAGCTACTAGCGGAGATGAGACATACTGGCGTCCAAATTTAATATCAGTTTTGCCTACACCATACCCTAAAAACAATTCAGAAAGCACAGCACCATTTGCATACCACTCTGTTTTATACATAGTTTTAGCATTTTTCTCTGGGCTTATACTACCCCAAGTCTGGCCTGTCAAGCCTATCCTAAATCCATAAAACGGATCGGTAACATACCCCAACTCAGCACCAATACCAAATATATGCTCGTTATTTAATGGCTTATTAGCAGCAAATTCACTTGTTTGATCTGCATAAGTTGCTTTTAAAGTTGTACTTAGCTTACCATTTGTAAAAGCTTCTGCTAGTGTATCTGCAGCATTTGCACTACTTAAGCAACCAAGAGCAACTGCTGTAACTAGACTAAGTCTTCTTAGTTTCATTATAAACTCCTTATAAAATTTAAGTAATTATTCTATTTTAAAATCAATACAATAACGCTTTGCTATGTATTATATCATACAAATTTTGATTTTTATATGCTAGTTTATAAATTTAAGCAAAAATATACTAAAATCTCACAAAAATTATACGCAAAGAGCTATTTAAATGGATGATTTCCTGCAACATTTTTGGGGTAATTTAAGACTATTTTTAAATGAGCAAACGACGATAACAGCGGATGAGAGTATACTTGCAATAATCATCGCTACAAATGCACAAAATTATGATAGATTTATCGCCTTAAATGAGTTTAAAAACATTATTCGCTCACTTGGGCTAAAAGCGAATTTATACGGCACACAAACCGCACAAATAGGCATAATAAACGCTATAAAAAGCTCAAAAATCTCAAGGTCAAAGCTTCTTTTATCGCTTAAAAATCTCCAAGATGAAAATATCTTAAATAAAGATGAATATAAGCAAATATCAAATTTTATAATCTCTTTAAACGAACAAGACGAATTACAAGATAGCGACCACACAACACTTGCAAAACAGTTTCACCAAAGCACGGATATACTTCATCAAATTTGTCTGCGTTTATTAGATCTTGATAGTGAGCAAATTTTTACTAAAAGATTAAAAACTGCTATGCAAAAGATGAGTGAACTACACTTTAATATCGTGGTAACTGGCGTGATAAATGCTGGTAAATCAACTATGTTAAATGCTCTTTTAAACGCACGAATTTTAGGCACTTCAAACGTCCCAGAGACAACAAATCTCACGCTTTTAAAACACTCAGATACGCCACACGCAGTGGTAAATTTTTGGAGCCAGAGTGAGCTAAGACAGCTTGACATTGTGTATAAAACAGATATAAATTTAAATTTTAAGAGCTTAAATATCAAACTAAATGAGCTTAAAAACTACACTTCAGCCACGAGCGAGATAGCAAAATTTGTAAAAAGCGTTGAGCTGTTTGAAAATTTAGATATTTTAAAGGACGGCATATGTATAGTCGATACTCCAGGTATCGATGATGCAGTATTTTTACGAGAGCAGCTAGTGCGAGAGTTTATGAATGAGTGTGATTTGATGATTCATCTAATGAATGTATCACAAAGTATGACACAAAAAGATATAGAATTTATCAAAAACTCACTTCATAGATCACGTATAGTACGGCTCATAATCGTCCTAACTCACACAGATTTGCTCTCACAAGATGAGTTAAACGAGGTCATAGCATACACACAAAAAAGTATAAAAAATGAGCTAAATCCTCAAAACAATGTCAAAATCGAACTTTTTAGCATAAGTGCAAAGCGGTATTTTGAAGGTAAAAATGATAGTGGTATACAGAGTTTTAAAAACCATATATATAAGATTTTTTTCAGTGCTGATAGTGAAAAATCAACACTTGCACTTAATGGCTATAAAAATGAACTCACTAAAATTTGCACCGAGTTTTTAGAGATTACGCAAAATGAAAAGCTAAATTTAAATAGCTCAAATTTAGAGCTTAGCGAAAAACTTGAAAAGCTAAATTTATATGAAAATGAACTTAATGTATCTGTAAAACAAGCACAAATTTTTACAGATCAAGAGCTTAGTAAGATAAGCATTGATGAGCTTGAAAAACAATGGGATCTTGGGCTAAGATCGCTAGTGCAAAGCACAAAAGAGCGGATTTTAAGTGAGATAAATTTCACTAAAAACAGCAAAAAGCCACTTGAATTAAAACGGATAAATTACATAATCCAAAGTAGTCTAAATGATGGTATCATCGCACTAATGCGACAAAATCGCAACGCGATCTTATCGCAAATAAAAAGCTGTGCGGATAATATACGACTAAATTTTCCTGATCTTTTTATAAGTTTAGATCAAACAATTTTTAGTATAAATGAGTATCTACGCCTTAAAAATATCACATTTAAATATGATAAAGTATGTGAATATATAGATAAATTTATAAACTCAAATGAGCTTGCAAACAGAGTGGATAAAGCTTTAAGTGAGTTTTTACAAGATGAGAAAATAAAGGACTTCGCGTATGAGCTTTGTGAGTTTGAAAAGGATAAATTTAAAGAGTTAGTTGCGATAAAAATGAATGAAAAATTAGAGATATTTAACAAAAATAAAGAGCGTTTAATGTATGAATTAACTATCTTAAAAGGACAAACTAACGAAGCGATAAATGAGCTAGAAAGACTAAAAAATTTAGAATTAGCTTTAAAAAATATAAAAATGGAGCTTTTTAATGTTTAAAAGCTTTATCAATGCCTATAAAAGTGCCTATTTTCAAGTATTTGGTGATGATTTTTATGGTAAATTTAAAAGATTTGCAAACGCTATTTGTGAGCCAAAACTACATCCAAGCGTTGAGTTAAAAGATGAACTAAAAAAACTTGATCTATTTATATGTGAACCGCTTACTATCGCGATCGTAGGGCAATTTTCAAGTGGTAAATCAACATTTTTAAACGCACTTTTAGGCTTTGAGATTCTACCTACCGGTGTTACTCCAGTTACTGCACGATTAACGCACATTAGATACGCTCCGAGCCTATCGCTTCACATTTATTATAAAAATGGCAGAGAGCTTAGTTTAAATGTGAGTGAAATATCACGATTTGTCGATCAACGCGAGAGCTTAGATGACATAAAAGAGCTTTGCATATATGCACCAAGTGAAATTTTAAAGCATTTTAGCTTTATTGATACGCCGGGGCTAAACTCACTTTCAAGCTCAGATACACGCACAACAAAAGACGTGATAGATGGCGTTGCTGGCGTGGTATGGTTGAGTCTAATTGATAATGCCGCTCGTGCAAGTGAGTTAGCTGACTTGTACGAATTTTTAAACAAATCTGATAAGATAGCAATATGCGTATTAAATCAAAAAGATAAACTAAATAAAACAGAACTTGAAAATATCCTTTCTCATGCACAACTAACTTATGATAAAATTTTTAATCAAATCATCGCTATATCAGCTAAACAAGCGGTTTTAGCTAAACAAAATAGTGATCAAAATTTATATGAAAGTTCAAATTTTGATGCGGTAATTGATGCGATAAGGGTAAATTTTAGCAATGAAGATATCAAAGAGAGATTTATTAAGCGAAAGTGTCAAATTTTATTAACCAATTCAATATCCCAACATGAATATATGGCTGAAATTTATCAAAAAGCAGCTGAAATTTTGGCCGAATTTGATGCGAATTTACAAGGAAATTTAAACGAGATAAAGAACAAATTTGAGCCTAAGCTTGAAGCCTCCTTTAATGAGATAAAAGAGATTGCCAAATTTATAAGTAGTGAAATTATCTCAAGCTTAAAATCTAAAAAAATATCACATTATGAGCCAAAAAAAAGTTTTTTTCGTGGTAAAAGCTGGAGCAAAAACGAATACGAGATGATGAGTTTTGATAGTGATGAAATTTTCTCAAAACTCATCTACAATGATGTCAAAATTTCTAAATTTTTTAAGGCTTATAAAAGATCTTTACTCAAGCTTGAAAATGAGCTGAAACAAGATATAAACATAATTTATAATGAACTTGAATGTAAATTTATGATATATAAATCCGAGTTTGAAAATATACGCAAAGAGGTAGCCACACAATCTGATGTGGAATTTGCAAATATTCGCACACACGCCGGACAGGTATATGAGATATTTTTGCGTGATTTTGAGACAACTAAATTTGCAAAAGAGCAGAAAATATCACTATTTTTTGAAAAATTAAATTTAAAAGTTGCGACAAATTACGAAAGTGCGATTAAGATAGCTGTATATTTTATCAAAGAAAAGATCGATATTGCAGCAACTTCTTACGCTAAAGATCCATTACACTTTGCACTGTTTATCCCAAGTTTTAACGAAACATACGAGCGTGTGTTAACGTCACTAAATTTATATGAATTTGAAAATGAAATGCTCTCAAATGCATCTTTTTTAAACAAAATTCTCAATGAACTTGCGTGTGAATTTAATCAGATAAAAACAGAAAAGCTCACAAATATAGATGAACTAAAATCTAGACATATAAATTTAAAAGATGAACTAAAAAGACTTAAGATAGGCTAAAAGCCTAAAAATTTGGCTTTTAGCTTTATAAAGTTTACTTTCTACTTTTTTCTTGCACTTGTTTTATGAAGTATTTTGCATGCTCTACTGGTATATCAGGTAGTATACCGTGTCCTAGGTTAAAAATATGTGGCATACCTTTCATCGCTGAAAAGACTTTATCTATGCCATCATCAATGGCTTTAACAGAGTAAAGACGAGCTGGCTCCATATTGCCTTGCAGGACGTATTGTGGGCTTAGTTTTTCACGTGCTAGATCAAGTGGCGTACTCCAATCAACACCAAAAACATCAAAATTTCCATAAATTTTATCCAAATATCCACTTATTCCCTTTGGAAAAACGATGACTGGGATTTCAGGAAACTCTGCCTTTATTGCATCTACTATGTTAATAATATAGCTAAATCCAAACTCAAAATACGCACTCATCTCTAATGCTGACGCCCAGCTATCAAAGATCTGAATAGCATTTACACCAGCATGGATTTGCTCTTTAACATAGCCAATAAGTGTTGCTGTTACTTTATTTAATATATCGTGCATAAACTCAGGGTCGCTATAAAGTAGCTTTTTGCTTATGGCGTAAGTCTTCGTGCCACCACCTTCTATCATATATGTAGCAATAGTCCAAGGAGCACCACAAAAGCCGATAAGTGCTTTATCCTTAGCTAGTTTATCACGAGTAAGCTTTATCGTGTCATATACGTAGTTTAAATTTTTAATCGCTTCTTTAATATCAAGCTTAGCTAGATCTTCACGTGTTTTTATAGGATTAGGAAATACAGGGCCCTCGCCTTTAACAAACTCAAGCTTCATACCCATCTCAAGTGGTACAACTAAAATATCACTAAACAAAATGGCTGCATCAACACCCAAAATATCCACAGGCTGTATAGTAACCTCACTCGCTTTTTTATAGTCCTTGCAAAGACTTAGAAAATCCCCAGCAGAAGAGCGAACTGCCATATACTCAGGTAGATAGCGACCCGCTTGACGCATCATCCACACAGGCGTATAAGGCGTTGGCTTTTTTAAACACGCATCAACAAATATCATATCAATCCTTTTTCATTATAAATTTTAATGACCACCCTTATGCAAAAAATATAATCCAAGACAAAGTGCAAGTATAGAAACTGCAAGATATGCCATTTCAAGTGGAGTGGTAAAGTTTGCGTGAAGCACACGTTGAAAGAAATTTACGATAAGAACCATTATGATGACGTTTCCTATCTTGCTTTTTAATTCATCAAGCGAATGCACTTCAAGCACATTAGTATTTCTTGATTCCTTTAACGTATCTATCTCAGAGATAAATAGCTCATAAATTCCAAAGCTAAATATATAAAGCACAAGCGCCATAAGATAAAGGTCTATCGCACCAACTATCTCACCCACGACATCAGAGTGAAAATTCTCAGGATGAACACCTTTGAAAAAATAATCATATACATCACCCATAACGGCAGCTACATCATAACTAGCTATGATAAATAGCACTACCGCACCAAGAAGTCCAAAAATAACTGGCAAAATAGTAAAAATATTACTTGAGAGTAAAATTTTCTCAAAAATTTTACTAGGCATTAAGATCCTTTTGTTTAAATTTAAAAATGTGTATTGTATATTTTTTAATCGAACAAAGCAAATTTTACTCCTGTAGCTCTATCCATCTTTGTGCTATTCTCACAGCATTTGTCGCAGCTCCCACACGGATCTGGTCTGCCACACACCACAGATGCAAGACATTTAAGCGGTAGTTATCGCGACGTATACGTCCAACATAAGTCTCATTTGTATCACTTGCGATCAATGGCATAGGATAGGCTTTATTAGAAGGATCGTCTAAAACAACGACACTCGGAGCATTTGATAAAATTTCTCTCGCACGTGCGGCATCTATATCTTTATCAAAGTGGATAGTGATCGCCTCAGAGTGGCTTCTAAGCACTGGCACACGCACACAAGTCGCACTAACTTCTATATTTTTATGCAAGATTTTCTGTGTCTCTTTGACCATTTTCATCTCTTCTTTTGTATAGTCGTTGTCTAAAAACACGTCAATATGTGGTATAACATTTAGTGCCAAACGATGAGCAAAAACCTTTGGTTCACACTCATCAAGCTTAAACTCAAAAAATTTCTGCATCTGCATGACTAGCTCTTCCATACCCTCTTTACCAGCTCCGCTTGCAGCTTGATATGTGCTGACATCCACTCGGTTTATGCCAAATGCGTCATTTAACGGCTTTAAAATTTGCACCATTTGTATAGTAGAACAGTTTGGGTTTGCTATAATTCCGCGACTTTTCCAGAGTTTTATATCTTCTGGATTGCATTCAGGCACGACTAGTGGTACATCAGCATCCATTCTAAAATGGCTCGTATTATCAATGACAACTGCACCACTTGCAGCAGCAAACGGGACAAATTT
Organism: Campylobacter anatolicus; assembly: GCF_018145655.1. NCBI lineage: Bacteria > Pseudomonadati > Campylobacterota > Epsilonproteobacteria > Campylobacterales > Campylobacteraceae > Campylobacter > Campylobacter anatolicus. The sequence goes on from NZ_JAGSSY010000001.1 coordinate 229,198, forward strand.
CTCACTAACTGACCCGCCAGCACTAAAAAACGCTATATCTATATCATGTTCATCAAATACTCTCTCAGTTAGCTCAACAACTTTATAGCTTTTGCCATTAAACTCTATCTGGCTCCCTGCACTTTTTGCACTTGCAAGTGGCAAGACTTCGCCTACTGGAAAATCAACCTCACTTAAAACATTAAATATCTCTTCGCCAACAGCACCAGTTGCACCTACGACAGCGATATTAAATTTTCTCATCTTAACCCCTTTTATAAAATTTATCTCATCTTTCTACTATTTATAAATAGATCCATCACGCCGATCTCATCGGTATCACTAAGTATTGCAGCACGTTGCACGATAGATATTAACTCCCTTATATTTCCCGGATAGCTATAGCTCATTAGCTCAATTACTGCCTCATCACTAAAAAACTTAGCTCCAATTTTATACTCATCGCAAGTTTGTTTAAGTGTATTGTTTGCTATTGCCATTATCTCCTCTTTGCGTTCGCGAAGTGGTGGGATCACGATAGGTATAGTGTTTAGGCGATAAAATAAATCTTCACGAAACTTGCCTTGTGCCATCAGCTCATCTAAATTTGCATTTGTCGCACATACTATGCGAACATCTATCTTTATGCTCTTCATCGCTCCAAGCCTTGTGATCTCACGCTCCTGCAAGGCACGAAGTAACTTTGGTTGCAAATTTATAGGCATCTCGGCTATCTCATCTAAAAATAGCGTTCCGCCATTTGCTAACTCAAACTGCCCTTTTTTTGCGACCGTTGCGTCTGTGAACGCACCCTTTTCAAAGCCAAACAGCTCACTCTCTATTAAATTTTCAGGTATTGCTGCCATATTTAGTGCGATAAATGGCTCATTTTTACGCGGTGAGTTTTGGTGTATAAAATTTGCAAAAACCTCTTTGCCTACTCCACTCTCACCCATAAGCATGACATTTGCGTCAGTTTTGGCAGCCTTTAATGCTATAGTCTGTGTCTTTTGCAAGGCTACAGAGGTTGGCTTTGCTTGATTTTTAATGGACTTTTTGGTACTTGTTTTTAAATTTTTACTGCTTTGCGTTTTAAAACTATTTTTTAAATTTAAATCACTGTTTTGGCTTAGTTCATCGTCAATAATATCAAATAAATTTTTATCCGCTTTTTTAGTAGTTATCTTGTGGGTTTTAGTGCGTTCATTTAGCGTTTTAACCCGCTTTATCGCCTCATAAAGTGTCGTAGCATCAAAAGGCTTTGTTAAAAAGTCCTTCACGCCAAGTCTCACACTCTCTATGGCACGATTTAACGTTGCGTTGCCAGTCATTATTATAACATCGTATTTGCCTCCAAGTTGTTTTATAAACTCAAGTCCGTCAATGCCTGGCATATTTATATCAGTGATGATAAGTTCCACACTCTCATCAAGCTTTTTAAGGGCTTCGGTGGCACTTTTATAAGTTTTTATATTTAGCTCTTCATACTCGCTAAGGGCAAGCTCAAGAGACTTTCGCATATTTATATCATCTTCAACGATTGCGATATTCACACTTACCCCCTTATTTAAATACGCCGATAATAGCAGAATTTGGCTTAAATTCTATTATAAAATTTATAGGATAAATTTTCAAATCCGAAGTTTGTGTAATAATGTTATTTTCGTTCTTAAATTCACTAAATATACCGACTTTTGTGCCTAAAAAGCAGTCAAATACCTTATCTTTATACAAATTTAAAAATTGCTCGGCAGTTGTATTCTCATCCTTTACGCCATCTATCTGACATAAAAATTTAAGTGATGAGCTTTTTGTCCTTGTCATCGCCTTTGAAAATGCGATCTCTTGTGAGATTATTATATTGTTTTGACTTGATAGTTTAGCCCAGAATATAAACTCCTCTGAGCTAAAACTAAATTTTATAAAAAAGATTAATAAGCAAAGACTTCTCGCCACTTTTCTTGGTTTATCCTAAGCTCCATATTGACCTTATAAAGCCCATCTTTAAAGCTTTCGCTTACTATGTTTGCGTTTTTAACTAGACCCTGCACCTTTGATGTAATGCTTGAATCGCCTAGCATCGCATCACGCACGGTATCTTCGGCATTAATCTTCACGCCATAAAGCTTACCTGCAAGTTGACTATACGCATCAGCCATCGCTGCACGTTTAGCAAGAGTTAGTGACTGAGCGTATGAGACAGAGTTTAGCGGTGCTATCCCCTCTCCACTGGCCCTGATAGTCGTCTCAACAGGTGTGCTATCATATATCATCTTCTCTTTTTTCATCACCTCTCTAAGGTCATCCTTGTCAACCTTTTGGATAACTACATTGTGGTTATCTGTTCTTGTACTGTCGCCAAAAAAGCCATTCCAAGAGCATCCACCAAATAGCACAACCATTAAAAAGAGTGTTATAAATTTAGTATTCATATTCTACCTTTAAATTTAACTTCTAAGCCTTTGCTTTTAACAAATTTACTCTAATTCTAAGCCATCATCGCTATCAAGCTCATCATCACTATCTTCTTTTGGACATTTTGCAATGCTTACAACCTCATCACCATCTACATTTACCACGATAACGCCGCTCGTGTTACGCCCTGCTTTGCGTATGCTTTGCATATCTACACGTATCATCTTGCCACTTGAAGTTAAAGCCATTAGATCTTGCTCGTCATCAACCATAACGACGCCAATTAAATCACCGGTTTTATTAGTTAACTTCATGCATATAACACCCTTACCGCCACGGTTTGTCAAGCGATACTCATCAGCAGTTGTGCGTTTGCCGATACCTTTTTGAGATATGCTTAAAATCTCTTGTGTATTACTCTCAATAAACGCTGCACCCACGACCTCATCACCTGGTTCTTTAAATTTAATACCAGTTACGCCACGAGCCGTTCGCCCCATTTGGCGGACTTTATTGACATAAAATTTAAGACACATACCCTTTTTAGTAACGATAAATAGCATCTTTTCATTAGTTTCAGTATCCTCAACCTCTGTGTTTTCATCTATTTCGTTTTGTATCTCTTCAAGTTCCATAATCTCCGCATTATCTAAATTCTCTTTTAAATTTTCATCCATATCTGGTGCTTCTATATCATCGTTATCTACGATAAGGGCTGTTACTAGTTCATCATTTTCATCTAAATTTATAGCTCTAACGCCGATTGAACGGATGTTTTTAAACTCACTTAAATTTGTGCGTTTTACTATGCCATTTTTAGTGAAAAATGCTAACGATTTACTCTCATCAAAATCAGTCGTAGGAATGATAGCCTTTATCTTCTCATCAGGCTGAAGTTGGACTAAATTTACTACCGCTTTACCTTTTGCAGTTCTTGAACCTTCTGGAATTTTATAAACTTTTAGCCAGTAAAGCTGTCCGCGGTCGGTTACAAACATAAGCGTATCATGCGTGTTGGAGGTAAAGAAGCTCTCAATAAAATCATCATCATATGTTGTTACTGCTACTTTGCCTTTACCGCCACGCTTTTGCTTCTCATACTGCTTACTTGGTACACGCTTGATGTATCCGCGATGAGTTATCGTAACGACCATATTTTCATTTGGTATGAGATCTTCGATGTCAATATCATCATAATCATCAACAATCTCAGTGACACGTGGCACTTTAAATTTATTTTTTATCTCAAGCAATTCATCTTTAATGATCTGCTCTAGTAGAGTTTCACTCTTTAAAATCTCATCAAGTCTTGCTATCTCAGCCATAAGTTCTTTTAACTCGTTGTCTAGCTTCTCACGCTCAAGTCCTGTAAGTTTGCTTAAACGCATATCCAAAATAGCATTTGACTGAAGCTCTGAAAGACCAAATTTAGCCATCAATCCATCACGAGCAACCTGAGTGTCAGCACTATTTCTGATAAGCTCTATAACAGCGTCGATATTATCAAGTGCGATTTTAAGACCATCTAATATATGAGCTCTTGCACGAGCCTTTTCAAGGTCAAATATAGTCTTACGGATGATAACTGTTTTGCGGTGATTTAAAAATAACTTTAAAAGTTCAATAAGTGTAAAAATTTTGGGCTCTTTGTTATCAATGGCAAGCATTATAACGCCAAAGGTGCTCTCCATAGTCGTTGATTTAAATAAGTTATTTAGCACGATATCGCTCATCGCATCGCGTTTTAGCTCTATGACTACACGTATGCCCTCTCTATCAGACTCATCACGCACTTCACTTATGCCATCTATCTGTTTATCTTTTACAAGCTCGGCGATCTGTTCTACAAGCCTTGCTTTGTTTGTCTGATAAGGCAACTCATCTATGACTATCACATCTTTGTTTGGCTTTTTCTCAATATGCGTTTTAGCTCTAATTTTTACACGTCCACGACCTGTGCGATAAGCCTCTATGATACCCTTTTTACCAAATATAATACCGCCGGTTGGAAAGTCTGGCCCTTTGATATGCTGCATTATCTCTTCAAGGGTCGCATTTTTATTATCAAGAACAAGCAAAAGTCCATCTATAAGCTCATCAAGGCTATGCGGAGGAATATTTGTTGCCATACCGACTGCAATACCGCTTGAACCGTTTAATAATAAATTTGGTACTCTACTAGGTAAAACATCGGGTTCAAGTGTGCTATCATCATAGTTTGGTATAAAATCCACCGTATCTTTATCTATATCACGAAGTAGCTCTTCAGCTAGTATCGTCATTCTAGCCTCTGTATAACGCATAGCCGCTGCACTATCACCATCAATAGAGCCAAAGTTACCCTGACCATCAACTGTCGGATAACGCATAGAGAAGTCTTGTGCCATCCTAACAAGTGCGTCATAAACAGCTGTATCGCCGTGTGGATGATACTTACCGATGACATCACCCACGATACGAGCAGACTTTTTATAAGGGCTACGTGAGCCTACACCAAGGTCGTTCATGGCATATAAAATTCGCCTGTGAACTGGCTTTAATCCATCTCTAGCATCAGGCAATGCACGACCAATGATAACGCTCATTGAGTAGTCAAGATAACTGCCCTTTATCGAATCTTCAATATCAACTGCAGTTATGTCTTGGTTTAAATTTAAAATATTCTCTTCCATTCTTATCCTTAAAAATAACTGCGTAAATTGTAGCCAAAATTTAATAAAAACTGGCTAAATACTATCTTAAAGCTTAATAGTGTATAAATTTCTTGCCCTATTCTCTTTTATGTCTTTTTTGATTATCTCATATGCTGATTTTGCTTTAAATATCTTTATTTCGTTATTATTTACTATATTTATTTTCATTATTTTCTGCTTAAGAAAAATATCTTCAAGTGGCGTTAAATTCGTAAAAACATTATCTCGCCTAACAAACATTGAGTATTCTCGCTTGCTAAACTCTCCAAGCTCGTCTATATATCCGCCAATAAAGGTCTTTTCAAATCTATAATCAACTAAATTTTGTTGCTCAGCATAATGTACAAATGTAAATGAATGATCAAATGACAAATTTACAATCACCATTTTTGCATTCATTTTATGGATAAATGCAAATGGAGAATCATCTCCAAATGAGCTCGTATTATCTAGTCTTAGTAGCTCATCTTTGTATTTTCCATACACAGCAAATGAGTATATAGGATGTCTAGTTCTAACAAAGTCATCTCGTATCAAAGCTACACTCCCCAAAGCTCCTGTTTTTGACTTTGTATGTTTTATATCATAGTTTATGCCATGACAAAAATCCCAAGTAAATGTATGAAATATCAACGTTCCTTCTGGTGTAAGAGCGTCTATCATTTCATCAATAAGATCATTTAATAGATTTTGTATACTTTTACACTTTTTTCTTGATTGAAAAATATACCTATTAAAATCACCAGTAACAACTACCACATCGCCTTTACAAAGCTCAAAATTTTTAATCAATTCACTCATCATACTTCATTTATAAGCTCAAATTTTAAAAGATTTTTGATTATATATTTTAGCTCTACCGCCTCCACACCAAGCTTATCGGCAATAGCCATAACATCCATCTTGCCATTACAAAATGCAAGGAAATTTCTAAGCATCATCATATCGGTTGGGTATTTTGGATCGGCATTTATAGTTTGTATAAGTCCACGTGAACCTAAATTTGGCTCACAGTAAGTTGTAAGCTCGTAGGTTGCATTTATCTCTAAATTTAAAAGAGTATTTCGTACGTATTCAAAGCCACCTTTAAGCCCTTTAGGTGTTACAAGATTTAAATCATCAAGGCTTGTATGATACTCTTTATATTCACCAAACTTAGAGCGACAAAGCGTAGTTACTCCTAAATTTAAACGTGGGGTATTAAACTGTCTCTCATCACTACCGCGATATAAAAACGGATAAATTTTTGGCTCATTTGTTATAAATTTAAGTGTATGTAAAACCGCCCTATCGCTTAAGGAATTCTCATCAGGACTTAAAACCGCACTATAATCTCTCTCATCACCTATGCAGCTAAGCACAAATCCAGCAACAACTTGGCTTTGTAAAAATTCTAAATTCATACTTATATAGCATATTGAACCGATAGTTTCAGGGATGATTATAAATTTATAGTTATATCTTCGCTCATCTTGTGTTCTAAGCCATTTTATCAGCTCGCACCATACAGCAGGACCGCTTAGCTCGTTATTTGCCATTTGGGGATGACAAAGATAGGTTGAGATGAGTATAGTTTCATTAGTATCACGAGTAGCTTTTATATCTACTTCACAATAATTTAGCTCACCATCATCTTTAAAGTCGGTATCTATAAAAACCCTATAAACTCCATCTTTGAGCCTATTACGCTCATTTTGCGATATGCAAAATCCCCATCGTCTCTCATAATAGCTCGTAGTATATGGTATGGCATTTGGCAAATTTGGTAGCGAGTAAAGATGGGATTGTAGTTTGTCTAGACTAATTTTTGCATTTATAGGCGTTGAGTAGTTTAAAAGATGTAGGTTATTTTTCTTAAATTCACATATTTTATCACCATCTGGGGTAATGATATAAGCGTCTTTAACGACCCACTCAGGTGGTATGGTCCAGTCAAAACACTTTGTTTTACTTTTAATACTAAAACGTCTGCTACCCCCCCCCTATATGCCTATCTATCACATCTAAACTATCACGAAAGCCCTGTCCCGTGATGCTTCGCGGGATACAAAATAGTTCCCTAATAAGCTCATACATACATTATTCCTTAAAATTTTATAACATTATATCATATTTTAGTATCTCGCATCAGCTAAAACAATGCCACAGAGCACATCAAAACCATTTCGTTCAAGCGTTGTTTTGGCTTCAAGCAGCGTTGTGCCTGTGGTTATGATATCATCTACTAAGATAACTGGGTATTTTGGGTGATTTAAGAGTTTGAATTTCCTTGGATTATTTTGCCGAAATTTAAGCGTCTGCCCGCTATAGCTAATATGTGAAGTAGCGTGCAAACAGCGGTAAAGTGGCTTTAAATTTAAAGACTTCATCGCACGTGCAAGTATCGCCGTATGTGAGTAGCCGTGTATTATGCGGTCATCTATTGGTACGACATTTAATGGAGTTTGAGTGGTAAAATTTAAAGCAAATTGTTTAAAACTTAAATTTGCCAATGCCTTATAGGCAAAAAGTCCGTGCATTTGGTGTTTTGAATGAATAAGACATTTTATATCAGAGTAATCATAAAAGCTATAAATTCTTAGCTCATTTTGCCTATCTTTTACTTCACGCACAGCCACATTTGGGGTAGATAAAATTTCACGACAACTCCTACAAAACACCCCAAATGTAAAACAACTGCAACTAAAACAACGCATTAGTTATTTAAAATTTGCTCCGCACATCGCCTTATCGTATCATTTAACATATCTTGCAAAAATGGCTTAAATGCCCCGCCTGTGCGTATAAGCTGGAATTTGCTTTGATTATCTGCGATATTTTTTATGATATTTTGCTCACCTTTTGTGATTTTAAGCGTTATCTTGATATTACCTTTCATATTATCTTGCGAGTAGCCACTCATATTTGCACCAAGCTCGTTTATATACACATCAATAACCACCCCACCCATACTTCCGATATTTGCTCCACGTGATTTTAACTCACTCTCAAGAGACGTTTTAAACCAACTTGATATATCATTTTGCAATACCACATACTCATCCACACCACCCTTGCTATCGGTGATGGTGGCTACTGTACTTTTATTTTTGCGGTTATCATAGATATTTTTTATCAAAACATCTTTTGAGCTTTTTGATGATACGATACTTGTCTTGTAAGGATCTAAATTTAACACACTTTGAGTCGGCGAACAACCGCTAAATATCGCTACAAAAATAAATACTATTATAAATTTTAAATTTCTCATCATCTCTATCTCTCCTTAAAGTTTTGATATCTCATCAGCGACCTTCATAGCTGCCTGTTTTACTAAAAGTGCGATGAAAAAGTCAAAGTCTTTGGACTCCTTAGCGTCTAGCACTCTAACTTGCTGCCTTGTTGAAAGACTTAAATTTCTATTTAAATTTATATTATGAAATCGTAAATTTCCATCAAGTCTGCCATTTAATATCTCGCTAGTTTGGCTATATTTGCCTTCTAAAAATTTAAACTCAAAATCAAGTTTATATGTATAAGGTGACGTTTGAGTATCGACCACAATGATACCGCGTGAGTTTAGCTCCTGTTGTAAAAATAGATAAAATAGCACTTCTAGGCGTGGATTTGAGTTGAAAAACTCTTTTTTACCTTTTTTTGATACAAAATGTATACTTCTAGCACTATTTCTTGCGTCAGTAATGCGGTGAAAATAGACTTTTTTAAGTCCTATATTTGTATCTATCATATTTTTTTCTAAGCAACATTTTATCGCTACATCGCTTGTATATTCACTACCATTTATAAGCAGATCCGATCCACTCGGACTACACATACTACAATCGCTTTGGATACGCAAAACCTCCTCAAAATGCATCTTATCAGCATTACTCACGCTAATACCATGACTTCCATCAAGTGCGACGCAAGATGAGCAAAACATCGAACTACAACCATTTAAAAATACCGCTATAAAAATCGATGTTACAAATTTCAACACTTTATCTCCTTTTACTCTGCTTGTTTCTTACGCAAATTTGTTATGCTCTCGCCGCCAAGCCCATAGTTATCCGTGTCTACTTCATCTATGATAACAACTGTACTTGAGCGATTTTTACCAAGCACAGTTGTTAGTAAATTTGTAACACCATCTATCAAAAGTCGCTTCTGTTCGGCTGTTGGGGTGCCATTTTCTTTAGTTACTCTGATATTTACAAATGGCATTTGTTATCCTTTAAATTTATAAATTTTAGCAATTAATAGACCTAATCAATCTTTAACACGCTTAAAAACGCTTCTTGTGGTAAATTTACCTTGCCGATTGCTTTCATACGCTTTTTCCCCTCTTTCTGCTTTTCAAGTAGCTTCCTTTTACGTGTAATGTCACCACCGTAGCACTTAGCTGTTACGTTTTTACCCATTGACTTGACATTTTCACGTGCAATGACCTTGTTGCCAATGCTTGCTTGTATCGCCACTTCAAAAAGTTGACGCGGAACTATCTCTTTCATAGCCTTAACAAAGTCTCTACCTTTACTAGCCGCCTTTGACTCTGGCACTATGATAGAGAGTGCATCTACTGCCTCTCCAGCGACTTTTATATCAAGCTTTACAAGATCACCAACCCTATAATCACTCGGCTCATAATCAAAACTCGCATAACCCTTTGTAGAGCTTTTAAGTTTATCATAAAAGTCCATAACTATTTCATTCATCGGTATATCATACTCAAGCAACACACGTTCAGGAGTGATATAATCCATCTTTGTCTGCACTGCTCGGCGGTTGTTTAAAAGTGTAATTATGTTACCCAAAAACTCGCTTGGTGTGATGATAGTTGCTTTTACATAAGGCTCTTTTATCATCTCTATTTTATTGACCGCTGGAAGCTGACTGGGGTTTTGAATTTGCAAGATAACACCGTCAGTTTGCACCACTTCATAAGTAACTGTCGGTGCTGTGGCGATAAGATCAAGTCCAAACTCACGCTCAAGTCGCTCTTTAATAACCTCCATATGCAAAAGACCTAAAAATCCCACTCTAAAGCCAAATCCAAGTGCAATAGATGTCTCAGGCTCATAGCTTATAGAGCTATCGTTTAGCTTTAGTTTATCAAGTGCGTCACGAAGATCTTCAAATTTATCAGTCTCTATCGGATAAATCCCTGCAAATACAAATGGTTTTGCTCGCTCAAATCCGCCAACAGGTTCTTTCGTCGGATTTTTCGATAAGGTTATAGTGTCGCCAACCTGAACGTCACTTACATTTTTAAGTCCAAGTACGACTATGCCGACTTCACCTGCTCCTATTTTAGGCGTTTTTATCGGTGCAATCGGATTTGGATACATTAGATCTAGTACAATGTGTTTCTTACCAGTTCCCATCACTAAAATTTCATCATTTTTATTTATCTCTCCATCATAGACACGCACAAGCGATAACGCCCCTAGATAGTTATCAAACCAGCTATCGTATATAAGCGTTTTTAGGGGTTTTTGTATATCACCACTTGGTGCTGGTATGCGTGTAACTATAGCCTCAAGTAGCTCTTTTATGCCTACGCCAGTCTTTGCACTCACTTCAATCGCATTCGTGCAGTCAAGCCCTATGATATGTTCTATCTCATCCTTTACACGTTGCGGATCGGCAGCTGGAAGGTCTATTTTATTTATCACCGGGATGATTTCTAAGTTATTTTCAAGTGCGATATAGACGTTTGCAATCGTTTGAGCCTCAACGCCCTGAGAAGCATCAACTACTAGCAACGCTCCCTCACAACTTGCTAGTGAGCGTGAAACCTCGTAGCTAAAATCCACATGTCCTGGTGTATCTATTAAATTTATGATAAATTTTTCGCCATTTAGCGTGTAGTTTAGTCTCACAGACTGTGCTTTTATCGTGATACCACGCTCTTTTTCTATATCCATCGTGTCCATTATCTGGCTACTCATCTCACGCTCACTCACAGCCCCACACTCGCTAATAAGCCTATCTGCTAAGGTGCTTTTGCCGTGATCTATATGAGCTATGATGCTAAAATTTCGTATATTTTTCATTAAAAATTTATCCAATTTAAAGATTTGAGATTTATTTTGCCTAAATTTGATTTAAAATATGCATAAATGCCTTTGAAACGTTAAGTAAAAAGTCACAGATATTATAAATAATAAACAAAAGCATATTAGATTAAGTGTAAAGTAGAGCAACGGCTTATTAAATAGCGAGACAATAATGCTTTAAAAGAGTATTTACTAAAAAATGGCGAATCCGAAGCAAACCACCCAGACGTAAAAATTATTTTATGAGATTAAAAATTAAACTTCTTTCCAATTTTGTTTGAATACAAAGACTATAAAAAATTAGAAAAGTTCGATAGTGATAGTAATGTAGACAATCACACTAATAAAATAAACTGTTTTCTCAACTATACAAATAACTACGCCTTAAATGGCACATTGTATTATAAAAATGCCACTTCATAATACTAATCACACCGATACTGTCGGTGCTACAAGACATAAATAAGAAAAAGATAGAATCCAAACTCAAATCGGCGGTTATATCAAGACTAGCAACACGACTTAAACAAGGTGATTTTTATAAAACCTTACAAATACAAAGTAGAGCAAGAATATAAATTTCCAAATAGAGTAAGCCTGAGTGTAAACGATATGCATTTTAATTTAATAAGATTATGTTTTCAAGTGTTTTAGCACATTTCTCTCCTAAAAATTTAAAGATTACAACAAGAAGTAAAAATATTTTGGTTGTAAATATTGACATTACAATAAAATTAAGTTATACTTCGATGTAATTAAAAATGTTACAACGTTTTAAACTAAATTCAAAAGATAAAATTTAAAACGCAAAACCTTTTTAAAACTAAATTTAAAGGATATTTAATGAAAAAAATCGCAATCATTGGAGCAAACGGCAAAGCTGGTTCAGCATTAGTCACAGAGGCTTTAAACCAAGGATATGAGGTGACCGCTATCGTTCGCAATGAGAGTTATCAAAATGACAAAACGCAGATCATCCGCAAAAATCTCTTTGCTCTAACAAAGGACGACTTAGTCAAATTTGATGTCGTTATTACCGCATTTGCAGCGTGGAGCGATGATACACGTGGCGGACATACAACAGGGTTAATACACTTAAGCGACCTGCTAAGCAACACCGACACTCGTTTGCTCGTTGTTGGCGGAGCTGGTAGCCTATACACCGATGAGACTCACGCGATTAGATTAATGGATACACCTGAGTTTCCAGCCGAGTATAAACCAACGGCAAGTGCGATGGCAGCGGGACTTGACGCACTTCGAAAACGTAGCGATGTGAAGTGGAGCTACCTATCTCCTGCGGCCGAATTTGAGCCAGATCTGCCACGCACAGGCAAGTATATTTTAGGTGGCGAAGAGTTTAAGCTAAACTCAAAGGGCGAGAGCATAATAAGCTATGCAGACTATGCTATAGCAATGATAGATGAGATAAAAAATGCAAATTTCATCCAAAAGCGTTTTAGCGTTTTGGGCGAGTAAATTTAAGGAGCAAAAAATGTCAAATTATAAGATCGTATCAATCCCAAGTGAGCCAAGAGTTGAACTAAAAAATATTCTAAGCTTAAGTGGCTGTGAAGCTACTATAAACGAACTATCAGCAAATACGAGTGTGCCTTTCGTGCATACACACAAGCAAAACGAGGAGCTTTACATAGTGCTTAGCGGAAGTGGAGTGCTTTTTATAGACGGCGATGAGATAGCCCTAAAACAAGGCGACGCTATCCGCATAGATCCAGTTGGCAAAAGGTGCTTTAAAGCTTTAGATAGTGGTATGAAATACATCTGTATCCAAGCCAAAAAAGATAGCTTAGAGCTATATACTGATAGCGATGGCGAGTTAGTAAATGATGTAAAACCAAGCTGGCTGTGATAAAATGGCGGTAAAGTCCGCCTTTATTAAATTTTTGATAGAATGATAAAAATTTAATAAACGGATAAAAATGCAAATAGGAACAAAATTTTCAATCTCAATCCATATTTTGCTCTCAGCGGCATATTTTAAGGATGATAAAGTAACAAGCGAGTTTATCGCAGAGGGCGTTGGGACAAATCCAGTCATTGTACGTAAGTTAATGAGTATTTTAAAGTCAGCAAATTTAATAATCACAAGAGCTGGTGTAGGTGGTGTTAGTTTAGCAAAAGCACCGAGTGAGATAAGCCTATATGATGTATTTGTGGCGGTAAATGAGGGCGAAAATAACCTATTTAAAATTCATAAAAACTCCCCCGCAGCATGTCCACTCGGAGGGCGTATAGATGCACTATTAACACCACATTTTAATGACGCACAAAATGCACTAAATAACGAACTAAAGGGCACAACACTACAAAATTTACTTAATGAGTTGGGAAAAAGATAAATTTTAAATTAGCTTTTAAGTATTAAATTTAATATTTTATGTATTAGCGAGAACAACCTAATAAATTTATAGATCAACACTCCGATGGTATCTCTAGCAAAAGCCGATCTATCGCTCAAAAGCTTCATAAAATACAAATTAAAAATTTATAAAGGCACTTGTAAAAAGTATGCTAAGTAGATAATGGAGTGCTTGGAGCGAGAAGTTAAAAAACTGCTCTCACTCATGAATATGAAGTTGAATGAAAAAACTAGAGCATCAAAGGTTTGTAAAATTAAAGTGATAAAGAAAATGTAGTGCATAAACACAAGTCTGTATAGATGTTCTAGGCTCTATATCTTTTAAATAAAAATCAAGTCAAAAAATTTATTTATAATAAGAATTATCAATGATAATCAATCCAAAATCAAAAAATTCTTAAGAAAATTTATATAAAAATTTTTAATATAAAAGTTATTATAATTCTCATGTAATTTGGATTTAAATGCTATTTAACAAATTTGATCAAAATCGTAATATTTTTACAAGTATTTTTAGATATAAACCTATCTCACACAAAGGAATGATTTATGTCTAAAATTTGGTTTTAGTTCAAGGCGTGTAGTCTTTAAATTTTCTAATTACAAACGATTGAAATATTAGATCCCCCAATGTCTGAATTATGCCAAACAAAAGGAGTTGTTAAATAAAAAACAATTATAGCATTTTATCGTACTAGCAACGATCGCAATAGACTGTAGTGCTTTATTTAATGTTAAAAACTGAAATACCAGCACTATAAATCAAACAAATAATAAAAATAAAAAGAATAAAAAATGGAAAATAATACAACTAATGCCGTAAAATTACTAATGGTTCATGTAAAAATAGATAATAATCTTATAGAAAAAATAGAAGATGGTATGAATTTATTACAAAGGTTTATAGATATGAAATTTAAAAATCAAATGTCAAATTTTTAAACTACATCAAATCAAAGTTGCTCAAGTTGTTGCCTTTGTTATGAATACACTAGGTGCATTTTTAAATTTCTTGGACTGCTATGATGTTGAGTATACAAAAATATATAGTCAATACGAGTATGTCTATAGACGGTGGAATGATAAATACAAAACTGATAATAATCAACACAAAGCACTTTAGAATATACTCATCAATAATAACTATCAAGAAAATATCGTTAAAAATATCTTAATAATTACAGAGATTAAACCAAAGCCTTATAAAGAGTGTTTAGCATATATATTACCAACAAATCCAGTCATAGCTTCAAAACCAATCTTGTCCGATGCGATTAAGATAAAATACACAAATTTACTAATACAACCAGCAAAATAATTTTTATTATACGACATACATCTATTAAATTTTAATTAAACAAGCTATTAACGCTCTCATTATGATAAACGCGTCTGATAACCTCGCCAAAAAGTGGGGCTACGCTTAGCACTTTTATACACGGTAATTGCTCTTTTAGTGGTATCGTATCAGTTACAACTAACTCATCAAGATAGCCTTTAGCTAAATTCTCATACGCCTTGCCACTTAAAACAGGGTGTGTACAAAATGCCATAACACTTGTCGCTCCCTTCTCTTTGAAAATTTTAGCAGCTTTTACAATAGTCCCTGCCGTGTCTATCATATCATCAACAAGTATCACGTCCTTGCCATTTACATCACCAATAACGTTCATTACTTCGCTCTCATTTGCCTTCTCGCGGCGTTTATCAACGATAACCATATCAAGATTTAGATTTTTAGCTAAAGCTCTAGCACGTGCTACACCGCCAACATCTGGACTTGCTACGATAGGATTAGGTAGATTTTTAGCTTTTACATAGTCCATAAATACGATGCTTCCATAAAGATTGTCGACTGGAATGTCAAAAAATCCCTGAATTTGTCCTGCGTGAAGATCCATCGTAACAACACGGTCAATCCCCGCTGTTTGCATCATATTTGCCACAAGTTTTGCGGTGATCGGCACTCTTGGAGCTGCCTTTCTATCCTGTCTAGCATAGCCAAAATATGGCACGATAGCTGTGATAGAACTCGCACTGCTACGTTTTAAGGCGTCAGTTAAAATGAGTAACTCCATTAAATTTATGTTTGCCGGAGAACAAGTAGGTTGGATAACAAAGATATCCTTGCCACGCACACTTTCACCTATCTGCACACTGATCTCACCATCACTAAACCGGTTGATATTTACCTCACTAAGCGGTAATGATAAATACTGCGAAATTTTCTTTGAAAGCTCAAGATTGGCTGTGCCTGAAAAAATTTTATACCCTCTCATCGTAGAAAACCTTTTATGAATTTTTAGCAATTTTACCAAAATGAGCTTAAAATTTTAAATTTAATCCCAATAAAAAAATAAATTTATAAGCTTATCTACTCAATTTTTTAAAAAATGGTGTAAAACATAATGGAAGTTTTATGATTTTTGCAAATCAAACTACGCTTCATTAATTTTTTAATTACAAGCGTAGTAAAACAAAAAATCTGCATACTAATGTCTTACTAATAATCTTATAGTTATGGTTTTAATCTTATATTTTAAGATATATTATGTAGAAGTTTGATTAAATTTTCTCTATTTGTAAATGATCAGACAATATGCCACAAAGTCTAAAAACACTACAAATACATTCACATTTGTGATTATACTTCCCTATATAACTGCGATAAATATAAAAATATTCAACCAAATTTAACCAACATAGAAGATTAAGAGACAATAAAGCCACTGCCTATAACTTTTTCACCGCTATACATTACGCACAACTGCCCCTTAGCTACACCCAAGGCATTTTCTTCTAATATCAAAGTCGCTGTTTTGTCAGTCATATTTATCTCTACCTTTGTGTGTAGTTTGGGACTGCGATAGCGAATCTTTGCCTCGCACTCAAACTCAGTTGCATCTATAAACATATTTATACTCTCTAACTTGACCTCATTTTGTATTAAATCATCCTTGCTGCCAACTACGATCTCGTTTTTATCGGCATTTATGTTTAGTACAAAGTGTGGCTTATGTGCACCAAACACCTCAAATCCACGCCTTTTACCGATCGTATAGTGCATATAACCTTGGTGGCGACCGATAATCTTGCCATTTTTATCCACTACATTGCCTGGTAGATCAGTGTTATAGTGCTTGTTTAGCACTTGTATATATGTATCTTCAACAAAGCAGATCTCACTACTTTCAGCCTGAACGCTAAACTCATATAAAACCGGTATGGACTTTGCCATCTCTTTTATATCTTTTTTAAATTTATCTCCAAGTGGAAATATCACATCTTTTAATACATCGCGTGGTACCTGTGCTAAAAAATAGCTCTGATCTTTGCTTGGATCAACTGCAGCCGTGATAAAACCATCTATCACCTGCACGTAATGCCCAGTAGCAAGCTTCTCACACCCTTGCTCTTTGGCAAAATTTAATAATGCACCCAGCTTTATAAAGCGGTTGCACAACGCACACGGATTTGGCGTTTTACCCTCCTTGTATAAATTTATAAATGGATTATAAACAAACTCATTAAATTTATCTTGAAGGTCTAGGATATGCACCTTTATGCCTAGATATTCGCCTACTTTATTTACCTTACGTATATTCTCCTCATGATAACCAGGCTTTGAGTGTAGCTTCATATAGCAACCAATTATCTCATGCCCTTGTTCTTGCAATATCTTTGCAGTCATCGTGCTATCCACGCCACCACTCATTGCAACCATTATTTTCATAACAAACCTCTTTCTTTAAAATTTGGAAATTATTTGAAAGATAACTCCGGACTTTATACAAAGCTCAAAACGCACAAACAGCAAAACCTAAAGTGCTACAAAGGTAAATTTTTGGGGATTTATAGTTTTAGCTTAGCTAAAATCTCAGTCGCATTATATCAAAAAGTTAGACGTAAAAGAAAATGAAAATTTAATATTAAAATTTATTTTTATTAATTTTTTGATATCTCATTTACTATAAATTCAAGATCATCAGTGATAGTATATAAATTTATATCACTCTCACTTATAGTTTTTTCAACTACGAGTGTAGTCTTTATAAATTTATCAAGTCCATTCCAAAAGTGTGTTCCAACGAGAAAAATTTTTACATTTTTACTACCTATTTGGGCTAGAACTAAAATCTCAAATAACTCATCAAGTGTACCATAACCTCCTGGAAACACAACAAATGCAACCGAGCTATCAGTCAGAGCAAATTTGCGTGGGTTTAAGCTTGAAAATAGATATCCAGCTGTTACATAGGGATTTGTATTTTGCTCAAATGGCAAACGCACGTTAAAGGCGATACTTGGACTTTTACCACTTTCATACGCACCTTTATTTGCCGCTCTCATTATACCATCCCCACCGCCAGTAATCACGGCAAATCCGAGCTCACCAAGTTTAAACGCAAGCTCATATGCCATTTTGCAGTATTTGTTATTCTTATCAAATCTAGCCGAGCCAAAGAAAGTTACATTTTTGTTTGTATGTCTTAAAACACTTTGAAATTTTAAGAAGTCATTAACCACATCAGTGCTCATAAACGCCCTATTTTAGTTGCTCTAATCTCTCACGCTTTGTGCCGATTTGTGTTATTTGTATACCAAAGTTTCCATCTATTATTACAACTTCACCAAGTGCTATAACCTTATCACCGATGAGAATTTCAAGCGGATCATTTGCGAGCTGATTTAGCTCTATAACTGAGCCTATATCCATAGTCAAAACATCCTTTAAAAGCATACGTTTTGAGCCGATACGCACACGTATAGGCAATCTAACATCCATTATTAGATCGATATTTCGCATCTCTTCAGAATCAAACTCACCACGTCCGCTTTGTGGCTTATTTACACTATTAGCGACTTTTGCAATTGAGGGATCTAACAACCCAGCAAATACTTTATCACAGACAAACCCAACAAATTCGTTTAAATCACCAATTTTCACATTAAATAAAAATAGCTTTTCATAGCTTGACAAGCTTAGAGTATCATTTTCACCTAAAAAATTTACACTAACTATATCAAATCCAAGCTTTGGTAACTGTTTTTGTGCTGCTATCGCCGTTGAAAAGGCACTTAATAAATTTGATATAATCTCTTTTGCTGCATCAAGTTCATCTGCACCTAAATTTTCATTACGAGAAATCGCCTCCTCGCCCATCATCCATTCACTAATAGCACTTATTAACACTGGTGTAAATAATATCTCAGATTTTGCGGCAACATCACCATTTACCATCACATTTGCCACAACGACTGGGGCCTTTATGCCATTTTGACTTGGTGCATCAAAGTCGTTACGTTCGCCTATCTCAGGAGTATTTCCAGTTAGTCCCTCTATTGTCGCTTTTAACTCATTTGAAAATATATTAAAAAACTCATTCATCATTGTATTCATTCTCTTCTTTTAAAATTTCTTCAGGTTCATATGCCATAAGCTTAGCTTTTCTCTCCTCTTCATATCGCTCTAAGATATTTTTGATCTCATCTTTATCTGAACGAATGAGCTGCTCTATCTTTATAGATTTTCTAAAGCGATGCAACCCAACCTCAGCTAAAAACATCTCTTTTTTATCAATGCTAACGATCGCTTTATCATCAGCACCACGATCAAGTCTCAGTATATCGCCCTCTTTTAAATTTAAAAACTCATTTACACTTACGATAGTCTTGCCAAGTATCGCCTCATAAAGCACCTCAGCACGTCCTATTAGCGTTTTTAGCTCCTTATTTCGACTCTTTTTTGCACTCGTTTCACCTAGCATTATATCACGATTAGCTAAGCGACTTAAAATGGGCTCAAGATATATAACTGGATAGCATAAATTTATCATTCCGCTTGAATTGCCCACGATGATCTCCATCACGACCATTATAACAATCTCATTTTGAGATACGATCTGCACAACATTTGGGCTACTCTCCTTTGCTTCAACGTTTGGATACATATCAGTTATCATCGCCCAACTCTCTTTTAAGCGTTGCATTATCATACGCAAAACTGCATCTAATAAATTCACCTCAATATCAGTCAGCTCTCTATTTGTCTCAAAATTCTCGCCCGTTCCGCCAAGCAATCTATCTATCATAGGAAATGCGATGCTTGGATTTATCTCTAAAACACAGTTACCATCAAGTGGTTTTATGGAAAATACGTTAAAACTAGTTGGGCTTGGCAAGCTCATCAAAAACTCGCCATATGTCATCTGATCGACGCTATGAAGGCGAATTTCAACGATACTACGCATAACACTTGAAATTTGAGAGGCCAAATTTCTTGCAAGCTTATCGTGTATGCCTTTAATCGCTCTTAGTTGTTCTTTTGAAACGCGGTTTGGACGTTTAAAGTCATATATAATGATCTGTTTTTGTTCGCTTTGATCGCGTTCTGGTAGCTCTATCGAACTAGCATCACCACCCTCATCTACAACCTCAAGCAGTGCATCTATCTCTTCTTGACTTAAAATATCTGCCATTAAGCCCCCAAACTTCGTCTTATTCTATCTAAAAGTCGCTTATGAATTTGAGATATTCTACTCTCACTGATCTGCATTATTTCACTTATCTCTTTTAAATTTAACTCTTCGTAATAATAAAGTTGCACGAGCAATTTATCACGATCTTCAAAACTCTCAAGTATAACTTCGATCTTTTCTATAAGATCTTGCTTTTCTACACTTGACTCAACTTCATTTTCTCCATAAAGCTCCATCTGATCGTCTATCGGAAGTAGAGTAATGATACTACTCACGCCCCTTGCTTCACGAATTTTCTCTATATCTTCGCCAAGTTTTTGAGCCAAATACTCATCATCTGGCTCATCTTCGTGGATATTAAAATACGCATCTATCTCAGAATCTATTGCTTTAACAAGCCTACGATTAGTCCTACTAACAACATCTAAATCACGCAAATAATCAAGCATAGAGCCATAAACTCGCTTCTTAGCATATCCCCAAAATGAGTCGTTTTGCTCTTTATCATATCTACGGCTTAGCTTTATCATCTCTTCAACACCGATACCTATAAGATCATTTGCATCAATATTTGACGGTAATCTCTCCTTTAAACGAAATGCCATCGCACGAAGGGCAGGCATATACTTCAAAACTATATCATCTTGCTCTTTTTTTATCGCACTTTGATAGGCATTAAGCTGCTTTTGCTTTAGTTCGTACATTATTCTTGCCTAAATTTTTATCAGCTGTTGCGACTTTTAATATCACATTTTCCATACGTTTCTCACGAATCGCGAGTTCAGAGATGAGATAATCAGCAATCTCTTCGTGTCGCTCCTTATCAAAAAATAGTTTCATCGTGCGACGAACATCAACATAGTTCATTATCACAATATGGATAACTAGATAGAAAAAAAATGTTATAAGTAGCGTATATACGAGCATATCGATAGGTTCATAGACTTTTATAAGTGTAAAAAGCATACCGATAAAAAATCCACAAACCGTAAAAAATGCTATAAAATTTTCTGCTTTCACAAACTACTCCAAATTTAAAATTGTTCTATCAAACGTTTAAAAAAGTTACCAAAACTTCGGCTACCATCATCGTCAAGCACTTTTCGTTCCAAACGATACAAAAGCTTTGATGTGATCGCTCTTATCTGCTCATTAGCCACACCATAAGGTGCGTCATCACTAAATAGCGTCCGTTGCTTTATACTCTTTGCCACGCCCTTATCATACTGCAAGTAGCCTACCATATTAAGCTTTAAATTTGATCCGATATTTGCTGCTGCCACACGTTTGATATTTTCAAAAATTTTAACTGCTTCATTTTCATTTTTTACCATATTTAAAAGCAATAGCTCACTATCTCGAAATCTAGAAACTATCTTTATCACCGCATACGCATCAGTTATCGCAGCTGGATCGGGCACGGTTACTACGATGACCTCATCGGATGCTTCTAAAAATAGCTGTGTATTTCCCCCTATGCCAGCACCTGTATCAATGATCATAAAATCAAGCTTATCAAGCTCATTGGCTTCGTTTAAAAATCTCTCATATAAGAATTGATTATTAAATTTAAGTATTTCATCACCACTTTCACCTGGAATTAGGATTAAATTTTTATTAACTGGTATTAAAATATCCCTCAACGAACACTCACCTTTTAAAACATGAAGTAGGTTTTTATTAATCCTTACGTTTAGTATCACGTCTAAATTTGCAAGACCAATGTCAGCATCAAACAATGCAACTTTATAACCATTTTGAGATAAGATATTTGCTAAATTTGCACTTATAGTACTTTTACCTACGCCACCTTTACCGCTTGTTATAGCGACAAAATGAGTACTTTTTTTGCTATTTTGAGATGCGACTAGACTTTGAAGTTTTTGAGCTTGATTAGTCATTTTGATCATCCATCAAATTTTTATCAAAACCCTCCAAAATACATTCAACTAAAAACTCACTTTTAGCCTCTATAAGATCATCAGGAACTTCTTGTCCTACACAAAAGTAGCTCACGGGCGTGTTTGTCTCATATATTAGCGAAAAAACATTGCCAAAAATTTTTGTCTCATCAAATTTAGTAACTATAAGCGTGTCGATATCTAAAAAAGAAAAGCCATTATAAATTTCTATCAGATCCTCCACTTTTGATCCAGCCGAAAGCACGAGACTTACATCTATACTAGCTCCACTATGCTTTAAAAATTTATCCAACTTATCAAGCTTTTCTTTATCATACTGTGAGTTACCAGTCGTGTCAATAAGTATAATATCACAGTAATTTAATGTCTTTATTGCACCTTTAAAGTCCTCAACTTCAATAACGTCAAGTATCGGAAGCTTCATCATCTTAGCATACTGAAAGAGCTGCTCTACCGCACCGATCCTATATGTATCAAGCGTAATAATACCTGTTTTATAGCGTTTATCTCCACTGTATGCAAACCGAGCAGCGAGCTTTGCTAGAGTTGTTGTCTTGCCTACGCCAGTTGGTCCAACAAGCATCATAATGCGTTGTTTTCGATCATTACGCTCTTTGCGACATGGTAGCATATTACGCAAAAGCGAGTAAAAATACCGCTTTACAGCAGCTGGATTTGCCTTCATTGTTGATGGTAAATTTTGTATTGTAGCGTTCATTATTGCTTCTAAATGCTCGCTTTTCATACCACTTTGTTTTGCTGCTTTATATATTGAGGCAAACTCAGGTGGAATGACTAGATTGTTGCGGTTTGGAGCTCTCTCATCCCATATCATATCAGTTATAAGCCCCAGTCTTTCGCTGATAGCACTGACTTGTTTTGCCACGTCATCTATCTTCTTATTTACGCCAATTTGCTCATCCACTGAGCGTATCTCATCAACTCCGACATTTGCTATCTCGCTTATCTCTTTTGCAGCAGCAGAGATGTTTAAAAGTACACTCTCATCGCTAAATTTATCATCAATTTTTTTATCATAAGGCTCAGGCGAAATAGTTTTTGGCTGAGATTGTGCCACGCTTGGCTTTTCTGTGATATTAAATTTCTTTGGCGGTTCGTAGTTTTGACTAAATTTAGAATAAGCATTTTCATAGCTCACAGCTTTTGGATTTGGCTTGGGCTTCATCGACGCCTCATCCTCCTCAACACTGACTAAAATTTCATAAAGTGGTTTTTTGTTTATTGTTTTAGCTTGAATTTGCTTTGTAGTAACAAGTATAGCCTTTTCTCCGCATGTCTCTTGAGCCTTTTTGAGCGCCTCTATGCTACTTTCACCAGTAAAAGTGTAAAATTTTGTTGCCATTTTGCTTTTGCCTTTTTAAACCTTATAAAACTCTCATAAGCCCAAGTGGGACTATCACACTAAGACGCTTGTCCGAACCTTTATGTGGCACGATAAGTCGCTCAGTTTTTCGCACCTTTGTGCTAAAATACAATATATCAATATCCAGCGTCCTAGGTGCATTTTTAAAGCTCCTTTTTCTACCAAATTTAAGCTCTAAACGTTGCATTATCTTTAGTGTCTCATTTGGACTTAAACTCGTTTGTAAGCTTATAACAGCGTTACTAAAATCAGCTTGAGCAGTATAGCCAAATGCCGCATTTTCAAGAATAGGCGAAACCTCAACTAGATGAAACCGCCTATCATCCATTAACACTCTTATAAACTTGTCAAATCTCTTACGTGTATCGCCGATGTTGCCACCAAGCCCTAAAAAAGCACTAAATTTAAATCCACTTTTAAAGCCAAAATATGCATGACAAAAACGGCTTTTTATCAGCCTTCTAGCTCCAACTAACTTCATAAAATTTCAGCCCCATTTTCACGCACAACGACCACATCTTCTATACGCACACCAAATTCATTTTCAAGGTAGATTCCAGGCTCTACGCTAAAAACCATACCTTTTTCTAAAATCGTCTCACTTCTAGCTGAGATGACTGGTAGTTCGTGTATATCAACGCCAACACCATGCCCTGTAGAGTGAAAAAACGCTTTAGCATAACCAGCATCAGCTATTATCTGCCTTGCTGCGTTATCTACATCTTTTGCCTTTATCCCTGCTTTAACTGTCGCAATAGCTGCCTTTTGTGCCTTTAATACAAGATCAAAGATCTCTTGCTGCTTTACGTTTTTAAAAATTTGAGTCTTTGAAAAATTAAAATCATCATCAAAACACGCCGTTCTCGTGCGATCAGAACAGTAACGATTAAACTTAACCCCTGCATCTAGCAAGAGTAAATCGCCCTTTTTTAGTCGCTTATCACTAGGAAGTGCATGGGCTTTTGCGGCATTTTCGTTTATGGCGATTATCGGATCAAAACTAAGACCAAGCGAGTTTTTCTGTCTAAATATCAAACTCGCATTAAAATGTAGCTCTCGCTCACTCATACCTTCACCATTTTCACGCACAAATTTAGCAAACTCATCAAAACACTTCGCCCCAAACCTAGCCGCCTCTTTAAGCACGGCTATTTCGCTTTCGCTCTTACAAATTCGCTTTAATTGAGAGAAATTTGACTTTGGGATAAATTTAGTCCTTAACCCTTTACTGAGTGCATCAAACTCACTCACACTCAACTCATCAGGATTAAAAACCACGTTTTTTAAGCTAAGTTTTCTTAAAAGCAATCTAGCTTCTTTTATTAAATTTCTCTGTGCTAAAAGGACGATCACACCGCTATTTACAAGCACTTTTGCTTCAAAATAATATCTAGCGTCGGTTAGAAAATACTTCACTCCATTAGCGATGATTAAAATTTCATTATCACAGCTGTATCCGCACTCAAAATATACGGCATTCTCATCCTTTAATATAGCATTCATTGCTGTGCTTGGTTGGCTCTTATCGCTTTTATCTGCTCAAAAATTTGCAACATTCCTACCATCGCTAGATGATAGCCCACAGGTCCAAAACCAACAATCACGCCCGCAGCAACTGGTGCTATCAGACTCTTTTGGCGAAACTCTTCTCTACGATAAACGTTGCTTATATGCACCTCAATAGTTGGCAGAGCAACCGCACTAAGAGCATCTCTAATCGCAATAGATGTATGTGTAAAGGCAGCAGCATTGATAATGATGCCGTCTACTTCGCCTAGACACTCTTGAATCTTATCCACTATTTCACCTTCAAGATTACTTTGAAAAAACTCAATATCTACGCCATTTTGCTCAGCTACGATCTTCATCTGAGTATGTATGTCCTCCATCTTCATCGCACCATAAATACTTGGTTCACGCACACCGAGCATATTTATATTTGGTCCTTGTATTACCATAATTTTTAATTTCTTATCCATTTTTTACCTTTTTTTAAAATGTCTCTTGATTATACATTTTAATTCCTAAATTTTTGCTACAATTACGAAAAAATAAGAGGCTAATATGCAAATTTTAAAAGCAAAATATATAATCACTTGTGACAATGATTTTAATATCTTAAAAAATAGCTGCGTTGCATTTAATAAGCGTATCGTGGCGGTGGGTAATGAGAGTGAGATGAGAGCTAAATTTAAAGATGCGGATTTTACTGATTTAGGTAATGTCGTCATTACTCCAGCCTTGGTAAATTCGCACGTTCACCTTGAATTTAGTTCAAACCGTTCAGAGTTAATTTATGGTGATTTTATAACTTGGCTTGGCTCTATTGTTATAAATGGAGCAAAAATAGCTAAAAAATGCACTCAAAATTTAATGGCTCAAACGCTTAAAAATATGATGAAAAGCGGTGTTGGGACGATAGGTGCGATATCTAGCTATGGTAAAGATTTACAGATTTTAGCTCTCTCGTCCGCTAGGGTTATATTTTTTAACGAGATTTTAGGCTCAAATGGCGAATTTGTAGAGCAAAACTTCTTAAATTTTATGCTACGCTTTAATGAAAGCGTTAAATATAAAAACGAGCATTTCACTCCTGCTCTTTCGCTTCACTCGCCATACTCTGTGCATCCAAATTTAGCCAAAAAAGCACTGAAATTTGCTCACGAAAAAGGGCTTATCGTTTCAACACATTTTTTAGAAAGCAAGGCTGAAAGGCAGTGGCTAGAAAAGGGAAACGGTAAATTTAAAGAGCATTTAAAACACTTCGTGCCTGAACCAAAGCCGATGTATGAAATTAATGAGTATTTGTCATTATTTAATGGTATTCGCACACTTTTTACACACTGTGTTTATGTGAATAACTTTACTAAATTTGATAAAGACTTACACAGCATTACACACTGCGTGGTCTCAAATAGGCTACTTGGCAAAAAGTCTTTAAATTTAAACCAAATCTCAAAGCAAGGACTTACTCTAAACATCGGCACAGATGGTCTTAGCTCAAACATAAGTTTAAATTTATGGGACGAGCTTAGAGCAGTGCTTTTAACTCACTCACGTATTGAGCTAAATAAACTAGCCAAAGCTGCATTCATAGCAGCAACAAGGGGTGGTGCTAGGGCTTTAGGGCTACAAAGTGGCGAGATAACAGTTGGTAAATTAGCCGACATTGCCGTATTTACTGCACCAAAATGTGACACCGACACTCTTTTAACTCAACTTATACTTCATACAAAACTAGCAAAAAGACTATATATAGGAGGAGAAATTTGCAAATTTTAAAGGTAATTTTTACGCCGATTTTAGCAGTATTTAAATTTATAAACAACTACTTTAAGGTGTTGATTTTTATGATGATTTTATTTGTTTTATTTGTGCCAAATAAGCCAATAACGCAACCAAATTTAGTGCGGATAGATATAAATGGAATGATACTTGATACAGATGAGATTATCACTCAGCTTGAAAAGGCTAGAGTAGATGAGAGCATAAAAGGTGTATTGCTTTACATAGATAGTCCAGGTGGTGCATTAAGCCCTAGTGTGGAGCTATTTATGCAGATATCACGATTAAAACAGAGCAAAAAAGTCATAGCTTATGCAGCTGGATCAATGACTAGTGGGAGCTACTATGCTGGGGCTGGGGCTGATAAAATTTATGCTAATCCTGGTGCATTTATTGGTTCAATAGGTGTAATTATGCAAGCTCCAAACATAAGCGAACTAGCCCATAAAATAGGCATAAGCGAACAAATTGTTAAAGCTGGAGAGTTTAAGGAGGCTGGGACATTTACAAGAGAGTGGAGCCAGATGGAGCGAAAGAGTCTACAAACGCTTGTAGATGGAGCGTATGAGCTGTTCGTAAGCGATGTCGCAAAGGCTAGAAATTTAGATATAAAAATGCGTGACGAGTGGGCAAACGCAAGAGTATTTTTAGCTAACGATGCTCTAAAAATGGGACTGATAGATAACATAGGCGGATACTTTGACGCAGTTAATGAGCTGATACGTTTAAGCGAGGTAAGTGAGCCAGTATGGCAAGAGAAGCCAAAGATAGAAAAAATTTTAGAAAATCTTACAAAAACTGGAATAAATTCACTCATAACACTATTTTTTAGTTCAAATTTAAGATAATCTCAGTGGTATCTAAAGAAAGCAGATATCGTTATATGCTATATAAACGGATAGATTGTAAAAAATTAAACGACAAATACCGCAAAATTTAGAGCAATAGCTAAAAATAGTGTGCGATATTGGCGATTAGATATGAGTGTAAGATGTCGTAGATACCACTATGAAGAAGAAATTTGGTGATAGTTGGTTAATTTTTATACTAAAGTGTAATAGGCATTGATAGTATAAGTTTATACTGCTTTAAGATAGGCTGTAAAAATTCTAATATATACAATAGCTTTAGATATGCACCTATTGTTAAATATGACAGACACGACTTAGCGACATATGGTAGGGCAGATACACAGAAACTACTTGTTTTAATTTAGTTTAAAAAGCTTAAAGCAACTAGGTGTCAAAATTCCTTGTTTGTTTACTATAGAATTTATAACTTACACTACCGCGGATAGATTACATTACAGTATTTTTGAGTTTGCTATAAAGTTAAGCCAAGAGATGATTTGGCTACTTTTATAAAAGCTAATAAACAGATATTTTTACAATGAGCTGGAAAAATTGGGCGATATATGCAGAATCTTGATAGCTATTTTACTCGCTAAGTTTATACCAAGTATAACTATCATCTCCAAAATTTCCACTAAAAATACGTTTTAAATTTAGCTTTATATGGATATTTGGTGCATCATTAAAATTTGAGCTTTGATACAAAAGTAGCCACTTTGTATTTAACTCACCTTTTGCAAACAGAGATAAAAACTCGTTTGCTCCCTCATACATAACAAGTTTTTTATCATTTTCAAGTGTTTTTGATACTCTCACTTTACGATTAGGCACGTTAAAAAGTGGTAAATTCTTATCAAATTCGCCTTCATTTTTACGTGAATATATCATCACATCAGGAGCTTTGCCATCATTAATGAGCCTAGTATCAAGTGTAGGTCGGTCGGTGCGGACAGTGTTACCACCGATGATAAGTAGCTCTATCACATCTCGTATCTTATGCAGATGAGTACGACTTTTAGCGTTCGAGATAGCACCATTAAATGCTCCATTTTTACTCAAGGCGACTTTAAGAAAGCTAAAATGTGATCTTTGCCAAGATAAAAACGGCTCTAAAAGTAGTGCTGCTTCGTCCTTGCAAACGCCAATTTTTACACTCACTCCTGCATTTTTGAGTATCTTAGCTCCACCACTTGCGATTTTATTCGTATCTTTGTGTGCTATGATAACTTCGCTAAATTTTAAAGCCAAAAAGAGCTTCGCACAAGGTGGCGTTCTGCCGTGATGAGAACAAGGTTCAAGCGTAACGTAGGCCTTCGCATCGCATAATAAGTCATCGTGATTATCAAGTATAAATTTATAAGTGAAGCTTGGTTCAAGCAAGACTTCACTAAGCTCACCAGCATTTTTAAAGGTAGTTTGAAACTCGGCATTGTATTTAGTGATAAATTTATCACTAAAATTATCACTCAACACACAAAGTGCAGAAAAAATCGCACTCGGTTCAGCGTGCAGATACCCAGCCTTTTTATGTGCCTCGCAAGATAAAATTTTACCAAATTTATCTAACACAACACAGCCAACGGCTGGATTTGGATAGGTAAGTATCTGATACTGCCAAGCCTTGTTTATGGCAAGGCTCATATAAAACTCATCACTCATTGCTACCATATCAAGCTGAATTTATCAGTTTATTTACGCAAGTCCGCTTATCTCGCCTTGTTCGTTTATACTCATATCCAAAGCCCCAGGATGTTTTGGCAGACCCGGCATTAACATTATCTTACCGCACACAGCGACTATAAATCCAGCTCCTGTGCGAATCTCTAGGTCTTTAACGCTAAATTTAAATCCCTTTGCACGACCAAGCAACTTTGCATCATCGCTGAACGAATACTGCGTCTTTGCCACGCACACAGGCAAACTCTCAAGCCCTAAGCGTTTTATGTTTTCAAGTGCCGT
Source organism: Campylobacter anatolicus (assembly GCF_018145655.1). NCBI lineage: Bacteria > Pseudomonadati > Campylobacterota > Epsilonproteobacteria > Campylobacterales > Campylobacteraceae > Campylobacter > Campylobacter anatolicus. The sequence continues at coordinate 258,583 of NZ_JAGSSY010000001.1, forward strand.
TAGTGCCGCATCTTCAAAGATAATCTCGCCAGCTCCATAGATCTGAGTAGCTACTTTGGTTATCTTAGTGCAAACATCATCACTCATCTCATAAGCAAATTTTAGCTCACTTGGTCTTTTGAGTGCTTTTAAGACAAAATTTGCTAACTCTACCGCACCCTCGCTACCTTTGGCAAAATTCTCGCAAACCGCCATATCAACGCCAAACTCGCGACAATACTCACGCACAAACTCTATCTCACTATCCACATCAAAGCCAAATTTGTTAAGTGCAACAACGACATTTAGTCCAAATTTCTCTTTTAAATTTTCAATATGTCCGCCAAGGTTTGCTATGCCTTGTTTTAAAGCATCTAAATTTGGATGAGTGATAGCCTCTTTATCCACTCCGCTGTTATACTTTAGCGATCTTATCGTGCTTACAAGCACCACGACATCAGGTTTTATACCAGCTACACGACTCTTAATATCTATAAATTTCTCCGCCCCAAGATCAGAGCCAAATCCAGCCTCGGTAATCACAAAATCAGCTAAATTTAGAGCAGTTTTAGTTGCAATTATAGAGTTGCAACCGTGTGCAATATTTGCAAATGGTCCACCATGAACTAGCGTCGGAGTATGCTCTAGTGTCTGAAATAGATTTGGTTTTATCGCATCTTTTAAAAGTATACAAACAGCATCCTCGCAGCCTAGATCACGAACATATATCGGCTCACCATCGCTATTAAGTGCAACCATAATATTTGCAATTCTACGTTTTAAATCGCTTAGGTCAGTTGCTAGGCAAAGTATCGCCATTATCTCACTTGCTGCGGTTATATTAAAACCATCCATCCGCTCTACACCATCAGTTCTACCGCCCTGACCAACCGTGATAAAACGCAATGCCCTATCATTCATATCCATACAACGCTTCCATAAAATTTTCTCTATTTTTAGCGGATTTTCTTGATAAAGGCTATTATCTATCATTGCTGATATAAGATTGTTTGCCGAAGTTATAGCGTGAAAGTCGCCCGTGAAGTGTAGATTCAGATCCTCCATAGGTGCAAGCTGAGAGTAACCACCGCCTGCTGCACCACCCTTTATGCCAAACACTGGCCCCAAAGATGGCTCACGAAGTGCTAGACAGACCTTTTTATTTAGCCTTTGCATAGCATCGGCTAGTCCTATTGACATAGTTGTTTTACCCTCACCAAATGGCGTTGGGTTAGTCGCAGTTACGAGTATGAGTTTTGCGTTTGAATGTTTAAATTTTGGGGTAATTTTGGCTTTAAATTTACCATAAAGCTCAATCTCATCATCTTTTAGCCCAAGCTTGGCTGCAACATTACTTATATGCTCTAATTTTGCTTGATGCGTTATCTGTATATCACTTAACATTACCACTCCAAATATGTTTTAGCTTTTTTTAAATCCATTATTAAAAACTCAAATACTCCATCATCATTTTGTACGGCAATACTCTCATCATTAGCCTTTACAAGCCTACCAGCCATTTTTATCTCGCTTGTTTGTATTTTTATAAGTTCACCAATACTAGCCTTAAAGTGTCTTGGCTTAACTAGTTTTCGCTCAAGCCCAGGCGAGCTAACCTCAAGATTATAATCTCCAGAAACTGGCGGAGTTACATCAAATATAGGAGAGAGCAGACGACTTACCTTTTCGCAATCATCTAAACTCACACCGCTATTTTTTGTGATGTAAATTCTATATATTGCTCTACCGTTTTCATTTGTTATCTCAGTGTCGTAAAGCTCTACGCCACACTCTTTTACAAGCTCATTTAAGTTATCCATCTTTATTTAAATCCTTTGAAATTTTATCAAAAAGGCTATCCATATGATTTTGATACTCTAATCTATCATCAAATTTAAAGTGAAAATTTGGACATCTATACCAGCCTTCTGCTGCCATACAGTGGTTTTGTAAATGACGAGTAACCCGCTTAAGATGGTTTAGCACATACTTTTGCTCAAGCTCATCAAATGCCATCTTATCAAGATAGACAAAGGCATCATATCTACCCTTCTTACACTCAACATCGGTAACACAAAGCCCTTTTAACATACTATCTTCAAGTGTAGCAAGGGCTTCTGGTATTAACTCTTTTAACACGCTCTCTGTTCGCATAAGCTTTATCTCAGCTGCGTTCATAAATTTACTTGCTCCTCGATTTCTTTAAAGCTCTCAATATAATCATTCTCACGTAAATCATTGTAACCTTCTATGCCAACTCCGCACTCATAGCCCTTTGCCACCTCACGGACGTCATCTTTAAAGCGTTTTAGTGAGCTTACAGTGCCCTCATGCACAACAACACCATCTCGTATCAAGCGAATCTTTGCACCTCTATTTATCGTGCCTTCTGTTACGATACAGCCAGCGATTGCACCAACCTTTGGAACATGTATAACTTGGCGAATTTGAGCCTGTCCGAGCTGCTCCTCACGTATAATCGGCGACATCATGCCACTAAGAAGCGCTTTAACATCATCAATTAGATTATATATAACATTATACGTTTTTATCTCTACACCACTCTCTTTAGCCTTCTCTTTTATCTCACCAGTTGGGCGGATATTAAAGCCTAGTATCACGCAGTCCTTACTAGCACTAGCTAACGAGACATCACTTTGAGTGATACCACCGACACCCGAGTGTATAATATTTACCTTTATCTCATCGTTTGCAAGTTTATCCAAACTTGCTTTTAATGCCTCTAACGAGCCACCAACATCCGCTTTTATGATAACCGGAAGAGTTTTTAACTCACCCTCAGCGATCTTTGCACTAAGCTCATCAATGCTAACTTTTGTTGATTTACTAAGCTCTTTTTGGCGAATGTATTCGGCTTTTTTCTGTGCGTATTCACGTGCCTCTTTATCAGTTTTTACGCCAATTAGTGTCTCTCCAGCCTCAGCTATCTCGCTAAGCCCAACTATAACGCCACACTCTCCTGGCTTTATCTCTTTTAGTGGACGACCTTGATCGTCTAGCAAGCTCCTTATCTTGCCATACGCCACACCAGCTACAACTGTATCACCAACACTAAGTGTGCCATTTTCTACGATGATAGTAGCTACTGGACCACGACCCTTTTGTAGTGAGCTTTCTATCACGGATGCCTTTGCACTTGCCTTTGGATTTGCTTTAAGCTCTAAAATTTCAGCCTGTAAAAGCACTATCTCAAGCAGATCATCTATGCCCATGCCAGTTTTTGCAGAGATCGGTACAAACTCATAGTTACCGCCCCATTCAGTAGGCATTATATCAAGCTCAGCCAAACCCGTTTTTACTAAATCTGGATTAGCCGCCTCTTTATCCATCTTATTTATCGCTATTATAATAGGCACACCAGCCGCCTTAGCATGAGCGACTGCCTCTTTAGTCTGTGGCTTAACACCATCATCAGCTGCGACCACAATGATAACGATGTCTGTTACGCCAGCTCCTCTTGCACGCATAGCAGTAAATGCCTCATGGCCTGGTGTATCAATAAAAGTGATATTTTTGCCATTTTTGTTTACCATATATGCACCAACATGCTGAGTGATGCCACCAGCCTCACCTGAAGCTACACGCGAACTTCTGATATAATCAAGAAGTGAAGTCTTGCCGTGATCGACATGACCCATTATAGTAATAACTGGAGCACGAGACTGTAAATTTTCATCGTCTTTTATCTCTTCTTCATAAGCTGCGACATAGTCAAATTCATGCTGTTCGTCAATGATATTTACATCAACATTAAACTCATCAGCTAAAATTTCTATCGCATCTTCATCTAAAAAGTCATTTTTCGTTGTCATCATACCAAGCATAAAAAGTTTACCTATGATCTCGCTTGGCTGTTTATTTAATTTTTCTGCAAACTCATATACGCGTATCTCTTTTGGTATATCTACTGACGTTACAACTTCATTATTTTGCTTATTTTCAGGTTTTTTATGTTTTTTACGAGATCGACGCTGAATGCCACCTTCGCCAAATGGGTTAAATGCGTTATTTTGCGACTGCTTCATCACGTTTGGCTGTTTTGCCTTTTGTATAGGTTGAGGTGCTGGTGTTTTAAACGTAAAATCAGGCAATACAACAACATCTTCATCTTCTAGCACTATGTCGGTAAAATCGCCACCTCCGAGCAGATCCATCTTTTGTGCATTATCTTTTTTAGTAACCATATTTGGTTTTTTATCTTTTTTCTTTTTACGAGCTAAATTTTCATCAGCATTTGCAAACATTGATTTTAGGCTATTTACTTGTAGATTTTGAGCATCGTTTGCATCGTTATCTTCACGCCTAGGGTTAACTACTGGAGTATTTATGTCTTTTTTCTTTTTTACTATAACTAGTCCGCGACGTTTTTGACTTGCATCAGCTAAACTCTCTGTAGGTTTTAACTGCTCTTCTTGTAAATTTTCTTCTTTTTTTAGCTCTATTTTTGGTTCAGATTTTTCTAAATTTATATCTTGTTTTTTTTGCTCTTTGGTAGAGTCTTGTTCTTTTGGTTTAACAGGCTCTTTTTTACTCTGTTTTAAACTATTTTTATCAGTATATAAGCTCTCATCTTTTGCTATTTTTGGTGCTTTTTTAGGCTTTGATTCTACTTTTTTCTTTTTAAATTTATCTGGTATAACGCCACTTTGAACGTATTCGTATATGGCTTCAGCCTCTTCAAAGCTCACCGCATTTGAGTGAGTTTTTACCTTAAGTCCTAGCTCCTGAGCCTTTTCAACTATCTCTTTACTTGGGTAGCCAAGCTCGTTTGCTATCTCTGAAATCCTAACATTGCTCATCTAAGAGTTTCTCCTTTAAATTTGACGCTTCAAAGATCAAAGCACCTTTTGTATATCTTTGAATGACTTTTTTGAGCGTCTTTTCATCTTTTTTTAAACACTCATCACAGATATAAAAACTGCGTCCATCACCCCTGCCAAACTCTATCTTGCCGTTTATCACTCGGTATCTTTTAAGTAGATGTTGGGATGTTTTAAGCTTACACGAAATACACATTCTTATGGGGCTATTTTCTTTCATTATATCTTTTTTTTTCTTTTTTTTAGCTTTGTTTAAGCACAAAACCATCATTATCAAATGAAAAAATTTCAACTCTAAAACTATTAAATTTTTTCACAAGTTTCTCTTTTAATTTTTTAGCGTCATCCTCATAGGCGATATTTAAAAAACTTGAGCCAGAACCAGATAGTGAGCTCATAATCGCACCATTTTCATAGGCTAGTTTTCTCACTTCAAAAAGCTCACTAAGTGTGTTCATACGGTGTTCTTCGTGCATCATATCCTTGCACGCTACACGTAAAAGATCATACTTTCTTGCACTAAAGCAAGTCGCCAAAAATGCTGCGTGAGCTAGGTTATTCACGCACTCTTTTATAGTATAATTTTTCGGCAAAATTTGACGCGAAGCTACCGTTCTCATTGGTTTATTTGGTATCACAACAACTGCTTTTAAACTCTTATCTATATCAACTTTATTTACATAAACAAAGTTATTTTCAATTATTGCACTCACAAAACCACCAAATACAGCAGGAGCGATATTATCTGGATGGTTTTCATAGGTCAACGCTCTATTTAGTATAGTTTGCTTATCTACCTTAAATCCAGTCATAGCGTAAGCACTAGCAATCGCACTGATTATTACCGCAGAGCTTGAGCCAAGACCGCGAGAAAATGGGATTTGATTATTAAAAACTATACGAAAATTCTCATTTTTATTAGTTAGTTCAGTAAAAATTTCATTAAAAATATTTATAAAAAGATTATTACGTTTAAGCTTTGGATTGTCATTACCTTCACCTTTTATACTAACACTACTAAATTTAGACAGCTCTATACTAACTTCATTAAAAAGTGCTATACTAAGCCCCAAAGCGTCAAAACCCGGACCTAAATTTGCACTGGTTGCTGGAACTATTATATTCAAAATATCTCCTAAACCGCTTGGATTACATAGTTTGGAAGTGTATCGGAATTTAGTTTTAAACTATATAAATTTAAAGGCAATTTAAATTCTTTTGGTTTAGTTTTTTGTAAGCTTACTCCATCTACGCTATTAACAAAACTTAAAAATTTATTAGCTTTTATCGGTGCATTATCGTTTAGATCAAAGCCACTAACCGCATAAAATTCACAACCCTTTACGATAGAAAATGTCTTTAATATAACATAAGCAACTTTAAGCCCCATAAAACTACCTGGTGTGTTTGCGTAGATGATTTTTTGGATATTAAATTTATTATTTAGCTCATCAAGCACCTCTACAAGAGCTTCGCTAACGTGTTCTTGTGATACTATGCTGTCAAATTTCTCGCCATTTTTATAAAGTCCTATCATAAGCGGCGATGAGAGCGATATTATCAAAATATCAATATTTTTTATGCAAAAACCTTTTGATACTCTTTTAGCAACTCGCCTTTAAGTGTTGCTACTTCATAGTTTTTTACATCAGAAAGTATAGCCAAAGTTAGTTTATGATTTAGATCGTGGCTACCTGCAAACGCTACATAGTCGCCCAGAAGTGGAGCACCTAGCAGACTAAGATCGCCAATTGCATCTAAAATTTTATGCCTTACAAACTCATTTTCAAATCTAAGCCCTTCAGGATTTAATATATGTGTATCATCTATCGCAACAGCGTTGTCAAGTGATGCACCAAGTGCTAAATTTTGAGCTTGCAAATGTTGCAAATCTTTTAAAAATCCAAAAGTTCTAGCACGTGCTATATCTTTTATAAAGCCGGTTTTACTAAACTCAAACACATATCTTTGTTCGCCAATGACTGGGTGATCAAATTTAATTGTATAATCAAATTTTGGATTAAGTGAAGGCAATGCTCGGACAAATTTATTACCCTCACAAACTTCAACTTCGCGACGTACTAATATGACCTTTTTACTTTCATCGATAACCCTAATGCCAGCCTCATCAAGCAACATACAAAAGCTTATCGCACTTCCGTCCATAACTGGAATTTCATTTGCATCAAGACTGATTCTAATGTTATCTATACCATAGCTACTTATCGCACTCATAAGGTGCTCTATCGTGCTAACATAGCCTTTTTCATTACCAACGACGGTAGCCATTTGCGTATTTATAACATTTTTTGGCTCGGCTTTAAAGCTTATATTTAGATCGGTTCTGTAAAAAACTATACCCATATTTGCTTCAAGTGGCTCAAGCACCAATCTTATCGGCTCACCCTTATGAAGTCCGATACCAATGGTCTCAACTCGTCTTGCTATCGTAGTTTGTTTCAACGACTTTCCTTTAAATTTTATCTGCGTTATAATAGCGAAAATTTACTAAATTTTACAAATAAATCATAAAATTATTGCTTTTGTATCATCTTTTTGGCTGCTTCAAGAACACTGGTTATATTATCTTGCATCCATTTTTTATCCATCCATTGCTGAGGTCTAACCTCTTCACCTTGCACCAAAATTCCAAAATGCAAGTGATCTCCAAGTGCTAAACCACTCGTTCCTGTGTTGCCTATCTCTTGCCCTGCCGTTACCGTATCTCCCACTTTGACCTTTGCACTAGAACAGTGTGCATAAAGCGAGTGTAATCCAAATCCGTGATCAATAATGATATTTAATCCATAAATTCCATTTTCTCCAGCAAAAGTTACTCTACCGTCATTACTTGCTACAATAGATGCACCAGCTACACTAGCAAAGTCTATGCCCATATGCCACGATTCGCTTACTTTTTCATTATTGTAAGTATAAAATCTATGATCGGCAAAGTCTGCCACTTTTTTACCATTTCTAAGTGGATAAAACGGCTTTATCTTTATCTCATGTACTGTCTCACCATCATGGTTTGACGTAACTTCCCTTATCTTATTATCGTTTGAGTCTCGTAAAGTTTCATTAACAAATTTCATCTTTTCTAAGCGATTTAGTGTATTTGGATCTTTTGCATATTGATCGGTAAGATCGACGATTTTACCATCTAAAAAGTTATCTTTTAAGGCAATTGTCGATTCACGATATTTAGTATCCTGATAAAAATATCTGACATGAGATTTGCTCTCATTTCCAGCAAAATCACGTGCGATGACGTCAGCACTAAAATTTTCCACCTGAACCGGCCACGCTACTAAAGACATATAAAATCCATCTTTATAAAACGGTGTTGCTTGAAATTTTTTACCAAAACTTGTTTGTACATAGACCTCTTTTAGTTGATTATCTGTCGCACGAAATACCACCGCTGCACTTCCGCCTTTTGAGATCGAATAAGACTGCGATAGTATATACAAGTCTGGCTTTGAAGTATCTAAGATAACTTGCACTTTTTTGCTAGATTTATTTCCACTGAAAAATCCCCACTTGCTAGTATCAGTCGCTTCTATTGTCATCTCATATGTATCTTTTGTGGCAAAAAATGCAGTCTTTGGAAAAGTTAAATTTATATCAAGATCGGTACTTGGATTTTCGATAATTTGATTTAATACATTTAAGTCATTTACGCCATCATTCATACTAATACGCACAAATTTCACGCCACTATCGTCTTTAAATTTAATGTTCATTGGAGTTCGCAAATTCCAATGAACTTTATCTTTTATGCCGATTATCGGTGCATTTCTCTCAAAACTATCTGAGTTTAGTATATAGACAATACCACCAACGATCGTCACTAAAAACAATAGCATAAAAATACTAAAACCACCAATTCCTCTTCTTCTCATTCAACTTACCTTAAAAATTTTTGCAAATTTTACAAAAATATCGATAAATTTACGGTTAATCATAAAATTTCACGTATCTTTCGTGCATCACTCATCCACTCTCTAAGCTCGTCCCAACGCTCGTCTGCGATAAGTTTTTCACACTCGCTAAGCTCATCTTTAAACATCTTTATAGAATCTATCAAATTTTGTTTATTTTGTTTAAAAATATCACTCCACATTATCGGCGAACTCTTAGCGACACGTATCATACCGCGAAATGTTGGGCCTCCAAGTGCCATAATATGCCGTTTATCCTCTTGATTTAAAACACCATTTGCCAATGAAAATGCTATAGCGTGTGGCAAGTGCGAGATGAGACCGACGTGATGATCGTGTTCGATGGCATTCATAAATACTATCTTCATACCAAGGCAAGAGAATAGCTCTACACTGCGTTTTACGTGCTTTTCATTGCTTTCTTCAAAGTCGCATATTACAACAACTGAACCACTATATAATGACTTAAACGCAGCATCTGGTCCTGAAAACTCAGTGCCAGCCATAGGATGAGCAGGGATGAAATTCTTACGTATGCTAAGCGGTACAGCATCTATTATCTTTTGTTTTGTTGAGCCAAGATCTATAATAGTTGTTTCATCATCAATATCTGTGAGATCTTGCACGATCGATATGATAGCTTCAACTGGAATAGCCAAAAATATAATATCGCACTTCTTTTTCATTTCCTCAAGGCTTAAAATTTCATGTATAAGTCCAAGCTCTAACGCCCTCTCACGATGTTTTTCGTTTATATCATATCCACTGACGCAAGATATAAGCTTCTCATCTTTTAATGCAAGTCCAAGCGAACCGCCCATGAGTCCAAGTCCAATTATACCAACTTTCATAAAAATGCCTTTAAATTTATAAATTTTATATATTTTCAAAAATAAATATGCTATTATAGCGACTTTATACTCAATATTTAGGTAAAATCTTATGAAAAAAAGCTTATTTTTGATTTTTTTAGCACTCAGCGGTATGTCAGCACAGACGATAAAGTCTATCAACTACAATGGACTTATACATCTATCACCAGAAGTGGCTAACGATATTATGGGGCTTCGTGTCGGTAGAGATCTTAGTGGAGATCTAAGCGATAAAGCTATTTTAAATTTATATAAACAAGGATACTTTGACGACATTTATATAAATGCGGATGATAATGGAAATATAGTCATAAATGTTAAAGAAAAGCCAAGTGTAGCAAGGTTGGATCTAAAAGGCGTGGTAACAAATGATAAAACCGCAATAGAATCGCTAATAAGTATAAAACCAGGCAATATGTATGATGAGTTAACTATCGAAAAAACTAAAGAGAGAATTCGACAGTATTATGAATCTAAGGGTTATTTTGATACGGTTGTAGACGTAGAAAAAGAGTCTGTTGCAGGTAATGATAGCTCACTATTTTTAACACTTAACATAAACCGTGGCGAAAATATGATAATAAACAATGTACATCTAATCGGGGCCAAAGAATTTGACTATGGCGATATAGAACCCATTGTGGCAAACAAAAGTTACGAATTTATGGGCTGGATGTGGGGCAGAAATGATGGTAAAGTTAAACTCCATGAACTTCCAAATGACCCAACCAGGATCCAAGACAAATACTTTCAAAAAGGCTACTTAGACGCAACAGTATCGGCTCCTTATCTAAATGCTTCGTTCGATAACTATCAAGCTGATCTTACGTATTATATAAGCGAGGGTAAGCCTTACGATGTTGCAAAAGTCAGCATAGATGCACCTGAGGAATTAGAACTAAACACAGAAGAAATTTTAAAAGATTTCAAGCTAAGAAGTGGCGATCGTATGAACTCAGCTAGACTTCGTCAGGATATAAAAAAGATAGATGATATGGTAGCAGATAAGGGTTATGCATTTGTCAAAGTATATCCAAAAACACAAAAATATGACGAGAATCAAACAGTAGATATAGAGTATAAAATCGAACCTGGTGAGCAAGTATATATAAGAAATGTTGAAATTTCAGGCAACGATCGTACGGTCGATCGCGTCATACGTCGTGAGCTATACCTAACAGAAGGAAATTTATATAATCGCACTGACTTGCAAGACTCAAAAGACGCCCTAAAAAGGACAAGTTACTTCGAAGATGTTGATATAAAAGAAGAGAGAGTGGACAAAAATACAATCGATCTAAAGGTCGAGGTAAAAGAGGCTTCAACTGGTTCTATAAGCGGTGGTATAGGTTATGGTAGCTCTGACGGATTGCTATTAAGTGCTTCAGTGTCTGATACAAATATTTTTGGCTCTGGTCTTCAAGGCACTATAAGCATAGACAAAAGCGATGATGAACTTTCTGGGCAAATAGGTCTTACTAATCCTAGAATTTTTGATAGTGACTATAGCCTTGGTGGCACAATATATGCCAATGACTATGACTGGGATAGCTACGATGAAAAATCATATGGCTTTACTACCACACTTGGTAAAAAACTCACTAGAAATTTAAGTGCATCCATTACATATATGATAGAGCAAAGCAAGATCGAAGGGCTACGTAAAGTCTTAAAAGAAGAGGTCGGCTATAAAGATGGCTCAAACATAAAAAGCTCTATCATACCAGCTATAGCATATAACAGCACAGATGATTACTATTTGCCACGTAGGGGTATCTTAGCTAGCACATCATTTGAATTTGCTGGACTCGGCGGAGATGAAGAATTTCTAAAAAATCGCACAAGTTTTAACTACTATTTTGGACTTAGAGAGTATATCGACTACGACCTTATTTTAAGGTATAAATCAAGTTTTGCTAAAATTTGGAATCGTGGATATGTACCTATCAACGAGAAGCTATATCTTGGAGGTATAAGAAATTTACGCGGATATGAGAGCAGAACAGTCTCTCCAAAAGTCAGAGCTTCTGATCTTACTTGGTATGAAACAGGTGGTGAAATATCATTTAACAACTCATTTGAGATAAGCTTTCCGCTTATCGAACGTGTTAAAATGAGAGGCGTATTGTTTTATGATTATGGGATGATCGGCGAAACTGATCTTGATGAGATCAAACGCTCATCGACTGGTATTGGTATAGAGTGGATAACACCGATCGGACCGCTGCAGCTGATATTTGCCAAAGCACTTGATAAAAAATATAACGACGAGACAAACTCTTTTGAATTTACTATCGGAAGACGCTTTTAATCTTTTTAAATTTATGGTGCAAGGGTTTTCTTGCACCTTTTTATACTAAAAATCTCCATATAAGAAAAAATAAGGTGAAGTTTAGATATAATCGAGCAATTTTTCTTAATGAGCAGGTTAGATATGAATTTTTCTGATATATTTTCTAAAATAAGAAAAGCACAACCACGTCCAGAAGAGGCACCGACGCATTGGGTAAAATGCGATAGTTGCCATTCATTGATGTATTATAAAGAGGTTGAAGCGTGTTTTAACGTATGTCCAAAATGTGGTTATCATATGAGATTAAAGCCTATTGATCGTATAAATTTACTATGTGATGAAGGCAGTTTTGTAGAGCTTAATACAAATTTAAAACCAACCGATCCGTTAAATTTCGTAGATAAAAAATCATATAAAAAACGTATAACCGAAAGCAAAGAAAAAACTGGACGAACTAGCTCCGTGATATGCGGTGAAGGCAAATGTAATGGAATTAACATTCAACTTGTTGTTTTTGACTTTAACTTTATGGGTGGCTCACTAGCTTCGGTAGAGGGCGAAAAGATCGTTCGTGCAATCAAACGCTCTATCAAAAAGCAAGAGCCACTTATAATTATAAGTGCATCTGGCGGTGCAAGAATGCAAGAGAGTACCTTTTCACTTATGCAAATGTCTAAAACCTCGGCTGCACTTAAACTACTTGATGAGGCAAAAGTACCTTATATATCGATACTTACAGATCCGACTATGGGTGGCGTAAGTGCCTCATTTGCTTGGTTGGGCGATATTATTATTGCTGAGCCTGGTGCCCTCATAGGATTTGCTGGGCAACGCGTTATAAAGCAAACTATCGGCTCAGATCTACCAGAAGGCTTTCAAAGATCTGAGTTTTTGCTAGAACATGGGCTTATAGATGCTATCGTGCCACGAAATGAGCATAAAAAATTTATAAGCGATATGCTCAATTTGCTTGATAACAAACAAAAAAATACCATCAAAGATAGTAAAATTCAATTAGATCTGGATGATTACGAAAAATCAAACAATAAGCCGTTTGAGCTGAAGCTAAAGAGCAAAGGTTAAGTCGTTGGAAATTTCTGTATTTAGTATACAAAAATCACGTGCAGATATCTTTGAAAATGAGATAAAAGAGTATATAAAAATGTCTGCCAAATTTGCTAATATAAACGATAAGATTATATTTAGCGACAAGATAGCAAAGGCACAAACCTTGGGACGTTTAGAGGCGTTAAGTGCCTACAATGAAGTTTATGAGCCAAATTTAAAAGGTTTTTGCATCGCACTTGATGAACGTGGAGAGTCGCTAGATAGCTATAAATTTGCCAAAATTTTTGAAAATAACGCTCAAATAAATTTTTTTATAGGTGGAGCTTATGGGCTTAGCGATGAGCTAAAGCAAAAGATGCAAAGAGTCATTAGTCTTAGCAAAATGACAATAGCCCACAAGATAGCAAAGCTCGTACTTTTTGAGCAAATTTTTAGAGGGCTTTGCATAAACGCAAACCATCCATATCACAAATAAGGAATCAAATGACGCAAAATGAGTTAGAATTTTTCAAAAAACTTCTTGAAGAGAGAAAAAATCAAATCAAAAAAAATATAGACGACGCTTCTCGTGAAGTCAGCGGGCTTCGTGATAGTGGTGCTAGTGATGAGTTTGATATAGCTTCGATAAACACAGATCAACTAATCGAACAATCAATATCTACACAACAAAGAGCTGAGCTAAACGAAATAGATACATCTTTAAACAAAATAGCAAACAAGACTTATGGGATATGCGAAATGTGCGAAGAGGATATAGGTATAGCTCGTCTAAAAGTCAAGCCACATGCTAGATACTGTATAACGTGTAGAGAGATCGTAGAAAAAACATCTAAAATTTAAAGGAATGGTATGAAAACGAGAAAATTTCTTATTTATTCTATCGTGTATATATGTTTGGTTGGAATTTTAACCTATTCGCTTAACAACACTGAGTATTCGTCACCTGAAATTTTAGGATTTTCAATGACAATGCCGATCGCCGCGTGGGTCGTGTTACCGTTAATAGTTTTTGCACTACTTGCACTATTTCATATGCTTTTTAATAGTTTTAATATATATCGAAATAAACAAAACATCAAAAAAGACAAACAGCTCTATAATGATATGATAAAAGAAATTTTACTTGGACTAGAGTCAAACAAAGAGTTTAAAACCGATCTTTTCAAAACTGCTTCTCAAACTCTTAAAGTGCTATCACCTTGGGGTAATTACAAAGATTTAAGTGTAGAAAATATCGATATAGCCAACATAATACAAATAATAAGAAACATCAAAAATGGCGAAGTGGTTGATCTTAAAAAATTTAAATTACCAAAAGACAATGCTTTAAGTGTGCAAAATGAGCTAAACAAGATAGAAAAATTGCCAAATTATTATATGGAAATTTTAAAAAACTCAAACGATCTAAACGATGTTTTATCTCGCACAGCATTTAATAAACTACTAAAAATCGCCCCTTACACAGAGATAAAAAAGCTAAATTCAGATATGAGTGCAGATGAGAGAATGCTCGTGCTAAATCGTTTTATAAATGATGAGATGGATATAAGCCCTGATGAAATTTATGAGCTTTTAGACGATGCCAAGATGACAAAAGCACAATACACAAAAGCGGCAATTATGCTAAAAAATAAGCTAAAACCTGATGCATTTATGAGTATATTTGAAAAGCTTAAAAATACTCACGCTGATGCAGACGAGGCTTATATATACGCACTTTATGAGCTACAAATGCTAGATCAAGCCAGGGAAGCACTAGATAATAGCGACATTGATGACTTTAAAGAGCTAAAAACACTTATATTTTTACGAGATAGTGGCAAAAACGTATCAACATCAATATTTTTTAAATGATAGATTTTAGTAAAAAGCCACTATTTTTAGCACCTTTGGCAGGTTTTTCAGATCTGCCACTTCGTAGTGTAGTGAAAAAATTTGGTTGCGACGTTACTATAAGTGAGATGATAAGTGCAAACGCTCTTGTATATGAAAGTAGTGCAAAGACACTTGAAATGGTCAAAAAATCTCCAAATGAGATACCATATATCGTCCAAATCGCTGGAAATGATATACAAAATATCAAAAAAGCAGTGCAAATTATAAATAAATTTGATGGTATTGACGGCATAGATCTAAACTGTGGCTGTCCAGTGCCAAAGGTCATAAAACAATGTGCAGGATCGGCATTACTAAATGATTTAGATCATCTAAAACGCATAGTTGAGACTATAAAAAAGACATCAAATAAAAGCTCTACGAGCGTGAAGATTAGGCTTGGATTTAATGACAAAAACCAAATTGCAATTGCAAAAGCTTGTGAAGACGCAGGAGCCGATTACATTGCGATACACGGACGCACTAAGGCTGGTGGATATAGTGCCGTGGTTGATTATAATGCAATAGCTCAAGCAAAAGCAAATGTAAAGATCCCTGTCATCGCAAATGGTGATATAAACGCACAGAATGCTAATGAAATTTTAAAAATAACAAACTGCGATGCGATTATGATAGGACGAGCAAGCATAGGCAACCCGTGGATATTTGCTGAGATCAAAAATGGCACAAGTGTTAGTAATGAGTTAAAACGTGAGATAATCTTGGCACATTTTGATGCGATGATCGCACACTATGGCGAACATGGGGCAAATATATTTCGCAAACACCTACATCAATACAGCAAAGGACATGAGGGTGCAACAGCATTTCGTAATGAGATAAATCACATTAATAACACTAATATTATGCGTGATCTTATAAAGGGATTTTTTGCTTAGATGCAAGGCTTTATCATACGCACACAAAAGGTCAAAGACGAAGATCTAATCGTTTATATACTCACGCGACAATATTTGGTTAAATCTTACCGATTTTATGGAGCAAGGCATTCTAGCGTGATGACTGGATATAAGATCGACTTTGAGCTTATAGAAAATACAAATTTCCTACCGCAGCTTAAAAATGTTATGCATCTTGGCTATAAATGGCTGATAGATCGAGATAGACTCATCATCTGGCAACAACTTATGCGATTGCTCTACGAACACTTAAAAGATGTGGATAGTATAGATGAAATTTATTTTAACGAGCTTGATCTGTGTGCTAAATGCTTTGAACTAGCCAACCCTAAACGTCTTATCATTGAAAGTTATATCAAAATCTTAGAGTTTGAAGGGAGATTGCATTCTGAGCTTGAGTGTTTTGTTTGCGATGAGCCGATCTATGATATCGTCTCGCTCACACGTGGCTTTCTACCATCGCATCCGCACTGTCTAAATAAGAGCAAATTTTATAGAACGAAGATAGAAAATTTATTTGACACAAAAAGCACTATAGAGCTTGATGACGATGATATAAATACACTTTATAAAATTATTTTAGATGGGTTTTAATATCTTAAAAATTTAACAAAAGCATACACTATTTTTTTTGTATTAGTATCATCAAAAATTTTAAAATTACATGATGTCCTATTAATATCAGAAATCTTGAGTATCCTAAGCTTTTGCTTTTCTTATTCTATTATCTCGGTGTTTAGATTAAATTCCTGCGTATAGCTTAAATTTCTATCATACATCACTGCTCTTTTTATCTCATACTCTTTTGCCTTTTGCATTGCGTGACGAGAACCACTATCAAGTTTCTTATTCATCAACGTATCTTCTTTAGAATAACTAGCACTTAATACGACCATATCGCTAAACATAGCTTGTAATCTATCACGTTTTATAAATCTAGCTATCTGTTCTTGCTTTGATCGTGCATCTTGATAGTATTCACTTATTAATAACCCTCCATTTAATACTATATCCTTTGCAAGTTCATTATTTTCTTTTGGTATGATATTTTTAAGGTGCTTGGCAATATTGCTATCGTGCTTACATTATTTTTGATAGCTTGTTTGTGTGCTATTGTATCACATCCAATAACCAGTCCACTAACTATAACAGCATTATATTTAGCAAACTCTGCAACAACGGCACTTTCTAACTTTTCAATATCCGCACCAAGTGTCGTTAGTACAATAATGGCATATTTATATCATTTTCTAGCAAACTCAAGTCTCCTTTATAAAACAAAACCACAGGAAATTCACTCAATGATATAGCATTACTATTTCTATTTGCACTCTTTTTTGTATCACAAAAAATAGAATTTTTCTCATTATTTTCTATTTTTACACAGAAATTTTCATCTCCAAATGCAATGTAGTCATCAATACAATCAGACAAGAGTTCTATTTTATATTTAATTTCATCTTTTTGTCTACAAATTTATCAATATCTAATTTTAATCCTTTCTTATCAAAAAGATAAATTAAGTCTCTGTCGCCCATATTGCTTTTATAATTTTTCAATATTCAAGCATTACCTATATCTTTATATATTTAAAGTATTATTTGTATATTTCACCTATTATCCTTTTTTAATAGTTTTTGCTATAGTATAAAAATATTATAACCGACGTCTAACAATGCCTGTAAGCAATTGTCGACATTTACATTTTTTGCATATATGTCATCTATGTATTTTTTAACACATTTATAAAATCTGGATTATTTGATTTCCCATATCCTACATACTCCAAACCATAATAACCAATAATATTTTTATGCAAATAATCATTTCTATATTTTTAAACTTTTATAATATTTTTTCTTGGTATATTTGCAAAAACTGCATTTCTTATCTCATTATTATCATTTTCAAAAACTATAATATTGTTTGAATTAAAGCTAAAATGATTTATAAATTTTTATATTTATTACCACTATAATTACAATAAATATGTGAAAATAGATGAAAAATATTATGAAATTTTAGCAACTTGCGAGTTCTCTTTTTATTTGCGTTAGTTAGCAATATGATTTTGTTTAAAATTTGAGATTTTATCATTAATATAATTTATTTTTGTGTAAGCAAGATAGTCACTATAAATTTTTCTTTTTAAATTTATAATCTTAAAATATTTATTTGGTTTTATATAATAAAAGTATATTTTAATTTTTTGTTATAAACGTTAATTTTTGAGAGGGAAGAGCCTAACACTTTTAAGATAGCTTCCCTATAAGTAAAAAATTGACTTCATTTCAAAAACTAAAATTTTATCTTTTTATGTATCTAAGCCATTAATCATAGTAATTTATACACTAAATTTTTCATCAAAAAACGTACTTAGATGGATATTTTCAAAGGCTGCTTTAAGTGATGTGAAAAGTTTTGGATTTTGCTTTTCAAGTTGTGCCAGCAGCTGTTTGGTCTCATATCTGGCGTGTGGCATCTTAACGTCAAATCTCATCGCAGGACAAGCCTCATCTCCGATAACGCGAAGCTCATTACGCACGGCATTTTCATGTAAAGCCCTCTCACGCACAAAGATAAATGGACGAATGACCTCTATGCCATTTTTAGCCATATACTTTGGTGCGAGTGTACGAAGTGCTCCATTGTATGTGAAATTCATAAAAAAACTCTCTACAGCATCGTCTAAATGATGTGCAATCGCTAGTTTATTGTATCCATGTTTTAGTGCATAAGTATAAAGATAGCCACGTCTCATACGCGAGAAAAAGCTACAAAAGCTGGAATTTTTACGAATTTTATCCTTTGAAATCTCAAATATCGAGCTATCTATGACTTCGTGCTCTATACCATGACTATTACAGTGTTCAGTAAGATACGCATAATCTTCGCCCATTCCATAACTTAAAGTTACAGCCTTAAACTCAAATTTTTTAGGTGTTACACACTGCATATGCTTTAAAACGTGAGCGAGAGCCAAACTATCCTTGCCACCGCTAAGTCCAAGCAAAATTTTATCTCCACCTTGAATCATCTTATATCTGGCATTCGTTTTACCAACAATACTTAAAAGCTTTTTACTAAGATCTATCATAGCTTTTCAACCATCGCCAACATAAAGTCTGCACTGACTTTAGCTGAACTTTGCAAAAATTCATCAAAGTCAAACTCAGCACCTCCACCAGCTTCATCACTGATCGCACGAAGCACGAAAAATGGTATGCTAAGCTGAGTGCATACCTGGGCTACACTCGCCCCCTCCATCTCAACAGCATCAGCGTTAAAAGTATGCTTTATCCACTCTTTTTTATCTTTATCACATACAAACTGATCGCCTGTAGCGATGATACCGCTGTTTAAATTTAAACCCTGTTCCTTTGCAATATCAACAGCAAGGGCATTTAAGCTCTCATCACTTTTTGCAAAAATTTCTATGCCCGGAACAAAACCAAAAGGATGTTTAAAAACTGTTATATCAAGATCGTGCTGAACCAAACTTGTAGCATACATAAGATCGCCTATCTTATAGTTATTGTTTAAAGCACCTGCAACGCCGGTAAAAAGTAGCTTTTCAGCTCTGAATTTCTCAACTAAAATCGCAGCCGTAAGAGCAGCATTAACCTTACCGATTTTTGAATATGCAAGAACTAAATTCTTACCGTGATAGTTGGCTAGATAAAATTTATTTTGTGCATATTGTATCGTCTTATATGCACCAACACGCTCTAAAACGGGTGTTATCTCCTCATCCATTGCACTCAGTATCGCTATCATCTACTCTCCAAATTTTTAACCGCTTCTTCAAGACTTGGCATATCTGTTATACTAAATGTCGGCTTGTCGGTTACTTTTTTGTTTATTCCTTTTAGCGTATTTGTACCTAGCTCTATAAAGCACTCTATGCCGTCTTCATAGGTCTTTATACTCTGCTTATAAAGCACAGGTTTTACTAGCTGATCTTTTAATAAATTTAAAGCATCGCTCTTGCTCGTGTAAACTTTCGCACTTACGTTTGAAATAACAGGAGCAAAACTATCAGCTAAATTTTTTTCAAGCTCTACGACCAATCGCTCACTTGCTGATACTAGTATCGGGCAGTGGCTAGCAACTGACATATTTAAAAGCATTGCACGTTTTGCACCAGCTTCTTTAAAAATGCTCTCAAATTTAGCCAAATCAGCTCTAACTCCAGCCACAACAATCTGTCCATCACAGTTGTAGTTTGCTGCATAAATTTGTAAGCCTTGCTTTCTTGCATCGGCACAAATTTGCTCTACTAAAGCGTCATTAAGTCCTAGTACTACCATCATACCAGCATCCTTGCCTTCGCACGTCTCTTGCATAAAACGCCCGCGTAAATTGACAATCTTTAATGCATTAAAATAACTAAATGCACCACTTACAGCTAATGCACTAAACTCACCAAGTGAATGCCCTAGGCTAAATTTAGGCTCTAAATTTAAGCTCTGCTTTAACGCTTCATAAGCCATAAGGGAGCTTAAAACAATAGCTGGTTGAGTAAATTCGCTAATGCTGAGCTTTTCGTTTTCACTAAAGAGTAAATTTTCAAAATCTATCCTTAAATACTCACTAGCGTTTTGTAAAAGTTCACGGCAGACACTAAAATTTTCATAAAATTCTCGTCCCATGCCAGCACTTTGCGAACCCTGTCCTGCAAAGATAAATGCATATCCCATCATATACTCTTAATGATGATGTCTTCCGCAACAACCACTACTATGTCCATGATCGTCATGGTGATGATGCCTATGTCCACCGCAACAACCGCCATCATCATGATCATGTCCGTGTCCGCCACAACCACAAGTATGTGTTCCAGCAACCATACCAGTAGCCTTTTCGTCCTCCGTGGCCTCTCTAATTTCTAGAATTTCAACATTAAATAACAAGTCTTTACCAGCGTATGGGTGGTTAAAATCCACAACAACTTCATCATCGCCAATAGTTTTTACTATGACACGAACGCTTGAGCCGTCTTCATTTTGACCAAAAAGTTCCATACCTTCGTGCAAGTCTATGCCTGCAAACTGTTCTTTAGGCAATGATTGAACAGCCTCTTTATTATACTCACCACAACCTTCAGTAGCTTTGATATTTATAGTAGTTCTATCTCCAGCTTTTAGCTTACTAACCTCTTCCTCTAGCTTTTGTATAATATGTCCACGACCAGTGATGAATGAAATTTCTCCACCATTTTGCATATTTGATTCTAAAATTTCGCCAGTTGTAGCGTCCTTTAACTCATAAAACATAGTTATAACTTGATCTTTACTCACATATTCTCCTCAAAAATTTTATTAAATATTGTGAGATTATATCTAAAAAAGATTAAATTTACTTCTAAATTTTGATTAATTTCTATCTGGAGATGCTTTGGCTTCTTTACTATCAGGATAACCGACTTTTAAAGCCTTATAAAAGCGATTTGCACTTGCAGTATCTCCGATCTTATCAAAGCTTATAGCTGTGTGATATAAAAGTTTTGGTGTATAATCAGCCCTGTCATTACCTTCGATACTCTTTTGATAGTACCCGATAGCAGTGCTATATGACTTCTGTTTATAGGCTACTTCACCTAAGTAATAATTTGAAGTGGATGGCTTATATCCCTTTTTTATCAGATATTCAAAACCCTCTGCGGCTTCAGACGTTTTGCCTGAGTTTAAAAGCTTGATTGAATCAGACATGATATCAGCACTATTTTTGCCTGTAAAATTTGACTTTGAGCTTGAATCACTTGTTGCTTTTGACTTGATATTTCTTTTGGTTGCCTCTTTGTTATCTATCATTGCACCAAGCTTATTTAATGTAGCATTTATATTTTTGTAGTTTTTATCTTGTATGGCCCTGGTCTCTTCGACATATGCTTTAAGTGAAGCTAAATTTGTCCCAGCTTCACCAGCTTCACCATTTATCTTAAGCTCTATATCATTTACACGCTGTTCAAGTTTGCTCATTCTTAAACTTAAGCTTTCAATAAGGCTTTGCATACCTTGTAACTGCTCAGATACACTATCCATATTTGCTTGTATATTTTGGACGTTTCTTTTGTTATTTAAAAGTGCTTTTTCACTGTCCGTTAGTCCATAAGGATTAGCACTATTTAGATTACCAGCATCAAAAACGGAAGTCTCTTGAGCGATAAGCGGAAATGAAAGTGTGGCCCCAAAAAGAGCCACAAAAATAAACTTTTTATTCATTAATATGTTATGGTAGAACTTTAAACTCTGCACGTCTATTTTCAGCATCGCAAACTTTAGTTTTATCTGTACAAACTGGATTACTCTCACCGAAGCTAACTACTGCGATTCTATCAGCATTTACACCATTTCTTACTAGAGCATCTTTAACACTTTTAGCACGTTTTAGACCAAGTGCATAGTTATACTCGTCTGTTCCCCACTCATCACAGTTGCCTTCAACTTTAACTGATAACGCCTGGGCATCTACTTGGTTAAATACTGAAGCATTCGCACTTACAACACCTTGCTGATCGGCTCTTACATTAAATTTATCGAAGTCAAAATATACATTTTTAACTTGACTCTCGATATTAGCAATAAGTGCAGCTAATCTATCTGCATCACTCATTGTTGAAGGCATATTTGTTGATACGTTTGTATTAGCATTCATATCTACCTCAGGTTTTTTGTCGCTACAACCACTAAATAATAGAGCTGCAACAGCAACACTCGCCATAACTACTTTTCTCATACATTATCCTTTTAAAAAATTTACTTCGAATTATATCACAAAATTCTAAATTTTACCAATCAATTGACTGAATTTTGCCAACTTTTAATGGAAATTGAAAACTTCTATTCTCGTTTAATCTAATGATACCCAGCGAACTTTGTCCACCCATCTGCTTAATAAAGACAACGCTTTGTCCATCACTAGAAAATCTCGGATAGTTATTTTTACCACTTGCTGTTAACTGACGAACAAAATCTGTCTGTGTTGAGATTAAATATATATTAAAAGTTCCAGCTTCATTAGTGCTTTCACGACTTGAATAGACTATATAATTTTCAAATGTGCTAACAGAGTTATTATTTTTTCCATGAAACACCATCTGCTCGACTATTCCACCATTATTTATACTAGTTGCAAATATATTTGGATAACCAAGTCTATCTGAAACAAACACAATCTTTTTATCGCCATCAACAAAATTTGCGTTAACATCGATGCCAGGAAAATTCGTAATCTGTGTTAAATTTTTTGAGTTTATATCATAAATATAGACATCTGGTTGGTCTTTTGGTGCCATTGTCAAAAGTAGCTTTGTGCCATCTTTACTAACATCAGAAGCGACAAGCATACCGTGACTACTTATTATCCTTGTTTTTGTGCCATTATTTAGATCATATCTAAATAATGTTGGATTGCCATCGATGTAGGCTGTATAATAAAATTTACTCTGATCTGCACCACCCCATTTTGGAAATATATTAAGCCCACCGCTGACTATCGTCTTTTGATATGTTAAAGTATAGTCTGCTACTATTATAGAGCTTTGGCGTGCTGATGTATATTTTGATAAAATTATAAATTTTTCCATCCAGCCAACAGGCGGTAATCCTAGTTCATTTGTAAGATCAACAATACTTTTATGTGCTAAAAATGGATACTTATCACTTGGCATTGAATAAATTTTCTCATATTTTGTAGTTGCCGTTTTAGCATTTATGAGTTTTACTTTTAGATTTAAATTTGAGCCATCTGAGCTTTCAAGTGCGTATCTTAGTATGAGCTCTGCACCCTTATCGCTCATTGTATTTGTAGTAGGTGAGCCTTCATATGTCGAAAGCACGTGCTCTTCTATAATCTCAAAATCCGAACTAACCTTTAAATCTCCAAGCATAATCTTAAAAAATTTATCTTTAAGATTTACATCACCTATTGCTGTTGTCGCATCTTGCAAAGCTATCTTTGGTAGTGCGATGCCTTGGTTTATAACAGATATCGTAGCATCAGCGGCATAAAGCCCAAATGCCAAACATAAAAAAAGAATGATCTTTTTCATTTTCTACTCCATTGTTTTATTCTAATTTATCTTCTAAATTTACATTTAAAGATATGTTTTCATTAGCTGAAAATGGAAATTTTTCAGCCGTTAAACGCTCCAAACACTCTTTAACCTTATCATTAAATTCGATATCATACGAAAGCTCTAAAATTTCATAGCTAAAATTTCCACTCATATCTATGATGGCTTTTATCTTAGCTATATTATTTGAATTTGCTCTATAGCTCTGCCACTTTCTTTGAATTTGCTTTTGTATTGCACCCATTAGTGGATTATATGTTCCAGTCATCTGCGACTTTGGTGCTTTTGCGGTACTATCAAGCTTAAGGCTTTTTACTATATCGCTTGCTTGCTTACTACTTTTTGAGCTTGATTCTTCGCTTTTTTTTCGGCTTTGCTCTTTTGGTTGTGTCTTTGTTATACCGCTATCTTTTTTAAGCTTTGATGTATCAATAGCACTAAAAAGGTCCTTGATATTTGGTTGTTCTTCTTTTTTAGGCTCTGGTCTTGGCTGTTCTTTTGCTGGCTCTTTAGTCGGAGGCGGGACTTTGGCTAATTCTGACTGAATTGGGATACTAGGAGTCGGCAACGGTTCATCAGGCACTATTGGCTTATTTGTTGTCTCCTTTTTCTCCTCTTCCTGCTCTTTTGTAGGCTCAGGCTTATTTTCTTTGACTATCTCTTTTTTTTGCTCTAGTGCCTTCACGCTTTCTGCTACTTCGCTTTCAACAACTACAATATCCATAAAAGCATCTTTATCATCAGTATATTTTTTAGCCGGTTCTGTAAAAAATATCAGCTTTAAAAATACTACAGAAATTATTAATAAATATATAGACAAAGCTACAAAAAATGAGCTAATAGTTGGGAATTTAATATTATTTGGCATATTATCCGTTGGTCTCTAAGGCTACTTTGTTAAATCCTGAATTTTTAAGAGTTTTTAGCACAAACATTACGTCATCGTATTTTAAATTTTTATCCGCTTTGATATAAATAGGCATAGTTTTATCGTATTTGACGCTCATTAAAGCTATATTGTCAGGAAATTCAGCCAAACTCATCACGCTTTGCTCTATCCTGACTTTTCTATCGATATTTATATACACTATCAGATCTTTTTGTTTCGCCGTTGATACCTTACTTTTTGAGCCATCAGGCAAAGCAATCTCTTCTTGATATACCAATGTTGGTGTCGTTACCATCAAAATAGCAAGTAGCACAAGCATAATATCAACCAATGGCGTAATATTTAACTCTGGCTTCTCATCAACAAATTTAAACGCCATTAACTCTACTCATCATCTTTTTTAAGTGTCAATATCACATCTGCTTGACGCTCTATGACACTCATCACTTCATATGCCTTACGCTTAATGAGCAAGTTGAAAGTATATGCTGGAATGGCGACAAAAATTCCTGCTCCAGTCGCAACCAATGCTTCCGATATAGCAGGCGCTATAACACCCAAAGATGAATTTGCTCCGCTACCAAGCTGTGAAAATGTCTCAAGTATCGATATAACCGTTCCAAAAAGTCCTATAAATGGCGATGTAGACGCGATAATACTAAGCCAAGTAAGTCCACCAGTGGCATTTTGCTCAGCTACGCTTATGCAGACATTTAGTTTATCTCGCGTTGGCTTAGTAGATGCACATTTACTTAATGATGAGCTATTCGGGATATTTTTAGCACCCATTATCAAGGACTCAAGAGCATTTTGCTCTCGTGCTTTCCATGCATTCATGCCAGCCATACGCGAGAAAAGTATAGTAAAACTAACTATAAAATATATAGAAAGCCAAATCAAAACAACAATAGTTATAAAACTACTTCTTTGAATGTAATTTAAAAAAAGATCTATTCCAGCCACTTTATTTTGCTTTCACCATATTTTCCATCTTTGCGATAGTTGCAGCAAATGCATTTGTATCACTACTCATACTCTCTATCAAACGTTTTGCTTTATCTAAAGAATTTGCTAACTCACTTTCGCTATTTCCAGCTACATACACCGCACCATCGGCTAAAATAACCACCTTGCCTTCATCGATCTTAGCATATCCCCAATTTATAGCAACTATATCGTGATTTTTATCTTTATCTTCTATATCGATAATACCTGCTTTTAGCAAAGAAATTAAAGAGGCGTGATTTGGCAAAACACCAAATTCGCCTTCGCTACCCGGAAGCACTACACTACTCACGTCATTTGAAAAAATTTGACCTTGAGGAGTTACTATTTCTAAATGTAATTTATCCATCACGCTTCCTTTTAAATTTAAGCCTTAAGTTTTTCTGCCTTAGCAAGTGCTTCGTCAATATTTCCGACCATATAAAATGCTGCCTCTGGAAGATGGTCATATTTGCCTTCTAAAATTCCCTTAAATCCAGCTATACTTTCTTCTAGTGTTACATATTTGCCAGGACTACCTGTAAATACCTCTGCAACAAAAAATGGCTGAGACAAGAATCTCTCTATCTTTCTAGCCCTATCAACAGTTACTTTATCCTCTTCGCTAAGCTCATCCATACCAAGGATAGCGATAATATCTTGTAAATCTTTATACTTTTGAAGAACCGCTTGTACGCCACGTGCTACCTTATAATGATCCTCTCCTAAAATTTGTGGATCAAGCATACGCGATGTTGAATCAAGTGGATCAACCGCAGGATAAATTCCCTTCTCTGCAATAGCTCTGTTTAGAACCGTTGTCGCATCAAGATGAGCAAAAACAGTCGCAGGAGCTGGGTCTGTAAGGTCATCAGCTGGAACATAAACAGCCTGAACTGATGTGATAGATCCCTTTTTAGTTGATGTTATACGCTCTTGGAATTTACCCATCTCACTCGCAAGTGTCGGCTGGTAACCAACTGCTGAAGGGATACGCCCAAGAAGTGCTGACATCTCTGAGCCAGACTGAGAGAAACGAAATATATTATCAATAAACATCAAAACATCAAGCCCCATCTCATCACGGAAATACTCAGCCATTGTTAGACCAGTTAGTGCTATACGGTTTCTTGCACCCGGTGGCTCATTCATTTGTCCATAGCATAAGGCAACTTTATCCAATACATTTGACTCTTTCATCTCGTGATAAAGGTCGTTACCCTCACGAGTTCTCTCACCAACACCAGCAAATACAGAGTAGCCACTGTGTTTAAATGCAACATTGTGTATAAGTTCCATAATAATAACTGTCTTACCAACACCAGCACCACCAAATAATCCAACCTTTCCACCTTTTGCATAAGGCGCAAGAAGATCTACGACTTTTATGCCAGTTTCAAAAATTTCACTCTTTGTGCTTTGCTCTTCAAACGGTGGTGGATCTCGGTGAATAGACCATTTTTTATCAAATTCTATACCTTCGCCATCATCTATAAGATCGCCGACAACGTTAAAAATTCTACCTAAAACCTTATCGCCAACAGGTACAGTTATCGGAGTACCAAGTGCAGTGGCTATAAGACCACGAGTAAGACCCTCACTCATATCCATAGCGATAGTTCTAACGCGATTATCCCCCAAATGGGCAGCAACTTCTAAAATCAGCCTATGCTTTCTTCCTTCAACATCGAAAAAAACTTCGATCGCTTCGTTAATTTTCGGCAGGTAACTATCAAAATCCACATCGACAACTGGACCCATTACCTGAGAAATTATACCTTTCATCAATTCTCCTTTTATTTCATTGATTCAACACCACTGATAATCTCTATAAGCTCAGTGGTAATAGATGCCTGTCTTGCTTTATTATAAGCAAGATTTAGATCTTTAACGCGTTCTTTTGCATTATTTGTTGCATTATCCATAGCCTGCATTCTCGCACTATGCTCAGCAGCAAGCGAATCGATCATTGCATAATACATACTATACTCAACGTATTTTTTAAGCAACTCGTCTAAGATTACAGGGTAGTTATCTTCTGGCTCAAATTCCATTAAAGAATTTGTCTCAATGCTAATTATTTTTGTTGGCTCAATAGGAACTATATCATTCACTCTTATCTCTTGAGAGATCATATTTTTATAGCCATTATGCACAAGTATGACTTTGTCGGTTATACCATTGATAAAGTCATCGATTGCGTCTTTTATGATACTTTGTGCCTTTTCATAAGTTGGTGATGAACTAGCTCCTATATAAGTTTTAAGTAACTCAACTCCTTGAAAATTGAAAAACTCAACACCCTTTTTACCAACTGCACGTAAACGCACCTTTACTTTTTTAGCCTTTAGCTCACTTATCATATGTCTAACTGTTTTGATGGTCTGAACATTAAAGCCACCACAAAGCCCTTTATCAGCGGTAACAAAGATAATATCAACCTTTTGTATATCCTCTTTAACGTCAAAAAATTTACTCTCACTTACAACGGATGCGTATTGATTTATCTTATAAGCTATCTCTGATAAAACTTCGTTGATCTTAACTGCATATACACGAGAATAACGTGCTACCTCTTCTGCCTTTCTAAGTTTGGCAGTAGAAACAAGCTTCATTGCACGTGTCGTCTTCTGTGTGTTTTGAACGCTTTTGATCTTTCGTTTTATATCTTTTAAATTTGACATATTTTAGCCTTATGCAACCGAAAAAGTCGCTTTAAAGTCTTTTAATGCCTTATGCAAAAGCTCTTCTATCTCTTTATCTAAAACTTTTTTGTTTCTAATCTGCTCAAAAATTTCAGGATATCTAGCCTCTATATATGGATAAAGCTCAGCTTCAAATTTAGTAACACTTGAAGTAGCCAGATCATCAAGATAGCCTTTTGAACCTGCAAATATAATAACAACTTGATTCTCAACTGGCAATGGAGAGTATGGTGGCTGTTTTAATACTTCAACCATCTTTTGACCACGCTCTAGCTGTTTTCTTGAGCTCTCATCAAGATCACTTGCAAATTGAGCAAACGCTTGAAGCTCACGGTATTGTGCTAAATCAAGTCTTAAATTTCCTGAAACTTGTTTAGTTGCTTTTATCTGAGCTGCACCACCAACACGAGACACCGAAAGACCAACATTTATCGCTGGGCGGATACCTGAGTTAAATAAATCTGACTCAAGGAAAATTTGACCATCTGTAATAGAGATAACGTTTGTTGGAATATACGCAGAAACGTCTCCAGCTTGAGTCTCAATGATAGGTAAAGCTGTAAGCGAACCAGCACCAAGTGCGTCATTTAACTTGCTTGCACGTTCAAGAAGTCTTGAGTGTAAGTAGAAAACATCGCCTGGATACGCCTCACGACCCGGTGGGCGGCGTAAGATAAGCGACATCTCACGATATGCAACGGCATGTTTTGAAAGATCATCATATATGATGAGTGCGTGGCGTGAATTATCACGAAAATACTCACCCATAGTTACACCAGCATAAGGTGCTAGGTATTGAAGTGCCGCAGCATCAGATGCACCAGCATTTACAACAATGGTATAATCCATCGCACCATACTCTTCTAGCTTTTTAACGACTTGTGCGACTGTTGATTGCTTTTGTCCGATAGCAACATAGATACAAACGACATCTTGACCTTTTTGATTAATAATAGTATCTATAGCGACAGTTGTTTTGCCGGTTTGGCGGTCACCGATGATAAGCTCACGCTGTCCGCGACCAATTGGCACAAGTGCGTCAATCGCCTTAATACCTGTTTGAAGTGGCTCGTGGACTGATTTTCGAGCCATAATGCCCTTTGCCTTCTCTTCAACGAAGCGAGTTTCACTAGCTTCAATCGGTCCTTTCGCATCTATTGGTTCACCGAGTGAATTTACGACACGTCCGATAAGTGCATCGCCAACTGGCACACGCAAAAGTTTTTTAAGTCTTTTAACAGAACTTCCTTCTGTTATACCACTTGTTTTGCCAAGAATAACGATGCCAACGCTACTCTCTTCAAGGTTAAGAGCCATACCTTTCTCTCCGCCTTCAAACTCAACCATCTCACCAGCCATAATGTTCTTCAGCCCATAAACGTTTGCAACGCCGTCAGCAACTGATATGACTTTGCCAGTCTCTTCAATATCAACGCTTAGATCAAAATTTTCGATTCGCTCTTTGATTATTGCACTAATCTCGTCAGCTTTAATTTTCGCACTCACGCTTTTACTCCTTTTAAATTGCTTTTAATATATATTCGCTAATCTGTGTTTTTAGTCTATCCATAGAGAAATTTACCTCTACACCAAGCTCATCAAGCTCAATTTTTACGCCATTATAGCCATTTACCTCACCATCAAGTCTAACTTTTGCATCAAAACGATTTGAAAATTTATCCTCCAAAACGCTTAATTGCTCTTTATCTAAAGCGACGCTTGCATAAACGCTACCACTATAAATATTTTGCTTTAGCGACTGCGTCATCTTTATCTCACTAAGTATCGTAGGCACTAGTTCTAGTCTTTTGTTTGCTCCCAAAAGTTTGATAAAATTTTTAAACTCAGAGCTTGGGTTGTTTACTAAAGATAAGATAAATTCAATCTTTTGGGCAGTTTTTAGGGTTGGCAAATTTATAATATTTCTAAATTTATCAATACTAAAAGCAACTGCTGTCTCACTTAAATTTGCTATAAATAAGTTTAGATCAAGGTTTGTATCATTAAAAATTGCTTTTACATACTTTTTTGAAACGATTTCATTCATTAGCTAACCTTTTTAAGCATTATGTTTATAAGCTCTTTTTGATCAAATTTTAAGCCATCATTTGCGAAAATATCATTTAACATATCGCTAACAACACCTTTTGTCATCTTTCGCTCTTCAAACTCTTTTTGTTCTTTAAGACCTTTTTCTAAATTTGCTATCTCTAGTTCCATCTCTTTTTTGATCTTTGTAGCTAAATTTGTAGCCTCAACACGAG
This sequence comes from Campylobacter anatolicus, assembly GCF_018145655.1. Lineage (NCBI taxonomy): Bacteria > Pseudomonadati > Campylobacterota > Epsilonproteobacteria > Campylobacterales > Campylobacteraceae > Campylobacter > Campylobacter anatolicus. Next base: position 289,294 of record NZ_JAGSSY010000001.1, read on the forward strand.
CCGTCTCAATCAAAAAATTCGCACTGACCTTCGCCTCTTCAACACGCCTTAAAACATCATCTTTTTTTGCCTTTGAAGCACGAAGCTTCTCTTGGATACTTTCAAGTTTATTTGCAATGCCATCTATCCTATTTTGATACATCTGCTTTAATGGCTTTGCAACAAAGTATGCTAATATGCTAAAAAATAGCAAGAAGTTAAGCGTTCTCTCAACTATATCGTAGTTCGTGCCACTATAATCACTAGCAAGAGCAAATATAGGTAAAACTAATAAAAATAAAATTTTAAACCTCACTCTATCTCCTTAAATTTTGGATAGTTTTGCACTTAGTGCAGACTTAAACTCAGGCATTTTTAATACTAAATCAGCCTTAAGCTGCTCTTTTTGTAAATTAAGTGAACTTAAAAATTCATTATACTCACTCTCAAGCATAGATTTTTTTGCTGCAATCTCTTTAGCTGCAATCTCTTTTGCTGAATTTAGTGCATCTTGCCTTATCTTATTTGCCTCCGCCCTAGCATTCAAGATAATATTTTCTATCTCTTTTTCATACATACTTAAATCACTTGCATTTTTGCTAGTGATCTCCTCATCACTCTTTATAGAGGCATTTCTGTCATCTATAAATTTAAGCATAGGCTTATAAAGTAGAGGATTTAAGATAGCAATAAGAGCCAAGAAAACGACAGTAGTCAAGATTACTAAAGGTAAATCTATCTCTAACATCAACTCTCCTTATTTATATTAAGTTTCATTTAAAAAATAAAAATTAGTCCGTATTTTACAACACTTTAGTAAAAAATAAGATTAAATTTAAAAACTTATTTGAGTATCTTTATAAATTTATCTATATTTTCAGCACTCTCAAACTCTAAAATCAACTTTTTTGATTTGATTTTTGATTTGATTTTTAATCCATCAAGCACATCTTTTAATCTGTTTAATCCATCACTATACTCTTTAGCAATAGCTGTAACTCGCTTTTTTTCTATTGTATTATTTTTTAATTTTTGAACTAGATTTTCAGTATCTCTAACGCTTAGTTTTTGCCCTAAAATAGTATCAACCACCATCTTTTCATCATCTACACTTAACCCAACAATGACCTTAGCATGACCTTGTGTTAGTCTATCTTCACGCAGTAGTTGCTGTGTTTGTTCGCTTAACAAAAGTAGACGCATTGTATTTGTTATCTGAGTTCTACTTTTATGTATGATGCTTGATAAACCATCTTGAGTTATTTTATATTCATTTATAAGCTCTTTGTAAGAATTTGCGAGTTCAATAGGATTTAAATTTTCACGTTGTATATTTTCAATAAGGGCTATCTCACGTAAATTTTGTGAACTCATATCCGCTACTATAGCCTTTATATGGCTCTGCCCCAACATCTTTGTCGCTCGGTATCTTCTCTCACCGGCAATTAGCATATATCCGTCATCTTTTTTTATAACTATTATAGGCTGGATAAGTCCATGACGTTTTATACTCTCACTAAGCTCTTTTAACGCCTCCTTATCAAAGTACTGACGTGGTTGATATGGGTTTGGCAATATATCAGCGATGGCTATCTCTTCAACCATATCAGAGTTTTTATCCAAACTAGCAAATTCTTTTTTATAAGCATTTTCAACATCTTCAAATATCGCACTAAGTCCACGACCTAAACTATTCTTCTTTGCCATCTTCGCTCCTTAGTTTAATATAGAATACGCTAAATTTTGATACGCTATTGAGCCAGGTGATTTTATATCATACAAGATCACTGGCTTACCAAAGCTAGGACTTTCAGCAAGTTTAACATTGCGTGGTATGACGACAAGCTCATCGTCGCTATCTTTACTAACAAATAGCTTTGACTTAAAGTGCTGCTTTAAATTTGCTATCGTCTCTTTTGAGAGATTGTTTTGTGAACTAAACATAGTCGGTAAAAAGCCCTTTATGCTAAGCTTTGGATTGATCGTTTTTTTGATGATTTTAACAGTATTTAAAATCAGTGCCAACCCTTCTAATGCGTAAAATTCGCACTGTATAGGTATGATGACACTATCGCTTGCACTTAAAGCGTTTATTGTTATGCTACCAAGTGCGGGAGGGCTATCAATGATAATAAAATCATAATCATCAATAACCTCAGCTATCTTGTTTCTAAGTATTAGTTTGTAATCCTTGTTTTGATCGTTAAATTCCTGCTCTATACCTACAAGTCCAATGTTTGATGGAGCTAAAAAAAGCGTTGGAATTTCAGTTTTTAGTACAATTTGTGATAGCTTCTTACGATCAGTTAGCACGTGATAAATATTAAATTCATAATCGCTTCTGTTAAAGCCCATTCCAGTTGTTGCATTCGCTTGTGGATCAATGTCTATTAACAAAACTTTCTTCTCAGCAACCGCCAAAGACGCCGCTAAATTTACAGCTGTCGTGGTCTTGCCTACTCCGCCTTTTTGATTGGCTATGGTTATTACTTCACTCATCTTAATGAATACACCTTTTTGTTATCTATTAAAATCGCTCCATCATCACAAAGCTGTGCGTCCGATAGATTCACGCTTTGAGGGCCAATATGGGTGATATGATTTTTTGAACGCTCAAATTCTACCTGAAATTTGCTAAAAATATGCTTCCACGAATTTTTTTTTGATAGCTCATTCACAAAATCCGTAGCTACGCACTCTGGTGATACTTTAATATCTAAAATCCCCGCATTTTTAGGAGCTACGACTAAATTTAACCCTATACTACCTATATAAATTTGCCCTATTTTAGTGCTGATTGTTCCGCCTATTTTACGCTCGTTTAGGTAAAAGTCATTAGGCCATTTTACCCAAAGTTTTGAGCCAAATTCATGTAATAAATTTCTCATTAACATTGAAAAATAAATTGAAATAGACGCATCTGGAATATCATCAGCCATCTCATCTTTTGCCAAGCAAAATGATAAAAATAGGTTACCTTCTAAACCCTGCCATTTATTACCACGACTACCAACTCCAGCATTTTGGCGTTTGGCACATATCGCAAATGGTGGCTTTATCTCACCGCTTTTTACTCCATCACAAAGATAAAGATGTGTTGAAGGGCAGTCATCAATAAATAAAATCTCCAATTCTAAGCCTCTTTCCATTTATATAATCAACCGCAGCAACTGCCTTTTTGCTCGGTTCTTGAACGTAAAAAATTTTTATCGCACCGCTTTTACAACCAACGACAAAACTATCTTTATAAATTTCAAAAATCTCTCCACTCTTAACGTTGCCATTAGTATCTACTAATTCAAGCTTTAAAATTTTAAGTCCACTTTGCGTAAAGATGCCAGGCCAAGGCATATAAGCTCTAAATTTATTATAAATCTGCTCCGCATTTTCTTCAAAGTTTATAAGTCCATCGCTCTTTTGTATCTTTTTACAATGTGTTGCCAAGCTCTCCTCTTGCTTTATAGGGATTAGGTTTTTAAAATTTTTAAGTGTCTTTACTATTAACTCTCCACCGATTTTACCGAGAGCATTAAAAAGCTCATCAGCCATTAAATTTTGACAATCAATATAAGCAAAATCAAGCATATCACCAGTATCAAGCCCCTCATCCATAAGCATCGCAGTTACTCCGCTTTGCTTTTCACCGTTTAACAAGGCTGATTGTATCGGACTAGCACCTCGGTATTTTGGCAGGATTGAGGCATGTAGGTTTATGCAAGGAGAAATATCTAAAACCACTTTTGGTAAAATTTTACCATAAGCTGCAACTACGATAAAATCAGGCTTTAATGCTACCAACTCACTCACTACACTCTCATCTCTTAACGTCTTTGGCTCATAAATTTTTACATTTTTTAGGTGCGTTTGGGCGTAAATTTTAACTTCGCTTGGTGTTAATGCTTGCTTTCTTCCTATAGGCTTATCAGGCTGAGTAAAAACACCCACTACATTTACATTACTATTTACTAAAGCATCTAAAATATCCACTGCATACTGTGGCGTCCCCATAAAGACTACATTCATTTTAGCCTATCTTTTTGCATTAATTCAAGCAAGTTAAATTTAAGTTCATTTATATTCTCATTTGTAGCAGAACTTATAGGCATTATAAAGTATGGCTTTGTGTTATCAAACTCATAAATATCTTGCTTAAAGCCTAGCTTCTCGCTATTAATGCCAAGCTCACGTAAAAACTCAGCTATCTTTTTTTCTAAATTATCAACCGCATCCATACGAGTGAGAGCTATAGCGTAATCCCTTTTTGCAAGTTTAGGCGAGAATTTATTAATCTCACTCTTTAGTGTATCAAACTGCTCTTTTAGCTCACGATAGTTTGCCAAATCAAGCATATAAAGCAAAATTTTTGTCCGCTCAATATGCTTTAAAAACTTAAGTCCAAGCCCTCTACCATCACTTGCACCCTCTATGATACCAGGGATGTCTGCCATCACGAAGCCATTATACTCATCAACTTCAACAAGCCCAAGCTTTGGTGTAAGCGTAGTAAATTCGTAGTTTGCAATCTGTGGCTTTGCATTTGAGATAGTTGAGATAAGCGTTGACTTACCAACATTTGGAAAACCAACAAGTCCCACATCTGCGATAAGTTTTAGTTCAAGACGGACATCACATGTCTGCTCAGGAGTACCTTTTTGTGCATATTCTGGAGCTTGGTTAGTTGAGCTTTTAAAATGCACATTGCCAAGTCCGCCTTTGCCACCTTTTAAAAACATTGCACGATCACCTTCGTTTACCATATCAAGTAGTAACTCACCGCTATTTGCATCATATACAGCCGTGCCTGGCGGGACAATAAGCTCCAAGTTTTCACCTTTTTTACCAGTCATACGCCGACCCTGTCCAGCTTCACCATCTTTAGCACTCATTGCACGTTTACCTTTATAATTTGCAAGTGTATGCGTGTTGTTATCAACTATGAAATACACATCACCGCCATCACCGCCATCACCGCCATCAGGGCCACCTAAAATCACGTGCTTCTCTCGGCGAAAACTTACAGCACCAGCACCGCCATGCCCAGAACTTAAAGTTAATCTTACGCTATCTATAAACATATTTTGCCTTGTAATTTTTAAAAGATTATAACAATTGTTTTATTAAATTTACGATACAAATCGAATTTATATTTAATTAAATAAATTTAGAGAGTTTGGGGCAAAGCCCCAAGTATTAAGCAGCAGGATATACAGAGACTTTTTTTCTGTTTTTGTCTTTTCTTTCAAATTTAACGTAACCGTCAATAAGTGCAAAGATAGTGTGGTCTTTACCTAGACCTACGTTACTTCCTGCATGTGTTGCAGTGCCTCTTTGGCGGATGATGATATTTCCAGCTCTTACAAACTCTCCACCAAATTTCTTGACACCAAGTCGGCGTCCTATAGAATCTCGGTTATTCTGGGTTGAGCCCTGACCTTTTTTGTGTGCCATATCTTATCTCCTTAAGCTACGATACTTACGATTTTAACGCGTGTGAATTGTCTTCTAAAACCACGTTTGAGTTTTGAGTCTTTGCGTCTGCGTTTTTTATAGATTACGACTTTTTTGTCTTTACCTAGATTAACGACCTCTAAGACAACTTTTGCACCCTCAACAAATGGTGCACCTACCTTTACTTCACCATCATTCACAGCTAAAACCTCTGTGATCTCTAGCTTTGATTTTGGCTCAGCTTCAAAGCGATCAAGCTTAAGATATTCACCCTCGCTGACACGATACTGCTTTCCGCCATGCTTAAATATAGCGTATTTTGACATACTCTACCTTTCTTAAAATTGGTAAGTTACCAAAAAGCACTCTGTTTACACAAAGATTTAAGGAGCTTTATTGGTTCTAAGGTGTGGATTGTATCTAAAAATTTATAAATTTTTGCTAAATTTAAGCTAATTTATACTTTATAAGACTATGTTCTACGTAAAATCCATCAGAAATTTATTCTACTTTAAGCACTGTATTTTTCGTAAATCGCACAATATCATCAGAGTGATAAATTTTATTATTTTTATCTTTTATAGCCATAAAATACACTTGTCTGTGTATATGTAACATCTGTCGTAATCCACTCGCCAAAGAATTTAAGACTTGTCGTTTTTGTCCTTTTTTACACACTTTCAAGCTCATAAAGCCTTTATATTTATCATAACCCTTGAAATTTAGCATAAATATTATCTCATTTACATTGTATTGTGTTTCGTCCGCACTCATCTCATCTATCATAAAAATGATAAAATTTTCAGACATATTCATAAGTTACTATAAAATATTTTCTATAATATTAATTTATTTTTCTCAAAATATAAATTATATTTGATATTTAAAGGCGAAGCAAGTCCGCCTTTAAATTTTTAATAATCAAGCTCTGGTTTTGAAGTAGTATAAGTTGAAGCAGGAAACATCGGATACTCTACTTTTGGCATTTTACCCGTTAAAGCATTTAAAAACGTTACGATTGAGTTTGCCTCTTTATCACTTATCTCAATGCCAAGCTGGACACTCCCCATAGTCTGAACCGCCTCTTTAAGCGACCAGATAGTTCCGTTGTGAAAATACGGTGCAGTAAGCTCAATATTACGTAAAGTAGGTGCTTTAACCATACCATTTGCATCACCTTTAAAGTCACCAACATCAGCAAATTTATACTTAGCCGCCACTTCAAACGGCTGAAGTGTGCCACCTAAATTCACGCCATTATGGCATGTTACACAGCCCTTGTCAATAAAAGTTTTTAGTCCTTTTTTCTCAGTTTCGCTTAAGGCATTTGCATCACCCTCAAGGAATTTATCAAATCTTGACGGAGTTACAAGCGTCCTTTCAAATATCCCAATAGCAGTCGTTACAAGTTCAAATTTTATCTCACTATTAAATACTGACTTAAACTCAGCAACGTAAGCCGGTATAGACTTTAATCTATCTACGACAAGTTCGGGAGTAGCTGCCATCTCAACATCTGCTGTCATCGGACCTGCTGCTTGAGCGGCTAAGTGTGCTGCACGTCCATCCCAAAACTGAACTGCATTAAACACAGAGTTATAAACGGTCGGAGCATTGACGTGGTGAGGATTTGGTGCCCATTTGTGTCCCGTTGAAGCTGGAACTCCATCGACTCCGCCAAGACCTAAGTTATGACAGGTATTGCAACTAATTATACCTGATTTTGATAAGCGTGGATCAAAATATAGCCTCTTGCCTAATTCATAAGCAGCCATAGTTGTTGGATACTCTTTTGAGTCAGGTGATGCATCGTTTATCATCTTTGTAAGAGCTACTGGGTCGCTAGGGAGTGCCACCATACCGCTATCAAGTGCATCCTTGATAAGATTATCACCAAAAAGTGAACTCACTAAAACACAGCTTAATAAGCTAAACTTAGTCTTCATAATTACTCCTTAAATTTAAGATCGAGTTACAATTATATTACATTTCAAATTAAATAATAATAAATTTTATTAATTTTAATATTTTATTTTTAGATATTTTTAAGTAAAAAAGACTAAATATATCTTATATAAATTTTAAAAAATATTAGCTATAATCAGACAAAAATTTAGGCTAAAAGAGTATATGGCAGCAGACGATCAAGAAAAGACAGAAGAACCCACCTCCAAAAAGATAGATGACGCCAAAAAAGACGGCAACGTTCCCAAAAGTCAAGATATAAGTGGCTTTGCTGCACTATTTGTTGGAATTTTAGTACTTATAGCTATGATTGGGGTTATAAGAGATCAAGTTATTACACTTTATATGTATTATCAAAAATTTATAGGTATTGAAATCACTTCAAAGGTCGTGCATCAGATAGTCATAATGACACTTTTTCGATCACTTTTAGTAGTGCTACCTATCTGTATATGTGTCGCTATTGCTGGCGTGATTGCAAATGTTATGCAGTTTGGGCTGATATTTACCACAAAACCAATAACTCCTGATATAAATAAAATCAATCCGATTAATGGGCTTAAAAATTTATTCTCAATGAAAAAAGCGATAGAGAGCGTGAAAATCACCGCAAAAGTCAGTATCGTCTTTGGCGTAGGATTTTACTTTTTCTTGCAATTTCTTAAAGAGCTGCCATATACGCTCTTTTTATCTATGTTTGATCAACTTGAGTGGCTAAAAAAGAAAATGCTTATTTTAGTCGGTGTTATGCTTATTATCTTACTTGTAATAGGTCTTATAGATCTTATGATTGTTCGTTTTCAGTATTTTAAAGGACTTAGGATGAGTAAGCAAGAGATAAAGGATGAATATAAACAGATGGAAGGAGACCCGCAGGTTAAAGGGCGAATTCGTCGTATGCAAATGCAAGCCGCAAAGCGTAGAATGATGCAAAATATCCCACAAGCTGATGTTATCATAACAAACCCAACTCACTACGCTGTTGCGATCCGATATGATAAAACTCGCGAAGAAGCCCCGGTAGTTTTAGCCAAAGGGGTTGATCATATGGCACTACAAATTCGCAAAATAGCCACTGAAAACGGTGTGCAGATAGTTGAAGATCCTCCACTTGCTCGTGAGCTATACAAGCTTTGTGAGATAGATCAAAGCATCCCTGTAAATTTATTCCGTGCGGTGGCAGAAGTTCTAAGCTTTGTTTACATGGGAGATCAAAATAAATTTAAAGATAAATTAAAGTAAATTTTATAAGCCCCATTGTAGGGGCTTATAAGCTTATTAATTAACAAATCCGTAAAGACTAGCTAATATCCATCCTACTAAGCAAGATGAGAATACTCCGATAAAGCCAGGTATTATAAAGCTGTGGTTTATAACGTATTTACCTATACTTGTTGTGCCTGAGCGATCAAACTGGATAGCTGCAAGGTCACTTGGGTAAGTTGGTAAGATAAAATAGCCATAACATGCTGTCGCAAACGCTATGATTATGCCAGGATCAACGCCTATTTGCACTGCAAGTGGCACAAATGTCGCTGCTGCTGCTGCTTGAGAGTTAAGAAATTTAGATATAAGCATACCAACAATGATATAAGTCCATGGGTATGCCACCATAACAGCACCGAGTGAACTTTTAAGCATCTCAATGTGTGAGTGAAACATCGTATCAGCCATCCATGAAATTCCATATATCGCAACAAGAGCAACCATACCACTGTGGAAAATCTCATTTTCGGCGATTTTAGATGACTTAACGCCTGTGTATATCATCATAATAGACGCTGCTAAAAGCATAAAAATTTGAATAGTTAAAACCATATTAAGTGGTTGAGAGCTTGATTGCTTGTTTGTGATATTTATATATGCGTTAGGAAATGTTAAATATTCACCTTTTGCATTTGTGTATGAAACCATGCCATTTTCTGAGCGAACTACCTTTTCAACCTCACCTTTTTTGTTTGTTATCTCAACATCTTGTGCCTTTTGGTTTGAGCCTATTTTGTTCTTTGAGACACTTAGTTGAGATGAGTTTGTGCTGATACTTCCATCTTTTACGACTATCTGTTTTAAAACCTTTTGTTCAGTTGGCAAATCGCCGATTATTTGAACAATGGCTGCATCTTTTGAAGTACTCCAACTTGGGCGAAGCTCTTTAAAATATCCTAAAATCGCAACCACAACAATAGCTGCTAAAAAGATCCACATCGCATTCCACTGAACTTTTGGTAATTTAACACCTATAAATGACTTGATATCATCAGAACCATAGATATATTTTTTCTGTGCTGGATCTGCTAGTTTAGCCTGAAACTCAGGATCTTTATCAAGGTCTTTGCCTCTAAAAATGGAGTATGTGCCGATAGCTAAAACACCTATAAACGTAGAAGGTATTGTTACTTTTAGCAAATCAAGATAGCTTGAAAATCCATCAACAACCGTTCCAGTGCCTAGCAAGACCGCAACCATAGATACACCCGCAACTGAAACAGGGCTTGCTATGATAGCAAGTTGTGATGATACCGTAGTTGCTGCTAGTGGTCGCTCTGGGCGTATGCCACTTTTCATAGAGACATCGTATATGATAGGTAAAAGCGTATAAACTGTATGTCCAGTTCCGCATAAAACAGTCAGTGTCCAACCGCAAATGGGTGCTAAATAACAGACAAATTTAGGATTTTTTCTAAGTGCCTTCTCTGCCATTTGTAACATAACATCAAGTCCACCAGTAGCTTGCAGTGTCGCACTCGCAACAACAACCGCCAAAATAGTTAATATAACATCAACCGCTGGTTTGCCAGGCTTCATATCAAATAAGAATACAAGGATAATAAGCCCTATACCTCCTAAAATACCAAGTGCCATACCACCCTTTTTTGCTCCGTAGAACAAACAGCCAAGCACGACAATCAACTGAAGTGTAAATTGTGTGCTTTCACTTAAACTTGTTAGAAACTCCATAGTTTCACTCCCTTTCCTAAAAATTAACGTTAAAAAATTATTTAAATTATAATTACATTAAAATTAAAATATAATTAAAAAATTCAAATTTTTAAATTATATTTATTATAAATTTAAAAATCAAATCAACGAAAATTTATAATTTAAAATGCTAAAAATAAAATTTTAGGTATAATTCCTAAAAATATTTTCAAGGAGTAAAAATGCAAATAGGCATAGCTTATGGTAAAGATGAAGTCTTAAATATCAATATAGATGAGAAAAATTTATTAGGCATTTTTGACCCAAACAAAGTTAAGAAGCAAGACGAGACAGAACTTATCAAAAATGCCCTTGCAAACCCACTAAATCAAGCTCAATTTGATAAATTTATAGATACAGATGAAAAAATAGTTATAATAGTAAATGACGGAACTCGCCCAACACCAACATCAAAGGTCTTAGCTCAAATTTATCCAAAACTACGCAACAAAGACAAAACTTTCATCATAGCAAACGGTTGCCATCGTGACCCAACAGAGGATGAATATCATATGATATTTTCGCGTGAAATTTATGAAGAGATCGCACCAAATGGCGAGATACATAGCCACGACTCTAAAAATGATGAGATGACATACCTTGGAGAAAGTAAAAACGGAACTCCGATGTATCTAAATAAAATAGTCGCCGAAGCTAAAAAAGTCATTGTAATAGGCTCAGTTGAGCCACACTATTTTGCAGGTTACACAGGTGGGCGAAAGGCATTTTTACCAGGCACTGCAAAGTATGAGACGATAGAGCAAAATCACAAACTAGCCCTTAGTCCTGACGCACAAGCACTTCGTCTTGATGGTAACCCGGTACATGAAGATATGATAGATGCTATGAAAGTTTTAGCCGATATTGATGTATTTGCTATTATGACCGTGCTTGATAGCGAGCATAGTGTGTATTACGCCAGCACCGGGCATTTACAAGATTCATTTTATGACTGTATTAAAAAAGCTGATGAGGTCTTTTGTGTAAATATCCCTAAAAAAGCTGATATTGTCATCTCGGTCGCACCATATCCTATGGATGTAGATCTTTATCAGGCACAAAAAGCTCTTGATAACGGTAAACTAGCCCTTGCAAAAGATGGTGTTTTGATAATGGTTGCAAAGTGTCGTACTGGAATTGGTCCAAAGCCATTTTTTAACCTTATGGCATCGGCTGACACGCCACAAAAGGTGTTAGAAAAGATTAAAGATGAATTTCATCTAGGCTATCACAAAGCTGCAAAGATGGCTGAGATTTCACTCTGGGCAAAGACTTGGGCGGTAACTGACTTAAGTGATGATGAGATGAAAGCGGTGCATTTAAAACCGTATCACGACCTACAAATCGCACTAGATGACGCACTCGCAGATCGCGGTGCAGACGCGTCTATCATAATCTTGCCGTTTGGCTCTATGACTGTGCCAAAGGTGTAAGTTGAGTAAATTTTTATATTATGACCTAAGTTGTGGTATCAGTGGCGATATGCACTTAGCCGCTCTTGTGGGACTTGGAGTGGATTTTAAATATTTAAAAAGCGAGCTTAGCAAGCTTGGGCTTGATGATGAGTTTGTTTTAGAGAAAAAAGATATCTTAAAACGTGGCATAAGTAGTATTAAAATAGATGTTTTACTTACTAAAAAAACGGCTTATTATAGAAATTTTAAAGATATTAAACGCATCATCTTAAACTCAAACTTAAGCGAGTTTTGCAAAGATAGGTCAATTAAAATTTTTGAGCGTATCGCAGTAGCTGAAGCAAAAGCTCACGATACAAGTGTTGAAAAGGTGCATTTTCACGAAGTCGGTGCGGTCGATAGCATAGTTGATATAGTTGGAGCTTGTATCTGTCTTGAGTATCTTGGTGTAACACAGATTATTAGCTCGAAGATAGAGCTTGGTGGCGGTGCAGTGCGGTGTGCTCATGGAGTTTTAAGTGTACCTGCCCCTGCCGTGTGTGAAATTTTAAAAGACGTGCCAGTTAGCATAGGTAGAGCAAATTTTGAGCTTACCACGCCAACTGGAGCCGCAATAGTGCGTGAGTTTACCAAAGAGTTTAGTAAAAGCTTAAGCTTTAATATAAAGGCCGTTGGTTATGGAGCTGGAAATAAAGAGGCTGAGTTTGCAAATATCCTTCGTATAATGCTTTGTGAAAGCGAGACAACAAAGAATTTAAAACAAAAACTAATACAAACCAACATCGATGATATGGACGCAGAAAGCTTTGCCTTTGCTTGTGAGACACTGCTGCAAAACGGAGCATTAGATGTGTTTAGCCACTCAGTTTTTATGAAAAAGGGTCGCATAGGTTTTGAACTAAACGTCATCTGTAAAGAGAGCGACGCCGAACAAATAAAATCGCTAATCTTTAAACATACAACATCAATCGGAGTGCGTGAAATAGAGATTTTAAAGACCGAGCTAAAACGTGAGTTTGTCAAAATTTCATCTAAATTTGGTGATATAAATTTAAAAGTATCAAATATAAATGATAGTGAATTTAAGGCAAAGCCTGAATTTAATGAGTGCAAAAGTGCCGCCATAAAGCACAATATAACACTAAATGAAGTAAAAAAAGAGATACTTAAAAACTATGACAAAGCTACAAAATTTAAAAAATGAGATAAAAAAACTTGACAATATCGCAGTTGCATTTTCTGGTGGTGTGGATAGCTCACTACTCTTAAAAGTCGCTCACGACGTGCTTAAAGACAAGAGTATAGCTATAACGATAAGATCACCCTATATGTCAGAGCGTGAGATAAATGAAACCGTGGAGTTTACCAAAATGTATGGTATACAGCACGAAATAATGCAAGTAGGCATCATAGATGAGATAACAACAAATCCAGAAAATCGTTGCTACATCTGTAAAATGGCGGTTTTTACAAAGCTTATCGAAAAAGCGAATAAGCTTGGCTTTACAAACATCGCCGATGGCACAAACAAAGACGACTTAGACGAATACCGCCCCGGACTAAAAGCAAAGAATGAACTAGGCGTCATCTCTCCGCTTATAAATTTAAGCAAAAATGAGATCAGAGATCTGTCACGAAGGCTTAAACTAAATACATATAACAAGCCTAGTTATGCCTGCTTGCTTACACGTTTGCCACATAATTATAAATTTAATAAAAACGAGTTAAGCCTAATAGAAAAGATAGAAAATTTTCTAATTACAAATAGCTATAAAAACATACGTGCTAGATTTGACGGTAAGTATGTAAAATTGCAAATGGGCGTAGCTGATATGGCAAGATTTATTACAGATATTAAATTTAAAGATATGATAAAGGCGATAAACTCAATGGGTAAATTTGAACTAGTGCTTGATCTAAAGGGGCTTAGAGAGGATGTGTTAAAGTGAGAGAGAGTGAGATAATAAAACTAATAGAAAGCATAAAAAGTGGTAAAATCTCAAACGAAATGGTCATAAAATATCTTAAAAACTATCCACTTGAGGATATTGGCTGTGCTAAGATAGATAAACAAAGAGAGCTTAGAAACGGCGTTGGCGAAGTGATCTATGGGGCTGGTAAAAGCACGGACGAGATAATATCCATAGCTACTCACATATCCACAAACTGTCAAAATATACTCATCACTAGAACAAATACAAAAACTTACGAAGCCTTAAAGCAAAAATTTAAAAACGCCAAATTTAATGAAAGAGCTGGTGTGATAAGCGTGATCTTTAAAGAGATAGAGCCAACAAAAAGCCATATCGCCATCGTATCAGCCGGAACCTCTGATGCGGTAGTGGTTGAAGAGGCATATGAGACAGCAAAATTTCTTGGTAATAGCGTGAAAAAGATAAATGATGTTGGTGTGGCTGGCATCCATAGATTATTTTCGCACCTTGATGAGATACAATCTGCAAAAGTCATCATCGCTGTGGCTGGTATGGAGGGGGCTTTACCTAGTGTTATCGCAGGTCTTGTAAAGGCCCCAGTCATTGCTGTGCCTACTAGCGTTGGCTATGGTACAAGCTTTGGTGGCATCTCGGCACTTTTAAGTATGCTAAATAGCTGTGCCAATGGTATAACAGTTGTAAATATAGATAACGGATACGGTGCGGCATATAACGCAAGTATCATCAATCATCTGTGAATAATTTAAATTTAAAGGAAATATTATGCAAGATAGCACATTGTGTAAAAAAATGACTGAAGTAATGGCTAAATTTGTAGGCTACAGTGGCAAAGTTTTACCTGATGATATAATAGCAAAGCTAGAGGAGCTAAGCAAGAGCGAGACTGCTCCACTAGCTAAAACCATCTATGAAACCATGTTTAAAAATCAAAAACTAGCCAAAGAGCTAGATCGCCCATCTTGTCAAGATACTGGAATGATACAATTTTTCATAAAATGTGGGGCAAATTTCCCACTAATCTCAGAGCTAGAGATGCTTTTAAGAGAAGCGGTAGTGATAGCAACCAAAGAAGCACCACTACGACATAATAGTGTTGAGACATTTGATGAGTATAACACCGGCAAAAATGTAGGCAAGGATTCGCCATCTATATTTTGGCAGATAGAGCCAAATAGTGATAAGTGTGAGATACATACATATATGGCAGGCGGTGGATGCTCTTTACCTGGTAGTGCAACCGTACTTATGCCCGGTATGGGCTATGAAGGTGTGGTTAAATTTGTTATGGATATAATGACAAGCTACGGCATAAACGCCTGTCCGCCATTGCTCGTGGGTATAGGTATAGGCACATCTATAGATGTCGCATCGCTGCTATCTAAAAAGGCTCTTTTTAGACCTCTAGGCACACACAATCCAAATGAACGTGCCGCAATGACTGAAAAGTTGCTAGAAGATGGGATAAACTCTATAGGTCTTGGACCACAAGGCATGGGTGGAGCAAATTCTGTAATGGGAGTGCATATAGAAAACAGTGCACGTCATCCATCTGTCATCGCCGTAGCGGTAAATATCGGCTGCTGGTCGCATAGAAAGGGTCATATCGTATGGGATAAAAACCTAAACTATCAAGTAAAATCACACAAGGAATTTAAATATGAGTAAGAAAATTTTAACAACTCCGATAAAAGCAGAGGACTTAAAAGATATAAAAATAGGCGACGTCATCTACTTAACAGGCAATATCGTAACGTGCCGTGATGTAGCTCATAGACGCGTTGTAGATGAAGGCAGAGAGCTACCGCTAGATATAAACGGCGGAGCTATACTACACGCTGGGCCTATCATCCGCAAAAATGACGATAAACAGAGCTATGAGATCGTCTCAGTTGGGCCAACGACTAGTATGAGAATGGAAAAATTTGAGTATGACTTCATAGCAAAAACCGGAGTACGACTCATAGTTGGTAAGGGTGGAATGAAAGAAAATACGATGAAAGGATGCAAGGAATTTGGTGCTTTACACTGCGTATTTCCAGCTGGATGTGCCGTAATAGCCGCTACACAGGTCACTCAAATAGTGGGTGCTGAGTGGATGGAGCTTGGTATGCCTGAGACTCTGTGGAACTGCAAAGTAGAAGAATTTGGTCCGCTTATAGTCTCAATAGACGCTAATGGCAACAATCTCTTTGAAACAAATAAAATAGAATTTAACAAAAGAAAAGACGCTGCTACAAGTGAGATAATCAAACAAGTTGGATTTATCAAATAAACCTACATAAGTCCCTATTTTAGGGGCTATTCTATATAATACTTTATAAATTTAAACCTAGATTTTATTTATTTTATTAGTAATTATTGCTAAATATCTCTAAATTTAAGATTTTTAAACTTAAAGCTTAAATTTTAATATTTTTTAAGCTAAATTTTAGGGGGGGGGGGGGTAAAATAACTCCAAAACTACCAAAAGGAGGATTAATGATAAAATTTAAGTTGTTTTTAGTTGGTGCTTTAGCACTTGTTTTAAGTGGTTGTGCGTCTATAGTCAATGGCGGATCAGAGAAATATACCATACACTCAGATCCGAGTGCGGCTAAGATAGTCGTTATAGACAAAGCAGACGATACAAAAATTTATGAAGGCATAACTCCACTAAGTGTAACACTGGAGAAACAGCAAAGATACTTCAAAGGTAAAACCTACAACGTATCTGTGATGAAAGATGGCTACGCACCAGTTAGTTTTAACATAAGACCAACCTTGAGTGGATGGTATATAGGTAACATCATATTTGGCGGACTTATCGGTATACTAATAGTCGATCCGCTAACTGGCGGTATGTGGAATCTAGCCCCAGAAAAGGCTGACAATATAACCACTCAAAAAGAGAGCATAACTATAAAACTGCTAAGCGACACGACGGCTAACGAGAGAGCCAACATGACACAAATCAAATAATATAAAATATGCTAGACTTAAGCTTAAGTCTAGCTTTTACCTATTTTACTTCAACTCTCCCCAATTTTTAGCGATGTTTAAAGATGTTTTAAGTGGCACGTTTAGTTTATAAATTTCTTGCATTATAGCTTGTGCTTTAACCCCAAACTCCGCTGCAAACTCATCTTTTACTTCAAATATCAGCTCATCGTGGATTTGCAGTAGCATTTTTGCATTTTCGCTTATTAGCTCACGGCTGATTTTTACCATAGCTAGTTTTATTATATCGGCTGCTGAGCCTTGAAACACTGCATTTACCGCCTCTCGCTCATACATTGCCACTTGCATAGGCGTAGCATTTGTAAAGTTAAACAAGCATTTTCGCCCAAGCAAGGTTCTTACAAATCCATCATTTTTAGCCGCTGTTTTAATGCTTTCTAAAAAGCCCTTTATAGTTGGGAAAGCTTTAAAATATCTCTCTATATAAGCCTTTGCATCTGTCCTTGAGATGCCGACTTGATTAGCAAGTTTACTTGAACCCATACCATACATTAGACCAAAATTTATGCTCTTTGCTACCGCTCTATTGTGAGTGTTGCTCTCACCAAATATAGATATAGCCGTCCTTGCGTGTATGTCCTCATCATTCGCAAATGCTTCAAGCAACGCTTCATCACGACTAAAATGTGCCATAAGCCTAAGCTCAATTTGACTATAATCAAGCCCAACAAGGCTAAAACCATCTTTTGCCTCAAATGTCTCACGTACATCGTAAGCAAGACTGCCACGTGCTGGGATATTTTGCAGATTTGGATTATTACTAGAAAGTCGCCCTGTGCTTGTGCCTGTTTGTGTAAAATTTGTATAAATTCGGCTGTTTGCATCTTTTTTTGCAAAATTTAAAAGTGGCTCACAGTAGGTGCTTTGTAGCTTATAAAGCTCACGATAAGATAGAATTTTCTCAATAACAGGATGAGCGTCTGTAAGCTCACTAAGCACATTCATATCAGTGCTATAGCCTGTTTTTGTCTTCTTTTTGATAGGTAATTTTAAGTGTTCAAATAGCACTTCACCAAGCTGTTTTACAGAATTTATATTAAAACTCTCACCACTTAATTCGTAAATTTCAGCCGTTAATGCCTTAATCTTTGCATCATTTTGCACTAATAAATTTTGCATTTTAGCTTGATTTAGCTTTATGCCCTCGCTCTCCATATCAAAAAGAGTCAAAATAAAAGGAAATTCGTGCGAATTTGCAAGGCTAATAAGATCAGGTTCAAGCAAACTTAAAAGGCTATTATAAAATTTAAGCGTTATCCAAGCATCCTCACTTGCGTATTTTGCAGCATTTTCCACACTCACACTAGCAAAGGTCTCGCCACGCTTTACTACATCTTCAAATTTTATCGTATCATAATCATAAAGTCGCTTTGCAAGGGCATCCATACCGACACTTAAGCTTGGATCAAGTAGCCACGCAAGTATCATAGTATCTTTAAAATTTTTAGGCGGATTTAGTCTTAAATTTCGCTTTATAACTTTAAAATCATACTTGAGATTTTGCCCTATAACACAGCCTTTATAAATTTGTCCTACAGCCCAAGTGGCGAATTTTAAGCTTATTTGAGATGGCACACCAAGATAGCTATGAGCGATTGGCACATAATAACTATCTTCACCATTAAAACAAAAACTAAAGCCCACCAGCTCAGCACTCTGTGTGTCTATACTGGTAGTTTCTGTATCAAACGCTACGATAGTTTCATCAGTGATATCTCTTAATAATCGCTCTATCTCGCTCTCATTAGTGAGCAAATGTGCGTTAAAACCGAGCTTTGTTTCACTGACATTTTCACTATTTTGCAGATTTTTTAGTATGCGATTAAGGTTATATTCACGCAGAATTTCCGTGATATTTAGTAGTGGATTTTGCGTTGGAAAGGTTGCTTTTTCTAAATTTAAAACGCCTTGCACGTCATCAAAAAGTGAAGTTAGACGTTTGCTTAAAAAGGCATTCTCTTTATCGGTGGCCAACATCTCGCGAGTGCGGTCGTTGCGAACTAAACTTAAGTTTTCATAAATTCCCTCTAAGCTACCAAACTCATCAAGAAGCTTTTTTGCACCCTTTGCACCGATGCCTTTTACTCCTGGTATATTGTCTGAACTATCACCAGCAAGTGCTAGAAAATCACGAATTTGCGATGGTTTAACGCCATATTTTTCTAAACAACTTTCACTATTATGCTCTATCTTGCTTTGTGGACTATAAATGCTAACTTTGCCATCATCTATGAGCTGATAAAGGTCTTTATCGTGCGTTACAACTCGCACAAAAATGCCCTGCTCTTTGCAAATTTTAACAACACTTGCGATGATATCATCGGCTTCATATCCCTCACGCGAGACGGCACTTAGCCCCATTTTTTCTATCATATCTATGCATATCGGAAGTTGTTCTTTTAGTGCTGCAGGTGGCTCTGAGCGGTTTGCTTTATATTCGCCTAAAATCTCATGACGCAACGTCTTACCTTTGCTATCGAGTGCAAAAATAATATAATCGCTACTAAACTCGTCCTTTAAACTAGCGATGAAATTTGCAAAACCACTTATCATACCACTTGGCTTACCTTCGGAGTTTTTTAAATTTGGTAGTGCGTAAAATAATCTAAAAAAGAAGCCGAAAGTATCGATTATAGTTAATGTTTTCATTAGTTTATCCTTTGACATAATTATACAAATTTCTATTAAAATTTAGATTAGCTCAAACGATATTTCAAAAAATATGAGATATAAAGATGGTTTACATAATTTTCTTAATCTATTATTTATTATAAAAAATAAATCTTATTATTTCATTTTTTATATGTTTAAATTTTATATAATTCCAATGCATTTTAAAACAAGGAGAACAAATGAAACTAGTTAAATTAGCATTAGTTGCCAGCTGTGTGTGCCTTGGCCTAAGTGCTAAAAGCATATCTGACTACAAAGTCGGAGACCAGCTAACAGACGCTGAAGGTATTGCATACTTTAAAGAGTATGGCGAGGTCGCCCATCAACCATGGCCTAGTAAAGAGCTAAGCATAAATGATGTTCCAAATACTAAAGAAGGTGAACTAATCAAATACGGCATAGAGCTTTTGTCAAAAACAGAAAGTACTCTTGGACCAAAAGGTAAACTAAAAATGACAAATAACAACGTCAATTGCACTGCCTGTCATATGGAGGATAATGGCAACGGACTACCTGGTACAAAAAAATATACTATGCCATTTTTAAACGTCTTTAACAACTATCCAAAACTTGATGTAGAGACAATGAAGATCATATCACTTGAAGATCGAGTACGCCAAATGGGTGGCACAAGCTCTGCTAAATTTCCAAACGACAGTAAAGAGATGAGAGCCATAATGGCATATTTTAAATGGCTTAAAAAAGCTTATGAGATCAAAGATGGTATGAGACTTACAGGAGATTTTATAGCTCGTATGGACTTTCCTAACCGTATGGCTGATCCAGTAAGAGGTAAACAAATTTATATGGATACCTGTGCGGTTTGCCACGGCGAGAGAGGTCAAGGCGTTAAAAATGATGACTTTGAAAATGGTGGTGGGCATATGTATCCATCGCTACTAATCTGGACAGATGGCGGACATATGTCTATGCTGCCAGTTTTAGCTAGATTTTTACGTTCATCTATGCCACTAGGTGCAACAGCAGACGCTCCGATACTATCGCCTGAAGATGCATTAGATGTAGCAGCTTTTGTAAATACCGGACTTGTTAGAAACCCTATGATGACGACAGAAAATCGTGCAGGATTAGACACAGCTTACTCAAAAGCACCGTCTATAAAGCCTGAGTATTTTGGCTCAGCCCCACAGCAACTTGACCCAATGCTATTTATAAAAACAAAATTTGGACCATGGAAAAATCCTAACTATTTCCCTGGTGAAGGAACACATTAATACAAGCTCTAGGTTTGCGATATGCAAACCTAGCTACAATAATCAGATCTTTAAAATTATCTTTTCTTAAATAGCTTCATACTCTAAGTTCTAAGAGTTTGTAAATTTATAGTGCAAAATAGAAAAAAGTATCAACAATCATTAATGTTTATTAAAAATTTTTAAATGGCCTTTGCAAAATCTCAGATAGTTTCACAAGCACTACATTTTTATAATTTTATATCCATTATCAAATTTAGTATAAATAAACCAACAACTACCAAAAAACTGTATTCTCACACACTCTCTAATGCTTAAATAACGATAAAGACTTATAAATTTATTTAGCCAATCTTTATCATCTTTAAATGCATTTAGGCGTAGTATTATCGTATCTTACAATATAATTTTATCTTTAAGTAGCTTTATAAAATTAAAATATAATACTCAAATCGTGTATAAAATCACTTTTGTTTAAACTGTGTTTAATTATTGACTAATTTGGGGCGTAGATATACAGCGATTAGTGCATTATAAGTGGGCTTAGAAGTAGTTTTTCAGTGCCTATAATTAGCAATAACTGCTAGTAAAGATATTATTTGATCTACCAAATGCAGTTTACTTATACTTAAATTTACTCATTTTAGCTATTTTAAAGATATTTTCAGAGCTATTTTACCAAACAAAACCGGCATAATACATAGTCCGAAGAAATTTAGAAATAAAAATCCTGTAAGCTATATACTAAATGCGAATTTGGATATAAAAAGATATAAAATTATACAAAAAGCTAGATATTATGGCAGAAATAAACTAAATTCAGATTATAAATATGCAAAAAATAATAAATTAACCAATATAAAATGATAAAATTGTTAAAAATAAAGTAACGTTTTATACTTATACAAATATCTAACCGTAAGTCAAAACAAAATATGTAAAGTTTTATAAGAAATCAAAGTGAAAAACATAGTTTTTTAACTCACTTTGATCTTAAGCATAAAATGATTTTGAATTTAAAAGTGATTTTGCAAAAACCGCACTATTAAATTTAAAAATTTGAGCTAAGACTAGCCCAAATTTACTCATGTTGATCTACGGTTTTCTTATGATAAATCTAAGAGTCGGGCCATCTTGCTCTACTGATAAAACTTCAAAGCCACGGTTTTTAGCATCAACAGGGATAGAATTTATTGCCTGCGGACAGTCGCAAAGCACTTCTAAAACCTCACCACTTTTCATAGTCGGTAACACTTCAAGCGTAGCAACAGCTGGCATCGGGCAAGCCTCGCCTTGTATATCAAGAGTATAATTTATCTCATAATTTTTCATTAATATCCTCCTTTTGCAAAAAAGCGTTTTTTATAAAAGACAACCAACAATAGCACTAGCACAAATAGACTTAAATTTAAAGCCAACCCGCCAATAGGACCAAAAGTATCTAGTAAATTTATTTTCGGACCTGCTTTAAACCAGTCTGGAAAATGGTCGTAATTAAGTGCCAAGATAGCAGTTCCTACAAAATTTGCGATACCTACTATCATAAAATGCATTTGCCCCTCAGCAGCTCTATAAGTCCAACCGCACTCGCAACCTCCTGCAAAAACGATACCAAAACCAAACAAAAACGCTCCCATAGCCACCGCCGGACTAAAATTTACAATTTTAGAGTTATAGCCATTTGACACAAATACGAAAATAATCAAAGTTGCTATTATCATACCAAAAAATGCACCTTTTGTAGCCGTATCGCGACCGAACAAAAACAGATCTCTAAAACAAGAAGTAAAGCAGACTTGTCCTTTTGAGACAATGAAACCAAAAGCTATACCAAATATCAAGGCAAGTGGTAAAATACTAGCTTTTACTTTAAGATCGAAGCTGGGTGCATTTATAAAAAGATAGACCAACCAGATAATAGAAAGCACAAGTATAGCAACGCCATAAGCAAAATGTCTATTTGCCCTATTTTTGTCATATTCTATTCCTTTGCCATTTGCTCCATATCTTTGCAACACGACTTTTGGGCGAAAAATTTTAAATTTTCCCACTTGCACGGCACAGTAAATTCCTATAATCATAAACACAGCAAATAGCCAAGTATGGAGTGAAAAATACGGAAGTCCTGTGAAAAAATTAGCTAGATTGCATCCAAAAGCAAGTCTTGCACCAAATCCAGAAAGTATACCGCCAACTATGGCCTGGAATACACGAATACCACTTGCTGGAAGTCTAAATTTAACTTTGTTTGCCATAAAAGCAGCGATTGCGGCACCTAAAAACATTCCGATAAGCATAATGCCATCAACACGTGTAAGCGGAGTACCATTTAAATTTTGCATTTTATAGTATGAATAACTTGATAAATCCATACCAAAAAGCTCTAAAAACTCGCCACCCCAACGCGTCATCTCACCAGTAACCGCCCAAACGCCACGAAAAATGCCAAAATAAACAGCACTCAAAATAGCAAGTGCTATCATAGCTTTGCCAACATCCCAAAAATTTACAATGTATTTTTGTTTAAAAGAGTTAATAAAATCAAGCATTATAAGCCTTTATAAATTTTGTAACATGTCTAACTGACACCTTTAAAAGGTAAAATTGTAATATTTTAGAGTTTAGTATCTAATTAAATTCAAAAACTAACTTACAGATTAAATTTGCTTAGCTTGCTTTTTGAAACAATTACTAGTCAGTAACCTTTTTGCAAGGTCTCTTTGCATATCAACGTCATTCCCTAAACATACTGGCACAAGCCTCGCTAGATGACTGACAAAGTAGACTGTTGATTATACTATCACACCCTGGTAGCGAACTTTGGTTTTACTATCCCATTTCGCCTTTTATAATATTTGTTTTATAACTTTTCTCATACGTTTGCCAAATTTATTTATCATATTCGTTGACACAAACGATAAATCCAGCATTTTAAAAGCCAAGGTCAACCCCAATCAGCACTGCTAAAAACTAATCACATTTAAAAGAATAATCACATTCATTCTAAATCTTTAAAAGTAATTAGTTTAGTATTTTAGTTTAGCAGGATTATTTGTGTCTTTTAGTTTGATATTTTCTATTAAAATTTTATCATTTGTTTTAATAAATTTATATTTTAAAAGCTATTAAATCTTTATTATTTTAATGATAGCAAAGCGACAAACTCCCACACCCTCAGCCATCTTTAATATCACTTTTTACAGTGTATTTAAGTCTTTAATAAATTTCATCGCCAACAACATAATCAAATCCATAAACTATGGATAACTTGGGCTTAAAGCCAAAGCAGAGCATAATTTTTCTATCTTTACGATAGCTCATAATGTTTGTTCTGCTTTTATTGATTTAGGAATTTTTATATTAAAATTTTCTAAACTGCTTAAATTTAAGACAAAATCAACTAAATTTTTGACACTACTTAGCTTTTTTATTAATTTTTTTCATATCTTCAATCTCCTCCGCTAAAAACATCCCGGTATAACTTCCGGTTTTTTTATGATTTTTAGCGACATCCTTAACCCTTCCAACAGCGATGATCTTACCGCCCTTTGCACCGCCTTCTGGTCCCATATCTATGATATAATCGCAGTTTTTGATAATATCCATATTATGCTCAATCACAAATACTGAATTTCCAAGATCCACTAAATGATGAAGTACCTTTACAAGCTTATCTACATCAGCAAAATGAAGCCCAGTAGTAGGCTCATCTAAGATATAAAGTGTATTTCCAGTATCGCTACGACTTAGCTCTTTAGCCAGTTTAACACGTTGTGCCTCGCCACCACTTAAAGTTACTGCATTTTGTCCTAGCGTTATGTATCCTAGCCCAACGTCAGAGAGTGTTTTAAGCTTATTTGTGATCTTTGGTACAGCCTTGAAAAATTCTATCGCCTCATCAATACTCATATTTAATACATCAGCGATATTTTTACCTTTATATAAAATTTCAAGTGTTTGTGTGTTATATCTAGCTCCTTTACAAACATCGCATATGACATTTACATCAGGTAAAAAGTGCATCTCTATTGTTATCTCACCCTCGCCTTGACACTTCTCGCAGCGTCCACCCTTGACGTTAAAGCTAAATCGCCCTATTTTATACCCACGCAACTTTGCCTCTTTGGTTTGAGCAAATAAATTTCTTATCTCGTCCATAACGCCCGTATAAGTCGCAGGGTTTGAGCGTGAAGTGCGTCCGATAGGACTTTGATCTAGATAGATAACCTTATCTAAATTTTCAAGTCCATTTAAATTTACTCCTGCAACTTTTTTTACTTTCTTAGCACGATTTAACTGCTCTTGTGCTTCTGGTAGTAGAGTTTGGAGTACAAGCGAACTTTTACCAGAGCCACTAACGCCTGTTATACCAACTAAATTTCGCAATGGAAATTTAGCGGATAAATTTTTAATATTATTAATATTTATATTTGAGATTTCCAGCCATTTTTCTTGCGGTCTATTTTTTTGATAATTTATACTTTTCTCGCCGTTTAGATACTGTGCCGTTGTAGTACCACTTTTTAGTAGTTCATCAACACCGCCAGCAAAGATCACACTACCGCCAAATTTCCCAGCTCCCACACCTATATCCACGACAAAGTCTGCCTCTTTTATTGTCTTTTTATCATGCTCTACGACTATGACAGAGTTACCTTTTTGTTGTAAATTTCTTAAAGTTTTTATAAGTTTTATCGTATCTCGCTCGTGTAGACCGATACTTGGCTCATCTAGCACATACATTACACCACTTAAGCCACTACCTATCTGAGAAGCGATACGTATGCGTTGTGCCTCACCACCGCTTATCGTCCTAGCATCACGCCCCAAAGAGAGATAGCCAAGCCCCACATCATAAAGAAAATATAATCGCTCATTTATCTCCTTTAATATAGGTGCAGCAATAATGCTCTCTTGTTTGCTTAAATAGCTAAATTTAGAAACATCAGAGAAAAATGCCGTACAGTTTTCAATACTCATATCTAAAATATCCCCTAGTCCAAGTCCAGCCACTTTAACTGCTAAAGACTGCGGTTTTAGCCTATGTCCGTTGCAATCTGAACAGATCTTCTCACTCATATACTCATCAAAATCCTTATAATCTTTAAGCAAATCATAAGTTATCTTTATCGCACCATCAAATTTACGCATTAGCTTATGTCGCTTCCAGAAAAACTCTACTTCCTTCACATTACCATAAAGCACAAGTCGCTTCTCATCTTCACTTAGTTCGTAGTATGGACGCTTTACATCCACGCCATTTTGCTCACAAAATGCAAGTAAAAATTTATAATAATAGCTCATATTGTAGCCATAAAGTAGCTTTATAGCACCACCTTCTATGCTCTTTTCTTCATCAATCACTTTACTCATATCAAGGCTGTAGCGAAGACCTAAACCATCACAATGCTCACAAGCTCCCTTTGGGCTGTTGAAGCTAAAACTAAGTGGCTCAAGTGGCGTAAATGAAATTTTACAATCAAAACACGCCAGATGCTCGCTATAATGTATGAAACTCTGTGTAAGCCCTAGCTCATCGGCATTTGTGATCTCTACTTCTATCTCTCCATAGCTCTCACTAAGTGCTTTCTCCACATCCTGTGCCAAGCGTGCCGAGTTATCTTTACTCACTACAAGGCGGTCTATGACGACTTTTATCGTGTGTTTTTTTGTTTTTGCCAACTCTATCTCTTCATCAAGTCTAACCATCACGCCGTCTATCAAGGCCCTAACAAAGCCCTTTGAACGTAGATTTTCTATTAAGTCCGCCCAAGTCCCCTTTTTTTCACGCACAAGAGGTGCGTAAAGGACAATTTTCGCTCCGGTTGGTAGCTTTGAAATTTCATTTATGATATCACTTGCACTCATTTTTGATATAGGTTTGCCACACTTATGGCAGTGTTGAACGCCCACGCGTGCGTATAAAAGACGCAGATAGTCATAAATCTCAGTTATCGTGCCAACCGTTGAGCGTGGGTTTTTAGATGTTGTTTTTTGATCTATTGCGATAGCCGGAGTAAGTCCTTCTATCTTATCCACATCAGGTTTGCCAACGCGGTCTAAAAACTGCCGTGCATAGCTACTAAGACTCTCTATATATCTGCGTTGTCCCTCTGCATAAAGTGTGTCAAATGCTAAAGTACTTTTACCACTACCGCTAAGCCCTGTAAAAACTACAAGTCTATTTTTAGGGATTTCTAAATTTATATTCTTTAAGTTATGTTCTCTTGCACCAGTTATTTTTATCGTATCGTTCATTTTTATCCATTTTTTAACTAAATTTAATAAGCTCTATTGTATTATCAAAGCTATAAAAATTTAATAAATTTAAGGTTACATAATGGACGAAATCCAAAAAAGTTATGACGAGTTGCCCTACTTTTCGACAGCATTTTTTCAATGCTCACCAACTAGAATAGAAGCTATAGCTTCATTTTTATCGCTTACCCCCCCCCATAGCCAAAATTCACGAGTTTTGGAGATAGGCTGTAGCTATGGTGGGAATTTATTTCCTTTTGCGATAGCAAACCCAAATGCCAAAGCAGTCGGCATAGACCTAAGCAAAACGCAAATAGATAAGGCAAAAGAACTTGCAAAGCAAATGCGTGTGGATAACATTAAATTTATACAAAAAGACATATGTGAAGTAAGTCAAGCCAATGTGCGTGAGCTTGGCGAGTTTGACTACATCATATGCCACGGCGTTTATAGCTGGGTGCCTGATGTAGTTAAAGACGCGATATTAACAAGTATCAAAAAACTGCTAAGCCCAAACGGCATAGCCTACGTCTCATACAACGTCTATCCAGGTTGGAAAGTTAAAGACATCATACGAGATTTTTTAACATTTGGTGTTAGTGACATCAAAGGTGAAGTAAACAAAGCAGCAAAAGCAAGAGAGCTTTTAAATTTTTTAGTTAAATATACAAAATACTGCGAAAATACAGATGATATAAATAAAATTTTTCTAAACTCTCAGCTTTTAGATATGCATGTAAGTGATCTTTTAAGCAAAAGCGATACATATATATGTCATGAATTTTTAGAGATCTTTAACGATCCGATATACTTTAAAGATTTTGCCACAAATCTTGATAAACACGGACTTAGCTATCTGTGCGAAACCAGCCTTGATGATATATTTAAAGCCGATCTTGGTATAGACGAGTTTGACAAGTATATAAATTCGACGGTTAGCTCACGCATAGATAAGGAGCAAATGCTTGATTTTATGGTAAATAAGCAATTTAGACAAAGTCTGATAATACATAAAGAGCTATTTAACAATGAGTCACACATTGAGATAGGAGCAAACGAACTAGCAAAATTGCACTTAGCAAGTCAATTTAAACGCACAGAAGATGGATATGAGTCTTTTGGACTAAAAATGAAGCCTGAATACAACTGGCTTTATCAAGTCTTTAATGACGTATATCCGGATAGTGTAAATTTCGCCGATATAGCAGCCTTGCTAAAAGATGATGAAAACGCACTTAAATCAGCATTTATGGGCTTAATGGAGATAGTTGCAACAGGTCACGTTGCTATAAGCACAAAACCACTAAAAACTATAAAATACGAAGTCGGAAAGAGTAGATTAAAGCAAAATTTTAGAGGATATTTTGAGTATTTTTCAGCAAATGAAATGCCGGTGATTAGCATGGCAAACGAACTAAACAGTATTGCTGATTTCTCAACTTTTGACGCTTTTGTAGCACTTCAATTTAATGGCAAAAACTCACTTGAAGCTATAGAAAAACAGACTGGTAAATTTATAAAAGATCGTGGACTAAACCTTATGGAAAATGATAAAATTTTAAAATCACACTCAAAAGATGACTTTAAAAAGATGGTTAAAAGCTACATAGATATTATACATACAAAGCTTGTAAATGGCTATTTTTTAGAAAATATTTAGAAAATTTTATATCATTTTCAGATTATTTTGATATTCTACGAAAAATTTTTCAAAGGAGAAAAAATGGCAGTAAAGATTACAGATATTTGCATTAGCTGTGGTTCATGTATAGATGAGTGTCCGGTGGAGGCTATCGTAGATGATAGTGATAACCCAACAGGTGCAGACGCATACTATGTTTATGCAGATAAATGCGTTGAGTGTGTAGGGTATAATGCAGAACCAGCCTGTGCATCAGCCTGTCCAACCGATGGCTGTATCGTCTGGGATGCTCCATTTGCTGGTCAACCATCACGTAGTGAGATCAGTGCTGACTTACGTGCTGGTACAACTCCAGTTGTGGCATAAATTTTAGGCTCTTTTTTGAGCCTAATTTATTTTTTAACTTTTTTTTGATATAATTGCCAACTTCATCAAAAACAATGTAAATTTAAGGGATAAAATATGCAAAGAACACTTTCTATTATAAAGCCTGATGCTGTTAAGAAAAATGTTATAGGCAAGATTATTGATAGATTTGAGAGCAATGGGCTTAGAATAGTCGCTGCTAAGAAAATCAAACTAAGTAAATGCGATGCAAAAGCGTTTTACGCAGTACATAGCGAGAGACCATTTTTTAATGATTTGGTTGATTTTATGGTTAGCGGACCGGTTGTGGTTATGGTGCTTGAGGGTGAAAACGCAGTAGCTAAAAACCGCGATCTAATGGGTGCGACTAATCCAAAAGAGGCTGCTCCTGGTACGATAAGATCGGACTTTGCGGAGAGTATAGATGCAAATGCAGTTCATGGCAGTGATAGTTTAGAAAATGCAACAAATGAGATAAATTTCTTCTTTGCAGCAAGAGAGCTTTGCTAATAACTAATAAATAACTAATAAATATATGAAAATATCTTTTTTAAAGGTTACTCCGCAAAATTTTGACTTTATGATAAGTGATAGCGAACTTAAATTTAGTGGAATTTTAAAAAAGATCGATATAAAATCGGTCAAATGTATCGGCAAGATAGAGGGAAACACACCACATAACTGCGATAGATGTGGCGTAGATATAAATTTAGTTTTAAACGAGCCAGTTGAGCTGATTTTAAGTGATGGGATTTACAAAGATATTGATAACAAGCTATGCGATGTTGTTGAATTTTTTGATGGCAGCATTGATTTAGACGAAGTTTTTAAAAGCGAAGTAGAGGCTTTTAAAAGCGATTATTTTTATTGTAAAAATTGTAAAAATTTATAAAAAGGAGAAAAAATGGCAGTACCTAAACGAAGAGTGAGTCACACTCGTGCAGCAAAACGTAGAACACACTACAAAGTAACACTTCCTGTACCTGTTAAAGATAAAGACGGCTCGTGGAAGATGCCTCACCGCATAAACAAAACAACTGGTGAATACTAAAAATGATTCGCATTGCTATTGATGCTATGGGCGGGGACTTCGGTCCTGAGCCTATTGTTGCAGGTGTTATTGAGGCACTAGAAGATGTAGAATTTTCAGCTGTACTTGTTGGCGATAGCAATGTCATAAAACCACTCATACCAAACAACTTCCTAAAACACATCACATTTGTTGAAGCAGCTGAAGTTATCTCTATGTCAGATGGTGCAACTGACGCACTCAAACGCAAAGAAAGTAGTATATATAAAGCTGTAGAACTCGTAAAAGATAAAGAGGCTGACGCTGTGGTATCGGCCGGACACAGCGGTGCAACTATGAGCCTAGCTACTCTTCGTATCGGTAGACTTAAAAATGTCGCACGGCCCGCTATTGCCACACTAATGCCAAACTCAAAGGATAGCACAACACTTGTGCTGGATGTTGGGGCAAATGTTGATTGCAAGAGCGAACATCTATTTCAATTTGCAGTAATGGGCGAAGCCTATGCAAAAGAAATTTTAAACCGCAAAAACCCACGTGTCGGACTTTTATCAAATGGTGAGGAAAAAAGCAAAGGTAATGAGATAAGCAAAGAGGCTTATACACTCATATCAAAGTTAGATAGCTTTACTGGTAATGCGGAAGGTAGTCAGGTCTTTGATGGTAGCGTTGATGTCGTAGTTTGCGATGGCTTTATAGGTAATATCTTACTTAAAACAAGTGAAGGCGTAGCCGATGCTATAACTAAAATCATAAAAAAACAGGTTAAAAGATCGCCTCTTGCCATAGCTGGGTCTGTACTAATGAAAAAGGTTTTTAAAACACTTAAAAAGCAAGTTAGCTACGATGAATATGGCGGTGCTCCACTACTTGGTGTAAATGGTTGCGTTATTATTAGCCATGGTAAAAGTAATGCAAAAGCTATCAAAAACGCAATATTTCAAGCTATAAATTTTGCAAACTCAAATATAAATAAAGTAATAGAAGAAGAATTATCACATTTTGCAAGGTAAATTATGCCAAAAGCCTCTTTAATATCCATAGCATCGTATGTGCCAGAAAAAATTTTAACAAATTTTGATCTTGAAAAAATGGTAGAGACTAGCGATGAATGGATAGTTAAGCGAACCGGCATAAGACAAAGACACATAGCAACTAATGAGATTACTAGCGACCTTGGCACAAAGGCAGCTCGTCTAGCCATACAAAGATCAGGGCTAAAGCTAAGCGAGATAGACGCGATTATATGTGCGACTATATCACCAGATCATCTTTGTATGCCCTCGACTGCATGTAAAATCGCTACAAATTTAGGGCTAAATTTTGGCGTAACAGCATTTGATATAAGTGCTGCTTGCACTGGATTTATCTATCTTTTGGAGCTCGCAAAATCGCTAGTTGAAAGTGGTGCAAAGAAAAACGTGCTAATAGTTGGAGCCGAAAAACTTAGTAGCATAGTTGACTACACAGATAGAAGTACGTGTATATTATTTGGTGATGGTGCTGGGGCAGCGGTTATTAGCATAAGCAAGAGCAATGAAATTTTAGACGTACACACGGCTAGTGATGGCTCGCAGGGCAAACTACTCATAACACCAGGGTGCGGAAGTGCCTACCCTGCAAGTAGCGAAACACTATTAAAAAGGCTAAATTTTATACATATGTCTGGCAATGAAGTCTTTAAAATAGCCGTTCAGACACTAACAAAAAGCGTTGTAGAAATTTTAGAACACAATGGTCTTTCAAGTAGCGATATCGACTTTTTTATCCCACATCAGGCAAATATCCGTATCATAGAGGCGGTCAAACAAAGACTAAGCTTTACAGATGAGCAATGTGTGCTAACTGTGTCAAAATACGGAAACACAAGCTCAGCTTCAATACCTATGGCACTAAATGACGCTTATGAAAGCGGTCGTGTTAAAAATGGTTCTATGCTACTACTAGACGCATTTGGTGGTGGCTTTACTTGGGGTTCTGCTATACTTAAATTTGGTGGCAAAAACTTTAGTGAACTTTAAAATTTAGATAAATCCTATATTTAACCAACAACTCTTATCAATATATACAAATACCAAGCATTAACTAAATTGTGCTAAATTTATCTAGATGAAAAGATGAAAGAATATAAAAATTTATATTTTGTTAAAATTCTAGTGATATACTTTCGTAATTAATAAAATTTATTATAAGGAGAAATAATGTTAGTAACAAAAAAAGCACCTGATTTTACAGCTGCAGCAGTTTTAGGAGATAATCAAATCGTAAATGATTTTAACCTTTATAAAAATATAGGTAAAAACGGAGCGGTAGTATTTTTCTATCCAATGGACTTCACATTTGTTTGCCCTAGTGAGATCATCGCATTTGATAAAAGATATGATGAGTTTAAAGCTCGTGGTATAGAGGTTATCGCAGTTTCTTGCGACAATCAATTCTCACACTTTGCATGGAAAGAAACACCTGTAAATAAAGGTGGTATAGGCAAGGTTCGCTTCCCAATAGTTGCTGATATGACAAAAGCTATCGCACGTGGTTTTGATGTACTTATAGAAGATGCTGGTGTCGCACTTCGTGGCTCATTCTTGCTTGATAAAGATGGCACAGTCCGCCACGCAGTCATCAACGACCTACCACTTGGTAGAAATATAGACGAAATGGTAAGAATGGTTGACACTATGCTATTTACAAATGAACACGGCGAGGTTTGTCCTGCTGGTTGGAACAAGGGCGATGCAGGTATGAAGGCTAGCACTGCTGGTGTTGCTGATTATCTTTCACATAACGCTGATAAACTATAATTTTTAAGGGCGAGAGATCGCCCTACTCTTAGATTAAACTTATTTTAAATCATCAATAAATTCTATCTATAATATTTTTATTATGGATAGATATCTTAAATTTATACACAAAAATAATAATACCGCTAATTTAACATATTTACATAAATTGGGTTTACTCACAAAATAATATAAAAATTTATTTTAATATTATTAATTTTATATTAAATAAATACATAAAATTACTTTTTAGAAATTATTTTGTTTTAAAATTAGACCATAACTTTAATCTTAGGAGGACATCATGAAAGGTTTTAAATTCCTATCCTTGGTCGCTATTTTAGCACTTAACTTAAATGCTTCTGATATCATTTTGGATGGCACAAGCATAACTCCAAATGATATTTTAAAAATTTCAAATGGAGCTAAAGTTAAAATTAGTGATAGTGCAATAAAAAAGGTAAAACAGGCTCATGAAGTGCTGATAAACGCAGCAAAAGACGGACAAAAAATTTATGGCTTAACAGCTGGTGTTGGTCTAAATAAAGACAAAAATTTCGTAGATGTTAAAGGAAATTTAGACGCTGAAGTTATTAAAGCCTCTACTGAATTTAATAAAGGTCTTATCCATGCACACTGTGGTGGCGTTGGCGAAGAGATGCCTTTAAAAACGGCTCGTGCAGTTTTGGCAACAAGACTAAATAATATGCTGTTTTCAGGAGCTGGGGTTCAAAGCGAAGTTATAAATTTATATAAAGAATTTATAAATCAAGACATAATCCCTGTAATGCCAAGTGGTGGCTCTATGGGAGAAGCTGACATTACTATATTAGGGCACGTAGGACTTGCCATGCTTGGAGAGGGAGAAGTATATTATAAGGGTAAAAAAATGAGAGCTGATGAGGCTTTAAAAAAGGCGAATCTAAAACAACTTTCTCCTTTCGGTAAAGATAGTCTTAGCATTTTAAGCTCAAATTCATATTCAGCAGCACTTGCAAGTCTTGCGTTGGAAGATTTAAAACAGGTGTTTAAACTATCAAAACTAGTCTTTGCATTAAGCATTGAGGCATTTAATGGCAATGTCGCACCATTTACAAAAGAGGCTA
The DNA here is from genome assembly GCF_018145655.1 of Campylobacter anatolicus. Classification (NCBI taxonomy): domain Bacteria; kingdom Pseudomonadati; phylum Campylobacterota; class Epsilonproteobacteria; order Campylobacterales; family Campylobacteraceae; genus Campylobacter; species Campylobacter anatolicus. The sequence continues at coordinate 323,101 of NZ_JAGSSY010000001.1, forward strand.
GCGAACTTAGACCTTTTGCAGATTTTGTATCGGTAACAGCACAAATAAGGGAAATTTTAAAAGATAGCTATCTATGGGATCAAGACGGGCAAAGAGCTCTGCAAGACCCGCTAAGTTACCGCGACGCTTCTTACTTTTTTGCAGCATTAAAATCAAGCATTGATACACTTGATAATTTAATGAAAACTCAACTTAACTCATCAGATGATAATCCAGGAATTTATCTTGGTAAAAAGCCACAAAATGCTAAATTTCAAGAAAGCAAGCTATTTACAAATGGCGGTGCAGTAGTACCAACTTCAAATTTTGAGCCACTTTTATGGGTTGTCGAGTTTGAAAAAGCATCAATTGTCTTAGCACATAATTCAAAAGCGTCTGCATTAAGAACTATAAAATTATCAAATGATGGCTTTACAAAACTTAGTAGATTTTTAGGCACACAAAACACAATCCATGCATTTGGGGCTATGCAAAAACCGTTTGTATCACTTGCTGGAGAGAATGAATTTTTAGCAAATCCAGCCTCACTTGATTACACTCCAGTTGCTGGAGAGATAGAAGATGTGGCTACAAACGCACCGTTTGTTATACAAAAATTTCAAAAGCAAATTGAAAATTTCTACTATATATTAGGAATGGAGCTAATGCATGCAGCTCAAGCTATAGACTTACGAATGCAAAAAGAGCCGAATCTAAAACTATCAAAAGCCACAAAGGAGCTTTACGAAAAGTATAGAAATGTAGTTAAATTTTTAGAAATAGACAGGCCGCTTACAAATGACTTTAAAAACTCAGCTAAATTTTTAAAAGAGTATAACTAGGAGATTTTATGAAAAAGAGCTTAATATTATTAAGTACACTTTATTGTGTAGCTTTTGCGAGTAGTGATACGCTTGAAGATGCATTTAAAAATGGTAAATTTAGCGGAGATATCTCTACTTTTTTTGAGGGACGCCATATAAATAGTGGTGAAAAAAATAGATATTATAACAACACATCTTGGGCTGTTGGTTCAATAGGTTTAAAATACGAAACTGACTTTTATAAAAATTTTAAAGCAGTCGTTGGCTTTAGGGGAACAGCACCAATTTATGAAGGTGATAAAAAATTTATAACAGGTCATGGAAGCGGGGATTCTACTCAGAGAATTTATGAAGATGATAGATATTTAATATCAAATTTATATCTTGAATATAACGCAAATGATACAAATGTAAAAATAGGTCGTCAGGAGATGATAACTGACTGGATAGGGAAAATAAACGATGGCGTTAGGATTACAAACAACTCTATATCAAATTTAACAATAGATGCGATATGGACACGTGCAAAAGGTAGAGCTTATCTAAAAGAGATGTGGGGGTTTAAAAAGATAAATGACAACAAAGGTATGTTTAGCTTAGGTGCTACATACAAATTTGATAATGGTTTTGGCTTAAAAACTTATGGGTTATATGCTGATGATATATTTTCTGGAGTTGGTGGCAAGATCATTTATGATGATATGATAAATGATGAGCTAGGCGTTGGCACAACGCTTCATTATGCTAGAAGTAACGAGAAAACCATAGATAACGATGGAAGTATGTTCGAAGGTCTAGCATATGCAAAATACAATGAAAATAAACTAACTTTAGGATATGTTAAAACCGGCAAAAAGATAGGCTGGGGAAGTTTAAATTTAAATGGCGATCAAATAGTGCCTTTTGAAGAGGGCGATGTAATGTATGAAAGAGATGTAAAAACGCTTTATGCAATGTTTTCAACACAGATACAAAAGCTATCACTTACTGCACTTTATGGTACTACAAGCTATAAATTAAAAGGTGGCGATGATACAAATTACAGACAAAATGAGCTTAGTGTATGGGCTAGCTATCCGATAATGAAAAATTTAAATGCTTTTATCATATACGATCAAGTGTTTAAAAAACAGGTCAGCTACCCAAGCTTAACTCAGCTTGGTGCTGGAATTAGCTATATTTTTTAAGGATTATGAATGTCTAGTAGAAGAGATTTTTTAAATAGCGTAGTGTTGCTAGGAGCAGCAACACTTGCTAATGCTGACACTTTTATTAATAATAGCATAAAATGGGACGAGGAGTGGGATGTGCTTGTGGTTGGATCTGGCTTTGCTGGATCTGCCGCTACCTGTCAAGCACTTGATGAAGGTGCAAAAACACTTATGATAGAAAAAATGCCAGTCCTTGGTGGAAATTCGGCTATAAATGGCGGTGCATTCGCTGTTGTAAATTCTAGTTTTCAAAAAGATAGAAACATAAAGGACTCTTACGAACTTTATGTTAAAGATATTTTAAAAGCTGGGCTTAATCTAAATAGAATGGATCTTGTTGAAGTTATAGCCAAAAACGGCAACGATGCTTATGAGTGGACGCTTCAAAAGGGCGTTTATTACAGAAATGCTCTTGGTCAATTTGGCGGACACAGTGTTCCGCGAACAATTTGGCCAGAGATTAACTCAGGTGGAAAAATAACTATACCTTTGCAAGAATATGCTATGAAAAATGGTGCAACTATACGCACTAGAGTTATCTTAGATGATTTTATCCGTAATGAAAATGGTGATATTATTGGAGCAAAAGTTAGAGAAAACTATGACTTTGAGTTTGATCCATTAAAAGATGAGAGTGAGAATAAAAGTGGAGTTACTAAATTTTATAAGATAAACGGCGGTATTGTTATGGCAACTGGTGGCTTTGCTTATGATATAAATTTTAGACAAAGCATAGATCCTAGCCTAAGTGCAGATCTAGACTGCACAAATCACTACGGTGCAACGGCTCAAGCGTTAAAAGTAATGATGAAACATAAAGCACAAACCGTTGATTTAGAATGGATACAGCTTGGACCATGGGGAAGCCCTGATGAGAAAGGCTTTGGCATATCTCCGGTATTTGCGATACCTGCTTTCTCATATGGCATAATGGTAGATGCAAGAACTGGAAAGCGTTTTGTTAATGAGTTAGCAGATAGAAAAATACGCTCAGATGCTATTTTAAAAATTCATAAAAATCCAGATGGAAGTATAACGCACCCTATTGTAATATGCGATAGCATAGGTGCACAAGGCACTACAAAGGCAAACGTTGAGCGAGGCATACATAAAAAAGTTATAAGAGTTTTTGATACTATTAAAGAACTTGCTAAATTTTACGACATACCTTATGAAAGATTGCAAAAAAGCGTATATGATTATACAAGATATGCAAGAGCTGGCAAAGATGATGAGTTTGATAAGCCATTTTTTAAATTTAAAGATATCATTCCTGATCTAACAAAGCCACCATTTTACGCTTGGAGAGCTATTCCAAAAGTTCATCACACAATGGGAGGAGTTAAAATAGACACTGAAGCTAGAGTTTATGACACTGATAATAAGCCTATAAATGGGTTGTTTGCTGCAGGAGAGTCTGTTGGCGGACCACATGGGGCTAGCAGACTTGGAAGCTGTGCGATACCAGATTGTTTAGTATTTGGTAGGATTGCTGGTAAAAATGCTGCAAATTTAGCAAAAAAGGATAAAAGATGCTAAATATCATTAAAGTATTTTTAATATCTTTATTTATCTTTTGTGCGAATTTAAATGCATTAGAATCTAATAAATTTACAAAAGAAAACTACCCATTTAAGGCACATGATAAATTACATTTTGAGTGCAAAAACTGCCATAAGCAAAGCGACCCTAATGATTACAAAGCTTTAAGTACAAATGAGTGTTTGAGTTGTCACAAAAGTTATGAAATGCTTGCTGAAAGAAGTGGCCACCTAGGCTATGATGATAACATACATGCAAGCCCACACTATCCAAAAATGGATTGTAATCTATGCCATAGCACACATAAAACATCTAAAAATTACTGCGTTATGTGTCATTCACAAGACAGTATGAAAAATTTATTAGTGCCTTAAGGAGATGTGATGAAAAAAACACTTTTAAAAATTTGTTTTCTATTAGTATTTGCTTTTATTGTATTTTTTGGAGGAAATACTTTAATACATTCAACCGGAGATGATAAATTTTGCGTAAGCTGCCATGAGTGGATGGATCCTTTTGTTAAAACCTATCAAAAAAGCACTCATGGTGGAACAAATAAGATAGGCTTTAAAGCTAAGTGTGTAGATTGCCATCTTCCACATGATAGCTATATAAAATATGTATTTCAAAAAGCACTAAATGGTGCTAGTGAAGTTACTCATATGGCATTTAACGACGCAAAAGATGCAAATTGGCAAGAAAATAGAAAAAATAGGGACAAATTTGTCTATAATAGTGGCTGTTTAAGCTGTCATAAAACTATTTTAGATATAAATAGCACAAATAAAAATATAGATGATATGCATAAAATTTATATTGATTTTAAAGATAGTAAAACTGACAAAGTAAGTTGTGTAAGCTGCCATAAAAATGTAGGACATAAAGAGCTTGGCAAAACACTTTATGAGATAAAAAATCCACCTGTTGGAGAGTGGTAGAAATAAAAGCTTATGATAGAAAATTTTAAAAGACATCATATAATTGTTATTTTTTCTATCATATTCTTAACTTTAATGTTAATAAACTACACTATAAATCGCTCGTTTGTTAAAGAAATTTTAATAAACGAGCAAGTTAGTATGCTTAAAAATTCAAGTAATAAAGTAGAAAAATGGCTAGAAAACAAAAAGCATAGTCTAAAATCAATAAATCAACTAATATCAAAATTTAGTCCCGAAAAAGATGAACAAATCATAAAAGATATACTGCAAAAAAGTGAAAGCATTGCAAATTTTTCAAGTACATATGTGGGGTATGAAAACTCAACCATAATATCAAGCAAGGAATTTATTCGCCCAAGCGGATATGCCCCTATAAACCGACCCTGGTATCAAAATACTATAAAAAGTGGTGGAATTTATATAACAAAACCATATATCGATGCTGGGCTTAAAAAGCCAGTAGTATCGATATGTCAAAAGATAAATAGCATTCAAAATTTAGGTGTCTTGTGTGGCATATTACTATTTGATGATATAAAAAATGAGCTTAGTAGCTATAAACTTGAAAATAATGGCTTTATATTTTTAACAGACGATAGCTTTAAGCCACTAATATATCCAAATGATAACTTTAAAAATAACTACGGGTTTTTAAAAACTACAAATAAAGTTGACACTAGCCATATTGAAACAAAAAATGAGATATTAAGCTTTAAAAAGCTAGAAAATTCGACGTTAATTTTGATTGCAAAAACACCAAAAAATAATATCTACGACAAAATAAACGAACAATTTATAATAAATTTTGCAATATACATTTTAAGTATCTTTCTATTTTTAATACTTGCGTATTTTTACAATAAAAAAATAAATAGACAAAAGGCCGAGTTTGAAAAAACAAAAAGAGAGTATGAAATTTTGCTGTTTTCACAGGCAAAAATGGCAGAATTAGGACAGATGATAGGTGCTATATCACACCAATGGATACAACCTTTAAATTCGCTTAGCATATTTTTAGGCAATCTTGTTCAGTTTAAAAAGCTGGGAAAACTTAGCGATGATATTTTTTATGAAAACACTAAAAGATCACTTGAGAATATAGACTATATGGCAAACACAATGAGCATATTTAAAAATTTTTATAGATTGCAAACGACCACTCAGAAATTTGACATAAAACAGGCTATTTTAGATACTATTTTCATACTTTTTACTCACCATTCAAATGTTAATATAAAAGTTACACTAAAAAGTAAAACTGATACAAACTGCATAAATTATATAAATGAATTTAAGCAAATCATCGCCTGTTTGGTGCAAAACTCAAAAGAGGCATTAAAGGATAAAAAATATGCAAAAATAGTAATTAATATAACAAAAGAGCAAAATAAATTTATAATACGCGTAATCGATAATGCTGATGGCATAAAAACTGAAAATATAGGTAAAATTTTTACACCATTTTCTAGCACTAAAAACAGTAGTGGGCTAGGACTTTATATCTCAAAACTTATAGCAAATAAAAAACTAAAAGGCGATTTGGTGTTACAAAAAAGTAAAAATCCAACAATTTTTACTCTAACGATAGCAAAGGAAAATGTCTAATGTTAGATATTAGTATACTAAAAAAGCTTGAAAATATATCTGTACTTTTAGTTGAAGATGATGAAAACACAAGACTTGCCCTATATCAATCTTTAAGTCTATACTGCAAAAAGATAGTATGCGTTAAAGATGGACTTGAAGGGTTTAATCAATTTTTTAAAGATGACTTTGATGTAGTTATAACAGATATCAATCTACCAAATTTAAATGGCCTTGAAATGCTAGATGAGATAAAAAAGCGAGCTCCGCATTTAACTTCAATTGTCATAACTTCGTATGATACAAATGAAAATATATTAACAAGTATAGAGCTAGGAGCTTACAATTATCTTAGAAAGCCGATAAAAATCGAAGAGCTTCAAACAACCATCATAATGGCAACAAAACAAATTTATGAAAATAGACTAAAATTTAAAGAAATTTATGAATATGACTTAAGCCAAAGGGTTTTATTTAAAAATAGTGAGCAAATTTTTATGCCAAAAACAGAAGCTAAGCTATTTTTCTTGTTAATAAGCAATATAGACAAAGTTGTAAGCTATGAAGTTATTGAAAATTTTGTTTGGGGCGAAAAATCTATGAGTAACGAGGCCTTAAGGATGATAGTAAAAAAGATAAGACTAAAAACCGATAATAATATGATAGAAAATATATCCAAAATAGGCTATAAAATTTCTAAAAGTTAAGTATCCGTGTGATATATTTAAATCTAAAAATCAAGCAAACACTTAATTCACTTTAAATTATAAACTTAAAATTCTACCTCATCAAGTCATCTTTTTATCTAATTTAAAAAGTATATTTTACTTTCTCAAACCTAGTACAAATATCTTCATAAGATAATGCATTTAAAGGTTCTTGGTGGTTAAAATTGCTATAATCCTAAAAAACAAAAGAGGACAACAAATGAAAAGCCTACAAGAGAGCTTAAAACTTTTTTATCTTGGACTCAAAAATAACGAGCCATTTTTATACAAAAATAAAGATCTAACCACTCATGCGGCCATTATCGGTATGACCGGTAGCGGTAAAACCGGTCTTGGTATCACGCTACTTGAAGAGGCTTGTATAGATAATATCCCATCAATAATAATAGATCCAAAAGGCGATATGACAAACCTTGCACTTACCTTTGAGCAGATGAGTGCGGATGATTTTAGGCCTTACATTGATGAGAGCGAGGCGACAAACAAAGGGCTTAGTGTGAATGAGGTAGCCAAGCAGGAGAGCGAAATATGGCAAAAAGGGATAGAAAGTAGCTATCAAAGCTTAGAGCGAGTTAAAATGCTAAAAGATAGTGTTGATATGACTATCTATACACCTAAAAGCTCAGCAGGTATTGGCGTATCGCTACTTAGTGATTTTGTATGCCCTAAAGGCATTAACGAAAAAGATGATGAGAGTTTTAATAACTACATAAACTCACTCGCTGCTTCGGTGCTATCTCTTATCGGTATAAACAATGATGATATGAGCTCAAAAGAGCAGCTATTGATTTCAACGATATTTGATACTAAATTTAAAAACGGCGAAGATGTGAGCTTAGAACAACTTATCGGATTTATCGCTACACCACCGTTTGAAAAGATCGGCGTTTTTAGCGTAGATACATTTTATCCGAGTGCTGAGCGAATGAAACTAGCGATGAAGCTAAACGCACTCATTGCAAATCCAAGCTTTAAGAGTTGGAGCGATGGAATGAAACTTGATATCGCCAAGATGCTCTTTAATGAAAATGGCAAAGCAAAGTGCAATATCTTTACGATCTCGCACTTAAATGACGATGAGCGAATGTTTTTTGTAACACTGCTTTTAAACGAGATAATCGCATGGATGAGAAGTACAGAGGGAACTAGCTCGCTTAGAGCCTTGCTATATATGGATGAAATTTTTGGTTTTTTTCCACCAAATGCCAACCCACCGAGCAAAACGCCTATGCTAACCTTGCTAAAACAGGCTCGTGCCTTTGGTATTGGATGTGTTTTAAGCACACAAAACCCAGTAGATATTGATTACAAAGGACTTAGCAATATCGGCACGTGGTTCATTGGACGACTGCAAACCGCACAAGATAAGGCTCGTGTGATAGATGGACTAAGCGGTATAAGTGGTTCAAATTTAGATAAGTCAGAGATAGAAAAGACTATTTCAAATTTAGCAAAACGCAACTTTTTAGTTAAAAATATAAACGAAGATGGACTTGCTGTCATCTCAACTCGCTGGGCATTAAGCTATCTAAAAGGACCTCTTAGCCGTGAACAAATCACAAATTTAATGAGTAAGAAAAAAGCAAATTTAAAAAGCAATACAGAATCAAAAACTAAAAATTTAAAAGGCGGTGCTAAACCAATACTTGCTAGTGATATAGAGCAAGTTTTTGCTTGTAATTGCGACAAGAATGAGCTAAGTCCAAGCCTATTTGCTAGTGCAAAGGTGCGATTTTACGACGCAAAAAAAGGTATAAATACTATAAAAGATGTAAACTTAGTCTACGTGCTTAATGAGAGTGAGCGAAACGTGGAATGGGATCAAGCGAGCGTGAGCATGAGCATGAATTTTGAGCATAATGAGCCACAAAATGCAACATATCAGCCACTGCCTAGCTTTGTGATGAGTGCTAAAAATTTAAACGAGTTTAAAAAGAGCTTTAAGGAGTATATTTTTCGAAGTTATAAGCTTGAGCTTTACGAAGCACTAGGGCTACACTCAATTCCTAATGAAAGCAAAGAGGAGTTTTACATACGTCTTAGTGATAAGTGCAACGAGATTTTAGAGCAAAAGACAGCTCAGGTGAGTGCCAAATTTCAAAAAGAGAGAGCAAAGCTAGAAGATAGACTAAATAAAGCTACTATCAAGCTAGAAAAAGAACAGAAAGATATGGCTACAAGTGGACTAAATGCAGCGATTAGTATAGGTACGAGCATACTTGGAGCGTTATTTGGCACCAAGCTACTTTCAAGCTCAAACGCTACTAAAATCGCAACTAGTGCAAGGAGTGCAAGCAAGGTGTTAAAAGAGCGAAGCGATGTCAAGCTCAGCGAGCAAAATGTCGCTCAGATAAATATGCAAATAGATGAGTTGATGGCTAAATTTCAAAGTGAGATAGAGGCTGTAAAATCGGCAAATGACGTAAAAAATATCACTCTAAATATCACTCAAATCACGCCTAAGAAGAGTGATATATATGATGAAAATGTCGTACTTTTGTGGAGTTGATTTATAAAAATGTCAGCTACAATTTAATATCATTTAAATTTTTAAATGCAAAAAAAGGGCAAAAATGAATGAAAATTTATTACTTTATCTGGTAGCTTACCTGCTTGGCGGAGTGCCATTTGGACTGATATTTGGTAAAATTTTTGGCAAGATAAATATCACAAACGAAGGTAGCGGTAGCATAGGTGCGACAAATGTCTTGCGTGTACTAAAAGAGCATAATCCAAAAATCGCCAAAAAAATAGCTATTTTAACAGTGACTTTTGACGTGTTAAAAGGTATCGTGCCGATACTTATCGCACGTGCATTTGGGACGGATGAGAGTGTGCTGTGGGGCATGGCAGTTCTTAGCGTAGTCGGACATTGCTTCTCGCCGTTTTTAAAATTTGAAGGTGGCAAAGGTGTAGCAACAGGTGCTGGTGTGATAGCGTGTTTTTTACAGATTGAGATCTTGATCGCACTTGTGGCTTGGTTTGTCGTTGGCAAAATACTTAAAATAAGCTCACTAGCATCACTTTTAGCACTACTTACACTTGTGATATCAAGCTTTATTATTAGCCCAGACATAGATGGCATACACAGCCACGCACCGCTTCTTATCATATCATTTTTAGTAGTTTATAAGCATATACCAAACATAAAACGCCTACTAAGTGGTGCTGAAAAACAGATAATATGAAAGAAATTTTAACAACTATTATTAAAGATTATGAGTTTAGTACGATTATTGGTATGCTTGACTTTGAGCGGACAAGCCCACAAAAAGTTCGTATAAATTTAAGCTTTGAGAGCATTGAATTTGTTGATTATGTTAGTGTGATTGAATTTATAGAAAAATTTTATAATGAGCGTAAATTTTACTCAGTTGAAGAGAGTTTGCAGATTAGCACAAAAGCTTTAAAAGAGAATTTTAAAACCATAACTTCAATAAATTTTGAAATTTTAAAGGTTGAAATAGTCAAAAATGCCCTTGTGGGTGCAAGATTAGAGATTGTTTATTAAAAATTTATTAAAGTATCTTGAAATCTTGCTTAAATTATGTTATAATCCCTTTAAATTTTACTAAAGGAAATAAAATGCGTATTTTGATAGTGGAAGACGAAGTGACACTAAATAAAACAATCGGCGAGGGGTTACAAGAATTTGGCTACCAAACTGATAGTTCAGAAAATTTTAAGGACGCTGAATACTACATCGGCATTAGAAATTATGATCTAGTTTTGACCGATTGGATGTTACCAGATGGAGATGGGGTAGATCTTATCAATATAATAAAGCACAAATCACCACGCACTTCCGTTGTCGTACTTTCAGCAAAAGATGACAAAGACAGTGAGATAAAGGCACTTAGAGCTGGTGCTGATGATTATATAAGAAAACCATTTGATTTTGACGTTTTAGTAGCTCGTATAGAAGCTCGTTTAAGATTTGGCGGTACAAATATAATAAAGATAGATGACCTTATCATAAACCCTGACGAAGAAAAAATCACATATCTTGGACGCGATATAGAACTTAAAGGTAAGCCATTTGAGGTATTAACTCACCTTGCTCGCCACTCAGATCAGATTGTCTCAAAAGAGCAACTTTTAGATGCGATTTGGGAAGAACCTGAGCTAGTAACGCCAAATGTCATTGAAGTAGCAATCAATCAAATTCGCCAAAAAATGGATAAACCACTAAATATCTCAACTATAGAAACAGTAAGAAGACGCGGATATAGATTTTGCTTTCCCAAAAAAGCTTAAGAAGTAAATTTATACTACAATTAGCATCAGCATCAATGATGCTAATTGTAGTTATATCGGTGATGTTGTATTATTATATCAAGGTTACCGTTTTTGAAACAGCGGTTCAAGAGCTAAGCTACGAAGCCAAACATATAGAACAAAACATCAATAGTTACAATCCTGAAAATTTAAGCAATTTTATAATCCAAATACCAAACAAAATTCAAACTTCCGTCGAGATAAAACGCGGAGAGCTTGGGCATAAAAATTCATTTTTTAAAGTATTGCAGGAGAATGGAAAGAGTTATACGACACTTACATATCAGTATAATGACAGCGAATATATGGTGCTTAAAAAAGAGACAACTTTGCAACATGATATCGTAGAGCAGATATTTTTAGATATTATAATAGTAAATTCTATAGCCATTTTACTTGTTATATTTTATGCTATGTTTTTATCTAGAATGCTTCTTATACCAATTAAAATTTTAACATCAAAGCTGACAAAAATAGATGAAAAATTTTTAAAAGAGATAGAAGAAGATGAAAAATTCCCAGATGAATTTTCTCCACTTCTTAAAAGTATAAATAAACTTATAACGCGTATACAAACATTTGTTGAGTACCAAAAAGAGCTATTTGTCGGCGTAGCACACGAACTTAAAACTCCACTTGCAGTTATGAAAACAAAGAATGAAGTTACGCTTTTAAAAGATCGTGAAAGTGAGCGTTATATCGAAGCTCTTAAGTCAAACAACGAATCTATAAATAATATGAACGCGATGATAAGCTCGATCCTTGAGATCGGACGACAAGAGGGAGCTCAGTTTGAAGAGCCCATAAGCATAGATATCATCAGCTTTTTACAAAAGCTTGGTAATAATTTTGCTATATTAGCACGTGGTGAGGGTAAAGACATTATACTCTCCCTTGAGCCACGCATTTTAAACTTAAAGATTCAAACTACTCTACTAACTCACGTGATACAAAATTTCGTCCAAAATGCTATAAAATTTTCGCCACAAAGTTCAAATATACTAATAAACTCTTACATAAGTGATGCAAATTTTATCATCGAAGTCATCGATGAGGGCATAGGGATAGATGAAAGTAAAGATCTGTTTGCACCATTTAAACGCTTTGGTGATAAAGGCGGTGCTGGACTTGGGCTATTTCTCGCAAAGGGTGCAGCTCAAGCACTTGGTGGTAGCATAAGTATAAAAAATAGGTGTGACAGAAGCGGCGCTATAGCTACTCTAGTGCTACCAATGAGCCAAAAAAGAGCACAAGCAAAGCGAAATACAAAAAATAAATTTAAATAGGATAAGCAATGGCAAAACGCACAGCCGTCATAGATATCGGCTCAAACTCAATGCGAATGGCAATATTTGAGCGAACATCCCGTTGGGCGTTTTTCATACTTGGTGAATACAAAATGCGTGTTCGTCTTGGTGAAGGCGGTTATGGTAATAATAATGCTATAAGTGAAAAATCTATGCGAAAGGCTTATGATGCACTTAGCGAATTTAAAAGTATCATTAAAAATTATAAATGCAATAAAATTTTATGCGTCGGCACTTCGGCACTTCGTGATGCACCAAACTCAGGCGAATTTATAAAAATGATACAAAAACGCCTAAATATCGGACTCCGTGTGATAGACGGCAAAGCTGAAGCGACATATGGGGCAATCGCCGCCAAAAATTTATTAGCTCCTATTGACGAATGCGTTACTGTTGATATAGGTGGCGGATCAACCGAACTAGCACGGATAAGCAACGGCAAGATAACCCACACACTCTCGCTTGATATCGGCACAGTGCGACTAAAGGAACTATTTTTCGACAATAAAAATACTAAAAATTTATCACTATTTTTAAAAGAGACTATTGCTCAAATCCCAAATGAATTTAAATGTGATAATATCATAGCTATAGGTGGTTCATTGCGTGCAATGTCCTCGGCGATAATGACAAAAGATAGTTATACACTTGATACATTACACGGATTTTTATATAGATTAAATGAACAAAAAAGCTTTTTAGAAAGTATAGCAAATGCAAATGTGCTAGATCTAAATAAATTTCCTATTAAAAAAGATCGATACGATACAATACGCGAAGGAGTGCATATATTTTTATCTATCAGTGCAACACTTGGAGCAAGTAAAGTATTTACTAGTGGTGTTGGTGTAAGAGAGGGCGTATTTTTAAGTGATTTTTTACGACCGAGTTTGAAATTTCCACAAAATTTTAACCCAAGCGTTAAAAGTCTGCAAGATCGCTTCACGCTAACGATAAACAAAACTATCGTTCGATATGCAAAAGAAATTTTTATATCACTTAAAAATTTACATAACTTAGATGACAACTATCTAAACGAACTACTTATAGCTGCGAGACTTTATAATGTCGGCCAGGAGATCGGCTTTTACGGTGATCATAAAAACTCCGCCTACATTATATTAAATGGTCTAAATTTCGGTTTTACCCACGAACAAAAAGCTCTTATCGCAACAATAATTGCAACAAATGGCAAGAAAGTAATATACGAATATGATCGATATAAAAATTTATTACCAAGTCAAGAGTGCATAAGATGGCTAAGCTTTATCTTAGCACTTGCAAAAGCTCTTAATCTCAATTGTGCCGATACAAAACTAAAATTTGAATTTATAAATCATACTTTGCAAATTTATGGTGCTAGAAATTTGATTATGGCAAGGAAAGAGATAAAAAAGATGCCAAAACCAGAAATTTTCGCCATAAGTTTTGTATAAATTTATATAATAGTTGCGTCAATCCTGACTGATCTTATCTTTATAATTATTTAAGCTATTTTGTCGCTCTTTTAAAAATGAGCCTAATTTCTTTTTATTTTCTTCAAAAAATGCAGCAAAATCCTGTTCGTTTTTAATCTTATCCTCTCCAAAGCTATCAAGCATAACATTTGAACTACCTACTAACACAAGATAACGGCGATTTTCATAGCTTAAAAGTACAAGTTTATTTAATCTATCAAGTGGCTTTTCATATATCACAGCAACTTCATTGTTTTTATTTTTCAGTAGCCAGTTTATCGATTTCGTAGTTGTATTTGTCATACCAAATCCACCAAAACTAGCCTGTTTTTTAATAATAAATTTCTTAAACACATACAAAAATACAAGTAAAGCAAGCAATACTGCAAGTACTATAAAGCATCTACCATCTACAAGTGATTCTGAGCTAGTTTGTGTCGCTGAAGATGTTTGTATATTTGCACTAGCTTGCGGTATATTTGCTATATTAGTAGTTGTATTTTTAGGGCTTACACGTATACGAAGTCCAAAACCATCAGTAGTTTTTGATGCATTCACAATGATCGCTTCACGTGAGCGGAGATTTAAAACGAGCGAGTTTTGTTTTGGTTTTATATCAAGCTCTTGCAATATAGAAGAATTTATACTTTTGCTAACTATCTGATCGTAATTTAGAGAATTTAGTATAAGAGAAGTCGTGTTTCGCTCACGCTTTTGAAAGATATTTCCTTCATAAGGTGCATCAAAACTAAGCATAATATCAATACGGTCGGTACGTTCATAGATATTATACGTCAATAAATTTGATGCAAAAATTTGTGATAAAAATAGCAAAAAAACTAGGACGAATTTCATAAAAGCTCTTTTTTAAAGTATTGTATAACCGACTTTGAATCTAAAATTTCATTAATACGGATTGCTAAATTCCGCTCATAAACCATTACTTCGCCCTTGCCAAATATACGGTTGTTGATATATAATTCAACACTTTCACCAGCTGGTTTTTCTAAGTCTATAACCGAACCAGCTTCAAATTTAAGCAACTCATTTATACTAATATTTGTCGTACCAAGCTCTGCTATAAAATCAACACTTATATCCATAAGCTCATCATAGCTTTTAAAAAGTCCCAAATGGTCGTGCGTAAGTGCCTCTTCGGCAGTTATATCTTCACTCATACTTTTTTATAACCTATCTGAAATGTGCGGTTTTTCATCTTGTATATAAAATTCTCATCAAGCTTAACAGGGAATTTGTCAACTTCACCTAAAAATTCAGGCGTACCAAGCTTATATGCCCCACTCTCACGCTCATTTAATAAATTTTTAGCTTTACCAATTATTTGGTTAGCTATCTCTTTGCAAAGATCGTCTAGATCGGCATCCTCGAGATCATCACGATCAAAAAATGCCTTTAAAAATAACTTTAAAGTATTGCGTTTAAAATACAGATAAAAATGAAACTCAGTATTCCCCTTATAAACAGGTATCGCAGCACCGTAAAAGCCTCTACCAAGTCTTGAGCCATTCTCTATCTCAAAGCCCAAAGTATCGACACAAAGATGCCTAGTTGCAGTGTCTATAACCTCTCTCATTCTATGTCCTTAAATTTGAAAATAGCTCTCTTATTATACTTTGCATTTACTAAAAAGGCTATAAATTTAAAAAGGATTTTTAAAAAGATGCTCTATCTCACTCATAAGCTCACTACCGCTAAAATTTGATGTAAGCCTAACAATCTCAGTGCCTATGATCGCACCATCTGCATAAGACTTGACTTTCTTTACATCATCTGCATTTTTGATCCCAAAGCCTACAGCAATAGGCAAGTCACTCTTTTGCTTTAGCTCACTCACAAGCCGTTTTAATCTTTCATCATCAGCCCTTTTTGATCCACTCACACCAATAGCTCCTATAGCATAGATAAACCCTGAACCCATTTTTAAAATTTTGTCACTTCTGTATGCTGATGTGACACTGATAAGTGGCACAAGTGCAATGCTGTAACGACTGCATAAATCAGCTATCTCATCACTCTCCTCACAAGGTAGATCAGGTATGATAAAACCGCTTACGCCAAGCTCAGCACTTCTTTTTATAAATTTCTGGATCCCATAAGCAAAGATAAGATTAAAATAAACTAAAAACACAATCGGTTTACTAAATTTGCCTTGCACCTCACTAAGCATATCAAAGATCGTATCAGTATTTACACCATTTTTCACGGCATTAAAACTAGCCTCGGCGATAAGCTTACCATCTGCTAATGGGTCAGAGTAAGGTAGTCCAAGCTCAAGCAGATCGATACAACTCTTATCTAAATTTAACAAAAACTCCTTTGCATGTTCCACACTAGGATGGGCCGCGACTATGTAACCGATATTTGCCTTTTTGCCTTTAAATGCTGTCGCTATCTTATCCATAAATTTTTCCTTTTTCATAGCTCATTATAGTATTCATATCCTTATCTCCTCTGCCTGAAACATTAACGACGATAGTCTTTTTGCCCCCCAAACTAGAACAAAGCTTGTCTAAAAATGCCAAGGCGTGTGAGCTTTCAATTGCAGGAATAATGCCCTCTAAACGGCTCGTAAGACGCAGGGCATTTATGCACTCATCATCACTTATCGCTTCGTATCTCACTCGCCCTGTATCGTGTAGATGTGCGTGTTGTGGTCCAATGCCTGGATAATCAAGCCCAGCTGATATGCTATGAACCTCTTCAATCATACCATACTCATTTTGTAGCACGATCGTTTTCATGCCATGTATGATGCCTTCACGCCCCTTTGTGAGTGTAGCTGCATGATATGCTGTATCTATGCCAAGCCCAGCCGCCTCAACGCCTATTAAATTTACGCTCTCATCGGTTAAAAATTCGTTAAATATCCCAATAGCATTGCTACCGCCACCGACACAAGCGATAACATAATCAGCCTTTATGCCGTATTCGCCCAGCTGTTGCTTTGTCTCACGTCCAATAATACTCTGAAAGTCTCGCACCATACTAGGATACGGATGTGGTCCTACAGCTGAACCGATGATATAAAAGATATTTTCTATCTCATTTACCCACGCTTGTATCGCCGCAGTAGTCGCCTCTTTAAGTGTTTTTAAGCCATCGTTTATACTTATGACATTTGCACCAAGTAACTCCATACGATAAGCATTTAGTTGCTGACGCTCTACATCTAAAGCACCCATATACACATCACATTCTAGTCCCAAAAGTGCTGCTGCTGTCGCACTCGCTACACCATGTTGACCGGCTCCAGTCTCAGCTAAGACCTTCTTTTTACCCATTTTTTTAGCTAAAAGTGCTTGAGCTAGGGCGTTGTTTATCTTATGGGCTCCTGTATGATTTAAATCCTCTCGTTTTAGATAAATTTCATGTCCGTAATGCTGACTCAAACGCTTTGCGTGATATAGTGGACTTGGACGACCTACATAGTTGCGAAGCAAGTCGTCAAGCTCATCTTGAAATTCCTTTGTTTTAGCGATACTCTCATACGCACTCTCTAGCTCATTTAGAGCAAACATCGCGGTTTCAGGCACAAACTGTCCCCCAAATTTACCAAAATATGCCTTTGCATTCATCATTTTGCCTTTATTAAATTTAATCTATAATTTTCTCTTATTTTATCTATTAAAACTAGTCTATTTTCACGCATAACACACCAAAATTTAAAGCCATTTAGCCTATCTGACTTTGAGTTTTTTTAGCTTTGCGGACAATGTATGCATATCATAAATTTCACCCTTATATGTCAGCCTTCCATCATTATTTAAAATAGCTATAAAATCGCTATTTTTTAGATAAAATTTCTCATTTATTCTGAAAAAGTCAGCATCTATCATCTCACTCATACTCACTTTAGGTGGCTTTATATCAAATTTTGCACGTGCTATGTCGTTATCTATAAAAGTCTCTTTTTCAACTCTATTAAATCCAAATTTACATACTTCTCATCTTGTTCTATGCTGATATACTCGCGTCCAAGTCGCTTTGCAATAGCGGCCGTTGTCATCGTTCCGCCAAATGGATCAAGAACCACATCACCTATCTTAGAACTGATCGCGATCACTCTATAAAGCAAACTTTCAGGCTTTTGTGTTGAATGTAGCTTTTCTCCATTTTCATCTTTAAGACGTTCGTTTCCACTACAAACTGGTATTTTCCAAATTGAACCAAGTTGTCTTCTCTCGCCCTTTTCAAATAGACTTACCTCTATATTTTCATCATTTAACTCTTTTGCTGTTTTATAATTAAATGTAAATTTTGATTTTTTGCTTTTTGTAGCCCAAATTAACGTTTCGTGCGAGTTGTTAAGCCTTGTTCCCATAAAATTTGGGGTTGGATTGCTTTTATGCCAAATCACATCATTTATAAACCAAAATCCAAGCTCTTGCATAACCGCACCTATCGTATAGATACACTGCATACCGCCAATAACCCATATAGAGCCATTTGGCTTTAGAATGCGATAACATTGCTTTAACCAATCTTTTGTAAATTTAACATAGTCATCATTATCTATAAATTTATTATCCCACTCATCATTACAGCCATTAAAATCGCTCCCCTCAGGACGTTTAAGTATGCCTTCTACTCTCATCCAATAAGGTGGATCAGCAAATATAAGATCAATACTACTATCTTTTATTTTTTTAAGTTCAATGAGTGAATCGCCTTGTATTATACTACCCATTATAAACCTTTTAAATTTCTACCAGTTGGAAATAACTCTAATCTAAGCTCTACAAAATCACTATTATCAGATAGTAATTTTTTAATTATTCTTGGATGTCGTCTCTTAATTTCTAATAACGCCATTTTTATTTCATTGCTTGTATCAAAGTCAGGCACATTTAAGATTTCACTACTTCGCTCCATCTTGTTTTGCCTTAAATGAGCTATAAGCTCATCCCAAATATCGACCCTTTCAAATAAATCTTTAAAAATCTCCCTACCATAAAATAGTGAAATATTGACTTTATCATATGTGTTATTTTTTATCTGCTCCGTGTAATATTTTTTATTTTTTGTTAAACTATCATCGCAAAACCACATACCTGCATTTATAAATTTATCTGGATATTTTACTTTAACTGCTTCTATCTTTTTAATAAAATTTAAGCATTGACCACGTTTTTTAGCACTATCGTGATCGTCTCTTACCTTTTGCTCTATCATATAAATTTCATTATTATCAGTAAAAAGCTGATCTAAATTTAAATTTTCTTCATTAAAATTAATACGTTTATCTAAATTTTTATATCCCATTTCTTCTATATATAAAGTAAAAATGTCCTCCATAAAATCACCAAATTTAATCTCAAAACTTTGAGTGATATTTTGTATAAGCTTTGTTTTTTGCATTAGTTGCCCTAAAAAGACCAATGTATCTTTTGGGATTTTCAAGCACGGTTAGCAAAATTTCATAGTTTAAATCATCTCCAAAAATCCGCTCATTTAGTATTTTGCTAAACTCTAAATACGTCACTTTATCATCCTTATTATATTCTCTATTTTTTCTGGCACTTTTATACCATTTTCATTCTCGACCTTTGAGTTTACATCTATAACATATGGCTTAAACTTGATTGCTTCAAGAACATTATCTGCACCGATACCACCAGCAAGAGCAAAGTTAAATTTAATATCTTTTAAAATTTCCCAATCAAATTTTACACCATTTCCGCCGACCTTCTCACCCTTGCAATCAAACATAATCATATCAAAACGCCCACCACTCACATCAGGTAAGACATCGCTCACACTATATACTCGCCAAAGCTCTATACCCATCTGATGCAAATTTGCCATTAAATTTTCACTCACATCATTATAAATTTGCACCACATCAAGCCCTACTGCTTCGCAGATATCAAGCACCTCGCATTCACTTTGCTGAGCAAACACTCCAACACATTTTTTTCCATATTTATGAGCTACATCAGATATGTCACTCCCTATTTGTGGGCTTACTCTTCGTTTGCTTTTAGTAAATATCACCCCTAGATAATCCACATCAAGCAAAGCAACTAATATCGCCTCATCTACACTTTTGATACCACAAATCTTTATAAATGGTTTCACGAGCCACTCTTGCTAATATATTTGCAAAAATACTCATAAACACTGCCACTTTTTATCGCATTTTCTATGATAGGTTTTGCCTCTGCAGGGCTACTTACTACATCTGCTGTATATAATGCAAACATCGCATTTAACAGCACTATATCATATTTTGCACCACGCTCTTCACCTCTAAGTGTGCGACGTAAAATTTCAGCATTTTCATCAGGTGTCCCACCCTCTATCTCACCGTGAAACGCTCGTTTAAAACCAAACTGCTCTGGCGTTATCCTATACTCAAAAATCTTTCCATCTTTTACTTCGTGTATAAGTGTCTCATCGCAAATTGTGATCTCATCCATTCCATCCATACCATGCACGACTATTGCGTGTTTACGTCCGAGTTTCATAAGAGTTTGAGCCATAAGCTCATTGACCTCTTCAAGGTAGTTCCCTGCCATTTGGTATTTTAACCCTAGATTTGGATTGAGTAGTGGGCCTAGCATATTAAAGACAGAGCCTATTTTTAGGCGTTCTCGCACCTCTTTAACCTCTGCTGTAATCTTATGAAACAGTGGTGCGTGAAAAAATGTTAGTCCAGTTTCACGAAGTCTTTTATGGTTTTCCTCTATCGTTTTAGCGATTTCCACACCTAAAGATACTAAAACATCAGAGCTACCACTCTTGCTTGTAATCGCCTTATTGCCGTGTTTTGCGACTTTAACGCCAAGTGAAGCGAGTATAAATGCAGTCGTTGTTGAAATATTTATCGTCTTTAGCTTATCACCACCAGTGCCGACTATGTCAAACATATCGCTTGTGTCAGTGTAGGTTATAGAGTATCTTAAGATATTTCGCACAAATGCTGCCAAGCTATCGGCATATAAGCTTTTTTCACTAATTAGCACAAGTAGACCGGCAAGCTGGACAATATCATACTCCTTGTCATTTATCACCTTACAAATAATCTCATAGTCGTTACTATCAAGAGGAAATCCCTTTTGTAGTTTTGTCATAAATGGAGATAAATTTACTATACCTTGATCTTTTTTATTGCTATTTTGACACTCTTTAACAGTTTTAATATTTAAAAAATTCTCTAAAATTTTCTTACCATATTGCGAAAAATAGCTCTCAGGGTGAAACTGAACACCAAAAACATTGCGATTTTTCTCACGCAAAGCCATTATAACCCCATCATCACTTATCGCTAAGATCTCTAAATTTGATGGCACATCATCAACATAAAGTGAGTGATAACGCATAACTTCAAACTCACTCGGAAGTCCGCTAAAAAGTGGCTCGGTATTTAAAATTTTAATAAGTGAAGTCTTGCCATGAAGTGGAGTTTCAAGCTGCTTGATACTTGCGTTATTTACAAGTCCAATCGCTTGATGTCCTAGACATATCCCAAGTATAGGTACATCTAAATTTGCCTTTAAAATTTCAAGACATACTCCGCTATCACTTGGGTGTTTTGGTCCAGGGCTTAAGATTATTTTGCTTGGACGTAAATTTTTTATCTCATCAATACTTATCTTATCGTTTCTAATACATAAAATCTCTTCATCACTTAGTTCACTAATGTATTGACGCACGTTAAAGACGAAACTATCGTAGTTATCTATCAAAAGTATCACTTAATCTCCTTGCTATTTTTCTTAAATACATTTACTACACTGGCTCTTTTATGACATATTTCAGTGTATTCGCTCTCTGGCACCGAATCATACACAATGCCAGCTCCAGCACCTACAAATACGTCGAATTTATCATCATCAACACTTACAAATACCGCTGAACGTATAAGTATAGCCATCTGCACATCGCCATTAAAATGCAAAAATCCTATGCCACCACCATAGACATTGCGTTTTTGATCTTCTAATTCGCTTATGATCTGCATAGCACGAATTTTGGGCGTCCCACTCAGCGTCCCAGCAGGAAAGATACTGGCTAAAACATCAAATGCATTTAAATTTAATGCGAGTTTACCATAGACTTCGCTGACGATATGCATAACACTCTCATAATACTGAATATGTAAAGGATTTTTAACCACAACACTTTTAGAGCGTGCAACACGACCTATGTCATTACGAGCCAGGTCTATTAGCATTTTATGTTCACTTAGCTCTTTAGTGTCGTTTAAAAGCTCGTTTTTTAAGCGTTCATCTTCATTTGCATCAGCTCCACGTGCTCTTGTTCCAGCGATCGGTGCGACAAAAATTTGCTCTGATTTCATCTCAAAAACCAGCTCAGGAGATGATCCAACCACATCACCATAAGGTGTAGCAAAATGAAACATATATGGGCTTGGATTTGCCACGCTTAGCTTTTTATAAAACTCAAAGCTATCTAAATTTGAGCGAATTTGTAACTGTTTTGAGAGAACAACTTGAAAAATATCACCTGATTTTATATACTCTTTTGCAGCTTTTACTATATCTATAAAATGCTTCTTTTCAGCGTCTAAATCAGTTAAAATTTGATAAAATCTATCCTTTGTCGGCTCATTTTGTGCCTCAAGTGTTTCTAAAAATTTATAATACTTCGTCTCATCTCCATAAAATGTGTAAATTTTACTCATTTTATCAAAGTGTAGATATGCCCTAGCATTAGCATAGATAAATTTTGGAAACTCATAAGCACTTTTTTCGTGTTCGTAAATTTCTTCAAAATAGTGCACTCCTTCATAAGCAAATACACCAAAAAGTCCTGCAAATGGTGCTTTACTGTCCTTTACACATATGTCAAAATACTCCTTAAGCGAGGTCAAATTATACTCATTTGCGTCAATATAATAGCAGTCTATACCGATGATAGCTTGAGTTTTATCCTCTGCAAGATAGCTATTTTTAAATTTTTTTCTTAAATTTTCATAATAAAATAGTGGCTCTTTTAAAAGCATACGCACCTCGTAAATTTTGGATTACCCTATTATAAGTAAAAAAGCTTTTGCATATTCTAAAATTTAAAAAAATTATTAAATTTACACCGATTTTACACAACTTTAAAGCCTTTTTGCTAAAATTTAACTTTCAAAGGATACAAAATGGACGTAACTTTATTCACGCTCGCACCTATCGGCATCGTAGTTGGCTTCATATCTGGATTTTTCGGTATAGGTGGTGGCACGATAGTAGTGCCTGTTATGTTAGCATTTGGCTACAACATAAAAACTGCCATTGGTATCAGCATTATGCAGATGCTTTTTGGTGCGATATTTGGCTCAGTGATGAACTATAAAAATGGACTGCTTAAGCTTGATCGTGGCTTGTATATCGGGCTCGGTGGCTTTGCTGGTGCGAGTTTAAGCGGATATATCATAAGTATAGCTCCTGAGATAGTACTTGAATGTGTATTACTTGGAATATTTTTCTTCTCTATTTTTAGGCTTTATTTTTCACCCGAGAGAGCAGGCGTAGAGAATGGTTCAAATTTATTGCTATTTTTAATCGGCTTTTTTTCAGCAGCCATAGCCCTTAGCGTGGGTATCGGCGGTGCTGTATTTATCACGCCTATTTTAGTTGGATTTTTAGGCTTTGATATGAAAAAGGCAATCTCTATGGGCGTATTTTTCGTAATGCTTGCCTCACTTTCATGCTTTATCTCACTAGCTTATTATAAACACGTTGAGTATTTAGAAGGTTCGCTCTTAGGACTTGGGGCGTTAGTGGGGGTTTATTTTGGCACAAAAATGACTTATAAAACTGATAAAAAGACACTTAAAAAGTGGTTTTTACTGCTTTATGGCGTGATGATATGTTTAATGCTTAAAAAGATATTTTTAGGATAAAATTTATTAAGTAGTCGAAAAATTTAAAAAATTTTATTTTACATAGGCTAAAATAGCACTCTGTCTTTGTCCGTGAGTGCAATAAAATAAAAACTACTTTTTTACCTTGTATTGTTATACCTTTTATATCTACTCACTTAGCAAAATAACCGGACATATAGTGCTTATAACTATTTTTTGATACGCCCAAAACATTTATAAAGATTTAAAAGTTATAGTATTTAAATTTAATTTATAAATTTAAACATAAGAAATGAGGCGAAGTATTTTTAAGGAACATTTTGCTATAACAAAAATACTTCGCTTATTTTAAGATGGTTTTAAATGTTGCAGCATAAATTTAAGTAAGACTAGACATATAAAATTTTAGCTCACTTAAAATATTTACAAGGAAAGCTGTTACTATCCATTCTTTCTAGCAAATTCTCTCATAAACTCAACTAAAGTTTTCACATCTTCTACACTAACCGCATTATATATCGACGCCCTTATACCGCCAAGCAAACGATGACCTTTAAGTCCAAGCATACCAGCTTTTAAAGCTTCTGCGACAAAAATCGGCTCTAGCTCAGTATTTGCAGCAATATTGTAGCTTACATTCATTACTGAGCGACTAGCAATATCTGCATATCCTTTGTAAAAACCATTTGAGCTATCTATCGCATCATAAAGTAGCTTTGCCTTTATGGCATTTCGTGCTTTTATAGCGTCTAATCCTCCTTGATCAAGCAACCACTGCATAGTTAAATTTAGCAGATATATTGCAAATGTAGGCGGTGTATTATAAAGCGACTGAGCGTCTGCGTGAGTCTTATAACGTAAAAATGTCGGCACATTTTTATTCATTATACGATCAGTTAAGTCTTTACGGATTATCACGATAGTTACACCACTTGGTCCTGCATTTTTTTGAGCACCACCGTAAAGTAGTCCAATGTCACTAAAATCAAGTGGCTCTGAGAAAAAATCGCTTGAAGCATCAATTACAAGTGGTGCTTTGCTCTTTGGTAGCTTCTTATACTGAGTGCCGTATATCGTGTTATTTGTACAGATGTAGGCGTAGTCGGCGTCATCACTAAATTTTACATCGGGGATATGAGAAAATTTCTGCTCCTCACTACTAGCAGCAACATGGACATTTATACCCATAGTTTTGGCTTCTTTTATTGCTTTATTCGTCCAAACACCGGTATTTGCATACTCAGCCACGCCACCAAGGTATAAATTCATCGGTATCATCGCAAACTGCAAGTGTGCTCCACCTTGCAAAAATAAAATTTCATACTCATCACCGATGCTATAAAGTCTGCGGATCTTATCCATCGCTCCAAAGTGTATCTCTTCATAAGTTTTTGAGCGGTGACTTATCTCCATTATAGAATATCCCTCACCGCGGTAGTCAGTCAACTCGGCTTTTGCATGTTCTAACACACTTAGTGGTAGTCCTGTTGGCCCTGCACTAAAATTTATTATTCTACTCACATTATCTCCTTTTTTAGCTTGTTATTTTAGCCATTTTACGCGTATTTTGCGATACTAACTCTATATCATCGCCTATTTTCAGACTATCTAGTGTCACCTTTTTACCAGCCACACGAATTTGCGTCAGCTCACTTGTGCTTTCAAAGAATTTACCAGCCGTTTCATATGCACTTTCAAGAGATTTTAAATTTGAACCAAGCTTTAAAATTTTACTTAACAATGCATTTTTATACATCATTCTCATACTGTCTATCTCAGTAAATTTGGTTTGAAGCTTTGCTTTTAACACTTTGTTTGAAAACTTATGCGATAAAAATTCTAACTCATTTTTCTTACTTGTTAGCTTTAAATTTATAGCTCTATCCATCTCATCACAAATGCTATCAATGTATTGAAAATAAGCACCCTCATCAGGTAAAAGCTCCAGCATAGCCGCACTTGGCGTTGGGGCTCTGCGGTCAGCCACAAAGTCGCTGATAACATAGTCTATCTCGTGCCCTATCGCACTTACAATAGGGGTTTTTAACCCAAATATTACCCTAGCTAGACTCTCATCGTTAAAGCACCATAAATCCTCTCTGCTACCGCCACCACGTGCTAAAACTATCACGTCCAAGCCATAGTCATCTGCTTTTATAAGTGCCTTTGTTAGTGAATTTGGTGCATTTTCGCCCTGTGTAAGTGCATCAAATATCAAAATTTCACTAAGTCTCCAACGCTCACGAACGATCTTTAGCATATCCTGCAAAGCTGCCGATGTCACAGAAGTAACTAGTCCAACACGCTTTGGTAAATTTGGTATAGGTTTTTTATGATCTATGTCAAACATTCCCTCACGCTGCAATCGCTCTTTAAGCTGTTTAAACGCAAGCTCTAGCTCGCCCTCGCCATCTGGTCTAAGAGTTGTAACTATGAGCTGGTATGAGCCATTTGCTGTATATAGCGAGACTTTGCCGTATACCACGACTTTCATACCATCGCAGGCATTAAATTTAAGTTTTGCATTATTCATACGATACATCACTGCAGAAATACTAGCACTCTCATCTTTTAGCGTGAAATACCAATGTCCCGAGCCATGCTTTGTCAACCGCGAGATCTCTCCGCTCACCTCAACATAACCAAATGTGCTTTCAAGCAGTGTCTTTACCTGTTCGTTAAGTTGGGCTACACTTAGCACTCAGCCACCTTTCGTGCAATAAATAGAGTTGAAATTTCCATACTAAATCCCTTACAAAGCTCCACTTCAAACCCAACATCACTTAGTTCGGCACAAAATGCTTTAGCGTCTAAGAAATTTTCAATTGAGCTTGGTAGATACTCATATGCCTCTTTATTTTTTGAGATTATACCACCGATGAGTGGGAGAATTTTACTTAGATAAAAGTCTCGCAAAGTAGTTATAAGCCCATTTTTATGGCGTTTTGTAAATTCTAGCACGACAACATAACCACCCATTTTTAGCACTCTGTTAAACTCACGCAAAGCCACTTGACGCTCAACTACATTTCGTATGCCGTAGCTTATGCTTAAAATATGAGCGTAATCGCTTGACAAAGTCGTATTATCCGCATAAGCTTCAATAAATTTAAAATTTGGAAATTTATGTTTAGCTTGAGCGAGCATCCCACTTGATGGATCAACGCCTACTAGCTCGTTTATATTCACTCCAAGTTGCTTAGCCATCTCATCCCAAATACCCATCATATCACCTGTGCCACACGCCACATCTACGATATTTATCTCTTTATCTATAAAACGTTTCAGCATACATTTGCAGCCATATTTACGCCAACTTACATCGACCCCAAGACTCAGCACTCTATTTGCGATGTCATAAGTCGGTGCGATGTCATTAAACATCTGAACTATCTTCTCTTGTTTTTCCAAAACACTGCCTTTTAAATATAATAAATTTTTAAGCTTCGTGATATAATGCGTGAGCTACGCATAAATTTGATGTTCTTTTTCAGTATCTTTTCACGAAGTTTATAAATTTGTCTATAAATTTTATTCTCTATTTTAGCTAAATTTTCGCCAAGTGGCATATTTTTAAGAATTCCTAGCCATATATCGCGGTCTTGTAAATCCCCAAAAAGCTCCTGCATAAATCTAAGTCGTTTACTAAATTTATCAAATTCTTTAATATAAAAAAGATGAGAGAAACTATCATAAACATAGCGAAGTCGTTTTAACTCAATGCGAATCTTATGAAAGCTTTCATTTTCACAACTATCATTTAAACGTGAAATTTGACGCTGAAGGGCTACTAGCTCATTACGCAGTCTCTTTGCAGAAATTTGCACGATACTACTACTGCCAAACTCACCAATATAAAAGCTGCTATCTTCAAGCAAAAATAGCTCCCACTCCTTTAAAAACTCATTTTTTTTATCATCGCTTAAAATCTCTTTAAGTTGCTTACTCTGAACTGCTCTTGCTTGAGTGATAAAAGAAACTATCTCATCGCTATGTTTTTGTTTTTTTAAAAACTGCAAAAATACGTCTAAATCACGCGTTGTATTTGTTAAATTTGCTAAGTTTTTAAACTCATCACTAAAAATTTTAGTGATCTTTTTATCAAAAACGCCATCAAAAGCTTTTAATATTGAGCGTATTTTACGCAAATTTATACGAAACTGATGTAACGCTTCATCATCGTCGCTACTCTCATACTCACTTTTTTTCGCACAAATTTCTTTATAGAGTTTAAAAAATAGCACACGTAAGGCATCCTTGCTTTTTAAATTTTTAGGTAAATTTAGCTCCAAATTAGTGCTATTTCCAAGCACGTCAAAGACTCTTTCTAGCTCAAAACTAGCGTGTGGGTTGCCATAAAGTGCTATGTGTTTGTTTTTGTAGCGTTTATCACAGGTTACATCTATTGCTACAAAATTTAAAAGAAAACTTGGTAGCTGATAATACACCGCTTCTGCTTCGTCTTTAAACTCCACTTCAAAGATGCAAAGTCCATTCAAATCGCCATCAAAAATGTCAATGTTGCAAGGGTTGTTATTTATACGAAAAAGGTAACGATTCTTTGTAATAAGTGATCCTATGCGGTTTTTAAGAGCATCTTTAAACTCACTCTCATCGCACTCGCTCTCATTTTCTTCACGCACCAAATCACTACCAAATTTTATAGTTTTTATAAATTTGCCACTCTCACTACGGTAGCGGATCTCATCGTTTTTTGAAATTTTAGTATAAAACTGAAGTATATTTAGACGTTTAAAGCTCACGCCCTCATTACTTAAAAACTCAATAATATTTTCATTTTTAAGAAGAAATTTACGCTCTATCTCTAAGCCCATGCAACTCTCCTAAAAATTTTCCTATATTCTAGCAAGTTGCGGCTTAAATTTATAGTTTTATCTCAGCTTTTACCTGCAATGCTTACAATTTTTCACAATCGCAACTAAATTTAATCTCTCGATAAAATTGCCTATCTTTTGCTCCAGTTTCTGCTGATACTCTCCTATACTTGCATCGTCGTAGCCAACATCTTCAACGTGTCCACAAGTCTGACAAACTACGTGTATATGTGGATGTTCGTATATATCATATCGAGGTTTTTGATTGGCTACATTTACCTCTATGACTAGCCCTTCGTCTTTTAATGTATTTAAATTTTTATAAACAGTTGCCAAAGATACTGACGGACTCTCTTTTAAAATTTCAGCATAAAGCTCATCTATCGTCGGATGAGTGTGGCGGTCAAGCACCTTTAAAACACTTATACGTTGTGGGGTTACTTTTAGACCTGATTGTTTTAGTAGTGAAACGTATTGCATTATGTTATCCTAATTTTATTTTTAACAATACTATCAGAATTAAATTTAAATTTAGCTTTATTAGATAATATTAATTATCTGTTAATATTTTACTTGCTATCTGTTCTGGTAAAATTCCAAGATGTCGCTCAACATCAACTATCGCTCCGTGCGGTATGAACTCATCGGCATATTCATAGCTTTTCACACTGACATCATAAATTTTCTGCTCTTGCAAAAAGCTACTTAGTATATCTCCCACGCCACCCTTTTTCGCACTATCGCTAAATACATACCAACGTTTATACTTTTTACTTAAATTTAAAAGTAGCTCTTTATCAAGTGGCTTTATAAAGATAAGATCCACAAGTGCTACATCAAGCTCATCTTTTATAAGCTTTCTTACTGCATTTGCTCTTCCTACACCATTACCATAGCCTATCAAAGCTACATTGCTATTAGCATCTAGTAAAATTTCTCCCTTAGCAAAACGTATCTCGTCTACTCCAAACTCACTATCATTAAGTAAAAATGCTCCACGTGGGTATCTAAATGCACTAACACCGCGATACTCATAAGCAAATTCCATTATTTTTTTCATACTAATTTCACTTCTGGGTGCAAACATCACGACATTTGGTATGGCATTAAAAAAACTTATGTCAAATGCTCCTTGGTGCGTCTCGCCGTCCTCTCCCACGATCCCCGCCCTATCCATCGCAAATGTGATATTTAAATTTAAAATACAAGCATCGTGTATGAGCTGATCATATGCTCGTTGCATAAATGTTGAGTATATAGTAACAAATGGCTTAAAGCCCTCTTTTGCCATAGCTGACATTGAGGTTACTGCGTGTTGCTCTGCGATCGCCACATCCCAAAATCTCTCAGGATACTTAGCTATTAACGCATCAAGCCCGGTACCTGTGGGCATTGCAGCGGTAACTCCTACTATGTCGTTATGAGCCTCTGCCATTTTAAGTAGATGTTGGCTATATATTGCCGTGGCCGATTTTACTGATTGCTTTTTTATAAATTCTCCACTTTTTATATCAAATGGACCGACTCCATGCCAACCAGCATAATGACCTTCAGCATACTCATAGCCCTTGCCCTTAAGTGTTTGAGCATGTAAAATCACAGGTTTACCCATCGCCTTTGCCGTTTGCATCGTGCTAATGAGCGAACTTATATCGTGTCCATCAACTGGGCCAATGTATTCAAGTCCAAGTTCTTCAAAGAACATTCCAGGAGTAATAAGCCGTATGCCCTCCTCCATCCTACGAGCCATATACGCCGCAGAGTCAGGCATATAGCTTAAAAATTTATCCACTCTACTTTTAAAATTTTGATAAAACTGCCCTGCCATCATCTGACTAAGATATTTACTCAAAGCCCCTATTGGACGGCTAATACTCATCTCATTATCGTTTAGGATTATCACACATGGGTATTTGCGATCTCCTAGCTCATTTAACGCCTCATAAGCCATACCACCACTTAACGATCCATCGCCTATCACCGCAACTGGTATGCGATCTTCCCCTTTTAGCCTTATAGCCTTTCCTGCACCAACAGCTAACGAGATCGATGTAGAACTATGTCCTGCGACAAAATAATCATACTCGCTCTCACATGGCTTTGTATAGCCACTTATGCCGCCAAATTTACGCAACGTATCAAAGCTCTCCCAACGTCCACTTAATAGTTTATGCGCGTAGCTTTGGTGACTGACATCAAATATAAACGGATCTTTTCGCACATCAAATACATAGTGCATAGCAACGATGATCTCGACTGCACCGATGTTTGAGCTAAGGTGTCCGCCATTTTTACTAACTACTTGAAGAATTCTCTCTCGTAGATTATGGCAGAGTTTTTCAAGTCCTTTTATGTCTAAATTTTTTAAATTCTCAAATTTCTGCATTACTCGCCAACCAAATTTTTAAGCTTCTCAAAACGCGTTTGTATCGTTGCATCGATATTTCCAGCTTCGCTAATTATAACAACTCCACCTTTTCCGACAGCATCATCTGCGATAATCTTTATGTGTTCTTGCTTGTCAAACTGAATTTTGAGGTATTCGCTATCGCTTGGATTTACTCTGATTTGTATATTTCTTGCATCATTTAGATCACGCACAAGCGAACTTGCCAAGGTATAAGCGATAGCATTTGAGTTTGCTGATATCTCTTTTAATATCACCTCTTTTGCGATACCAACAGCTGCGATACTTAGCTCATCTTCACTACGTTTTAAAAACTCATCAAATTTGTTATATTCATCATCAAGTTTTGCTATGCTTGAAACAAAACGCGTCTCAAGCTCTTTAAATTTTATCTCATACTCACTACTAGTTTGTGCTATACCTTCAGCTTTTCCATCATCTTTGGCTCGTGCGACCTCAGCTTCAAGACGTCTATTAAACTCGCTCTCTTGATTTTCTATCTGCATTTGTAGTTTTACGATATTTTCACTTAATTCATCTGTCTTTTTAAGTAGCTCTTCGACAAAATTTACATCAAAACTGCTAAAATCTCTAGCTTGATTACTTTGATTTTGCTCTGAACTTTGACTTTGTTCTAGCTGATTTTGGATAAAATTTGAAGTACTATCTTGCTCGACTTTATCCGTAGAATTTTCATTTAAAGCCACTTTATCTCTATGATCATCTACTCGTTGTTCGCTGCCAAGCACTTTAAATCGATAATTTTCAATAAAATGTGCCGATGATGTTTCGTTTGTAATTACGCTACTTTTCATTCTATCATCTCATCCGCTTCGCCAACTTGGAATATACCTTGGTTCGCCAACTCTTGTACCACTTCTACAATACGACGTTGTGCCTCTTCAACATCTTTAACACGCACTGCCCCCAAATAGCCCATCTCCTCTTTGAAAGCATCAGCCGCACGTTGAGACATATTAGTATAAAATTTATCTTTTATGCCATCACTTGCACCTTTAAATGCTACCATAAGATCCTTTTTGTCAACATTTTTAAGGATTTCTCTAATAGCATTTGCATTAAGATTGACAATATCTTCAAATGTAAACATAAGCTCTTTAATGGTTGTTGCAAGTTTATCATCACTTTCTTCAATACGCTCAATAGTCGCCTTGCTAGCTTTTTGCCCAAGTCTATTAAGCACCTCTGCCACCGCTCTAGGACCACCAACTTCAACCTTATAAGAGGTAAGACTTTCTAGCTTACCTTCAAGCACTGTTGAGACACGCTTTATCACAGATGGACTTATATCTCCTAGATTTGCCATACGTATAACGACCTCGCTTCTAAGCTCATCTGAAAAATAACTAAGTGTCTCAGCCGCACTTGTGGCATCCATATGCGCTAATATAAGTGCTATCGTCTGCGGATGCTCTTTAATGATAAAATCAGCAAGTTGTTGTGGCTTTATCTTAGCAAGATATCCAAAACTCTTTGTATTTTCCATACTTTTAGCAAGTTTATCTAAAATTTTCTGTGCAGTCTCTGGTCCAAACGTGCGGTAAAGTATCTCTTTTGCATACTCTAAACCACCACTTCTCATATATTGATTTGACTGCATAAGAGCATAAAATTCTTCAAGTATAGCTGCTGCTACATTTTTATCTATATTTTTAGCCGTTGCAATATATCCTGAAATATCGGTAATAACATCAACATCCATATGTGAA
Source organism: Campylobacter anatolicus (assembly GCF_018145655.1). NCBI lineage: Bacteria > Pseudomonadati > Campylobacterota > Epsilonproteobacteria > Campylobacterales > Campylobacteraceae > Campylobacter > Campylobacter anatolicus. The sequence continues at coordinate 355,762 of NZ_JAGSSY010000001.1, forward strand.
AATATAAGGCTAGTTGCCTCTTCGCCTAGCTGGATAAGCAGTATGGCGATCTTTTCTGGCATCGAAAGATCATCGTAGATTATCTTTTGCTGTTCGGTTAGCTTTATTGACATTAAATTTCCTTACGCATATTAAAGTCGCTATCATTTTTAACCATATCTTGAAGCAGCGTTGCAATCTCTTCGTTGCGTTCGACAACTATCGTTTTCATCTTCTCAAGCAATACATCATACCTAAGCTCATCTTCGTTAAAGTCTCCGCTTATGCCAAGCTGCTCCTCGACTTTTTTGCGTGCTGCTTTAAATTTTTCAAGCGTATCTTCAGTATCCATCTCAATATCTTCAAGCTGATCTTGTAAAATCTGCTCATCATCTTCTTGAGTTTGCTCGATCATCTTTTGCATAAATATTAAGATTACTTTTTTATAGAATAGATATAGTAAAAATGCAGCAAAAATATACTTAAATATCGGCATAAAAGGCATTAAATAAGTTTGCATAAAGCTATCTACTTTTTGAGTTGTACTAATACTATCGTTTAATTTAAACTCAAAATTATCAAGTGTTACCTCATCGCCACGCTGTGCATTATAACCTATGGCTTGGCGTATTAAATTTGTTATAGAGTCTTTTTGAACTTGAGTAAGCGGCACATATTCAAGCTCACCTGTATCGTTACCATTTTCATCTTTTTTATTTTGGTATGAGCCATCAACAACTACAGCAGCACTTACTCGCACAATCGATGCAAACTGCCCTTTGACACTTGTAACTTTCTTTGAAATTTCATAATTTGTCTGCTGCGAGCTTTTGTTGTATTGCTCTTTTATATTATTATCTCCAAGCCCTTGCACTGGACCTATGTTACTCACCGCACCAGGGACACCTTGAATTTCATTTGGAGAACTGCCTTGTCGCTTCTCTTCGATATTACTTTCGCTTCGCACTACGTTATTTGGGTCATAAATTTCACTTTGTATGTCTTTTTTATCAAAGTCAAAATCTATATTTACTTTCGCCACCACTCTATCTGCACCGCCTACGATAGGAGTTAAGACATTGATTATTTTTTGTTCATAGTTATTTTCAAATTCACGTTTGTAGCGAATTTGTTGTGCTATCATATCACTATCAAACTCACCATCCTCTTCACCTAAAGCTATGCCATCTTGATTTACTATTTTTACATTTTCAGCATTTAAGTTTGTAACAGCTGCAGCGACGAGGTTTTTGATACCAAAAATTTGCTTTGCATTTAGGCTAACACCTGGTTTTAGCTCAACAACTATAGACGCAGTCGGTGGTGACTGACGCTCAGTAAAGACCGTCTCTTTCGGTATCGCTATACGCACGATCGCTTTTTGTATAGATGATAGACTCTCGATAGTTCGGGCCAGCTCTCCTTCTAATGCACGTTGATATTTTACGCGTTGCTCGGCGTCTGTCGCACCAAACTCCTGCTTATCAAAAATTTCAAAGCCTATCTTGCTCTCTTTTGGGATTCCTAGTGTAGCAACAGCTATACGCTCCTTATAAACATCGCTAGTTGGCACAAGTATAGTGCCTTCATTTGCAAGTTTATAGCTCACACCATCTTTATTTAATTGATCAACTATTAAAGCAGAATCGCTTGGATTTATATTTTCAAACAATACGCTATAACCAGCATAACCATCACTCTTCATATCTTTATAAATGCTTAAAAATACTAAAAAACCAACGACTACGACTACGGAGCTAGCCGCAACTAGCTTTTGCTTTAATGTAAGCTTTTGAAAAATTTGACTTATCTGTTGAAGTAACGCCTTAAAATCCATATTCTCACTTTAAAATTTGCTTTAACTCTTCAAATACCCTATCATTTTGCCACGATTGTCCGATTGTTATACGAAACGCATTTAAGCCGTAGCTTTTTAGATCTCGTAAAATTATACCTTTTTTTAACATTTTTTGCGATATGTCCGTCGCACTTTGCTCTTTAAATTTAAATGTTATAAAATTTGTATAGCTTTTGATAAATTCTATACCATTTTCACAGGCAAAACTCTCGTATCGTTTCATCTGCTCAAAGTTGCTTTTAATACAATCATCTACAAATTTATCATCTTTTAATGCTTCAATGGCAGCTTTTAAGCTAAGTGTCGTTATGTTAAATGGTGCTCTTAGTTTACCAAATTCACAAATAATCTCTTCATTTGCAATACCGTAACCAACACGCATACCGCCCAAACCATAAGCTTTTGAAAATGTGCCAAGATATATAACGTTTCTAAGCTTTATAATATCGCTTGGCTCTATAGCCTTTTTAGCATCTTTAAATTTAGCAAACTCATTATAAGCACAATCAAGAACTATGAGCGTATCTTTATCAATTTCATTTATAAATTTATAAATCTCTTCCACATCCAAACAATCACCAAGTGGGTTATTTGGAATACATAAAAATATTATAGAAATTTCATCTTTATAAGCTCTGTAAATCTCTTTAAACTCGTCTAAATTATGCTCTTGCGATCTTGTGCGATACACCTTAGACCCCACTTGTTTGGCATAAATCTCATACATCGCAAAGGTTACACCAGCCATTAGCACAGCCGAGTTTGCATTTGCTTTTGCGTGGATGGCATATTCAATGACTTGATCACTTCCTGCTCCGATTATGATATTTTTTGCATCAACTTTAAATTTATTAGCAAGTGCATTTTTAAGCTCAAAATAGCTATCATCTGGATACAAATGTGCGTTAATAGCGACACTTTTTATCGCCTCAACTACCATTGGACTTACGCCAAATGGATTTTCATTGCTCGCTAATTTTATCACATCTTTTGCCTCTATACCAAACTCACGCACAACTAGCTCTATGGGTTTGCCTGCCTCATAATTTACTAAATTTTTTAGTTCTTCATTAAATCTCATCACTCATCTCCATTTAAATAACTTCCCAGCCAAGTGATCTCAGCACCACATTCACTGACCGCTTCAAATACGTTTTTTACGCGTTCATCGTCGATATGCCCTTCAAAATCTATATAAAAAACAGACTTAAACTCACGCTGTTTTAGTGGTCGACTTTCAAGCTTTGTGATGTTTATATTTTCATTTTTAAAAATTTGTAGCAGATTCACAAGACTACCCGGTCTATGATCGGTCTTAGCTAATATTGACGTTTTTGCATTATCTGTTCGTGCATTTTTAAAATCACTTAGTATCAAAAAACGTGTGCGATTTGCCATATTGTCCTCTATTGTTTCATAAAGGATAGGTACATTATGAATTTTAGCTGCGATTTTAGAACAAATAGCCGCCGTATCACTTTGCTGTGAGGCTAAAAAAGCTGCCTCTGATGTCGATTTAGCAGGGATAAATTCAATATCTAAAAGCATATGATCTTCTAAAAATTTACGGCACTGATTATATCCTTGTGGATGTGAATAAATTCGCTTAATATCCTTTAAATTTTCACTAATGCTTACAAAACTATGATGAATGTCAAGATAAAGCTCAGCCACTATCTTTATACCATCAAATTTTCTAAAACAATCAAGCGTAGTCCCCACTGCTCCCTCGGTATTATTTTCTATAGGCACAACACCATATTTTGCCTCTTTTTGTGATAGCTTTGTAAAAACCGCTTCAATGCTAGCAAGTGGCAGATACTCACTCATCGCACCAAAACGACTCTCAGCTGCTTGGTGCGAATACGTCCCTTCAGGACCTAGATAGGCTATCTTTTGTGGCATTTCTAAATTTCTACTCACAGCAAAAATTTCAAGATATATCGCCTCTATCGCAGCCTTGTTTAATGGTCCATCCTTGCCCTCGTTTATTAAGCGATTTATAATAGACCTTTCACGCTCAGGGCGATATATCGGAACTCCGCTAGTTTGTTTTAATTTGCCAATATTTTTAACAAACTCCATACGCTCATTTAGTTTTTTTAAAATTTCATCATCTATGGCATCTATGTGGCGTCTTAACTCATTTATCTCTTGCATTTTTATCTCCTAAATAAACTCACGTTCTAATGCAATAACATCATCAAAGCTCTCGCGGCGACGTATTAATCTATCACTTTTTACACCATTTTCATCACTTTGTATCGCCACTTCTGCCGCACGTGAGCGAGTGTTATAGTTGCTTGACATGCTAAACCCATACGCCCCAGCACTCTTAACTGCAATCACATCGCCACTCTCACACACCGGTAAATTTAAATTTTTGCCGAAAAAATCGCCACTCTCACACACCGGACCCACCACGTCACAAGCTCCAGCACCAATGTCCTTACCAATCACATTTATATCGTGATACGCACCATATAGGCTAGGTCTGATTAAATCATTCATAGCACCATCAACAATTACAAAACGCCTATTTTTATTAAATTTTTCATACAAAACACTAGTTAGAAAATAGCCAGCATTTCCTACGATAAAACGACCTGGTTCACACACAATGGTAACATCTTGACCGGCAAGCTTAGCTAAAATACCCTGTGCGTAGTCATATAGGCTAACTTGATTCTCGTTTTGATAGATGATACCAAGGCCACCACCAACATCAAAAAATTTAATATCAATATCAATCGCCTTAAGCTCACGCATAAGCTCACTCACAACACCAGCTGCTTCAATGATGGGGGCGATGTCTGTTAGTTGTGAACCTATGTGAAAATGCACACCTATTGGCTCTAAATTTGGCGAATTTTTAGCGTGGATATACATCCTTTTAGCAGTGTTTATATCAACGCCAAATTTATTCTCATTTAATCCAGTTGAGATATATGGGTGAGTTTTTGCATCCACATTAGGATTAACTCTAATACTAATGCGTGCAGTTTTACTTAGACTTTTTGCGATATTTTCTAAGCGATACATCTCAGCTTCGCTCTCTAAATTTATCATTAAAATTTCGCTCTGCAAAGCCTCAGCTAGCTCATCATCACGCTTACCAACTCCACTTAAAATGACATTATATTTTTTCGCCCCAGCAAGCAATACGCGTCTGACTTCGCCGATACTAACGCAATCAAACCCCGCCCCAAGAGAGGCTAAAAGCTTTAATACACTTAAATTTGAGTTTGCTTTTACGGCATAGCAAACGAGAGATTTTCTCGCTGAAAATGCGTTTTTTAGCTCGTTATAGCGAGAAGAGATATAATCAAAATCATAAACATAAAGTGGTGTGCCATATTTTTGTGCTAGAGCTTTAAAATCCATAAAAATAGCCTTTGTTAAAATGGTTAGATTTTACACAAAAAATGCCAAAATTTGGCTTAACGATGAGATTTTAGCAAGTATAAAGCATAAAATATTAGTAAAAAAACAGGTAGCATTATACCAAGTTCAGGTAAAATGACTGAATTTTGAGAAAATCTAGTGAGTAAAAATAAAACTCCCCAAACAATAAGCGTAATCAAAACAAAAATAAAACTTGAAAACGCAAGGTTGAAAAATCGCCCAGTTACAGGCAGATGATAGTAGAGTATAAGCATTAAAAATGGTGCAAAAAATGGAGCAATCGCAAGGCTATAAAGTACCGACTTTGCACTCCTTAGCCCAACACCTTCATCTTTAAACGTAAAGATAAATCCAAGCGTATCAGGTATGCTAAAATTTGCATTTTGTGCGGCGTTTGCACTCTCTATACTCTTTGGTGCAAAGCCACTAAGTGCTTTATGATGCTCAAAATTCTGCACTAATAATCCTTCGCCACCAAGCACAAGTGTCTTAGGTAGCTTTGTCACATTTACATCATTCAACTGCCACGTATCATCTTTAAATTTAGCTGAGTTTGCCGTAATTACCGAGTGCAAAAGAGTGGCATTTGTATCAAATATCCGCACGTCAGTTGCACTCTTTTCAAAGGCATTTAGCTCTTTTATATAGATAAATTTACCATCAAATTTTAAAAATGCATCCTTTGTGCTTTTAGAAAAACTTGCACTTTTTGAGATATTTTTCTGATAATCATATGCATATGCAAATGGTGTGCAGTTAAGTCCAATATATATAAGCGTAATCATAAGTGCAATGATAAATGGCGGTTTTATTAGGGCATTTTTACTAATTCCAAGTGCATAAAAGCTAACAAGTTCATTTGAGCGAACCATATTTATATGCGTTAAAATTAGAGCAAAAACCAGCGAAATCGGCATAACATAGCTTACCGCCGTAAGTGCAGTCAAACCCAAATAAAGCAACTGAATGTTTGCTGAGCTTGGCAGATCTTTTAAATTTGTAAGCAGATCAATACCAACATAAAAAAGCTCCAAAGCTCCAAATATGACCCAAAATGCCTTAAAATAGCTCCAGCCAATGTAACGTGCGTATAGGCTTAGGCTCACACAACGCCCTTTTTTATAGTAAATTTTTGTGAAACACTCTCTATGTCACTATGCATAAGTTCTTGTATTGCTTGCTTTGCATAGGCTAAAATTTGCTTCAAATGTCCTTTTTCATCATCGCTAAACTCACCAAGAACAAAATTTACCGCATTACCCTTGCGACCGATACCGATACGCACACGCTCATAATCATTACCTATTAAACTATCAATGGACTTTATGCCGTTATGTCCGCCACTACTGCCACCTTTTTTAAATTTAATCGCACCAAACGGCAGATCTAAATCATCGTGGATAACGATAATGCGATCTGGCTTATAAAAGTCACTTACGGCTTTGACGCTATTTCCTGATAGGTTCATAAAAGTAGTCGGTTTTAGTAGTAATAAATTTGAATATTTAAAGAGTTCTCCCTGAAATTTAGTTGAACTAATGTCAGAGAAATTTGAACTTTTTAGTTCATCTACAAGCATAAAGCCTACGTTGTGGCGGGTGTTTTTATATTTTGGGGTGGGATTACCCAACCCCACAATAAGTATCACAAAAGCTCCGTGGTTACTTAGCTTTAATTACTCCGCATACAGCAACGCGGTCAGCATCAACAATAGTAACACCAGCAGGTGCAGTTATATCACGCACTAAGATAGTATCGTCTATGTCAAGCTTGCTTACATCTATATCAAAAGAATTTGGTAAGTTTTCAGCTGTACATTTTACTGTTAAACGTCTCTTTGACTGAATCAAAACACCTTTATTTTTAAGTCCTATTGGAGTACCAACTGGCTTAACTGGAATCATATATTTTGATAAAACGCCAGGTAATGCGACTTTAAGATCAACGTGTTTAAGTTCGTTTGTTACAACATCTTTTTGATAATCAACGATAACAACGTTATATACTTTGTCGCCAACCTTTACATCAAACGCAAGGGTCTCCTTTTTACGAGCCTCTTTAATAAAGTCATTGACTTTAAAAGCTGCTGCAACATTCTCTAATCCCTTACCATAAATGTTCGCGATTAGATAACCATCTCTTCTTAAAGCTTTAGAAGCTTTTTTACCGATACTCTCTCTAATAATACCTTCTAACATTGTTGTCCTTTCGTAAAAATAAAGGCTGATTTTACCAAAAAATATTAAATTTAAGATTAAATTATTTATCTAGTGGTTTTCCAAGTGTTTTGATTATATCTTCAAATGCCACAACAAATGCCTTTAAACCATCATTTAAAAGCTCACGATAAACATCATTCATATCTATACCATACCCTTTAACAACATCAAAAAAGCTATCTATATTTTGATCACTTGGTGGAGTTTTAACATCGGCTTTTTCTTTTATAAATTCACGTATGGTCTCTATCGGAGCTGTATTTATGGCATTTTTATACATCAACTCTCTAACGTAATAATCAGCTCTTAGTTCGCCACCCTTAACACCAGTACTAGCAAATAAAGCACGAATGTTTTCTAAGCCTCTATTTTCAATGAGATTATAAATTTTTGCTGCGTTCATTATGCCAACCTGCCCTGTTGGTAGCCCCTTTTCATACATTTTAGTATCCAAAAGTCTATCAAAACGGCTAACAAATATGCTTATAACGCCCTTTGGCACATTAGTATTTGGAAAGCGTTTTTGATAAGATTTCGTCCCACTCTCAAAAGCGTCAAGACAACTCTGTGCTTGATCTGGAGAAAATATCAGCGTAGCATTGACACTAATACCACGAGCCATCAAGGCACTCATCGCCTCAAAACCCTCTTTTGTGGCTGGAATTTTTATCATAACATTTGGCATAGCGATGGTAGCGTGCAGCCTAACGCCCTCATCTATAGTAGCTACAGCATTATCGCTTAAATTTGGATCAACTTCAAGACTGACAAATCCATCATTGCCGCTTGCATACTCTGAAAACAGTTTTGTTGCAGCCATTTTTATGTCTTGAGTAGCTAGAATTTCATACAGATCTTTTGGATAACGTTTGCTAGATGTGGCTATCACATCTTTGTAAGCATTTGAGTTTACAAAAGCACTCTTAAATATAGCTGGGTTACTTGTAGCTCCGTTTATAATACCATTTGCAAGAAGTTTGGCAAACTCACTATCTAAAAAATCACGCTCAATAAAATCACACCAAAGTGAAAATTTAGCCTCATTATTATACATATTTTCCTACTTATTTTATTAAATTTAATAGATCACGCATATCTTTACTATCTATACAATGATCTGCCTTTTGCTTTAAAATTTCTTTCGCACAAAAAGCTATTTTAAGACCTGAATACTCAAACATAGACAAGTCATTCGCACCATCCCCTACGCACATTATCTCATTTTTATTTAAATTTAAAAGTCGTGATAAACGTTGCATCATCTCGCCTTTTGAAGCCTCAAACATCATCTCACCACCCACAAGTCCGCTTAAAACGCCATTTTTATGATGTAGTATATTTGCAAAGCTCTCATCATAGCCGAGTCGTTCTTTCATAACATCAGTTGCTAGATGAAAACCGCCACTAAATATAACAACTCTAATACCATGAGATTTTAAATTTGTTATTAGCTCTTTTGCTCCATTCATAGGTGGTAGATTTGCACAAATTTCAGTAGCTTTTGATAGTGACATACCTTTAAGTAAGGCGACACGGCGACTTAGGCTCTCAAAAAAATCAAGCTCACCTGCCATCGCCTTTTTAGTAATTGCACTAACTTCATCGCCCACACCATAAGCGGTGGCCAACATATCTATCGTCTCACCATCCATTATAGTAGAGTCAAAGTCAAATACGCAAAGTTTAATCAAATTTAATTTAGAAATCACGCTTTAATAGGCTCTCAACTTTTAAAATCGTGAGGATATTGTTATCACGCTTACCGATGCCATATATCATACCCTTATCTTTTACCAAAGTTTCTGGTGGCGGATCTATCCTATTTCTATTTATTCTAATCGCCTCTGTTAGCCTATCTATCACAAATCCTGCGATATTATTATTGCTATCTTTCATCACGATATAACGTGTGCTTGGAGTTTGCTTTGTTACATTTAATGAAAATCTCTTACGCAAATCTATAAGAGGTATAACACTACCGCGGAGATTAAACACACCTAGAACATACTCAGGCACAGTTGGAACACGAGTGTATTCAATAGGTTTAATGATCTCTTGGATATTTAAAATAGGTATCGCATACTCCTCTTCACCAACAACAAATCCTACAAGTTGGACTATATCATCATTTTTAACTTCTGGTCCAGTAATCTGTTCACGTTGTTTATCTAAGATCTGATTTAATTTATCATTCATATCCAACTCCTAGCTTAATTTTATATTTTTTCTAACAACATTTTCAAGATATTCTGATGAATACGGTTTAGTTATATACTCTGTCATTCCTACTTCAACACCACGTAGCCTATCAGACTTTGATGTTCTTGAAGTTACTGCTATTAGCGGAAGCGTTCGGTATTTTGAATACTTACGAATTTCACCAGCCAAAGTGTAGCCGTCCATTCTAGGCATCTCTATATCAATAAGTATCGCATCAAACATATGCTCTCCTGATTTTATGATATTGAGTGCCTCAACACCATTTGTAGCTTCAACAACTGTTACACCAGTTGGCTCAAGAGATTTTTGCATTATACTTCTATCCATCTTTGAGTCATCTACGATAAGCACTTTGTAATCACTTGGTTTTTCTTTTACGTTTTTAGACTCATCCATCTCAGCTCTAATGTTTACTTTTATCTCCTTAGCCATCTCCATCATAGCACCAACATCAATTATAAGAGTAACACGTCCGTCTCCTCGTATCGTAGCACCAGCAATACCTGGTATGTTTTGTAGATAATCGCCCATAGATTTTATTACGATCTCTTCTTGACCAACCAACGTATCAACTATAATGCCCAATTTTGCCTCCGCAACACCGATAATAACGACATATGTTTGGTCTCCTCCTTCAAAGACGCGATTAACTCCAAATACATCAGAAAGACGCACAAGAGATAAAACCTCATCACGCAAACGAAGAACATTTTTGCCATCGATTGTATATATGTCATCTATCGGCACACGTACTGTCTCAAGGACGCTAGCAAGTGGGATAGCATAAAACTCTTCTTGAGTTCCAACAAGTAACGACTGAATAATAGCAAGAGTGAGTGGAATTTTAAGCTTCATAACCGTTCCTTTACCCACTTCACTATCAATATCAATGATACCATTTAGCTTTTCAATATTTGTCTTAACAACGTCCATACCTACACCGCGACCACTTACATTTGTAACCTTTGTCGCAGTTGAAAAGCCCGGCTTAAATATAAGTCCAAATGCCTCTTTATCACTCATCGTATCAGCTTCACGCTCAGTTATGATACCTTTTTCAATGGATTTTGACTTAAGCATAACAGGATCAAGTCCTTTGCCATCATCAACTATCTCGATAACGATATGATTTCCTTCATTATATGCTTTAAGTTCTACGGTGCCTTTTTCTGGCTTACCAGCTATACGACGAACTTCTGGATCTTCTATACCATGATCGCAAGAGTTTCTTATGATATGCACGAGAGGATCACCTATCTCTTCAACGATAGACTTATCTAACTCTGTCTCTTCGCCTGAAATTTCAAGATCTATTTGTTTGCCAAGCTCACGGCTAAGATCACGTATCATACGTGGAAATTTATTAAATACCTTAGCAACTGGCAACATTCTAGTTTTCATAACTGCAAGTTGTATATCAGTTGTTACAAGACTTAAAGCTGAAACGACTTGATTTAGCTCCTCTAAAAACTTCTCACCCTCATAACGCTCCTCAACATCATCATAAATTTTAAGGAGTCTATTTTTGCCAAGAACAAGCTCACCAATAAGATTCATCAGATGATCAAGTCTTTTTACCTCAACACGTATAGTTTGCTCTTGTGCAACCGCACTACCACTATTGGCTGGGACCTTTTTATCACTATCTTTATCTTTTGGTGTTACTGGTTTTGGCGTAGGTGCTTGAGCGGACACAGGTGCGACTGATTTTGACTGATCGCCTTTAGCGGCTCTACGTGCTTTATCTTCAGCTTTTCTTACTTTTAAAAGTCTCTCTATCTCAGCCTCAACTTCGGCATCACTTAAATTTGCAAGCTCAGCATCACTGATCTCTTTTTCAGGCTCTGCTGCTGGCTCTTCTACAACTAGTTTAGGTTTATCTTCTGTCTTAGGCTCACTTGATACGGATTCATCACCCTCCGAGATCGCAGTCAGACGCTCACAAATATTTTTAATATCTATGCCAACATCAGTATCGTTACCGTGATCACGTATGCCGTGCAATAGACCTTTCATCATATCAACTGATTCAAGCACCACATCCATAATATCAGGAGTTATTTTAAGCTCACCCTTTCTAGCTTTATTTAGCACGTCTTCCATATGGTGAGTTAGCTTTGTAAGGACGTCAAAATTTAAAAAGCTAGAGCTTCCTTTAACCGTATGTGCTACACGAAAAATTCTATTTAAAAGCTCAAGATCTTCAGGATTTGCCTCAAGCTCAACCAAATCATGATCTATCTGCTCAATAAGTTCAAAGGCTTCCACTAAAAAGTCTTGTGTTATTTCTGTCATATCATCCATTTTTTACCCCTATTTTGCAGATTTAGAATGTGCTTCTATAACTTTAAGCACCTCTTGATAAAATACATTTGCATCAAATTTAGTCAGATACGCATCTCCACCGGCTTCTTTGCTCTTATTAGCGGTAAATTCGTTACTTAAAGATGAATTAAACACGATAGGTATATCTTTAAATCTCTCATCATCTTTAACATGTGCTGCAAAACGATAACCATCCATCTGTGGCATCTCTATATCACTAAGTATGACACGCACCTCTTTAGTTATATCATCGCCAAGCCTCTCATAAAGCTCATTCATTCTCTCTAAACCCTCTACGCCATTTTTAGCCTCAACTACATTTAGTCCCATCTTTTCAAGGGCATCTTTTACAAGTTTACGAGCAGTAGAGCTATCATCAAGCACAACAGCCATACCTTTTACTTTTTTGCTTTCATCTATTTTCACATCTAGCTTAGGTGAGTAAATACCAAGCTCTTCAACGATACTTTCAAGATCAAGGATAAGCAAAACTTCATCATTTTCTATACGTGTTACACCTGTTATCTTACCCTTATCCAATGCACCACCGGTACCGCTAGCAAAATTTGCTGGCTCTATATCTTTCCAGTTTATACGACGGATTCGCTTTGCCTCATGGACGATAAAACCGATAAGAATTCCGCTAAACTCAGCAATAATCACACGTGGTTTTATTATTACGCCATCTGTTGGCTCAACTATATTCATCCATCTGGCCAAATTTATAACCGGTATCACAACACCACGCAGATCAAATATACCATCTATATAAGCTGGAACTCCTGGTAACTCAGTGAGATTTGGCATCTTTATGATCTCACGCACTTTTGCGACATTTACACCATATATACCCTCATATATTTTGTTGTCACTTTTTTTAAAGATACGAAAATCAACAAGCTCCATCTCGTTTGAGCCCGTTTTTAATACGTCGTCTCCAAACATCAATGTCCTTTCAGACTCTTTCGAGCAAATTTTAGTTTTTCATCTTGGTATTTTACTATAAAATAACTTTGGTCGTATGCAAAAAGTGGCAAATTTATATAAATTTTATCTTTTATATCGAAAATCTCACCTTGATGATAATGTCCCTCGATTATAAATTTAGCATTATAATGTTGCATTTTAGTGCTTATATAGTCTTTAAAATTTGGTATTTTATAATCAAGCTTTTTATTTATCTGGGAACTTAAAATAGCATTTGAAATTTTATATCCGCATAAAATATCAAGAAAATTCATAAATTTTAAAAACCATTTTAGCCTTAAAAACAGCAGTGTATATCTGCTAACGAATGGTAAAAAGTTATCTCCGTGAGCTATCTGCACACTATTTCCACATGGTGTTTCACACCGCAGTGGTTGTAGCTCTATCGGAAAAATTTTAACATTTTTAAATAAATTTATAAGATTAAAGTCGTGATTGCCCTCAATATAAATGACCTCTATTTTAAGGGCAATTTTATTTATCAGTGCAATATGCTCGGCATAAATTTGTACAGTATTTGTAGCATAAAAACTCAAAAAGTCAAACATATCTCCCATTAAAAATAGCTGCGTTGCAGCTATCTCACCACTATCAATCGCTTTTAAAAATTTCAAAAAGCCATCGCGATTAGAATTTTCGTGTGCGTCCGAGATAAAGATCGCACCATCTTTTATCTGTATCTTATCGTTTAAATGCATCAATCTTCAAATTTAATAGGTTTATAACATATTGACACGATCTCTACATCACTTCTTCCATTTGGCAAATTTAGCACAACTTCGTCTCCTTCGGCTTTACCGATGAGTTGACGTGCTAGTGGGGATTTGATTGAGATTAATCCACGATCAAGATTGCTCTCAGGTGTTCCAACTATTGTATAAGTATGCTCGATCTCAGTTTCTATATCCATTATCGTTACATTTGAGCCAAATCTAACACGATCATGCTCATATGTGCTAGGGTCGATGACTTCAGCATTTGCAAGTATCGCACTAAGCTCAGCAATTCGTGCGTCTATAAAGGACTGCTTCTCTTTTGCAGCGTGATACTCGGCATTTTCTTTTAAATCACCGTGGCTACGAGCTATATCTATCTCGATGACGATCTGCGGACGTTGATTTAACTTTAGATCCTTTAGCTCAGATTCTATCTTTTCATATCCATATATTGTCATTGGCTCATTCATATTTTACTCCTATTTTATATTTAACATATTTGCGACTGCTTCGCTACTACCGTGCCTTAGATACTCCCTTAGCTCATTGCAGCCTGATATAAATTTCTGCTTATCGCAACGCTCATAAGCGTTTAATAAATTTTTCACGCTCACTTGCTCTTGGATAAACTCATCGTGCAAAGCTGCTTTCCCCATAAAGTCAAACATAATGTTTGCAAGTCCAGCGTAACGAACTTTGACAAATTTACGTGCGATAAAAACATCTATCGCTTTTGCTTTAAAAGAAAGCACAAACGGCGTTCCAATCAGTGCTGCCTCCAAGGTCGCTGTGCCAGAGCAGATAAAGGCAAAGTCGCTTTGTAGCAGAGCTTTTGGTGTATCATTTACTATCTCAAAGCCACTAACATCTCCGTAAAACTCATCAAGCTTATCCATCAAAAATGGTGGCACACAAAGTAGTTTTTGCTCTTTTAAATTTAACGCAACTTCCCTATAAATAGGCATAAGTCGTGTTATCTCCGATCGCCTTGAGCCTGGTAAAAACGCAACTTTATTATTATGCGTAACGCTTGTTTTTTGCTCTCTTATCTCATCAAGCAAAGGATGCCCTACATAGGTAGCACGGTTATAAAATTTAGCATCAAATGGTAATATGGATGCTAAATTATCACAATATCTCTCAACCGCGGTCACACGATGTGCCTTCCATGCCCAAACTTGAGGCAAGATATAGTATGTGATCGGCGTTTTTATCCCAGCCTCTTTTATCGCTTTTGCTAATGGTATATTAAAAGCAGGACTATCTATAAGTAGCACAACATCAGCATTTCTTGCGAGTTCTACCATTTGCTTTAACGCTTTTTTGGCCTTAAAATAAAGTGGTAAAACCTCCACAAATCCCATAGCCGAGAATTCACTACTCCTTAAAAATGGAGTACCAAACCTCTCATCAAAAATGCCAAGTAATTCGCACTCTTTAGCGTGTTTTAGCACTTGCTGAAGATGCAAATTTGCAGATGGTTCAAGTGCAGATATTAGTAACTTTTTATTCAAATTTAAACCTAGATTTTATTTATTTTGGTAGTAATTATCGCTAAATATCTCTAAATTTAAGCTTTTTGAATTTAGAAATTACATTTTAAGATTTTTAAGCTAAATTTTAGGGGGGGGGGGGGTAAAATAGTTCACACATTTTATTACAAAGGAGTTTATATGAAAATTTTAGTTAGAGCCGCTCTTATTGGCTCATTAGTTTGCTCTGTTGCTTTAGCAGATGGTGCGTTTGTAGGCTTTGGTGGCGATTATTCGTTTAAATCAACTTTAAAAGACGACGAAAATAACAAACTTAGTGATGGTCAATTTGGCTTAAATTTAAAAGCTGGTTATGACTTTGATATATTTAGAATTTATGGCGAATACGGCTATGACTTAAAGACTTCAAAAGAAAGCGAAGATTCAAAATTTAGCTGGAAAAAGCATAACTTCTTAGTTGGAGCTGACTATACACCTGCTATAAATGATAGCTTTAAAATTGCATTTGGTGCATATACAGGGTTAAGTTCAAACAGACTAACCGAGGAATTTAACGGTGATAAAAACCAAGCAATGCTAAATGGCTGGGTATTAGGTGCGAAAGTGGGCGGAATTTATAGCTTTGATACTCATAACGAGATAGAGTTTGGTTATAAATTTGACCGCACAGACTACAAAAAGTCAGAAGAATACGGAGATACAAAAGAGACAAACCACGGAATTTATATCGGCTATAACTATAAGTTCTAATAAATTTAAACTGCACGGCTTGAGAAATTCTCAAGCCGTTTTTATCCTAGCAATTCCAAATAACATCACTCCGCCAAGTAAACAAATAACGCAAAATATCATAAAAAAATCATATAAGCTAACTATCTGATAACCAAAAATTTGCGGATAGTTTAGCGGTAAGTTGTATGTGTTTAAAAGTACGATCTGTTCGGCATTTGGCGTGATAGCTCCATTTAAAATATCATTTAAATTTATACCAAGTTCATTTGCTTTTATAAATTTATCTGCAGTTGGTGGCATAAGAGCTGCTAAAGTGCCAGAAAGAGCATATCCTGCAGCATTTGCAAGATAAAATATGCCAAATATAAGTCCTAAAAATCGCCTTGGCGAGAGTTTACCCACGAGCGAAAAACCAATGGGAGAGACTAACATCTCAGCACAAGTTTGCATAAAATAAAGTAGTATAAGCCACTTTATGCTAAGTAAATTAGTCCCAAGTCCACTCACTCCATAAGCGATAATAGCGTAGCTAAGTCCCATCAACACAAGTCCAAACGCTTGTTTGTCTAAATTTGAAACACTCTTTTTTTGTCTATCTAAATAACTCCAAAACGCAGCAAATGGCAAAGATAAAATCAACACAAAAAGCGGGTTAAACATCTGCACCATCGCAGCAGGAACATTAAATCCGAGCAAATTTCTATCTGTTTGATTATTTGCTATAAACGTGAGAGATGACCCAGCTTGTTCAAAAGTCGCCCAAAAAAAGATGATAAAAAACGCACTTATAAATATAGTAACCACATCACCTCTCTCGGCACGGCTTAAGTTCTTATCAAGCAATACATACGTCGCTAAACTAATGCCAATAGCGTATATGAGTGGATAGAGATATGTTTTTATCAAATTTCCACTCGCAAAGTAGACAAGAGTGATAAAAACCACTGCAAAAATACCCACGCAAATGACTAAATTTCGACTATCTATCGTTAAACTCATACTTTTTTCACGCACAACTTTTAAATGACGCTCACTAAATTTTAAATATATAATAAGTCCTATCAGCATAGCAAAAAATGCCGCTAAAAAGCCCCACTTAAAGGCACTGATATCGCGGACACCATCTACCACGACATCGGCGAAGAAAGGCACTATAAAGACACCAAGCAATACGCCCAAATTTAGAAAAAAATAGTATGTTGAAAACACCGCATCAAATTTAGAAGACTCATCGATACTAGAGCTTAAAAGTGCCATAATACTTGGCTTAAAAAAACCATTACCGCATATCATAAACACCGCTGCTATAAGACTAAGAGTACGTTCAAATCCCTCTCCACACGCAGCTACAAAAAATACAAGCTGAGCCATACTAAGTAAAATTGCACCGATGATAATACTCGCATTGTAGCTTAAAATGCGATCAGCTAAAGCACCTCCCACGATAGGCGTAAGATAGCTAAGAGCCAAAAATGCACCATAATATATCGCCGCGTCCGTCTCACTAAGTCCTAAAAAATGCACCATAAATAGCGAAAATATCGCCCTTAGTCCATAAAAGTTAAACTTCTCCCACATCTCCGTGCTAAACAGCACCCATACCTTTTTCATTCACTCTCCTAAAATCTCAATAACACACTCACAGCATATCTTTACCGCTCTTTCACAGGTAAGCTCATCAATAATAAGCGGTGGATTAAAGCATATGACATTACCTAAAGGACGCAGTATTAGCCCCTTTTGTAACGCCTTTTTATAAATTTGATAACCTACTCTAAGCCCTGCGTCAAAACTCTCTTTACTACCTTTATCCTTAACTAGCTCAATAGCATTTATAAGGCTCAAACTTCTAATCTCCGACATTTTTATACTCTTTTAAAGCAAAATTTAAAAGCTCATTTAGCCTTTTAGCACGAATTACTACTACTTTTAAAATCTCACCACTTTCAAGCTGAGCTAAAACACCAAGAGCTGCTACACAACCAAGAGGGGTTACCGCTATAAGTATGTGAGTGCATAAATGCCTTGCTCTCATTATAAGGTGCATAAAATGAGTCATAAATTTTTGTCGTACAGCGGTGATAACCATCGGCATAAAGCCACCCGTTAGCCCCTTTGAAAGCGTCATAATATCAGGCACAATCCCAGCATAATCACAAGCAAAAAGTCGCCCGGTGCGACCAAAACCAGTAGCAATCTCATCAGCGATAAGCAACACATTGCTCTTATCACAAAACGTCCTTAGTTTTTTTAGGTATATACTAGGATAAATTTTCATAACAATTGATATAAATTTATCTATTATTCCTCTTTTTATAACTAAACCACCATCAGCCAATAAAACAACTGGCTTATTTTCTTTTTTAAACTTATATTTAGCATACATAGCTAATACTTATTACCGTAATCAGCATTAAGTAAAATATCATATTCTTTACTTGCTTTATCTATTTTGCAGATAGCTTTTTTATCTAAATATTCAACATCAAAAGTATTAAAGTTTATATTGTACCAACTATTTTCTCTACCATTTTCTACTCTTTTAACAAATAAAGATTTTAATTTTACTTCTTCACCTATTAAATTCATTAAATTAATCCTTATATTGTGAAGGGATATTTGAAATAAAGCATACTTTAATCATTTTAATAATCTTTTCTCTTTTTTAAATTATACCTTATTTTATTTGGCAACAAGGAAACTAATAAAGTTTTTAAATAAAACAAATCATAATAAAAAGGTTTTTTTAATTTTTTTCTATAATATCTTCTTAAATCAACTGCAATTTTAACTGACTGATATGTTCTTTTTTTATAATCTTTAAGTGTTTCATGATATTTAATTAAAGACTCATCTAAATTATAACCTTTAAATCCATTAATAAAAAATCTATACCATAAATCTAAATCTTCGCATCTATGACATCTGCTACTTGTATCATAACCATTTAAAAACTGCAATACATCTTTTTTAATTAATATTGTAGGATGATGAAAAGCATAAAAACCATTTAGTAAAGTATTTATATCAGGATTTAAAACTATTTTTCTTACAGAAGTAACCTTAGATCCATCAAAAACATCTATATAAGAGCCAACACAATCAATATCTGTATTTTCTTCTAAAAATTTCACTTGCTTTTCTAATCTAAATTCATAACAAACATCATCATCATCAATTCTTGCGATATATCTTCCACTAGCTAATTTTAAGCATTTATTTAATGCTATAGCAAGCCCCCCCCCTAAAGAGTTTTCATTATGAATAACTTTAAATATATTAGGATACTTAAGTTTATAGTCGTTTAATATATTAGCTGTATCATCATTAGAAGCATCATTACATACTATAATTTCATAATCTTTATATGTTTGATTAAGTATGCTTAAAAAACAATCATGAAGTTTTAAAGAACCATTGTGAGTCCCAATTATAAAAGATACCTTAGCCATATTAAAATCCTTATGTATTTTCTTTCATAAATAATATTATAATTATCATAAGTATTATTCTTAAATTTAAAAGAGATGAGTAATTTCCTCCTTGCAACAGTGGCTCAACAATGACAGCAACAGTCTCATCCGAGAATTTAGTAAAAGCCTCCTTAGCATAGATAAAACACTCAGCTTGACAAGTTTCACAACATTTACCAAACTCACAGCGGTAGCAATCAAGTGCTTTTGTATGCATCAAATCCATTAACATTGGTCGGTAAATTTTATAGTAAAGATCCATCGCACCAACCGATAAAGCTCCGATCGTCTCGCCGTGATAGACATCGATTAAGCACATAAAGCGTGTTTTTTGAAGCTTTATCGTTTGGTAATGATACCAAAATGCCATCTTTAACACACACTCAACCGCTGCCAAACCGTTATCTGAAAAGTTAAATTTCACTAATCCAGCTAGTAAAATCTCAGCTAGTTTCATGGCTAAATTTATCGCTAGTTCGTGAGTAAAATTTGCAAATATAACGTGTTCTAGTGTATCAAGCTGAGCCTTGATATTTTCGATGATTTGCTCGTTTGTGTGTCCTAGTAAGTTGCACCACCACGAGCTTATGATATCGATATACTCTTTGCCATTTTCATCATACAAAAATACGTTCTTGTCACTCTTTATAACGATAGATGGAAAATCTTCATAGTCCTTCATCTGTAAACAAGGATGCCAGATATGCTTTAAATCAAGTTGAGATAGTGTCATTTCTCACTCATATAAATTTATTAAATTTTCTATACTTAAATCTAATTTAATAGCTCCATGTGTAACGCACTCAAGCACCTTTACGCCACTTAAATGCTCTATCATCGCAGCGTTATTTTGGTGTATTAAATTTTCTGGCTCATAATTATTTAATATGATACCTTTTACATTGATATTTTGATCTTTTAAGTATCTTATTGTTAAAACAGTAGAATTTATCGCTCCAAGCCCTGAATTTGCAACTACTATAACACTTAAATTTAAAAATTTAATAACATCTGTTAGCATTATCTTTTGCGAGTCGTATCTTAGCGGACATATCACCCCACCAGCACCTTCAACACTTATAAACTCACAATTTTTACTAAGCTCATCAAATTTATCTTTTATAGCTTTAAGTGTTGGTGCGTTGCCTTCTATTTGGGCTGATAAATGCGGCGAGTAGGCGTTTTCATAAGCATAAGCGTTTATAAAACGAGCTGATTTATTATTAAATTTATTAGCTGCATTTTCACTTACGAATTTACGCACAAACTCCACATCAGCCACCGACAACGTGCCGTCTGCAAAGCGAATGTTTCCACTTGCAACTGGCTTAAAATATCCATGACTTAGCAAATTTTCTATAAATTTTTTAGCTATTAATGCACTCACGTAAGTTTTACCAACGTCTGTTCCTGTGCCGACAATAAATAAATTTTTGCTCATAATCTCCCCCAAAAAGCACATTTTACCAAAGACTAACAAAAGCTATGATAAAATAAATCTTTTAAAAAGGATAAAATTGAAAGAAATTTTGATAACAAATGACGATGGATTTGAGGCAAAAGGACTAAGCGAACTAGCTAACGCACTAAGAGAGCTGCCAAATTTAAATGTAACGATAGTCGCTCCAAGTAGCGAAAAATCAGCCTGTGCACACTCGCTGACGCTAACAAAACCACTACGTTTTATAAAAATAGATGATGGCTTTTTTAAGCTTGATGACGCAACGCCTAGCGACTGTGTGTATCTCGCACTTCACGCACTTTTTAAGCATGAACCAGACCTTATAATCTCTGGCATAAATCACGGAGCAAATTTAGGTGAGGATATAACCTACTCAGGCACGTGCGGAGCGGCTATGGAGGGAGTTTTGCATGGCATAAAGAGTATTGCATTTTCGCAGTTTTATCAAAATGACAGCATAGACAGGCTCGGCTTTGACCTTGCAAAAGATGTAGTAAAAGCTATCACACAAAAGGTGCTAAGTGGTGAGATAGACCTACCTGAACGCGAATTTTTAAACGTAAATATTCCTGCCGTTTCACGCAAAGACTTCAAAGGCTTTGCTGTTGTGCCTGCCGGTAAACGCACCTACGCTACTCACGCTACACTCAATCGCAACCCACGTGGAGTGGAGTATTACTGGCTGGGTGTGGCTTCACTTGATTATGAAAAAGGGGAAAGTAGCGACATCAGTGTGGTAAATGAGGGTTTTGCAAGCATTACACCCATACAGCTAAATATGACCGCTCGTGCAACATTAAAGACGCTAAAAAAGAGGCTAGAATGCAAAATTTAAATCAAAATTTAGAAAAAAATCGCTTCACAAGAGTACAGTGGCTATTTGGTAATGAGAAATTCGCAACACTTCAAAACGCAAAAGTACTAGTTTGTGGCGTAGGTGGCGTGGGTGGTATGTGTGTTGATGCTCTGGCTAGAACCGGGGTAGGTTCTATCACCATAATAGATAAAGATATCTTTGACATAACTAATCAAAATCGCCAAATTTACAGCGAAAATGTGGGAGCAGTAAAGGTAAATGAGTTTGCCAAAATTTATCCAAATGTAACACCGATATATGAACTTATCACGCCTGAGTTTGTAGATAGCTTTGACTTTGAACCCTTTGATCTTATAATTGACGCTATAGATGACATACCCGCAAAAGTAGCTTTGGCTAAAAAATACTCTCATAAGCTCATCAGCTCAATGGGCGGTGCAAAACGCTTTGATCCAAGCAAAATCCGCGTAACTTCTATCTGGAAAACAAGTGTCGATCCACTCGCTCGTAAGTTTCGTTATGAGCTAAAACAAGCTAAGTTTGATGGCGATTTTAGCGTAGTTTTCTCAACCGAAGCACCAAGCTGCAAACCACTTGGTAGTTTTATGGGGGTAACGGCAGTTTTTGGGCTAAATTTAGCCGCACTTGCTGTGAAAAAACTATGCGATATAAGGTGATTTGGGATTGTTAGTAACGTTGTTTGTATAAATTTATAGATATTAAAAAATTTAAGTAATGTTTAATACGCTTTTTTATAGTATAAAAACCACAAAATTTAAGCTAAATTTAAAGGATAATCTATGATAAGAGCAGGTATCATCGGAGCAACAGGATACGCCGGACAGCAGCTACTTTGGATACTAAACGCTCATAAAAAAGTTGAGCTTAAATTTATCTCATCGCACTCATTTTCAAATGAATATGTAAGTGAAATTTATAAAAATTATAAGAAATACTTTGAAAGAAAGCTCGTTTCACAAGATGAGGCAGAGAGTAAATTTAGTGATATAGATGTGCTATTTTTAGCCCTGCCACATGGACTTTCAGAAAATTTAGCTAAAAAGGCACTTAATAGTGGTGTAAAAGTAATCGACTTAGGAGCTGACTTTCGCCTAGATAGCTCAGAGCTTTATGAGAGCTGGTATGGTGTAAAACACAACTATCCACACATTAATCAAGTAGCAGTCTATGGTCTGCCTGAAATTTATACAGATCGCATCAAAAAGGCTGAGCTTATCGCCTCTCCTGGGTGCTATCCAACATCAGCGATACTTGGTGTTGCACCACTTTTAAGGGGAGGTATCACTAAAACAGATCGCATAATCATAGATGCAAAATCAGGTGTGAGCGGAGCTGGTAGAAGTGCGAAAGTAGAGCTATTATATACCGAAGTAAACGAGAATTTTAAAGCATATAACGTACTAAAACACCGCCATACACCAGAGATAAAGCAAGAGATGGATAAACTAAGCAAGAGTGATATAAATTTGATATTTACACCACACCTTTTGCCAATAAATCGTGGCATACTCTCAACGATATATCTGCAAGTAAAAGATGAGCTAAAAAGCACGATGACGCAGGAAAAAATTTATAAAATTTATGATGAGTTTTACGCAGATAGCTACTTTGTGCGTATCACTCGTGATCTGCCAGAGATAAAAAATGTCAAAAATAGTAATATCTGCGAGATAGGGCTACGTTATAATGAGCAAAGTGGAGATCTAATCGT
Source organism: Campylobacter anatolicus (assembly GCF_018145655.1). Taxonomy (NCBI): domain Bacteria; kingdom Pseudomonadati; phylum Campylobacterota; class Epsilonproteobacteria; order Campylobacterales; family Campylobacteraceae; genus Campylobacter; species Campylobacter anatolicus. Next base: position 379,180 of record NZ_JAGSSY010000001.1, read on the forward strand.
CATCTCAGTGATAGATAACCTCATAAAGGGTGCTGGTGGGCAGGCTGTGCAGAGTATGAACCTGATGTTTGGGCTAAGCCAAAGTGATGGGCTTGAGTTTTTATCAATGTATACTTAGTGAGCGAAGGAGAGATAATGGAAATTTTAAAAAATGCAAGTATAACAGACGTTCGTGGTATACGTGCCGCAGGTATCGCAGCAGGGCTTAAAAAAAGTGGCAAAAAAGACTTGGCATTAATTTATAGTGAGATCCCAGCAGTTGCAGCAGCTGTGTTTACTCGTAACCTTGCAAAAGCAGCCCCTATCGTGCTTGATATGGAGCATATCAAAAATGCAAACACAAGAGCTATCATAATAAATAGCGGTAACGCAAACTCATGCACCGGTGAAGTTGGGCTAAATGACGCAAAGACGATGTGTGCGAGTGTAGCAGCTAAACTTGGACTAAAAGTAGAAGAGGTACTAGTGCAATCAACTGGCATAATCGGTGTAAATTTAGATATGCCACTAGTTGAAAGCGGTATAGAAAATATCGTAAATTTAATAAAACAAAATGGGCGTGAGGGAGATGAAGCTGCACGTGCGATAATGACAACTGATACCTTTATGAAAAAAGTATGCGTGCGAACGAGCATAGACGGTAAAGATGTAATGGTCGCTGGTATTGCAAAAGGTAGCGGTATGATACATCCAGATATGGCGACTATGCTGTCATTTGTAGTAACTGATGTAAACATAGAAAAAAAGCTATTGCAAAAAATGTTTAGCGAGATAGCAGATAATACATTTAATATGATCTCCGTTGATGGTGACACTAGCACAAATGATATGGCATGCATTTTAGCAAATGCAGCGGCAGGAAATACTAAAATAACAAGTGAAAGTAGTGAAAGCTATAATAAATTTAAAGAAGCTGTTTTATATGTGAATAAAGAGTTAGCCAAACTAATCGCAAAAGATGGCGAGGGTGCAACAAAACTCATAGAAGTTGTCGTTAAAAACGCAAGAAGCCTAAAAGACGCTCAAATGGTCGCTAAATCAGTCGTAACATCAAGCTTATTTAAAGCAGCAGTTTTTGGAGCTGATCCAAACTGGGGTCGCATACTTTGTGCAGTGGGATACTCAAAGGCTGAGCTTATAATAGAGCGAGTAAATATCTACCTAGCAAATGAAAACACAAAGATACAAGTCGCTGCTGATGGGCGTGGGATAAAATTTGACACTCAAAAAGCAATCAATATACTAAAAGGCGAAAAGGTGGATGTGGTGATAGAGTTAAATGATGGCGAGTTTGACGCCACTGCTTGGGGGTGCGATCTAAGCTATGACTACGTCAAGATAAACGCCGAATATCATACTTAATAAATTAAAAGAGTAAAAAATGGTTTCAAATTTATTAAAGGCTGAAATTTTAGTAAATGCCCTACCATACATTAAAAAATATTATGGCAAAACGATCGTTATCAAATACGGCGGTGCAGCAATGGTAAATAAAAAAGCTAGAGAGCAGTTTATCAAAGATGTTGTGCTTATGAAATTTGTAGGTATTAACCCAGTCATCGTGCATGGTGGAGGGCCTGAGATAAATGAGATGTTGGCTAAGATAGGTAAACAAAGTCGCTTTGTCGGTGGTAACCGCGTAACAGACGAAGAGACGATGGAGATCGTAGAGATGGTGCTATCTGGCAAGGTAAATAAGAGCATAGTCGCTGATATAAACAAATATGGCGGAAAGGCGATCGGATTAAGCGGTAAAGATAATAACCTTGTTATGGTTGAGAAAAAATATATCTACGATGAGAATTTAAATAGTCCCGAAGATGGCAAAATAGTGCAGAGAGATGGCAAAAAATTTAAAAAGATTGATATCGGTTTTGTTGGCGAGATAAAACAGGTCAGTCCAAATATAATAAATTTATTAGAAGATAACAGCTATATCCCAGTCATCTCATCAATCGGCGTCGATGAAAACGGACAAACATATAATGTAAATGCCGACTATGTCGCAGGTGCGATAGCTGGAAAGCTTCAAGCTGATAGGATGATATTTCTAACAGACGTTGATGGGATAATGCTTGATTATCACGACAGATCAACATTAATTCAAGAAATAAGCGTAAGTGGCGTAAAAGAGCTTATAAACGACGGTACGATAAGTGGTGGTATGCTACCAAAAGTAACAACCTGCCTAAAATCCATAGAAATGGGCGTACATAAGGTAATCATACTAAATGGCAAACTAGAGCACTCACTACTTTTAGAGCTTTTTACGACAGAAGGTGCCGGAACGCTCATCAAAAAAGACATATAAGGATAGTAAATGTTACTAAATGTTTATAATAGATTTGATGTGATTTTTGATCACGGCAAAGGCTCATACATATATGATACAAATGGCAGAAAATATCTAGACTTTGTCTCAGGCATCGCGGTAAATTGCCTAGGACACGCGAGTGATGTTGTGGCTAACGCGTTGACTATACAGAGTAAAAAACTAGTGCATATATCAAATTTATACTACTCGCAACCTCAAATAGATCTAGCAGAAAAACTAACGCAAAATAGTGATATGCAAAGAGTATTTTTTACAAATAGTGGCACAGAAGCAAATGAATTAGCCATCAAAATCGCTCGTAAATTTGGTAGTAAAATTTCAAGTGAAAAAACAGAGATAATCTATATGTCAAACTCATTTCATGGACGTTCTACTGGGGCTTTGGCTATCACTGGACAAGAGAAGTATCAAGCTCCTTTTCGTCCGCTTATTACAAATGTAACTGAGTGTAGGTTTAATGATGTAGCAGACTTAGAATCTAAATTTAGCGACAAAACGGCGGCGATCATACTTGAACCTATTCAGGGCGAAAGTGGACTAGAGAGTGCGACTGATGAGTTTATAAATGCTATAAAACAACTTAGCAAAAAGCATAATGCTCTTGTGATATTTGATGAGATTCAGTGTGGTATGGGACGGACCGGTAAGCTCTTTGCTTATAAAAATTTTGACATAATTCCAGACGTGATAACCATCGCAAAAGCCCTTGGTGGCGGTGTGCCGATAGGTGCCTTGCTAACTTATGAAAGAGCAAATGATGTATTAATGCCGGGTGATCACGGCTCAACTTTTGGAGGCAATCCGCTCGTATGTGCTGTAGGTAACGCTGTGTTAGATGAGATAATAGACAATAATCTACTTGAAAATGTAGTAAAAATTGGTAAATACGCAAAAGAGAAACTAGCAAATTTAAAAGAAAAATTTGATAGCATAACAGAGATTCGTGGAAAGGGATTATTGCTTGGTATTAAATTTAATGAAAACAAGATAACCGCCAAAGATGTAGTCGCAAAAGCCCTTGCAAACGGGCTTTTACTCGTTGGTGCGGGCAATAATGTCGTGAGATTTTTCCCACCGTTTAATGTGAGCGAAAAAGAGATAGATGAGGCTTGTGAGATTTTAAATAAAATTTTATAAAATAAGGAGAAAATATGCCATTACTTGATAGTTTTTGTGTTGATCATACCATTATGAACGCACCTGGTGTGCGACTAGCTAAGACGATGAATACACCAAAGGGCGATAAGATTAGCGTCTTTGACCTACGTTTTTGCAAACCAAACCAAGATATGTTACCAGAGCGTGGTATACACACACTAGAACATCTCTTTGCGGGATTTATGAGAGATCATTTAAATAAAAATGATGTAGAGATCATAGATATTTCGCCGATGGGCTGTCGTACTGGATTTTATATGAGTCTTATTGGCTCACCAAGTTGCGAAGAGGTCGTGTCTGCTTGGGAAGCGTCGATGAAAGATATAACAAATGTCCTAAGCCAAAGCGACATACCAGAGCTAAACGAGTATCAGTGTGGAAGCTATAAAATGCACTCACTAAAAGAGGCCCATGAGATCGCAAATGCCGTATTAAAGGCTGGTATTGGCATAATAGATAATGAGAGTATAAAGCTTGATATAGATGCAAAAGGGCTTAAAAAGCACTAAAATAAGTAGTCTCATCTTATTATTTAAAATTTCAAAGACAATCAGCTCATCTAGCTAGATCTTATCTCTCCCAGATGAGCTTTTTGCCAAACCCAAGCGTGTTACTCGTAAATTTTATCCATTTTAAACTTATGCACCATATCTCAGGCTTCATTGCAAGTGCATAAGGATAGCGTTTGAAGTAAATTTTTGACATTTGCTCATTAGCTTTTTGCATAGTGCCACGTAACTGAATGCCTTCTATCTTGCCAACTATCTTTGTATCAAGTGCAATCGTGCCACCGACTTCTGGATTTTGTGCAAGAGCCTTTATATGAGTAGTTGTAGAGCTTGAAGCGACTAATAAATTTAGTCTATCCTCATCAAAAGCATAAAAGCAACTAAACGCATATGGTATATCCTCGCTTATAACAGCAACCGAGACAAGGTGCATCTTTTTTATAAATTTAATAATATTCTTATCAATCATAAAAATAGCCTAAAAACTCCACTATCTCATTAAATTTGACTACTAAAGCCATTAAAATCACAAGCCAAAATACAAGCAAAAAAAGCTCAGTATAAGTAAATATATCACGACTAAATTTCTTAAAGATTGCCATTGATAATAATCCGCCTAAAAAGCCGCCAATTAGTGAGAAGTAGTGTATCGTCTTTGATTTTACAAATGTAGGTAAAAGCTCTTTAAAAAATAGCGAAAACATCGTAAATGCAAGTAAATTTGCAAATATAAAATAATAACCAACAACTGGCAAAATGGGATAGAATTTATGCAAAACAAAGCTTAAAATCGTGATAAACATTAGCAAAAATATCCGAGTCCCAAAACAACACATTTCACACCTTTTTTATTAAATTTTACAAAAAGCTTGTTAAAAACAGCTTTATAAATTTAAAATTATGTCGATTTAGTTTAAAAGGAGCAAAAATGCAGACAAATTTCTCAAATTTATACTCACAAGCTAGTTATAATAATATGGATTTCAAATTTAAAACAAGTAGCGGTGATGAGATAGATTTTTCAATGTATGATAATAAAAGCCTAGAATACGTCAGCGAAAAAAACTCGCGTGGCAGTAGCCAAAGCCTAACTCTAACACACGAATACGGCTATAGTTTCTCATACAAAGGCGATGGACTTGACACAAAAGATCTTGCAGAGCTTGATGAAGCGTTAAAACTCATTAGTCCACAAATAGATAAATTTATGAAAAATGTCAAAAATGACGATAAAATCGCAGGAAGTGATGAGAGTATAACAAATCTAGCAAACAATATAAAACAGATACTTCCACAACCCAAAAATGACAATCATAAAAATCTAATCGCAGATAATACTATAAAAATATTTGATGAACTTTTAGAGCAAAATCGTGCTGATAAAAATCTACTTAATAATACCAAAAAGCTATTTGATAGGCTTTTTGATACTACAAATAAACTCTTCGTTTATGCTTAATATGGGGTCTCTCCCCATAAATTTATACTACTAAAACTTCACTATTGTTTGCTTTTGATAGAAAATATGTGTTAAAAATATAATGAAAAATAGTTGCAAAAATAGTCCTAAAAGTGGCACAAGAGAGATAATGTAAAATACTGCACAAGCAAGTATAAATTTAAATCCGCCACCTTCAAGCCAAACTAGTTCAAATTTAGACTCTGATAGGGCATTACTCGCCACATCAATGAGTAAAAATTTATAATAAAGATAAAAAAACGGGATATTTATGAAAAAAAAGCTTAGTATTGGTATAATAAAAATGAAAGGTAAACAAAGTAGTAAAATCCCTAAAAACTTAAATATCACTGTAGTCATAAGCCACAAAACTCTTGAAGTGCCAACCATACTAGTTTGAGCTATGTTATAATGTCTTGCGTTGATCTCGCGTGTTACGATTGGGGTTAAAAATCCAGCGATAAGTAAAGCTATAGCCACACTTAAAATAACAACTAAAAACGTTGAGAGTATGTAAAATAAGGAACTAATAAGATAACGTACTACCTCAAAAGATAAAATTTTAGCCACCAACGGATACGAACTTGTATCAAAAAATACATACTCACCGCTCATCGCACCTGCTAAAAGTAGCTCCCACAGCTCAGACCCACCAAGCATCATCACACTTATTAATACCGCCACGCTTAAAACAAGTGGCAAGATAGAGAGTGTGATAAATTTAGCAGTTAAAAAATCACGCCACGAAAGCCAAAAAATACTCACAAACTCAACCTACTTTGCTGCGTCGTAAGCACTTTTAAGCTCAGCATATATAGCATCTATGCTTTTTATACCACTAGCTAAAATCTCGCTCATCACAACATTATCCTCTCGTCCTCCCCAGAGCTTTTTGTATGTGCCTTCTTTATAGCCGTTGTTTTGACGAAAGCGATTTAGCACGTTTTTAGCAACATAGCACTCATAAAGTGAGTACAAATTTACGCCACATTTTAGTGCGACGCTGAAGTAAATTTTTAAAATATCATGTATGTTATATTCAAATCCACTACATTCATGTATAAGCTTTTCGATATCGTTCATTATCTCATATATACTCTCACTAGCCACATTATAAGGCTCTTTGCAAAACTCTGCAAAGCCACTTGCTGCACAGATATTATCAGCTAGTATCTTTGCATCCCCTAGCCCTTTTTGCTTATAAATTTGTAGCATAAAGCTCATTACAAAGTGCCAAATATCCACGACCTCAACTCGTAAATTTTGCTCATCAGTCGCTGCATTTATGCTCTTCCAGTGTTTCCACGCAAAGCTATCTATTAGCTCTGCACACTCCATATATATGCAACGCTTCCAGCTTATGAGCTTGTTTTTATTTGTGTATCCATTTTCCCAGCCTAGCCCATTTGTCTCATCATTTAAACTTTGCTGAAGTTTTAACATCTGTAATACTATCTCATTTTCATTCATATTTTACCTTTAATTTTTGACAAATTATATCAGATTTTATTAATTCAAAGATAAATATAAATCAAGGCTTGACTTAAATCATTAAATTTTTATAAATTTATCGCTAAAATACACCTTTACTAATCAAGAAGGATAAAAAATGATAGAAAATAATGTCGTTATATGCAACGTATGTGCTTTAAAAAGTTCAGATGACGAAAATGCAGTATTTATTAAAGCACACAAAAATGGTGAAGATGTAGATATATGCACAAGCTGCATACCTAGCGTTATACATGGATCTGGTATGGTTGTAAAATCAAACGAAGAGATAAAAGCCGAAGCTTAAATCTGATCTATATTTGATGAATTTTGCTTTAAGAACTCTTTAAACTCTTCAGCACACATAGGCTCTTTAAGATAACATCCTTGAGCCTCTTTGCAACCTAGCTCTATTAGCTTGTCTAGCTCATCTTTAGACTGCACACCCTTTGCTGTGACTTTTAAATTTGTATTGTTTGCTAAATTTATGATAGATGCGACTATCTGAGTATCGATATCTGTATTTAACATATCTTGTATAAGTTCACGTGCGATCTTGATACAGCGAATATGATACTTTTTCATATAGGCAAACGAGGTATAGCCAATACCATAATCATCGATACAAACGCTGATATTGCTACTATTTATATCATTAAAAATTTTATCTAAAAGCTCCGGCGGATAGACCCATACGCTCTCATCAAGCTCAAGCTCAAAAACCTTTGGACTCACGCCATATAGCTTTAAAAGATCGTTTATATTTTGTATAAAGATACTCTTTTTTATCTGTGTTGGAATGATATTTAGGCTGATTTTTGGTATATTTATGCCATCTTTTTGCCAACTACTCACGTATTGCACAGTCTTTATGGCAGCAACAGAACAAATACCATTAAGCGTATCAGAATTTACTTTAGCAACATCCATAAACTGAGAAGCCTCTAAAAATCCAAGCTCCTTTGAATCCCATCTAAGAAGTGCCTCAAACGAAACTATCTTTAGTGTCTTTGTGTTAAAAATAGGCTGAAAATATACCTTTATCTCTTCGCTTAAATTTACCTTGCTTAGCAAAATCTCCATACGCGACGCCGTATGTATATGATCGTCTATCTCACTACTGTATATTGTAGGATTTAAAGATGGATTTTCCTTAGCATAATACATTGCTCTATTTGAGTTTTTAACAATCGTCTTGATATCTATGTCTTGTCTGTATGAAACTATACTTATACCAACAAAACAACTCATAATAAAATGAAATCTATCTACTTGTAAATTTTCTTGCAAATTTTTCTTAATATTTATACCGAAATTTAAAGCTCCACTCTTGTCATCTTTTCCAATCTTTGTAACCACTACAAACTCACCAGCACTCATTCTAGATATGATGTCTTTTTGATTGCAAAGACTTAATAGCCTTTTTGCAGTGGCCCTTAAAATTCTATCACCAACAATATGTCCGTAAGAGGCGTTTATTGATTTAAATTTATCGATATTTATATAATACACCGCAAGCTCTTCATCGGATTTAAGGCTTGAATATAAATTTTTAAGACCATCTGATAAAAATAACCGATTACCTACGCCAGTTAGATAATCACGTTCAGATATATCTTGCAAACGTAAATTTGCAAGTCTTAGTTCATTTGTCTGTTCGTGTATAATTTTTTCAAGATTGTTATGCATTAGCTTTTCTTGGGTTAGTAGCTTATCGCTTATCGTAGAGCTTTTTACATAGTAGCTTGTAAGCGTATTTATGACTATAATACAGAGTAAAACAACTGCTTGAATAGGAGAGAAATCGCTCTCTATAAATATTGGTACTATTGCTATTATCGGTAACCATTTTGAACTCATAGTTATGTTATTGTCTTTTTGTGCGACACGAGAGTTATTTGTCTGTAAATAAAACGAACCTATCATTAATAGACAAAATGGCAAAATATAAAGCGGTGCTAATAAATTTGGCTGATAAAGTGGCATTTTAAATTTATTATAATAAATATATAAATTCAACATCGTAAACAATATAACGGCTACGATCATATAAAAACCACTTTTGCGAATATATATAAAATTGCTCGTAAATAATTCGCTTAGCACAACAAAAAGCAAGATCAAATTTATAATTATCACACAAAATATACAAAAATCATATATACTTTTAAAAATCAAAGTGATATTTAAGTTGAAAATAACGTTAAAAAATAGCGTATAAATCATCAAAAATACACCAAATGTATCAAGCAATATGATTGATTTTTCACTTGCATCTTTAAATTTTATATAAAAATATATAGACATAGCAAAAAGTATGCAAAGCATAGGCACAGAATAACTTATGAGCAAAAACTCATATCGATCATAGTCCTTTATAAAGAGATCAGTATTTAAAAACCATAAAAGATCACAAGCTCCCCAAAGTGCTACGCCCAAACACAACAATATCCAATGCACTCTATAATTTTCTGGCGTTACGATATGCTTATAAATATTTACGATAATAAATCCATAGGCGATAAAAGTAAGCAACTTTTGGATATAGACATATCCGATCAAAGAAAATATCTGAGCAAATACAAAAATCACTAAAACAATAAACACTGATCGCTTTTGGTAAGCCTTTAGTGATTCAGTCGCACTCAAACTCATCTCCTAAAAATAACACAAATTATACTAATTAAATCCTTGTTTTTTGATATAATCTTATAAATTTAAAAATTTGGAGCATTTATGACACAAGAGATAAATTTAAAAAGTGTGGATTTGCTTGATTATCAAGCATTTGTTTTGTTTTATTCAAAAAAAGCAAGAAAACAGATGATGATAAACACGATAGGTATATTTGGCGAAGCTATGATTGCTGGATTTGTGATAGATAAACTTACCGGATATCAAATTTTTACCATTATTGGCGTTGCTTTTGGCATATTTTGGGTATTTTTCTATCCATTTTTTTTAAAAAATAGACGACTAAAAGCACTAAAAAATCTAAGAAGCAATGAAGTAGAAAAAACAATGAAATTTGAAGTAAATGATGAGTATTTGGCGTATTATAAAGATGAGTTAAGAGAAAATGAGAAATTTGCATTTAGCGATATTAGTGAAATTTATGAGCTTAAAAATATATTTGTTATATTTCTGGGTGAGAAAGTTCATATCATAATCCCAAGAAATGATGAAACTACAAAAATGATAAGCCTAAGTGCTAAAAACTCGAATAAACATATTTTAAAATATGAAAATTTGGAGTATTCTAGCGTTGTGAGATAGAATTTATTATCAGTTTTTCAAACTCATCTGCATTCACAGCTCTACCCCAGATAAAGCCCTGTATCTCGTCACAACCGAGATCTTTTAAAATTTTAAGCTGAATGATGCTTTCTACGCCTTCAGCTAATGTTTTGATATTTATGGTTTTTGTCAGTGATATTATCATATTTATTACAGCTTTATCAAATTCACTCGTAGCGATATTATCCACTAGCTCTTTTGATATTTTTAGTCTAGTTATCATATATTTTTTGATGTAGTTAAATGATGAAAAACTAGCACCAAAGTCATCTACGCTTACGCCTATGCCACTTTGTTTAAATACACTAGCCACCTTCTGCAAAGTCTCGTCTGCTATTACAAAACTACTCTCAGATATCTCGATATTAACACAACTTGGGTTGACATCATAAGCTGACATTAAATTTAATATCTCATTTGCAAACACGATACTATCCATCTGTTTTAAAGATACATTTATTGATATCTTTAAATTTGTGCCATATTTTTTATTCCACTTGCCGATTTGTTTTATGGCTTGTTTGGCAACCCATCTGTCTATATTTATAATGATAGAGCTTTGCTCGGCTATAGGGATAAACTTAGATGGCATAACATTACCTTTTATAGGTGAATGCCAACGCAAAAGAGCCTCTGCTCCGATAAGATTTTGAGTATTTAGCTCAAACTGTGGCTGAAAATTTAGCTCAAATTCCTTATCAAAGTCGATCGAATTTAAAAGTATTTCGATATGGTTTTGCTCTTGCAAAATATCTTTTACATCATCATAAAACACCCAAACACTATTTATATCACGTTTTGCAACACTTAATGCAGCACTAGCTTGAGCAAGCAGATCGTCAATTAAAATTTCACTAGTTTCGGTTATGCTAAAGCCTATCTTTGCATTTAGTAAAATTTTATATTCATCTATAGTAATCAAAGCTTTTATGACAGAATAGATTCTTACAATAAGCTCTTTAAAATACTCAAACTTATCACTCTTTACAACGATATATAAATCATCACCATCAAATCTAGAAAATAATGCACCATTTGGCAAAATTTCACTTATATTTTTTGTAAGTGTTACTAAAACTTCATCGCCAACATAGTGTCCGTAAGTATCATTTATAGCTTTAAAATGTATCAGATCGATATTATAAACGCATATATTTTCACCAATACCTTTAGTCTTTATCATCTCTTCAAGCCTATCAAGAAAACAAGATCTATTTAACAAACCTGTCAAAAAGTCATACTCGCTTAACTCTTTTAATCTCTTATTTGTTTGATTAAGCTCTTGCATACGCTCATTTACTACTCTGTCTAGCTTCTTTCTTATCTGTCTATCTTTTTCTATTAAATTTTTACTATTTTTTATACTTGATATGTTATATGTTAAGATACTATAAAATAGTATTGTCATCATAACAAACATAAACCACGTAACGTCTAATGTTCCTATAGCACCTATAGAAATAATTATCAAAAATAGTGCCATTACTACTTTGCTGATTAAAATTTTATGAAAATCATCACTATTTTTACCAAATCTCGCAAACATCTCATTATATCTAATATAAAAAGAGCTAAATAAAAATATCACAAATACTATCTCAAAACATAGTCTAAAGTATGTATTTATAATATCTTGATCGTGCATAGAAGTGATATTAAAATATGTATTGACAATAGAAAGGGTGCCAATAGCAAGTAGACAAAAATAAAAAGACAGTCTACGCTTAATATTATGTAAAGAGTAGTAGATGATAAAAACACAGCAAAACATCACGACATCAATGATAATGTATATCGTATGGATAAAAAACATAGATGAAAACGCCAAAGATATATCGTGATTAAATACTACGGCCCAAAAAAAGCTAAGATATAACAAAACAACAACAGTTATATCAAGAAATGTCTGAAGCCAAAAGCGATTTCTCATACTTTTTATAAACATCATTATGCAAGCTATCAAAAACAATATATATGGCAACAAATACACGATATGAACGACTCTTTTATATGTCATCCATTCGGTATTATGCCCCTTTAAGCTATAAAATAGCATAAATGCATCAGCCACAGCCCAAGTAAATATAGCTGTGACTATCAACGCCCAATAGTGCTTTAAATTTTTACTATCTTTTACGTTATAAGCTATAATAGTAGCTATGCTAACATTCATAGCAACAGATATCACACTGCTATAAAACTCATTTTGATTATACAAAGCAATAAAATATATCGTAAAAAGAGCTACTGTGTATAAAAAAGATAGTGTATTGTTATTTGTAAGTCTCTTAAACACTTTTATCAAATTTTATCCCAATTTACTTGCTAACTTCTGCCATCGCTCCCATTCGCCACTCTCATCAAGCTCATTGCCAATAGCTTCATATCGTGAATAAAAATACTCCACAAACTCTCGCGTTTTGCTATCTTTTGGTAGGTAACTCACACCGTCTTTAACGCAAAATTTATGTAAAAACTCACTCGCATCAACCTTTTTGCTGTAGTGAGTGGCTAGGTCACGGTAATTTACCAAACAAGCCGTTTTAAACTTCTCATATGCCATTTCACTCATATCTACATTTAAACTTTTACCGTCAAATTTCAAAACCCCGGTCTTAAAAAGCAGACTAAGATGAATAAGTCCTTCGCAGTAATACGCCCTAACCTCATCTACCTTTCGCCATCCAACAAGCCCAACAGAACGTGCGATAAGCTCAGCAAACACGCCCATCTTATACCGCTCATCCTCGTGTAAAAAGAAATTAACAAGCCCACCAGTTGTAGCCTTATACTCTTCAATAAATTTAAACACACCGCTTTTATTCATAGTAGCTTCTGTATCATTTGCGATAAATAAAATATGTCCAAACTCATGTCCGATAGTTGAAATCTCATAAATTTTCTTCCAAACATCAGGCTTTAAAAATAAAATCTCTCGGTTAAAATTTAAAAACTCATGGCTAAAAATTTCACTTCCAAGACGCATAAATGGCTTTGCTTTAGCACTCTCATAGACGTGATTGACAAAGGCAAAAATTTTCTTACCGCACGCCACACTCACGCTCTCATCATTTGGCACGACCTGTGCACTAAAAAGACCATTTAGCTCCGCCGCGTAGTAAATCATCGGCACAGAGATGTAAAGCTGGGTTCGCTCAATATTTGCATTTACCTGCCTATTTAGTGCTATATCATTCAAATTTATATCCGCACAAATTTGAGCGTAACTGCGTTTAACACGAGCCTTAAACTCACTCTCATCAACGCCACCGTCATCAACTAAGCGTATATCCCACTCCAAAGCCACTGCGTGAGTGTAGATATCTTCGTAATACTCAAGCGGATGTCCGGGTTGTAATGCTCCACGCACATCCATCCAAGCTATCTCGGCATCTTGCCACGCTGCGATAACCTTGTCGTTTTCACGCTCGGCAAAGGCGTTTTTAAGTCGCTCAAAATATATTATAAATTTATTATGCTCATCTGTTTTGGCTAGATTTTTTAAATTTAAAAGTGCATTTTTAAAGGCATTTATCACGACTTTTACCTCATCTGCAAACGCCACCGCATAAGGTGCAAAGCTAAACTTCTCCACTCCATTTTCGCTTGACTTTACAACCGCACCATAAGTTCTATCTGCTCTTACACCATTTGCATCCGTTTGAAACAGAGTGTTCTTGCTTATAAACTCAACTGCCTTTGTAATATCATCAAATTTAGCTTCAAACTCTTTATTTGTCGTGTCGATGATCCGCTCCTGCCAAACCGTCTGCCACGCATTTAAAGCAAGTCCAACTGAGTGCATAGCCTCTATGATAGCCACATTAAAATCATCTAATATCTTCTCATTTTTCACCTGTGTTATAAGCTCTGTGTGGCGTTTTTCATATAATTCTCTCACAAATTCAAACATCAAATTTAATATACGTTTTTGCTCATTTTCATCTATGCCAAGCTTTTTTAGCTCATTTTCAAGTGGGTCAACTTTAAGGTCTACAATACGGCGAAGCACCGCTATACGCTCACTTTTGTTACCATTTAAACCACAAATTTTTAAAGCCTTAATAATTAGCTCATCATTTAAATTTTTATAAAGTTTGTTAAGCTGGGCTTTTTGCTCACGCACAAGCTCATTTAATCTCTTAAAATCATTCATATAAATCCTTTAAAAGAGAGATTTTATCATAAAATAATTTAATATTATTTCAAATTTTTCTGCTACAATACAATAAAAACAAAGCAAAAGGAAAAATATGGAAAATTTATCAAGTTTTGGTGAACCACGCATAAAACTAGTCGCACTGCCAAGGGATACAAACTCAGCTGGAAATATCTTTGGTGGTTGGATAATGAGCCAGATAGACCTTGCAGGAGCGATTGCAGCACGCGAGATCGCACCTGAACGTGTCGTAACCATCTCTATGCAAGAGATAGTTTTTAAACAGCCAGTTTTTATAGGTGATGTCGTTAGTTGCTACGCTAAGATCATAAAAGCAGGCTCAACATCTATCACAACACGTATCGAAGTAACTGCACTTAGGCTAAATGAGAGTGGATTTCGTGAGTGTGTGCATGTAACAAGTGCGGTGGCAACGTATGTTAGTGTTACTAAAACAGGCGAGAAAAAGTTAATAGATCCTGAGTTAAAAAGGCTACATGGATTTTGATACGATGTAGTTAAACTGTGTAAACTTATGCGAAAGTGACTCTATGTCGCCAAGCTTGTTTTAGATAGTGCGACTTTGCAATCAAGCCTTGAGTTATGGTAAATATATTTGCTACACAGTGTTCAATCGAACAAGCCACAAATGTAGCTATCATCCACATAATTGCAAATTTACCATTTATATCGCTCGTACTACTCGCTCGCCCAAACCGCCGTGCAGACAAATATATTACAAAATATCGCACATAAAAATAGCTCTATAAATACCGCACCTGCTTTGTCAGAAGCCACTGCAATAAAACTTTTTAAGATATATTCATCAAATTAAATGGCAATCCTGAGTAAAAATGCATATGCTACAAGCACTGCACCGATAAAGTAAAACACTCACACAATTACGTAATAACGCAACATCTGCATAAATTTTAGCTTATCATCATAGACGCTCACACCACTTAAAACTGAGCTCGTAAAAAAGATAAGCACCGTAAAATACAACCATGATCAAGCCGCAGCTAAACGCGATACTACCAATGAAATTTGCTAAGCCGATTGATTGAGTTTATGATATTTGTATAGTTTGTGAGTACAAAATATACTTCCCATTAGCTATAAATACTCCGGTCATAATAGCTAAAATCACCACATCAAAAAGTGGCATTTTAGCCTTATCCACTATAGAATTTGGAAGAGTTTGGACTGTGTTTTCTGGGCTTAGTATATATCTCCTTTAAAATTTTGTAATTTTTAGCATAAGAGTTTTTAGCGGTAGCTTTTATGAGATATTTTAAATTTAAACTAAAAATCAGAAAATGACTTTAATCAAAAAAACACAAAATATTTAAAAATTAGATTTGGTATTTGTGCCATTTAGTTTGATATGGCTTCTAAAAGTTTTTATGTGAGATAGTCTAAGCTTGGATTGATATCTGCGGGGCAAGGCTTATCCTTTTTGTTTTAATTATTCGAATTTGATTTAAAAATACTTGCTTATTAATTTTTATTTTATAAGTTTAAATTTAATTTTTAAAAGCCTTATTTTATAGCAAATTTGATAAAATCGCAAAAATTTAAAGGCAGATTTAGTGAAAAATGAGATAAATATGAACTATGATGTTATAGTTGTCGGTGGCGGACACGCAGGCATTGAGGCGAGTTTAGCAGCTGCTAGAATGGGTAAAAACACACTTTTAATAACAATACTAGCCGAGCAGATCGGGGCAGCTAGCTGCAACCCTGCTATAGGAGGCCTAGCAAAAGGGCATTTAGTCAAGGAGATAGACGCTCTTGGCGGTCAGATGGGACTTACTACGGATGCAACAGGTATTCAGTTTCGTGTGTTAAATGAATCAAAAGGTCCAGCTGTGCGTGGCTCACGTGCTCAAATAGATATGGATAAATACCGCGTTTTTATGCGAAATTTACTGCTAAATACACCAAATTTAGAGATAACGCAAGAGATAGCAACTGAAATTTTAACAAATAACGGTGAAGTCATAGGTGTGACAACTCATCTTGGTAACACCTATAATACGAGCAAACTCATCATAACAACAGGCACATTTTTAAATGGGCTTATCCACGTTGGATTTAACAAGCTTGAAGCTGGTCGCGTAGGTGAGCTAAGTTCAAAAAATTTAAGCGAGAGCTTAAGGAGATTGGGGCTAAATATGGGGCGACTAAAGACAGGTACCTGCCCTAGGATAGACGCTAAAACGATTAATTTTAATGTACTTGAGTTGCAAAATGGCGACACCACTCCTACTCCATTTTCATTTAGAACGAAGAATTTCAACCCCATACAACTACCTTGCTATATCGCATATACAAACGAGACCACACACGAGACGATACGCTCAAATTTTGATAAAGCTCCGCTATTTACAGGACAGATTGAGGGTGTTGGACCACGATATTGTCCGAGCATTGAGGACAAGATAAATCGCTTTGGTGATAAAGACCGCCACCACCTTTTCGTTGAGCCACAAACACTTGAAGCGACAGAATACTACATTAACGGTCTTTCAACAAGTCTACCTTATGAAGTTCAAGTATCTATGCTACGTTCGATTAAGGGTTTTGAAAAGGCTCGTATCGTTCGCCACGGATACGCTATAGAATACGACTACGTAGACCCAACTGAGCTAAAACACAGCCTAGAGACTAAAAAACTAAAAGGGCTTTACTTAGCAGGGCAGATAAACGGTACGACAGGATACGAAGAGGCAGCAGCTCAGGGGCTTATGGCTGGTATAAATGCAGTTTTAAGCTTAAACGCCAAAGAGCCATTTATTTTACGCCGAGATGAAGCATATATTGGTGTTTTGATAGACGATCTTGTTACTAAAGGAACAAAAGAGCCGTATAGGATGTTTACCAGCCGTGCCGAATACCGTCTACTTTTACGCGAAGATAACGCCATTTTAAGACTTGGTAGATATGGGCGTGAGCTTGGACTGATAGATGAAGCGACGTTTGCAAGGATTGAGAAAATTCGCTCAAATTTAAAGCAAGGGCTTGAAATTTTAAATACCAAAGAGATCACGCCATCAAAAGAGAATTTATCGTTTTTAGCTTCACTTGATGAGGATATAATAAGCGAAAAAGTAGTGCTACAAAAGATAGTTGCACGCAGGAGCTTTACACGCGAAAAGCTAGTAAAGCTTGATGAGTTTTTTACAAATTTAGACGATGTTTGCTTGGAGCAGATTCTAACCGAATGCAAATACAGCCACTACATTGCTGAACAAAAACGACAGATAGACAAGATGAAAGATATGATGAACGTAAAGATCCCTGAAGGCTTCAACTTCCGTGGCATAAGCGGACTAAGCAATGAAGTGGTTGAAAAACTTGAAAAATTCGCTCCGCCAACGCTATTTGCCGCAAGTGAAATCTCTGGTATAACGCCAGCAGCGATAGATATATTACACATATATATAAAGATGATGTCTCAAAGTCAAGATGGGAATAGAGGATAAAAATTGATAATACGGAAAACAAAATAGGAGTGAAATTGACAAACACTTGAGCCATTATTTCTCACGATCAAACAATACAAAATACTATTGATGTATTTATAAATTTATATTTTAAGGATGATATTATAAAAGATTTATCAAAAAGAAATTTAAATTAAATGAGCAAGTGGAACAAGATTTGATAGACCTAGTCTTACATCAATGATGAAACTAAGTAAATATTGGCAATTGAAACAGTTATTGTAAAAGATATGAGCCAAATCGAAAAATATTACTTAAAAGCAGATCAATTTACGGGTCACTAGGGCAAAAAAGTATTTTTGAGAAAACTCAAGTTTTTGTTATAAATAGAAAAAGTTATTAAATAAAGATAGAAAAGTATGCATATATCATATCAACCATTGTGGGAACTATTATGATCAAAAAATATGAAGAAAAAAGATTTACTAAAGAAATCTAATTTAACTACAAATTGTATAGCAAATATGGAAAAGAATAGTATATATCTTTAAAGAATATTGAGAAGATATGTCTAGCTTTAGATTGTAATATCGGAGAAGTAATTAATTTTGAAAAATAGGAAAGTAATGATATGCTAAAATTTTTTGATTTTTGTTCAGGAATTGGAGGAGGAAGAATTGGATTAGAAAATAATGGACTTACATGTGCGGGACATTGTGAAATAGATGAAAAGGCTGCTGAAACTTATAATTTATTTTTTGATGATAATAGAAATTATGGTGATTTAACCAAATTAGAAATAAATAAGGTACCAGATTTTGATTTTATGATAGCAGGATTTCCGTGCCAAACATTTTCAATTGTTGGAAAAAGGGCTGGCTTTGAAGATGAGCGGGGACAAATAATATATTACTTAATAAAAATTATGAAGCAAAAGAAAGTGAAATACTTTATTTTGGAAAATGTTAAAGGTTTATTAAACCATAATAAAGGGAATACATTTAAAACAATAAAAAGTGAACTTGAAAGTATTGGATACAATATTTATTATAAAGTTTTAAATAGCTTTGATTATGGTGTTCCGCAAATGAGAGAGAGAATATATATTATTGGGTTTAAAAAAGAGTATGATAATGGAAAATTTGAATTTCCTATTAAAAATATTTCTAAAAAAAATTTTGACTATTTTTTAGACAAAGAAAATAATTTAGAACTAGATATTTTAGATAAAACATTTCAAAAATATTTATCTAACAAATATAATTATAATAAATTTACCAATGAAGAAGTATTAAGTTGGGAAAATTTTGTTATTGATTGGCGCCAGTCTGATTTAAGGCGTTATGATAAAACTTTTCCTACACTTAGAACAGGGAGACATGGGCTACTTTATATAAAAAACAATAAAATAAAAAGACTCAATGGATATGAAGCACTCTTGCTACAAGGGTTTCCTAAGCATATTGCAGAAAAAATAAAGAAATACAAACTAAATAACAATAAAGTATTGTCTCAGGCAGGTAATGCGATGACTGTAAATGTTATAGATAGTATAGTAAAAGAAATGATTAAAAATATTAAAGTATAAGAGTAAAAAAATGGGAGAAATTTATAGAGTCAAGTTAGGATCAAAAACTGCAAAAGATGGTTTTAAGAATGAACAGCATATTGCTGATAAATTTAATAATTGGGAAATTGATAATGAGGGCAGAGATTGGCTAATAATAATGGGATATAATTTAGAAAGAATAGATTATGTAAAAGCAATAGTTATTAGTGGCTACAAATCAGATTTAAATGTAAAAGTTCAAGTTAAATTAAAAGATGCTCTTGACATTGAGAATATACAAGTAAAATTGGTCAGTAATAAAAAAGGATTTAATCAAGTTGATAAAAGGTGGCTAAAAAGTTACAATGAATTGTGGAATATTCCTTCAGATATATATAAAATTTTACAATATTTTACTGGAGAGCTTAAACCATATAAAAATAATGTTAGAGATAATAGGAGAATGTTTATGGATGAATTAACTGAAGAAGAAATAAATTTAGTTTTAAATTGGTTAAATGATAATAAATTACTTATTATATCGGATATATTAAAGGGAAGGGGTGAATTTTCTGCAGAATGGGTATTAGTTGCTCAAAAATTAGAAGAAAATGCTAGATGGATTTTAAAAAATATAAATGAAGTAATAAATTATTATTTTGCAGATGGGAAAGTAGAAATTAGTCCTAGAGGATCTATAAAACTAGGAAAAGTTACAATACAAAGAAAAGGTGGAGATAACGGTAGGCTTAGTGCAAATATGTTACAATTTAAAATAGATCCGACAGAACTTTTCGATATATAACATTGTTACTTAAAGACAATTAAACATAAAAATCTAGTCGTCTTTTGTTATTGCAAGAAAGAAAAAATATACAAAAAGAAAACAAGAGAACAATCAATTTAAAATTCCAAAAAACTTAATCAAGAAATAGTAAAAAACGAGATAAGAAAATACACGAAAAAATAGTAGTACAAGACAATGGAGATTTATAAAAACAAAACCTAAAAGAGTACTTTAAAAAATAAAATAACCAAAAGTTGTGGTAAAAGACAAGAAAAATCAAATCGCAAAATTATCCCTTATTTTAAAAAGGTAAATTATACATCTTAGGAAATACTCTTTCAGCCCGCAGTGCTTTTATGTTTGTAGTGAGCAATAGTTACTTTTTATTTGCAGGAATAAGATAAATATAGAAAAACAAAAAGCAATAAATATAGTAAATATAATATAATACAGGAGTATGCTTTTAGCAGAATAAGCAAAGAATCGGTGCTTGAAAATATCTAAAAATATTTAACATTTTGTTGCAGGATATACAATTCAGTTATCTTGTTTGCAATAATTAATCATTTCTTTGTCATTTTTTGATAAAAATTCGAAAGCTTCTAAAGTTAAGTTTCTGCTATTTATTTATTCAATTAATAATGTTCTATTTTCAGGTTTAAGTACGGCTCAATAATTTTATATTTTTCAATACCAAATCAAGCCCTTCATTTTTTATTTGAGAAAATGTTGTGATTAGAAGCAATAAACTAAAATTTAGCCACACCTATTCCTATGGTAGAGATAGGTTTTTATTTTAAGCCTTAAGCATAGGTCTGCCGAATATAAATTTACAAATTTATATAAAATAAACAAATTCCGCCTACTATAAATATCGTATCGCCTATGAATTTTATGCATATAGTGTTTACAGATATTCGCTTTGCAAAATTCAGTGCTTCTTGCATACTCATACTCGCTTAAAGACTTGCTATAGCTTGATAATGGTTAAGATCATTAGTATAAGCATAGGTTAGCGATCAAAAACCAATCTGTATTTTAATAATATAATTTATTTTCTAAAAAGCTATCGATTAGAACAAACACAAAGATTTGCAGCACCTTTGTGTTTGTTACATTATTAAATTTTAATCAAAAATACTTAACAAGTTATCTTTTAAAAACCAATAATGCTCATACTCTTTTCCAACTGTTGTATTTGTTATCCTTACTAGTGCCAGTTTTACATCAATTTGAGTTTTTTCAATATTAAAATTTTTATTTAAAAAAACTTCATTATATCCGTCAATTTTATGCTGATAATCTCCAAATCTATCCCCTTTAGGGTCAATAAATAGTATTGTTTGCTTATTATCTTTTTGTAACCAAAAAATAAAATCAGGATAAAATTGTTTCTCTTCCCCATCTTCTGTATATGGGATATAGATATCTTTATCGTGGTATTGGCTTATTTTACTAAACATCCACCAATCATATTTTTTATCAATATCTCTACAAATTTCTGTGAGCTTTTCTAAAAAGACCACCTCACTCTCTTCTGAGATTATATTTTTTATCCAATCAAGATCTACTCCACTTATTACAGGATTATAGTAATGATTTAAAATTTTTTGAAACTTTGCATTATTAAAATATATATCTGTTGTTTGGTATAAATCAATCGCTTCTTTTAAAGAAATGCCATCTTCTTTTGCTTTTTGTGTTACTTCTTCATCTGTTAAATTTTGCATTTTAATTACTTTTAAAACAGTTTCTTCAAACTTCGCTTTTTTATCTTCTCTTACTTTTATTTTTCTAAAGTGTATGATCTCATCGTTTAAAGCTTTAAATGTATCTACTACACTTTGTTTGATATAAAGCTTATTTGTAAGCTTTTGGATTAAAACATCTAAAGATTTATAATGAGTATTTTTGTCGATAAAAAAAGCGTCATCTTTTTTTATCATTTGAGCAAACAAGTCATACTCTTTTTTATTATAAAGTTTATGCTTTAAAGCAAACATCTGAGGAGTAAGATTATTGATATAAATTTTTAAATCCTCTTTGTTCTTATCGCTTAATTTAAAAGCCTTTTTGCTACTTATCTTATCCGCACTTATTTTATGTTCTTTATATATAGGTATATAAAGTATTTTATTATTTATCTCACCTCTTTTAAGCGTTACTTCGTGCCAATCTATGCCTTTATTTTGCTCCTCTTGCCATGATATGATAGACTCAATAGCCTCTTTGTTTGTAGAAACAATAAATAAAGTCTCTAAAGTTTTTGCATTTTTACTAATTTGAGCTTTTCTATCGGTATCTATAAAATCTATTCTCTGACGACTTCCATTAACTGATTCAACTCTCATTCCTCTACCAATGGATTGAGTTACAAATTTTTTAGCTTCTTTATCCATGCCTATATTTAAAAAAAGCATAATATTGGGTCTTGTTGTATCCCAACCCTCATAAAAAGCTCGACTTCCTAAAAGGATATTTATACTACTATCGTCTAAAGACTTAAAATAACTCTCTTCTTTAAATGTTTCATCAATTTTTATATTTTTTAATTTTTCTTTAAGCCATGAACTAATATCTCCTATTTTGATTAAACAAAATGGTTTATCTGCACTATCTAATTTAAAAGCAATCTCTGTTTTATCTTTGGGATTTACAATAGCTTCTATATTTCCATTTTTTGCATAAAAAACCAACTCTTTTAACTCATTAAAAGATATTTTAGCCACTTGCTCTGCAAATTCAGATACGCCCTCCCCGTCTTTATCCGTTACAAGATATTTAGTGTCTTTAAATTCTCTTTTTAGATCTTTTATGGCTTCATTAAATGTATCTTCAAGATCATCTTTTGCAATGGATTGCAAGGTTTTAAAAAATAGCTCCGCATCTGCTTCAACTGTATTGACTGAGTTTGTAAAAACTACCATCATTGGATCATGATAAGCATTAGATAATTTATATTTTTTTGCAAGAGCTAAAAGTAGCAATGACTTTAACGTAGCTTGTTGCTTTTCATTTTCGTTTAGATCAGTTTTCTCCTTAAAAGCTTTTAAATCATTATCTAATAAAAATAGCTTTTTACCATATCCTTTTTTAACCCAAACTGCTTGGTTGAGATTATAAATAGTCGTTGCGATATCTGATTCATCAGTAAAAGTTGCACTAAAATTAAATAAAAATCCATTTTTAGCAAGTATTGAAAATATATTTTGTCTTTTAGAATCTTGTTTATCTCCTTTATGGGCTTCATCAAGGATTACATAGTTATTTCCATCATCAAGATAGTCCTTAAAATCAAGCGTTGCCTCTTTTCTCTCATCACTTATTAAATCAGCCCTGTAACAAAAAAGCTTTATAATTTGAGAGTCAAATACACTGCCAAATCTTTGTCTATCTTCATAATCTTTTAAACTAATCGTATCAATGCTTTTTTCTTTAAGCAGATTATATTCATCAACTTCTTTTTTAAATCTATCCAATAATCCTTCATTTGCTGTAAAAAATAAGATATTTTTCTTAGGTATTAGACCAAATTCCATTGCTTTATCTAAAAGTTCTATAAGCTTGATAATAACGATAGTTTTACCACTTCCCATCGTCATCCAAAAACTCATACGATTTACAAAATGACAAAATTCTATTCTTTTACCTAGCAGCTCGAAATACTCTTGCAATAAATCATTTGGTTTTAAATAGTCTAAATTTGAATGTGGATATTTTTTATACTCTTTATTATAAAATTCCTTCTTATTTGCATTATAATCGTTATAAAATTTTAATAAAACTCTAAAAGCATTCTCTAAAGCCTTGGCTTGATACTCAAACAAAGTTTTTTCATTTGAAAAGCTTTTAAAATTAAACTCACTTGTATTAACGCTTAAGTATTCATTTTCAGCTAATTGTTGTAATACTATTTTATAACTATACTCATCTATTAATTTTCTTTGCTTTGCCATAAAACTTCCTTACCAAAGTAATAGTGGTTTTAATATCTCAAGAAGCTCATACTCTTTATCTTCAAATATTACTTTTGTATCTGTTATCTCTTTTGGTCTTTTGCCGGTGATGTTATGAATAGTCTCTTTTAAGTCGATATCAGGATAAAGCTTTGATAAGTCCACTTTAAAGCTATCATTTTCACAGATAATCACATCTGATAGTTTTTCATCAAATAAAAAACAATCATTAATATCACCGCTATCTTTACTATCAAGATAATCATTTGGTGTATCTTTGTATTTTGTGCTTCTTAAAATTTGCTCGTATTGTTCTAGTTCATAATATTTAAAAATTCCGCCACCTTTATACTCTACTTCTTTTGAAATTCCACACTCAAAACCGCTTAAAACTTTTTTCATTCTTGGTATTATAACGCTATAAAAATGCTCTCCCATCTCGATGCCGATATACTTTCTGCCTAGTTTTTGTGCTGTTGCAACGGTTGTGCCACTTCCCAAATGGTAATCTAAGACTATTGAGTTTTTATCGCTACTTGCTTTTATAATTCTTAATAAAAGTGCTTCTGGTTTTTGGGTTAAATTTTCTTCTGATTGAATACGTTCTTCTAAATTTTTAGGGTCTATTGCCTGTATGTCAACCCAAACATCATCCAAAACATATCCATTTACTTGCATAATTAAATCACCATCCTTTGGCTTATAATTTACAGTTTTTAAATATCGTTTTAAATATCCATCAAAACGACTATCTGTTTTTGGATAATTAGGATACCTTATTTCATTATTATTTACTAAGAATGTCTTCCATCTTTCATAATCAACTGTAATTTGATAATTAGACGAATAACCTATTTCAAAATATGTTTTACTGTTTTGAATTTTTGAGTACCATAAAATTGTATTATGTTTTCGCGGATAATACGATTTTACTTGTCCTTGATATGTTCTAAAATGCCATACAATTTCATTTCTAAAATTCTCTTTACCAAAAATCTTATTTAAAAGCATTCGACCCATATAGTTTGCATTATTATCCAAATGCAGATAAAAACTCCCTTTTTTACTTAAAAGCTCTTTAGCCAGCTCAAGCCTATTTTCCATTAAACTAAGCCATGTGCTATCTTGGAATCTATCGATATATGCAAAGTCATCTCCTGTATTAAATGGCGGATCTATATAGATCAGATCCACTCTATCTTTAAACCTAGGAAGTATCGAATTTAGTGCTTGATAGTTTTCACTTTTAATCAAAAGTCCATCAAACTCATCAGGCTCAAAAAGGCTTTCAATCTCATCTTTAAACTCACTAAAATATTTTGTATCTATAGGTAAAAATTCATTTTCTAAAAGTGAGCTACTTTGAACTATCCCTAGCTCCTGCCACTCTTTTTCTTGCTCTTTGAAATTTTGATGATTTTTAAGTTTATCTATATCAAAACCTTTAGCTCTTAACCTATCAATGGTTACTACAATGTTTGAATTTAATACAAATCTGGGTTTATTCCATATTTTTACAAGTTCATTTTCAAACTGAGATATAAAATTTATAAGTTTTAAAGCTATTTTTTTAAAGCCTTGAATTTGATTAAATCTTTGTATATTAAAATCAACTTCTTGGCTAAACATATATTGATATATCCACATATCAAGCTGTTCGCTTAAAAATTTTTTCGCATCTTTATTGATAAAATAGTCTATATTTGATTGTCTTTCAAATACGCTAAAGGCCTTTTTTAGCTCTTCCTCGTTTAGTTCTACATCTGATCTTTTTGCCTCTTTTATAATATCAGCAATTTTTGTGATTTTTCCATTTTCAGAATAAGCTACATTAAAAGATAATGTTTTATCTTCTATCTGTTTTAATTCATATACAAGGTTTCGCTTCTCATTTGCCCTTTTACCTTCCATATTTGAAGCATCAAAAATATACTTTTTATCTTCTATCTCAATTTCAAGGTCTTTAAAAATTTTATCTGATTTGACATAATAAAGCATTTGGGTTTTGTAAAAAAGTGATGTATCTTGCTTGTTTGATATCACTCGTTCATAATCACTAAAGAATGTTTTAACTTGATTTGAGCTCTCGCCATAAGCTTTTGTGTAGATATTGTAAAAAAGTGGTGTATAGTTGTAGTAAATACTACCTGATTGACTAAAATATCTATGAAAAAAGCTATAAAGCTTATCATAAAGTTCATCTTTAAAATTTTCATTGTCTTTGTCTTTACAGAACTCATTTATCTGTTTAAGTAAATCTTCTTTTACTTTTTTAAAGTATGTCTGCTTTGCAATCATAAGGTTTATAAAACCAGATTTTCCTTTTACCTCTGCACCCACAAAAAGATTATTTAATATATCCCAAAATTTCTTCTCATTATTTGTCATTTCATTTCCTTAATGCTTCAATTACAATATCTTTTTTCTTATTATCAATATATAGATTCAACCAACTCTCAACCCAATGCTGCACTTTTCTGCCTTGTCGTTCAGTCGCCCAACCTTTTAAGGTATTTATGTTTGTTCCACTCAATTTTATAAATTCTTCTTTTGATAAACTAGCCTCTTTTAGTTTTATCAGAAATTCATCAAAATCCATTTAAATGCCTTTGTATTAATATTGATGTATTTTACATATTAATATATTAATTAAAACTTATAAAATATGCTAATCACATTTAGTATAATGTTGATTAAATGTATATTTAAACTAAAAATATGTAAAATACATATTATAAAAAGTATTTAACATCAAGAGTGTTTTATGCTTTTACAATATTTTACATATTCTAAAATAATAACTCATTAAATAGCATAATAAAAATAAAATTGTTTATCTATAAGTTATTTGGTTGTATAAAATTTTAATATTATATACAATATAATACCAGCTTTAAATGAAAGCAGATAAAAATATTATCACTTTTATTAATTACGATATGAAAAGCTAAATTTAAATGAAAAAACCACACCACATATATCTACTGACCCTTTCTCACGCCTCAAATGATATGTGTAGCGGTGCTCTGCCAGCACTTTTACCGTTTTTTATAAAAGCGTATGGACTTAGCTACGCACAAGCGGCGACTCTAGTTTTTGCTTCTGCTATAGCTTCATCTGTTTTGCAGCCATTTTTTGGCTACTTTTCAGATAAATTTTCACGCTCATATTTCATCAGCCTTGGTATATTTCTATCAGGACTTGGCGTTAGCCTGATGGGTTTTACTAGCTCATACCACGCACTTTTTATATGTGCAATCATTTCAGGCATTGGTAGTGCGATATTTCACCCAGAAGCTGCTAAAATGACAAACTCCATCTCATCACAAGACAGCAAAGCAAAGGGAATGAGCCTATTTGCAGTAGGTGGTAACATCGGATTTGCAGTTGGTCCACTTTTAGCTGGATTTATAGTGCATTATGTAGGATTTTACGCACTCATCACTTTTGGCTTAGTATGCAGTAGTGTCGCAGTGGTATTTTTATACACATTACCGAGCATAAAAAGACTATCGCAAAAGGTTGCAAATAGCGTTAAGAATACTTCAAATTTAGTAGCTACAAATGACTGGAGGATGTTTGCTCGTCTTAGCTTTGTTATCTTTGCTCGCTCCATCATATTTTTCACGCTAAACACCTTTATACCAATTTATTGGATAAACGTCCTTCACCAAAGCACTACTACCGCTAGCTCCGCACTTGCCATACTATTTTCATTTGGTGTTGTCGTCACTATCATAGGTGGTGCTATCACGGACAAACTAGGTAACATAAAAATGCTACGATACGCCTATATGGCGATGGTGCCGATACTTTTTGCATTCACACAAAGCACAAATGTCTATCTCTCAACGCTACTTTTGTTTTTTGTCGGCGGTGCGGTATTTGCCCCCTACTCAGCCACAGTATTACTAGGTCAGCACTACTTAGCTCGCAATATCGGTTTTGCATCAGGCGTTACTCTAGGTCTTGGTGTTAGCATTGGCGGTATCATAACACCACTAGTTGGTAAATTTGCCGATAACTATGGATTAGAAAATGCGATGCAAATTTTGTGGATAGTGGCTATCGTTGGTCTTGTAGCTAGTTTTACCCTGCGTCCAAAAAAAGTTTAAATCTTTTAAATATATTGACTTATCTCTATTAGATTTCCATCTGGATCACGTATATAAATAGAGCTTATCGCTCCATTTGCACCACTTCTTTGCACGATCTTAGTTATGGGTGCAATACCCTTTTGCTTAAGCTCAGACAAAACTTCATCAAGTGGCGTAGAAGTTAATAGACAAATATCAAGTGTGCCGATATTTGCGTTTATGGCATTTGGCAAAACCTCGCTACCTAGCTGGTGTAAATTTATCTTTTGATTACCAAATTTAAGTGCTTTTCGTAAGTTATTTTCACCAAATTCTATCAACTCCATACCTAAAATATACGTATAAAACTCTATCGTCTCTTTCAAATTTTTAGCCGTTAGCACGATGTGATCTATAGCTGTGATATCCATAAGCTCTCCAGATATTCAAATTTTTATTATTATAACATCTTTTGATTATTAATTTAGTTTTAATATATTTTAAAAATATTTCTTATTTTAGTAAATAAAAAGAAATTTTAATCTTTACAAATGTATAATACACTAAAAATTTGTCTAATAATCAAGAAAGGAAAGCAATGTCTGTAAAACAAGAAAGACGTGATTTTATCGGTCTTGCATTTGGTGCAGTTGCCGCCGTCGGCGGTGCTTTATCGCTTGTAGCTGTTAAAAAAACGTGGGATCCGCTCCCAAGCGTCAAAGCAGCTGGCTTTACAACCGTAGATCTAAGCCCTATGAAAGAGGGTGAAATGAGAAAAGTGGAGTGGCGTAAAAAGCCTATATTTATACTAAAAAAAGATGCCAAAATGGCTCCAAATGATAATCGCGATGTAGTAGTCGATGGAGCTCGTTATACTGTTGTTATTGGGCTTTGCACACACCTTGGTTGTATCCCTGAGTATAAGGTAAGCAAGTCATTATTTGTCTGTGCCTGTCACGGTGGCGAATTTAATATAGATGGTGTGCAAACT
The DNA here is from genome assembly GCF_018145655.1 of Campylobacter anatolicus. Taxonomy (NCBI): domain Bacteria; kingdom Pseudomonadati; phylum Campylobacterota; class Epsilonproteobacteria; order Campylobacterales; family Campylobacteraceae; genus Campylobacter; species Campylobacter anatolicus. Next base: position 408,396 of record NZ_JAGSSY010000001.1, read on the forward strand.
TACGGTCCACCACCTCGTCCGCTCGAAATACCTCCGTTTAAGATCGACGGCACAAAGCTTGTGCTAGGTGAAAGTAGTCCTGAGTATGAAAAACTCGTAGGCAAAGCATAAGGAGGTCAAAATGGCACAAATTCATAAATCAAACGGCGTTATAGACTGGCTAGATCAGCGACTTGCTTTCACAAAACTTATGAAAGTTTTAGTTAGCGAATATTGGATCCCAAAAAATATAAATTTTCTTTGGGCGATGGGTGTTATCCTTACAACACTTTTCATATTGCTTATAGTTACTGGCTTTTTACTACTTATGTATTACAAACCAGATATAAATTTAGCATTTGATAGCGTTAATTACATTATTATGCAAGAGGTTGAATACGGTTGGCTGTGGCGACACATACACGCAGTTTCAGCGTCAGTCATATTTTTAGTTATGTATATTCACCTGCTTACCGGCTTATATTATGGTTCATATAAAAAGGGTCGTGAGGTCATCTGGATAAGCGGTATGGTGCTATTTATCTGCTTTTCAGCAGAGGCATTTAGTGGATATATGCTACCTTGGGGACAGATGAGCTACTGGGCGGCGACTGTTATCACTCAGCTATTTGGTGGTGTGCCAGTTATAGGCGATGCTTTAGTTGAGTGGATACGTGGTGATTACGCTGTTGGCGACTCTACGCTTACACGTTTTTTTATGCTTCACGTATGTCTGCTTCCGCTTGTTACGATAGTGGTTTTAGTTATACATTTTTATTCGCTTAGAATTCCACACGTCAATAACCTAGAGAGTGAAGAGATAGACTTTGATATAGAGGCAAACGAATACTTAAATGGCGATAGAGCAAAGGCGAAAGTTATACCTTTCTGGCCCGGATTTTTAGCAAAAGACTTTATGTATGTATCATTTTTTATGATATTTTTCTTCTATTTGGTATGTTATCACTTTAATTTTGCAATGGATCCGATAAATTTTGAACCAGCAAACGCACTAAAAACACCGCCACATATCTATCCTGAGTGGTATTTCTTATGGCAGTATGAAATTTTACGTGGATTTTTCTTTGATATAGCTGGATTTTCAGCCTACAATATCGGCTTACTAGCATTTGCATTTGCAGGAGTAGCATTCTTAATCATTCCATTATTAGACAGAAGTGATGTCGTAGCACCGGCTCACAGACGCCCTATGTTCTTCATCTGGTTTTGGATACTTGTCATCGATCTTATTGTGTTATCCATCTATGGAAAACTCCCAGTAGGCGGGATAAATGACTGGATAGGATTTTACTCATCAGTATTATTCCTATTTTTATTTATCATAGCATTGCCGGTGATTACTTTACTTGAAAGAAAAAGGGGATAATTATGAAAGAGTTAAAAATTTTTGCCATAGTTGTTGTTCTTTCAGGCATACTTTACTGGGGGATAGAACCATACGCTCATACAAAGCTACATCCACATACAACTGATGCGATATATGACTTTTCGGTAGAAGACACAAACTATGCTAAGAAAATTTTAGAGAGCAAAAAGGCAAACCTAGCAATAGCCCAAGCATCAAAAGATGAAGGTAAGATCGCATCTGCTAAAAATGAAGTCGATGTAGCAGAGAAAATTTTAAATGATTATATGGCTTTTTGGGATGATGTTAAAAAGATTGATTTAAGCAAAGGTGATGCAGTAAAAGGTGCTGAGACCTTTATGGCTGGTGGGTGTGTAGGCTGCCACGGTATAAGTGTGGCAAATTTACCAGCCCCTATGGATGCAGAGACGGCTTCACAAGCTTATGGTGTAGTTCCACCTGATCTTAGCACAGCAGGTAAAATTTATGATGAGAGATTTTTAGCAGCGATTATCAAAAACCCTACAATGGCTTTAAAGTTGACTCATAAATTTAACGATGAGCAACCGTATCCGATGCCAACATTTTTTGGTGCAGGTAGCGAGGATATGAATGCCGAGATAGCAGACATTGTAGCATATCTAAAGTCAGTTTCGGCTGATTTTGAGAAGCAAAATGGGAAGATAAGCGATAAGAGATTATTTGCAGATGCATGTCAGAGATGTCATGATATGAAATATGACAAGCTTTATACGCTTTCAAATAAAGTAAATCTAGCTACGTATATGGGCTCAAACCCGCCTGATCTATCTATAGTGATACGTTCAAAAGGTAGCGAGTATCTACATAAATTTATAAACGATACGCAAAAAATGCTACCAAACACAGCTATGCCACGTGTGGGATTAAGCAAAGTTAGCGAAGATCAGCTAGTTAATTATATACAAAAAGTCGGCGATAGCAAAAAAACTGAACGTGAGAGTCTGGGCTGGTATATAATGGGATACTTCTTTATCCTTGGCATATTTGCATGGCTTTGGAAACGTAAAGTTTGGAGTGAGCTACACTAATTCAAATGCAAATTTAAGGGGTTTTACCCCTTAAATTCTTCTACAAAATTTATCATAAAAGCAAATAAATTTATCTACTTTATTAATCTAAATTTACTTACTTGTAGAAATTTTAGTCTCTTTTGGATCAATTTTACTATCGTCTAAAGTTATTTCACCGATCTCATCAGCTACGATAACTCCGCTTATGGGATTTACGATACTATCTACTCTGCCAATGATTTGGGCATTTATATCGCTTGAGTATTCAAAGGCACGAGTTGTGTTTATCAGTTTACAATTTTTTAGCGTTAAATTTTTAATATAGCAAAACCCCTGCAAACTCTCGATCATACAGTTGATAAACGTCAAATTTTTAGAGTTCCATCCGATATATTCACCACTTATAAAGCTATCTTCAATTATGACATTTTCGCTATTCCAAAAAGCATCTTTTGATAAAATTTTCGCATTTTTCACATGAACATTTTTAGATCCATCAAATGAGTAGTTTCCAAGCAGTTCAAAGCCGTCTATATCGATATCTGCCGAGCCCATCGCAAAGTAATCCCCTTTTGCTACAATATTTTTCATCTTTATATCACGACAGTTCCACATTGTTTCATCGGCTTTGAATATAGTTACATTTTGCAAATCCAATCCACTTGTTTGTCTAAAAATTTTAGGTGATTCGATCGTACAATTTTTCATTATCACACCATTTGCATACCAGATCCCAGCACGTGCCATCTCTAAAAACATACAACTCTCAAAACTCAAATTTTGTGAGTACCAACACGGGTATTTCCACTTAAAAAGGCTTTGAAAAATTTGTAAATTTTTACTATGTTTTAGTGGCGATTCTCCATCTTCAAAGGTGCATTCGACTATCCTTAGATCGCTTGCTTCAAACATTGCTCTTTCACCAACTAAGCTCTTTCTTACTATTTCTTTCATAAACTATCCTTTATTTTAAATCCGCCTATTTATACTTCATTAAATTTAATGTAAATATAGTAAGCATATCAAAACTCTCGCTACATCTTTTTAAAATTTTAAAAATATTCTAACAAATTTTACTATCCAAACGATAGAACGATTCTGCACGATTCTTGCCTAATTCTGCAAAATTTACTATTTTTTGTTAAAATTATAGTATTTTACTATATTAAGGAGACACGATGGATACGCGTTTAGAACAAACTAGATTTGACCTAGTAAATTTCATCAATTCAAATTTTAAAAAAGAGGGCAATATAGAGACACAGATAAAACAGTTGACATTTTTTACCTCAAGTACTAAAAATGAATTCGTCAGTACTATCTATCAACCATCTTTATGTATCATCCTTCAAGGTGAGAAAACTTATAATTTTGGTTCAAAAACTTTTATATCAGATGGGACAAAATTTCTCCTGACACTTACATATGTGCCAACTTATGTACGTATATCTTCAGCATCAAAAGACCAAAACTACATTGGATTAAAACTCACACTTGATATGGAGCAAATTTATGAAGTTGTTCGCGACTATATCAAAACTACTAAAAATAAAAAATCCGTCGATAATGGACTATTTTTAGGAGAGCTTGACTATGAGCTATTAGACCCTGTTGCACGGCTTATAAATTTATTAAGCACTAGCAAAGAAAATATCAAATTTATAGCCCCACTCATCATAAAAGAGATACTTTTTAAACTCATTCAAGGGGATGGTGGCGAGTTTTTAAAACAATACGTCCTAGCTGATAGCACCACAAATAAAATCGCACGTGCTATCGGTGAGATAAAAAATAAATTTAGCGAAAATATAAACATGAAAGATCTAGCTCACACTCTAGGCCTTAGCGAGTCATCACTTTATCATAAATTTAAAGAGCTTACGATGATGTCCCCGGTACAGTTTCAAAAGACACTAAGGCTACAAGAGGCTAAAAGTATGCTTGAATTTAAAAATATGGATGCTTCTGATGTGGCGTTTGCTGTTGGATATGAAAGTGCATCACAATTTAGTCGTGAATACTCACGTATGTTTAACGTCCCGCCAAAAACTCATGCAAGAAATATGAAAGAGAAATAAAACTCGACAAAATGACATTTCTTAGTATTTTTAGAAATTTTTAAATTTGATTTTTACGTTAAGCGGATATTTTAAATTTTCGTCTTATAATTAATAAATTTACGTCATAAAGGGTTAATATGAATAAAATAATGAAGACTATGGATGGTAACGAAGCAGCTGCATATGCAGCATATGCTTTTACAGAAGTTGCTGGAATTTATCCGATAACTCCAAGCTCTCCAATGGCTGATTATACCGATATGTGGGCGGCACAGGGCAAGAAAAATTTATTTGGTATGCCGGTTAAAGTAGTAGAAATGCAAAGCGAGGGTGGTGCAGCTGGAACGGTGCATGGCTCACTTCAAGTTGGTGCTTTGACCACTACTTATACGGCTTCTCAAGGACTTTTGCTAAAAATTCCAAATATGTATAAGATATCCGGACAGCTCCTACCCGGTGTCATACACGTAAGTGCTAGATCGTTAGCAGCTCAAGCTCTTTCTATATTTGGCGATCATCAAGATATCTACGCCTGTCGTCAAACTGGCTGGGCTATGCTTGCAAGCGGATCAGTGCAAGAGGTTATGGATATAGCCGGTGTCGCTCACCTTGCAGCTATCAAAGGTCGTGTGCCATTTATGCACTTCTTTGATGGGTTTAGAACGAGCCACGAGATTCAAAAGATAGAGGTGATTGACTATTCTCATTTTGATAGACTGCTTGATAAAGATGCAGTGCAAAGATTCCGCAACGAAGCACTTAATCCAGAAAGCCCAAAGACACGCGGAACTGCACAAAACGATGATATCTACTTTCAAACTCGTGAGCTTTCAAACCGCTTTTATGACGCTGTGCCTGATATAGTGGCTGAGTATTTAGCAGAAATTTCAAAAATAACTGGGCGTGACTATAAGCCATTTAACTACTACGGACACCCAGAAGCTGATCGCGTTGTAGTCGCGATGGGTTCAGTTACTCAAACACTTGAAGAAGTTATCGATCACTTAAATGCAAATGGCGAGAAGGTTGGTGTTATCAAGGTGCATTTATATCGTCCATTTAGTCTAAAATACTTATTTAACGTTGTGCCAAATTCAGTCAAAAAGATCGCTGTTCTTGACCGTACCAAGGAGCCAGGTAGTCTTGGCGAGCCACTATATCTTGATATAAAAGCAGCATTTTATGGACGTGAAAATGCACCTGTGATCGTGGGTGGTAGATATGGACTAAGTTCAAAAGATGTTGATCCAGCTCAGATGATAGCTGTTTATGAAAATTTAAAAGCTACAAAGCCTAAAAATGGCTTTACAGTTGGTATTATAGATGATGTTACATTTACTTCACTTGATGTTGGCAAGAAAATTTCTCTTAGTGACGAAGGCGTCAAAGAGTGTCTATTTTATGGACTTGGTGCAGACGGCACTGTCGGAGCAAACAAAAACTCTATAAAAATAATTGGTGATAAAACCGACCTTTACGCACAGGCGTATTTTGCTTACGATAGTAAAAAATCCGGTGGCTACACACGCTCTCACTTGCGTTTTGGTAAAAATCCTATCCGTTCAACCTACCTTGTTTCAAACCCACACTTTGTGGCATGTTCAGTCGCTGCGTATCTTGACATTTACGATGTTGTTGACGGTATACGCGAAGGTGGAACGTTTTTACTAAACTCCATTTGGGACGCTGATGAGACGGTTGCTAAAATCCCATCTAGAGTAAAGCAAATTTTAGCTGCAAAAAAAGTAAATTTTTACATCATAAATGCGACCAAACTAGCCCACGATATCGGACTTAAAAATCGCACAAACACCATAATGCAATCAGCATTTTTTAAACTAGCTGAGATTATACCGTTTGATGAAGCACAAAAATATATGAAAGAATACGCCCATAAAGCCTATGCTAAAAAAGGCGAAGCGATCGTAGAGATGAACTATAAGGCGATCGATGTTGGAGCAAATGGACTCATTAAGGTCTCCATCGATCCGGCATGGGTAAATTTAAAATTTGATACTAGTCAAAGTGTAGCATATAAAGGCACCGACTTTGTTGAAAAGGTCGTAAAACCCATAAATGCCGCAAAAGGTGATACTCTGCCTGTTTCTGCATTTTTAGGATATGAGGATGGACACTTTGAGGCTGGAACTACTGCTTATGAAAAGCGTGGTGTAGGTGTTATGGTACCAAAATGGATAGAAGAAAACTGCATTCAATGCAACCAGTGTGCTTTTGTCTGTCCGCACGCTGTTATACGCCCATTTTTGATAAATGACGATGAGCTAAATGCGGCACCACAAAGTATACAAGATCACGTCCTAGATGCTAAAGGCAAGGAGCTAAAAGGGCTTAAATATAAAATTCAAGTCAGCCCACTTGATTGCACAGGCTGTGAGCTGTGTGCTCAAAACTGCCCAAGCAAAGAAAAATCGCTCGTTATGGTGCCACTTGGCGAAGAGCTAAATAAAAACGAGCAGGTAAATGCGGATTATCTATTTAAACAAGTAACTTACAAAGATGATCTTATGAGCAAAGAGAGTGTGAAAGGCTCAAGTTTTGCACAGCCTTTGTTTGAGTTTCACGGAGCTTGTCCGGGTTGTGGCGAGACTCCATATATTGGATTAGTAACGCGACTATTTGGCGATCGTATGATCGTGGCAAACGCGACAGGCTGTAGCTCTATTTACGGAGGTTCTGCACCATCTACACCATATACGACAAATAGGGACGGTCATGGAGTTGCGTGGGCAAATTCACTATTTGAAGACAATGCTGAGTTTGGTATGGGTATGAAAGTTGCAACTGAAACGATACGTCACCGCATAGAAGATATAATGTTACGCACAAAAGACGTCGCTCCTAACGCACTATCAGCCCTTTACACCGACTGGCTAACACACAAAACAGACGGAGCAAAAACAGCCCAGATAGCTAAAGTCTTAGTGCCGATATTAGAGCAAAATTTAGACGTTGATGGCGTAAAAGAAATTTTAAGTCTCAAAAAATATCTTGTAAAAAAATCCCATTGGATAATCGGGGGAGATGGCTGGGCTTATGACATCGGATTTGGCGGACTTGACCATGTTTTAGCAAGTGGCGAAAACGTCAATGTACTTGTGCTAGATACAGAAGTGTATTCAAATACTGGTGGCCAAAGTTCAAAGTCAAGCCGTGCTGGCTCGATAGCACAATTTACCGCTTCAGGTAAACCAATGCAAAAAAAAGACTTAGGTTACATAGCGATGACTTACGGCAATATCTTTGTTGCTCAAATAAACTCAAACGCATCTCAGGCAAACACGATAAAAGCCATCGCAGCAGCTGAAGCTTATGATGGACCAAGTCTTGTCATAGCCTACTCACCTTGTATCGCTCACGGTATAAAAGGTGGCTTGACACAATCTGGCGATCAAGCAGAACTAGCCACAAAATGTGGCTACTGGCCGACTTATATCTATGAACCAGATCTTAGGCTACAAGGCAAAAATCCGCTTAAAATCACATCCAAAGAGCCAGACTGGTCGCTTTATAAAGAATTTTTACTAAACGAAGTGCGATATAGTGCGTTGGTAAAAAGCAATCCAGAACACGCTGATGAATTACTAATCAAAAACAAACAGGATGCACAACGTCGCTATCGTCAGCTAAAACGCCTATCCATAGCTGATTTTAGTGATGAGATCGAAGCGGAAAATAGCGTAGAACAACTCGCATAGTAAAACATAAAATATAGATAACTCTAACTAAATTTGGCTGCTAAAAACAGCCAAATTCTTGCTTACATAAAAGCTATAAATTTAATATAAATTAAATAACTTTACTATAAAATACAAAAATATCTTAAACTGAAAGGAAAAATATGGCTCATCAAGAAGAAAAGTGGCAAAATTTCTACGAAAACGCTTGGGCTTTTAGAGCCGAGTTTATGCGTGGTTTGCTAAATGGGGGGGGGGTCTTAACACCTATCAAATCATAAGACAACTCGAAAAAAAGGAGCGTATGTGTGAGCTTGCTATGTATTGGGGTAGAGGCGTTGAATGGGAGAATAGAGAGTTTGAAGACGAAAATTCATTCAATTTTACGAAACTTCCTATAATGCGTCAAAGTTCACTATTTGGAAAGGCTCTTTATGTGCCATTTTATGTAAAAAATATTATAGCAGATTTTCTCATAGATGCCTATGATAAAACTGGTCCGTACGACGCTATAGTCGAGCTTGGTTGCGGATATGGTAGAAATTTATTTGATATTTTTTATCGTGGCGGTCCTATTGATGTGGCGTATTATGGCGGGGAATTTACTCAAAGCGGAGTGCAGATAGCAACGGAGTTAGCTGCAGCTACGCCAAATATGAATATAAAATTTTTCCATTTTAATCACCTTAATCCAGAAATAAGTTTTCTAACAAGTGAGATAAAACGTGCATTTGTGTTTACTTGTCATACGATAGAGCAAGTAACTATGATACCTGATAATTGGTTTGAAGTGGTAGCATCTATCGCTTCACATGTGCGTTGCATACACCTTGAACCATTTGGTTTTCAAGTGAGAACTTTGGGAGAGACAACAAAACTTCAAAAAGAGATGTTTAATGAAAATCAATGGAATTTAAATTTTATAGATGCATTAAAAAGTGCTGTTTCAAAAGGCACTATCGTGTTAGATGATACGATACTTGAAAATAGCCTATCTGATGATCCTATAAATTCAACCTCAATAGCAGTTTGGCACTCAAATTTAAATACAAAATAATTTTAGGCGTTTTATACGCCTAAATTCGCTTAAAAATTTATGTTTCTTTTTATATTAATAATATTATAATATCCTTATATAAAATTTCTAATTTTTGTGATAAAGGATAATAAATGCTTGGTATTATCATCGGTATTATCATATTGATAGCTGTTGGTTGGGCGATAGTTAAAGGCAAATACGCACCGCTCGTGCTTTTTGCCTCTGGTGTTTTTATGTTGGTTTGTTCCGCTATATTAAAAACTGGAAAATTTATGCCAAAAAAAGCGATGCCAACTGGTAACGAATACTTAGATATTATCGAGTATATACGTTATATGTTTTCAAACACTATGGCAGAGCTTGGTTTGCTTATTATGTTTATGGTTGGCTTTGCTAACTATATGACTCACATCGGTGCAAACGATGCGTTTGTATCCATGACTACAAAACGTCTTACAAAGATAAAAAATCCATACTTTATGATATTTGCAGCATTTGCAATTGCAAAGCTAATTAGCATGGTTATTACTAGTGCTGCTGGACTTGGTGTATTATGCCTAGCACTCCTTGGACCTGTATTGATCTCTCTTGGGCTTAATAAAATGACAATTGGTTCAATATGTTGTATGTCAGGGGCTGCTTCAATGGTATTAATCGGAGCTTCAACGGCTGCTGCTGCAAAAGCAACGCAACTTTCTATACTAGATTATGTCTTTACATATAAAATTCCAGCCGCTCTACCAACGTCTATTGTTATAGGTATCGCACTTGTTTTTTGGAATAAATATTTAGATAAAAAAGAGGGTTGGATTTGTAGCGAGCATATCGGCGAGAGTTTGGATTTTAGTGAAAATGTAAAACGCCCAGATGAGAGTGCTCCTAAAATTTATGCTATATTGCCATTTTTGCCGATGATACTTGTTGTTGTATTTTCTGAGTATTGCCTAGCTTCAATAAAGCTAAATATCTCAGCCATTATCCTATTATCGGTAATCATTGCGATATTTTGTGAAATAATAAGATACAAATTTAAATTTAATCCGATAGCCGATGGGCTAAAAGCATTTTTTCAAGCTATGGGTAAAAGCCTTAGTGGCGTTGTAGTGCTTATCGTTGCTGCTGGTGTTTTTGCACAAGGATTTAAAGCACTAGGGATGCTTGATAGTATCGTAAGTCTAGCAAATACTTTAGGCTTTGGCGGACTTGGAATGTCAATCTTATTTGTCATCATTACAACACTAGTTACCATTATAGCTGGTTCAAATGGTGCTAGTTTTTATCCGCTTATCGAAATGGTGCCACATATAGCTTCAAAACTAAACGTCAGCTCCGTAATGCTTGTTTTACCAATGCATCAAGCCTCAACTATAGCTCGTCCACTATCGCCAGTATCAGGCGTAGTAGTGGCTATAGCTGGTATGTTAAAATGCAGCCCTTTAGAGCTAGTTAAACGTTGTAGTGTGCCTGCTGTTGCCGGTCTTGTAAGTCACCATATATTTGTATTTTTACTATCACTTTAAGAAGAAATACTATGAATGAAATTTTACCCAAATGGACATTTGATGATGTCTATATAGATTTTGAAAATGATAAATTTATACAATCACTCAAAGATGCAGATGAGATTATAAATAAAATTTATAAAGGTATAAATGAGATGGAGTCTATTACAACTATGATAGACTTATATGAATTGGCTTTTGATAAGCTAAGCTCACTCAAAGCATTTTGTCGTTGTAAGCTAAGCGAAAACACCAAAGACGATCGAGTAGCCATCAATGAAGATAAAATATCAAAAAGCCTTGCTATGCTTGATGAGATAAGACAAATTTTATTTAATAAAATGGATGCATTATCAATTAATGATAAAATTTGGCACTCGCCACAACTTGAACGTTGGAAATTTTTATATGATGAGTATAAAAATAGCTGGAAAAAATCTTTAAATGACCAAAATTTAAACGAATTAAAACAGAGTAATTTTATACCGCTATATAGTATTTTTACTCATTTAAACAACCTTATAAGCATTAAGGCAGAGGATAAAAATAGCGATTTAAATACATACAATCTCTCAAAATGCAGCGGTATTTTAAAGGGTAGCCCAGATGCAATTTTAAGAAAAAATATCTCTGATGGGCTAAATAGTCATTATGAAAAATTTTCTCCCATATATATCGATGTATTAAATATGTTACAAGGTTTTAGGCTAAATGAGTTTAAAGTAGCAAATATCGATCCTTTTACGCCAAGTTTTCAACAAAATAGGATAAGCTCTGAAGCGATAAATGCAATGTATAAAGCACTTTTTGATAATGTTAATAACATTAGACAAGCTGTAAGTCTACGTGCTAAATTTTTAAATAAAGATAGACTATCAAGCTATGATCTATTAGCACCTTCGCCATTTTCTAGCAAAGAACTTATACCATATAAAACTGCTATTTTTACTATAAAATCAGCCTTAAATACATTAAGCCCTCAAATAGGTAATTTTATAGATATGATGATAAAAAATCGTTGGATAGAGGCTCAAAATAGAAACGATAAAGCTGGTGGAGCGTTTTATACTAGATTTAACGAATTTAAGCAACCTCGGGTATTTACAAGCTATATGGGAACTCAAGCCCATATGATACAACAAGCCCACGAGCTAGGACATGCTTGGCACTACTGGATAATGCGTGATATGCCAACAATTAAGACTGAATTTCCTATGTCTTTAGCCGAGATAGCCAGCACTTTTAATGAAGCCGTTTTAAGGGATTATCTACAGCAAAATAGCTACGACGATACACTTTTTTTTGATATATTATGGCAAGAGCTTAAATCTGCAGCAAATTTTATGCTCCATATTATGGTTAGATATGACTTTGAGATATCTTTTATAAAATTTAGAAGTGAAAAAATTTTAACATCAGCAAAAGTACAAGAACTACTTGCTAATGCGTGGCGTAAATGGTATGGTGATACAACTGATGACATCGAGCTTTTCTTACCATATTTTAAACTACATTTTTACAAAACAGATCAATATATTTATAACTATCCATATGCAGTTGGCTATCTAATATCACAATTTTTGATTAACAAATTTAGAGAAGATGGAGATAAATTCATTGATATATATAAGCCATTTTTACGTGATTGTGGATGTATGAGCGTAGATGATATTATACTAAAACACTTTAAAAAGGATATAAAATCGACTGATTTTTGGTCTGAATGTATAAATAGTGCTATGATTTATATAGATAAATTTAAATCAATACAAAATAGTATTAAATTTAAAAATTAGCAAAATGATTTTATCATAAAAGACTTTCACTAAAATAACTTTTACTTAAAACGAATAATCATAGGCATTTTATAGGACTAACTCTACTTAAAAATTTTATGCTACTTTTGGTATTATATACTGATAATAAATTTCATAATTAAGCAATGTTTTAGCTATTTTTTTTTATAATCACTATCAAAATAAATATAAATTTTAGGAGCTTGATATGTCAGTATTAGTCATAGGTGCCGATGAGATAACACCAATAAAAGCGGTATTAAAAGATCTTGGAGCACAAAAAATAGAACATTGGGATGCCAGAAATGAAAATCGTGTAAATCGCAAACCTATCCCTCAAGACACCGAGTGCGTAGTGATGCTAACAAGCTTCTTAAATCACAATACAATGAAAACGATAAAAACTCAAGCTAAAAAACGCAACATACCAATCGTATGTGCCAAAAGAAGTGTTAGTTGCGTATTTTGCGAGTATTGCAAAGTCTTTGGGCTAGATAAGGAATTCGGATGCAAAGTAGAATAATCGATGAAATTCGGATATTTATCAGGTATTGGCGAAATAACTCCAAATATTTTTGCAAAGGCTAGTGCTGTATCAAAAGCTAAAATTTTTATCACGCTTTACAATGCAAACGTAGAGCGTGATATGCAAATTCCACTGCATTATGCAAAATTTAAAAACATAAAAAAGATATTTAAAGCCCATATAGATGAGCTTTTAACACACAAATCTATAAATGCAAAAGTGGCTTGGAATTTTTGTTTAGTTTCAAATGTCATAATTCGTGCCTATTTAGATAAAAATTTTGAGATTTTGAAATTTATTGCAAAAGAACCAAAGTATCCAGTCGCAAAGCTAATAAAAATGCTTTATATAACTGGTGATTTTGAAATTTGTTTTGATGCAAATGAGATGTTTTTTCATTTTGTTTATGATAAAATATCAAAAAAACATTTAGATAAAGATATTGTTTTTCAAAATGGTATAATTAGTATTTTTAAAAACAAAGAGCATTTGCTTAGCGTTATGCCAAGCTTTAAGCATATAAATTTAGACGATATGAGAAATATAAACGATGAAATTTATCGTGCAGTTGGAGCGATAAATTCAAAAAAATGTGAGAAAATTTATATAGTTTTTCCACGAAATAACAAGTTTAAGCATCATATTGACATTAAGCATTGCGACTGTGTTAATGGTAGCATAAAGCTCGTGCCTTATACAATTAGTAATAAAATTTTTTAAAAAAGGAAATAGATGATAGGTATTGTTTTTGGTAGCAGTATGGGAAATACTGAAGAGGCTGCTCAATTTTTAAGTGAAAATTTGGGTCTAGAAAACGAAGTTTTAAACGTTACAGATGTCGATGCAGACAAGATCAATAGCTATGACAAGCTAATACTTGGCACATCTACCTGGGGTAGTGGTGATCTACAAGATGATTGGGATGCATTTAACTTTGATGGATTAAAGCTTACTGGTAAAACAGTAGCGGTTTTTGGTATGGGTGATAGCGAAAGCTACTCTGATGAATACTGCAATGGTATGGCAAAACTTTATGATGCTATAGTGGCTAAAGGAGCAAAACCTGTTGGAGCAGTTAGCACTGACGGTTACACTTTTGATAGTTCAGATTCGGTAAGAGATGGTAAATTTGTAGGTCTTGCGCTTGACGCCGATAACGAAAGCGAAAAGACTGAGGGTAGAATCCTTGCATGGATAGAACAGATAAAACCGCTTTTTGCTTAATATTGTGTGGAATTTTCCACACTTTTATATATTTTTTATGTATTCAATCGCTTCTAGAGGATTATTGCAAATTTTATCAGAACAACATTGTAAATTTTTAAGGCTACCATAACCACAAAGTAGTGCTATACCATTGACATTAGCTGATTTTGCTGCATTCATATCCATACAAGTATCGCCTATCATAAAAGTCCATTTGCGACACTCTGCACTATCTTTATTAAGTCTAGAAAGAGCTAAATTTATAGGTTCAGCGTTTGGCTTTGGATGCGTAACATCATCTCGTCCAACAATGGTTTTAACGTATTTTGCGATACCTAGATATTTAAGCAAGATAATAGAAAATTTAGAAGTTTTTGTAGTTACCACACCAATATCGGCAAACTCATTTGCTAATGCTAAAGCCTCTTTTGCAAACGGTAAAAGTGTAGTTTGGGATAGATAAACCTTTTCATAATGGCTCTTATAAGCTATTATAAAATCATCTATTAAATGTTCTTCTACTCCAAGTTTGGCAAACATTATACTAAGTGGATGGCCCACAAAAGACTTTACATTGTCGTGGTTAGGAGTTTTCCTTGAATGTGCTTTAAAAGCCGCATCAAATCCACCGAGTATAGCAGGAGTTGAGTCTATCAAAGTACCATCAAGATCAAAAAATATAGTTTTTTTCAAGGATTATCTTTGTGATTTAACTTTAAAAAGGGTTTGGTGCAAAGACCAAAACCCTAAAAGTGGTTTAATAATTATTTATTGAAAGTAGCTTCAACACGTCTGTTTTCAGCACGACCTTCTTTTGTTTTATTTGTAGCAACTGGTCTGGTCTCGCCATAACCAACTGTTGTTATCTTATCAGCACTTACGCCAAAATCTTCGAGAGTCTTAGCAACTGCCTCTGCTCTTTTTTCAGATAGTTTTTGGTTATAAGCTTCAGCACCAACACTATCTGTATGTCCAGCTAGAAGTACCCTATAGCCATCATTTTTAGCCATAAAGTCAGCTACTTTTTTAATCTCAGTAGCATAAGTTGGACTTACTTTGTAGCTATCAAATGCAAAATTTACGCCTAGATCTCTAAGAACGATAACTTTCTCACAACCATTCTCATCTACAACAACGCCTGCCGGAGTATTAGGGCATTTATCAACATCGTTTAATACGCCATCGTTATCATCATCAAGAACTACTGGTGCGGTTGCAGTTACAACTGGAGCGGCAGCTACAACTGGAGCCATCTTAGAGTCAATGCCAATACCAAATCCTAGTGTGTAGAAGAAGTTATGATCAGCTTTCTCAAATTTAATAGCATCTCTTGCCTCTAATTTAAGAGCAAAGACATCTGTTACTTGATATCTGACACCAAAACCATATTGGCCAAAACCACCATCTTCATTATCAATAAATTGTGATGGAACGTCTTCATAACCAAGACCAATTAGTCCATAAAGTCCAATTTTATCGAATGTTACGATATCTTTGACAGCATTTACATAATATCTAAGAGTACGACCCTTATTCTCTAGTTGTTGACCTTTTTTTAATACACTTTCTGTTACTTTGTGTGAGTAATCAACACCTAGCTCGATTTGGTCTATAAAGAAGTCCTCTAGATTTCTAGCAGCTCTTATACCAATAGCTAAATGCTCGTCTGTTCCGAGGTTATCCTCTGGATGAACCCCACTTATAGTTGGAGTAATCTCATAGTTGTATGCTGCATTTGACGCAAAAAGTGCAGTCGCAGCAACCATAGCTAAAGCAATCTTTTTCATAATAGAATTCCTTTCTTTATTTAATTTTTCTCTATGTTAAAGATTGCATATTTTAGCAAAAAAATATAAATATTTGTTTAATTTATGCAAAAATTAATATTACAAATTTATTACAATTTATAAATAGTGGCATAAATAGTAATATAAAAAATATGCAAAAATACAAAAAAGTAAAAAATAAATTTAAAAAGAGATGATAATTTTATACGAGGTGTGAAGCAAAAACCAAAGCCTTGCTTCACAAAATTAAGATATTAACGTTTAGAGAATTGAGGACTACGTCTTGCTTTTCTCTTACCAAATTTCTTGCGCTCAACAACACGCGAATCGCGAGTTAGCAACCCTTTTGGTTTTAGTGCCGCTCTAAAATCAGCGTCCATAGCAGCTAATGCACGTGAAATTCCATGTCTTAATGCCTCTGCTTGAGCTGAGTATCCACCGCCCAAGGTCGTAGCAGTTATATCTATTAGACTCTCTTGTTTTGTAGCTACTAGTGGCTGAACTACTTTTAGCTTTATCGCCTCATGTCCGCCCAACCAAGTGTTAAGATCCATTCCATTTACTACGATTTTACCACTACCTGATTTTATCCAAACCTTAGCAATCGCCGTTTTTCTCTTTCCTGTTGCATAAACTGTTGCCATTATTATTTTCCTTTTTTAGCGATTTGTGCAGTGTGTGGGTGCTCACTTCCCTCATACACTTTAAGTTTTTTGATCATATCTTTGCCTAGTTTTGTCTTAGGAAGCATACCACGAACTGCAAGTTTATATAGCTTAACAGGGTTGGTTGCTAGTAACTCACCAAATTTCTCGCTCTTTACGCTACCAAAATATCCTGAATGTCTATGATAAAGCTTTTGCTCTGCCTTATTTGTACCAGTAAATTCAACCTTAGAAGCATTTATAATGATAACATAATCACCACAATCAACGTTTGGGGTATAGCCAGGTTTGTGTTTGCCACGAAGAAGTGTTGCAACCTCTGTTAGCAATCTACCAAAACGCTTACCAGTCGCATCTAACACGATCCAATCACGTTTTACTTCATTTGGCTTTGTTATTTTTGTCATTTTTTTACCTTTGCCAATAAATTTAAAATGTGATTTTATTTAAAAATTACTTATGAATAGCTTAAATTAAGTATTATTTAAACTTCAATACAAGAAACTTCATCTTTTAATGCATAAAATATCACTGACCTTATCTTAAAATCGCTATAAATTTTACTCATTGCTGATTTATATCCTATGACTTGAAGTATGTTTTCATCGATGTTTTTGCGTGATGTTTTATAATCAATTATACAAATTTCACTCCTGCCTACACAAAGCAGATCAAGCTGTCTTAATGCTCCATCAAATCTAAATGGTTGCTCCTTATAAATTTCTTTGTTACTCGTTAAAGTCTTAAATTTTTTATCATTTATCAAATTTAAACCACGCAAAAATATATCATCAAGCTCATTTTGAGATAAAAATTTATGAAATTTATTACACATTAAATCCCGTGCTACGCTCAAATGTTGCTCATCAAATTTCACACTCATCTCAAGCAGATAATGAAGTGCAAGACCTATGTATATAGCGTTTAAATTTTTACCACTTTCTCTCACACTTTCATCTATATTTTGTTTTGCGATTTTTACCAGCTCAATATGTTCAAAGTTCGAATTTTTGACTATTTTTTGAACCTGACTTGGTATTATGTCACCAAAGCTAAATTCCTTTAAATCAAGATATTCGACTAACTTTTTATTACCTCCGCTGCCAGTCTCATAAGCTGTAAAAAAGCTTGGATTTTTACCATTTGGATTTGTCTTTTTTATGATAGTGAGCGAGTTTATCGCACGAGTAAAAGCAACATAAATTTTATTAATATTCTCTTCATATTCAAGCTTTTTTATAAGCTCTTGTTGCTCTTTAAAATCACTGTCAAAACTCTCTCTTGCTACATTATATTTAATGTTCCAGCCATTTTTTATACTGTATTCTGTGACAAAGCTTGGCTTGTTGTTTCTGTCGCCACCGATCTTATCACAAACTATGACATTTTCAAACTGTAATCCCTTTGATTTATGCAGTGTCATTATCCGCACACCATTTATGCTTTTTGCACTCGCTGTAGCATCAAATTTATCAAGGTTAAATATAAAATTTATGATATTTTCATATCCGCTTGAAAGCTCTATAAGCCTTAAAATATCGGCATTACTACCATCTATGCCAAGTTTTTTGACTAGATAGTGTAGTGTTTGTGGCACAGATTTATGGAAATTTATCTCAATCTTTATAATCTTTGTTTTTATGATGGCTTGGACGTTTAGCTGGTATAATCTATCTCCAAATATACAAAACTTCACATACTCCACGACCGCACGAACAAGTGGGCTTTGAAGTAATGCCAAATTACCCTCTGCGATACTAGGCACATGCTCTAGTTCAAGTGCTGTGGCTATCTTGTTTATATCATCATTTTTCCAGCAAAGTATCGTTATGTCAGATACGTTGATGCCGTTTTGGATTAAAATTTTGACTTGATTTACTGCTTCAAATACGATGTCATTGCTACCAACTACACTCAAATGGCCATAGTCATCTGGCTCTACGTTAAAATACTCACATTCGCCACTAACACTTTTAAACCCTTGCTTTTTCACGCCTGCTTTTTGTGGCTTAAAATCATCAATTTTACTTGCAAAAATAGAATTTGTAAATTTTACTAAGGCCTTTTGACTGCGGTAATTCGTATCTAAGCTATCATCAATAATTTGTGGAAAATCACTCTTTAATTTATCAAAAAGCTCCTTTTTGCCACCGCGAAATCTATAAATACTCTGCTTTGTATCCCCAACGTAAAAAAAGCTTCCAAGTCCGTTTTGCCCGTATCCAGCAACGATTTCAGCAATGAGCGGTCGCATTATATCATACTGCGTTACATTCGTATCTTGAAACT
Organism: Campylobacter anatolicus; assembly: GCF_018145655.1. Classification (NCBI taxonomy): domain Bacteria; kingdom Pseudomonadati; phylum Campylobacterota; class Epsilonproteobacteria; order Campylobacterales; family Campylobacteraceae; genus Campylobacter; species Campylobacter anatolicus. The sequence goes on from NZ_JAGSSY010000001.1 coordinate 427,358, forward strand.
CATCAATAAGTAAGTGGTTTATACGCCCATCAAGTCTAAAATAAAGCATTTGTGCGTCGATATTATCTACCAACAAATTATGCGTCAACTTACTTATATCGCCAAAACTAAGCATATTTTGCTCACGATTTAACTCAAGTTTTGTATTTTTATAAATTTGTAAAAATTTATTAAGTTCACTAAGTTTATAAGCCTCGAATTCATCAAAATACTGCTTTAAATTTGTCTTAAGCTCAAAAAATAGTTCATCCATTTTTGGTGTATAAATTTTTGTATAAGTTTTATACTCCAAGCTCTCATGGTCTAAAAATCCACGCTTTATTAGCTCTTGCACCGACGCTGGTGCAAAGGAATTTATCGCAATATTTGAACCTTTGTGCTGTATGGCATACTCATAAAGTTTTGCCAACGTGTTGTCTATTTTGGTAGTATTTGGAAGTTTTGTAATATTATCTCCCCCAATGGTGTCAAAATTCTCGTAAAACATCTCAAGTGATTCAAAAAAACTACTTTTACTCCTTTCAGCAAATGTAATAAACTCAGCCAAACTTCTTAAAATTCTCTCATCCCAGCTAACTTTTTTTATAAATTTTATGCGTTGTAAACTATTAAGATTTGAGTTTATATCAAAATCAGAGCTTAGTCCTAAATTTAAGCTAAATTGACGCAATATCGTAGCAAAAAATGAATCAAATGTACCAATTTTAAGATTAGTCTGCAAAAAAGAATTTAGCCTTTTATCACGCAGATTAAGTACCTCTTCACGGCTCATATCAAGCTCATCACAGATCGTATTTAGCTCAGCTTCATATTCGTTTGAGTTTAAGCCTAAAAAGGTGTTTATGATTCGCTCTTTCATCTCATTTGCCGCTTTTTTAGTAAATGTAAGAGCAATGATCTCATTTGCATTTGCTCCATTTAAAACAAGTGTAATAAAACGCACGCTAAGAGCAAATGTCTTGCCACTACCAGCACTGGCTTTTAGAGCTAAAAATGGCTTCACAGTTCGCCTTTGCAGATGATTTTATATTCACAATACCTACAACTTTGTGAAATATTTTGCTCGAAATTTATCTCTGTGTTATTGATAGATTTTAACTTTTCTATCTCGTTTTGTAACTCTTTAAGACTTAATGTTGATGGCACAAGCTTCATCTCATCACAAAGATCATAAAAATAACTTTCGCACTCACGTCCTAAAAGAGCCTGGTAAAATGGTAGTTGTAATGATTTTGTATCAAATTTACCACTTTTATAATCAATCAAGCAAAGTTCATCACCTCTTACATCTATGCGATCGATACGACCAACTATATTGACACCACAAAAAGTATTTTCTATATTTTTCTCGCACTCCAGCACCTTATATCCATCGTCAAAATGGGCGTTTTCATTACATTCAAATTCTCTAAACTTAACCATTAAAATTTCATAATCAAGTGGTAAAATCGTATAATTTTTTAAAATTTTGCTAAACTTATCCAGATAAAATCTATCAAATTTAGTATAATACTCACAAAGTGCAGCATGTAGGGCTTCACCTAATTTGCTAGCTGGTTCATCATTTATTGATTTTGGCTCTTTTATACCCATTATATTTTTGTAATAATACTTTCTTGGACAGCTTAAAAATCGATCCAACGTAGAAAAAGAGAGTGTTTTTTCAAAAAAATTATGTTTTAAAATGATCTCATTGCTTTTTAAATTTATACCTGTGCTTCCGCCACCAAGTAGCCTCTCATAGCTCCCATCACTAAATTTAGTATCCAAAATCGTATCAAATTCCTTTAAAAATCTAGATACTATCTTCTCTTCATTGCTAACGTAGCTTATGGCAACTTTTTTTGCCCCATTTATCAAGCTTTCATAGTAAAATCTCTGCAAATTTTCACGGTCGTTATAGCCTATAAGTCCAGCTTTTTCTCTCACACGCGAGTTTAAAAACATCTCACTAACGCTTCTTTTTGGTATCAAATCATCATTAAAATCAATAATAATAACGCCATCAAAACTCATACCACGACTCTCAAGCAACCCCATCACACTGACTTTGCCACCACTCACGTCATCTACACTAAGTCGCCTTAAGCCCATCAAAAATATCTCACAAATTTGACGCAAACTAAAGTCAAAATACCTTGATAAATTTTGTAACATAAACATCTGCTCAGCTATCTTTTCGTCTATATGTAACTCGCTTTGCAAATTTAAAATTTCACTTATAAGTGATTTAAAAAACTCAAATGCACAGGCACTTTCATAATTATTTTTAAATTTGTAAAACAGCTCTACACTGACGCCAAATGAGCGTAAAGCAAAGCTTATTTCATCGTAATAATCCTCATCTTTTTCATCAAAAACTGGCGTTTTATCCTCGTCTATAGCACGAATAATGTAGCTTAAAATTTGAAAAAATTTTGTATGCTTAAAGCTCTCACCCATCGCGAAGTTAAACATCCTTTGTGTGTCATAAAGCCTTAAAATTTCAGCAAAGCTCTCATCTGGTAGTATCAAAGCGATACGTTCAGGCTCGATCCCATCACTAACAAACTCACTAACTTTTGCCATAGCATAAGCACACTGCAAACTACCAAGTGCAAAACCTCTCGTCTGTATTATATTTTTATGCTCTAAGCTTTGAAGCTTTTTTAATGTTTTAGTGGTTAAATTTAGCTCAAATTTGGAATTTTGTTCAAACTCATCAAAGTTTATATTTGAAATTTGAGCCAATTTTTGTGTCATTTTTTTATTAAATTTACTTGTTTTAAATATTATTTTAAGTGTCGTGAGTGAAGCAACTTTACTCATAAGCTCCCACTCAAACTCACTTAAAAAACCGTCAATTTCTAAGATAATCTCACTAAAATCGCTAATATAATCGCTATTTAGCTCATAAAGATAAGGTAAAGTTATGTCGTCATAAATTTTTTCATTTTCTAATAAAGCTTTATACTGTGTCAAAATAGTATCTAAAATATTCAAATGCTCTTCAAAATCAGCATAAATATCGCTAAATTTGATATCGCTTATCTGTTTTTTTTGTATCGAAAGCTCCTTAAAAAATGAAAAAAGATACTCATTATTTTTCAAAAAAGCAAAAAATTCATTTGGTATTTTTAGTACTATATTTGCCTCACGCACTGCCGCACAAGCACGTTGCATAAGCACAACGAGATAAGCATCATCGGCTTCAAAACGATTAGGAACAAAAACTGCATTTCGCTCAAAGTCTGCCACCGTGATCGCCTTTGGGATCAGCTCGTCGCTAAATTTAGCATTAAAGTCGCGAATTTTACGCGAATTAGTAAAAACGTATAAAATTTTATCTATCAAACTTTAGCCTTTTAAAATTTGATAGATGATATCTAAAAATTTATTAAAATTTAGTTTTATTTTTAGACTTTTGCAATTTTTATATGGTCTATCTAGCGAAAAACTCTAACTTGTAAAATCTAGTATTAACACCATCATTTAGTTTAAGGAGTATCTGCCAACGCCCATTTTTAGCCAATTTTATCTTATCTGTACTTAACTCATCACCATTTTGAGTGATGTTAATATCTATGTTAAACTCATTTGTTTCTGGTTTACTTAGTATGGCTTGAGCTAAAAATTTAGGCATTTCACCATTTTTAGAGATGATTTTAAATTTAAAATCACTAGTCAATGGATAAATCTTTAAGTTGTCAAATTTAAGTTCAAATTTATCATCAAATCTCTTCTGTGATATCTGTATTTCAGTGATATTATCATCAACATTTTGGTATCTATCGATAAAAAAAGTATCTAGCTGAACTGGATGTTTAAGTGCGATAATGATAGTAGCGATACAAGCAATGATACAAGCAATGATGGATAAAACGATGCCATAAGGCCAAAATGTCTTTTTATTTTGCATATTTTGCCATAAATTTTCTATAAAATATTAGTAAAATCACAAATAAAATCGAACCATAAACGAAAAATCGTATCAAATTTAATGTATTTTTATTTGCATTTCCTATACCATTTTCCAATGTTAAATTTAACTTTGTAGCGATCTGTTCACTAAGATCAGCGTAGCCATTTAATATAGCAGCATTGTAGATGTCTTTGCCATTTTTTGATGTAAGTATCGGTAGTATCGTGCCACGCTCTGGGAATGGGCTTAAAATTTGCTCCTTATCAAAGAGTCTTAGCGTATCATCATCAGCAAATATATCGACTTTATGTTCTTTTTTAGTTATCATTAAGACTGCGTAAGGCGGATTAATATTTAGTTCATTAAAGCTTTGTTTGAGATTTTTCCCATCAAGGTTTTCATAAGCACAAATACCGACAAAAATCCCACTCTTGCCAAATAGTTCTGTGCCAATCTGTTCGATCTTTTGCACGACTTGTTCGCTTAAAATCTTATCATTTTTAACGACAAATTTGTTGGCGTTAGGCTGAGCGTAAGACAATACGCCCAGCAAAATAACATTTAATATAAATTTAACCAACTCTTATCCTACAAAGAGGTGATTTGGTGTTAGCACCGACCACGCACAAATGATACCTGTAACTACGATTAACACTATCGTGGCTTTCTCTAAAATAGCTGACATAATCACTCCTTTATAACTATATGTTTGGAATTTGACGTGCTTTTCATCTGCACACCGCTTGGATTGTCAAGTTTATATGGCTTTTGTGCGACATCTTGCTGAGCCAAGATCCCAAAATAGGTAAGAATTGCCAAAATACTAAGCAAAAGCACAGTGGCTATTAGCATACCAGTAGCACCATTTAGTGCGAAGACTGATCTATTTGTATTTTCCATTATTTACCCCTTGAAAGTGATATAATATACTCGCCAACAGCCTTTTGCTGAATTTCATTAAGTCTGTTATCAAATTTTGGCATGATTCCAATAGTGCCAGATTTACCATGATTAAGCACGTCTACAACAAATTCACTCGTACCATATTTAGTTAGATCTGGAGCCATATTTGCACCTTTTCCATCCTCTCCATGACACGCTGCACACATAGCAAACATAGCCTTACCATTCTCAACTAAATTTTCATTTTTAGTTGATTTTATGCCTGAAATTTCTTTAGCTACATAGGCTGCGATTGCTTTTGCAGTGTCATTATCTACACCTAGATCCATACCTTTTGGCATCTCGCCAGCTGGATAACCCATGCCCTTTGAGCCATTTACGATCACTTCATATAGTGCTTGTTCACTACCCCAATTGCGTAGATCTGCTGCTTTAGCATTTATACCATCACCTGTTATGCCGTGGCAGGCTGAACACTGAACTATATAAATTCCACTACCCATATCTTGCAGTGTTTTGTTATCAAGATTTGCATGATCTTGTGCGAATTTTGCATTCATAGCCTTTACCTCTTCATTATACTCGCCAATCTGTGAATATGAATTTAAAGGATAGCCAATCAAATAATACCATACTGCCCAAACTAGTATTAAAACAAATGAAATAATCCAACCAATAGGTGGATTATTTTTATACTCGCCTATGCCATCCCATACATGTTCGCTTAGTTCCATGCTAGTATCTTTTGCCTGTTTCATCTGATTGACATATCTTCCAGCGACATATATCGTAAGTATGATGATAGCAAATGCACCGATAAGCGATAATAAATTTATGTTATCTTCAAGATTAAACCATTGCATATCAAAAGCCCCTTTACTTTTTTTGCTCAATGACAACATCAGTTAAGCTGTCATTTAAAGCCAAATTTGAATACTTCTCATAATTTCTCTTGCCAATACGCTCTGACTTATATAGATGAAAAAAATATCCATACAAAACAAGCACTAAAAAGGCTGTCAAGAAAAAGTATCCATATGCTTGAAACTGTGCTAAATTTTCCATTTTAGCACCTTACTTTAGACTATTTAAATAGGCGATAAGTGCTACTATTTCGCGTATCTCACCATTCTTAAAAGCATTTTTAACATCTTCATCTTTCATATTTGCTATTATCACTTCAGCTTCAGCTTTTACTATAGCTTTGCTCTCATCAAAAGTGCCAAGCTTAGGCATATCTGGCATATCATAAGGTGTGTTAAATACTTTTTTAACAGTCAAAGCCTCTGCATAAGCCGTCTCGATATCAGCATTTTTCTTAAATAGATGCTTATAGGCTGGCATAATCGATCCTGGGACAATAGAAATAGGGTCTTTCATATGATTTTCGTGCCAATCAGTAGTACGATAATCCCCCACACGCATAAGATCTGGACCTGTACGTTTTGAGCCCCAAAGGTGCGGACGATCGTATGCAAACTCACCACTTAGTGAATACATGCCATATCTATCAGTTTCGCTCTTAAACGGACGGATCATTTGTGTGTGGCAAGCATTACAGCCCTCTTGCATATATATATTTTTACCAGCAAGTTCTAAAACACTGTAAGGTTTAGCACTTTCAAGTGGTCTAGCACGATTAGCAAAATCAGGTAAAATTTCTACTATACCAGCATAAGCGATCACAACAAAAACTGCAACTGCAAAAAAGAATGGATTTTTCTCCAACCAACTAAACATTACATCACCTCCACGTTTGCACGTCCACCCATAGGAGACGCATTTTTAGGCTCTGCACTAATGCTAGGTGCTGACATAGATTTACAGATGTTATAAATAAACATACAAAATCCTATCAGATATAAAAGTCCGCCTATCGCTCTAATCCAATAATAAGGCATAAGCACGACAACAGTATCAATAAATGAGTATAGCAAGTTACCGTATTGATCGGTCGCTCTCCACATCATACCTTGTGTAATACCAGCAATCCACATTGAAGCAAAATATAGCACTATACCTGTTGTTTGTATCCAAAACTGAGCCTCCATAAGAGACTTTGAGTAAATTTCACGTTTGAAAAATCTTGGTGTCATATGATACATAGCGGCAACTATCATAAACCCTATCCAACCTAGTGCTCCATCATGAACGTGTCCTGGCACCCAGTCTGTAAAGTGTGCTAGGGCATTAACCGACTTGATAGACAATATCGGTCCTTCAAGTGTTGAAAACATATAAAATGTTGAAGCTAGAACCATAAATTTGATTATAGGATTCTCACGTAGTTGCACCCATTCACCCTTCATAGTAAGCAAGATATTTATAGCTGAACCCCAAGAAGGTAATATTAAAACTACCGAAAAAACCGATCCCATAGTCTGCATCCAGTCTGGAGTCGTAGAGTAAATAAGGTGGTGCCCACCAGCCCAAAGATATATAAACATAAGTCCCCAAAATGAAAATAATGAAAGCTTATATGAAAATATCGGTTGTCCGCTCTCTTTTGGCAAGAAATAATAAATTTGGGCTATAATAGCAACAGTAAATATAAATGCAACCGCATTATGTCCATACCACCACTGTACCAAAGCGTCGTTTGATCCGGCATACATAGAGACAGAATTCAACCAAGAGCCATATCCTGTTACTAAGCGTGTAGGAACTTCCATATTATTAAATAGATAAAGCATTGCAATGCCCAAAAATGTAGCTATATAATACCAAACTGATATATAAAGCGTCTTTTCGCGACGGATTCCAATAAGCCCAAATATGCTAACTCCCCACAATACCCAAACTACAACGACAGCTATGTCAAGTGGCCACTCTAGTTCGGCATACTCTTTTGCTGCACTTACGCCAGCAAATAGCGATATAACGGCTCCCACCATCAAAAGCATATATAGCCAAAAGTGAAGTTTCCCTACAAACATCAAAAATGGTGACTCACTCATAGATACCTTTAAAACGCGCTGACCAATGTAGTACCACGTTGAAAAAATACCTGAAAGCAAAAAGCCAAAGACAATGCCATTAGTGTGTAACGGTCTTAGCCTGCCAAAAAACGAATACTCTCCAGCGATATAGTTTAGATCAGGATATGCCATCTGAAAAGCGACGACAACGCCTATCGCCATACCGACGAACCCAAACAAGATCGTGGAAAACATAAACAACTTTGCTACGCTATAATCATAGCTTAGCATCTGACCTGGTTGCATTTCAAGTCCTCCTTATTAAATTTACATTAACTAAAAATACATTTTTTGTTATTCTATAACATTAATTCTATGAAAAAACTTAAAAGATATAATTTTATCTTAAATTAAAATTTAAATTTTACAAATTTACATCTATTTTATAACCAAGTCCCGGTATGTTTTTGATAAAATCATTACCAACTTTATCTCGCACACGTTTTACAAATGTTCTTATAGCTGCTTCTGTTACGCCCTCACCGACCCACACAACACTCTTTATCTCATCGTGAAGCACTAAAGTACCGAGTCGTTTTATCAAAAGTGCAACAAAAGCCAACTCTTTTTTTGTTAGCGTTATCTCTACTCCATCTCTAATTAGTACACGTTTTATCTGATTAAACTGATAGTTAGGTGAAATTTCTATCAAATTTGCACTCTCTAGCCTTGACTTAGCAACGATCTCTAGCGTAACTAAAAATTCATCCATATCGATAGGCTTTATGACATATTTATCGATACCAACATCAATCGCATTTAGCAAACGCTCTTTTTCACTATGAGCACTTAATACGATCACTGGTGTATCTTTTGAGATTTCTTTTATAGCCATTGCCATATCAAGTCCATTTGTTATAGGCATCGCAATATCAGTTACAACGATATCTGGGTTGTATTTTTTAAATTTTTTAAGCCCTTCATCACCATTTTGTGCCGTGATAACTTTAGCAAATTCAGCACTCATAACATCTTGTATGAGCTTTCTTGCTTCGTTTTCATCTTCAACTATCAAAATAGTCAAATTTTTAAACATCTTACTCATCTGTCATGTCTCCTTGTTTAGGAAGTTTGATCGTAAAACAAGCTCCCTCTTTTTTATTTTTAACTTCTATAATACCGTTAAATTTATCAATTATCAGTTTTGACATATATAGCCCTATACCAGTACCTTGTTTCGTCTGTTTTGTCGTAAAATATGGCTCAAAAATTTTATCTATTATACTCTTGTCTATGCCACCACCATTGTCGTTTACATCAACGATAATAAATTTATCTTGGCTTGATATATCTATTTTTATACGTTTATTTTTTATGTTTCGCTCTATAAGCACATCTTTTGCATTGTTTATTAAATTTATAACAACTTGTTCAATATAACGCTTATGCCCTAAGATATATGTCTCTTTTTTTACATTTATACTTACTTTTATTCCCTTTTTTTCAAGTGCTCCTTGTAGCATAAATATAGAATTTTTTACTACGTCAGATAGATAAAACTCTTGTGGTGGTTTATTTATAGTAAAAAATCCACTAAAATCTTCAATCGTATTTGACATATTTTTTATTATATTTTTACAACGATTATATAAATTTTCAAACTCATTGTCGCTACTTTGCACTAATCTTTTCATCTTAAAAAGTGCAATACTTAGTTCATTTAGCGGTTGTCGCCACTGATGAGAGATATTTGCTATCATCTCACCCATACTCGCAAAATGAGACTGGATTATCATTATACGTGTTTTCTCTTCATTTTTTACGATCTCAGCCTCAACGATACTTTTTAAATTTTCATTAAGTTGCGTTAACTCCTTTGTCTGCTCCGCAACTCGCTCCTCAAGCCCTAAATTTAAAGTCTTTAGCTCATTTTGCGTCTTTAAAAGCTGCTCATTTAACTCAATGACTTGTGTTACATCATGTCTAATAGCTAAAAATTCTTCTATCTCACCATTTAGATCAAGTATTGGAATAATCGTCGTGTTTAAATATACGACCTTTTTGTATTTGGTCAAATTTTTAGCAATTCCCTTATAGACATTTTTTGATAGTATTGTTCCCCAAAGTTGTTTGAAATTCTCCTTTGGCACATCTGGATGGCGAACAATATTGTGGTTTTTGCCTATTAGCTCTTTACGTGAATACCCACAAATTTTACAAAATTCATCATTGACAAAAGTTATTATGCCATTAATGTCAGTTTTTGATACGATATTACTCTCTTCTATCGCATTTTGATACTGAGCGAAACGTGCCTTTATGTTATCCATTTGCCATATATCCTAAAAATGCAAGATAAATCCCATTTGCTATTATAATAATGAGTGATATTTTAAACATTATTTGCTTAAATTTATCCCCTATAAATTTGAAAAGTGTTAAAAAGATAATCATAATCGGTAAAGTAGATAGCCCAAAAACCGCCATTATACCAGCTCCAAGTAACGCAGACTGGCTCGTTATCGCCATTGCAGCAAAATAATACACTACTCCGCAGGGTAAAAATCCATTTAAAAATCCAAGTGCTAAAAAATTTAAAATACTATTTTTTTTACTAATTTTTAATGCCAAACTAGTTATAAATTTAGAAAATTTATCATTTTCTATAAACTTTAAAAGTTCACCACGAATCCAAAGTGCTACACCAATGACGATCAAAACTATACCAACTATAAAAAATAAAACTGCACGCGAGTTACTTGAAAGTGCAATAATACCGCCAAATGCACCACAAACTGCACCAATAAGGATATATGCCAAAATTCTAAAGATATGATAAAAAAATGAAAGCGTAGCAACACTTGCTGCATTTTTATCTTTTAAAAATAGCGACTGTAAGCTTAAAAAGCCACCACACATTCCTACACAATGGCTAATGCTACTTAAAAAAGCAACACTTATGATTGTTAAAATTTGTGCAAAATCCATTAAATCATAATATTTCCACAAATTGTTTAAAAATATATTTACTCTCATTTGGACCACCACTAGCCTCTGGATGGTGCTGTACTGAAAATATTGGAAAGTCCCTATATCTCACACCTTCGATCGTATTATCAAACAAATTTCTATGTGTTATCTCGGCTACTTCAGCGATCTCTTCAGGGACGTTGTAGTTATGATTTTGCGTAGTTATCTCAATCGCTTTTGTTTGTAAATTTAATACCGGATGATTTGCTCCATGCTGACCAAATTTAAGCTTATAAGTCGGATAGCCCATAGCATTTGAAAGTAGCTGGTGCCCTAAGCATATGCCAAATATCGGTAATCTTGCGTCAATAAGCTTTTTTATCTCGGCTATCTCAGCTATCAAATTTTTAGGTTCTCCTGGACCATTTGATAAAAAAACTCCGTTGATTTCACCATTTTTAAATTTATCTATCAGCACATCTGCCTTTGTATCATGTGGTACAACAAGAACTTCAAGCCCAACCTCGCAAAGTTCATTTAGTATATTTCTCTTTACACCAAAGTCAAGTACAACGACCTTCTTACCGATATTTTTAGGTGATTTATATGCCTTGATCTCGCAAGACCATGCAGCTTTTTTGTGTTCATATTCATCCATAGCACTGATAGTTTTGACATAGTTTATATTTTCTATGCGACCGCTACTTTCAAGACGACGTTTTAACTCATCTTTATCGCTTATACTTGTCGATATATATGCCATTAACGCACCTTCGTCGCGAAGCATTTTAGTTAAAAATCTCGTATCAACATCATAAACACCAAATTTACCCTGCTCTTCAAAAAATTTACTAAGTGTCTTTTGTGAGCGATAGTTTGACGAAAATTCGTTATAATTTCTCATTATCGCACCACTTGTGTGTATCCTAAGACTCTCCATATCATCATCATTTGCCCCAACTATGCCGATCTCTGGTGCGGTAAATACTATAAACTGACCAGCATAGCTTGGATCGCTCAAAATTTCTTGATAGCCAGTCATTGAAGTATTAAAGACAAGCTCGCCAGAACATTCACCGTGTACTCCAAAAGCTTTAGCCTCTAAAAATAGGCCATTTTCAACATATATATAAGCTTTCATTACAACATTCCTCTTTTTCTAAGCTCATCTTCATAAAGTCTTTCAAAAACCACATCATACTCCTCTGTACCAGGAATAAGTTTGCGTTTATAGCCCTCGATTTTCTCTATAACGTCATCTTCTATCTTTTCATAGTTTTTAAAATACTCATCCATTGAGTTATAAATAATATTTTTTACGCGATTTTCAGAGACGCTATAGTCTATCAAACTAGCCTTCCAAGTGGCTTCTAAAATTTTATGTGCGATATCACTAAAGCGATCTTCATGTGAAAGTATCACGCCAAATTCTGATGCAAGGCGTTTTTTAATAAGTCTAAACATACTCTTACGATCTACTTGCATACTTTCCATCTCATCTTCATTTTTCTCCAAAAGTTCATTTGTCCGCTCTTCTAAGGCTCTCTCTTTTTGTATATCAATTTTTAATATTTCGCTAGCTTTTAGAGCTACTGGCTCGATACCACGATTAAGCTTAACAAGACCACAATTTAAAAGATCGATGGCAATTTTGTGTGATATATATGGAATATGGGGAAGTTTTAGACGCATTTTAAACCTTTAAAATTTTTATATAATTCTAACAAAATAAAAGTAAAATTCCGTTAAAATTTAAAGCAAAACGCCATAAAGGCATTCATTTAAATTATTTTTTAATTTTTAAAACTTTATCGTTTTGTGATGATAGAAAATAAATTTTATCACGTCCTATATAGACATCGCGTCCATTTATACCGATAATACTACCGTCTATCTGTGCTATAGTTCTCTCATAAGGCTCACTCATAAATATAATATCGCCCAATATAAGACCAAATTTAGGATACCAGCCAAATAAACACAAAAGCAAGAAAGTGGCATAAAAAGCACGAAAAATACGTCTAAAGGGAGCATAAAACATCGTATAACCAACTGCTAAAAATATCGGCAAAAGCCATAGAAATGGGACGTTGTCTACAAAAATAGTATTAAAGTATTCATTTACACCATAATGATCGAAGTAGTTGTTCTTAAGACCAACGAATAGCGTAAATATGGGTGCTAGAGTGAAAATAATACCAGCAAAAAAAGAGTTTACAAACTTCATTGATACTCCTAAATTTGCTAGTATTATACATAAAAATTTAAAAATTTATCTAAATTTTAGACATATCCTTGATCTATCATAGCATCGGCAACTTTTCTAAAACCAGCGATATTTGAGCCAAGCACAAGGTTACCAGCATCGCCAAATTCCTCGCTAGTTGCATATGAAAGTTCAAAAATGTGATTCATGATACCATGAAGTCGGCGATCCACTTCATCAAAACTCCACGCATCCATACTTGCATTTTGCATCATTTCAAGCCCAGAAGTAGCCACACCACCAGCATTTGCAGCCTTTGCAGGAGCAAAGTAAAAATCATTTTTCTCAAGCATAAAATTTGTCGCGTCTAAAGTACAAGGCATATTCGCCCCCTCACCCAAAAAGCGACAACCATTTGCATAAAGCACCTTTATATCTGCAAGATGTAGCTCATTTTGCGTCGCACTTGGGAAGGCTCCATCGCAAGGCACATCCCACACTCCATTTCGTCCAGGTGCATATTCACTGACTGACACGTATTTTGCATTTTTTCTAAATTTTACATACTCACTGATACGTTCACGCTTGACCTCTTTTAGCTCTTTTAGTAATGTCACATCGATACCATCAGGATCATAAACATAACCATTTGAATCAGACGCAGTTATCGGTAATGCACCCATTTGATAGAGCTTTTCTATCGTGTATATAGCGACATTTCCTGAACCACTGACACTACACTTTTTACCCTCTAAGCCAAGTCCGGCTTTTTTAAGCATATTTTCAGTAAAATATACGAGTCCATATCCTGTAGCCTCAGGTCTTGCAAGACTTCCACCCCAATTTAGCCCCTTACCTGTTAAAACACCGTCAAATCTCGCAGTAAGCTTTTTATATTGTCCAAAAAGATAACCTATCTCACGTCCACCAACGCCTATATCTCCAGCTGGAACGTCCGTAGTATGTGCGATATGACGATAAAGTTCATCCATAAATGAGTGGCAAAATCTCATAATTTCATTATCGCTTTTACCTTTTGGGTCAAAGTCAGCACCACCCTTTGCACCGCCTATTCTCACACCTGTGAGTGAATTTTTAAAAATTTGTTCAAAGCCTAAAAATTTTAATATTCCAACATTTACACTAGGATGAAACCTTAAACCACCCTTATATGGTCCTATTGCCGAATTAAACTGAATTCTCCAGCCATTATGCACCTGCACATCCCCTCTATCATCAACGTATGTAACACGAAAGTGCATTGCACGTTCTGGTATCGTTATACGCTCTAAAATAGCGTGTTTTTGGTATTTATTCTCTCGTTTTAAAAGTGGTTCAAGATTAAAAAGTACCTCGGTCGCAGCCTGTATAAATACATCTTGTCCCGGGCTCGACCGCCTTAAATCTTCTAAGATCTTGTTTATGTATGCGTTCATAATGACGTCCTTTGTGTAAATTTGTAGGTGTATTTTACACAAAATTTAAATTTTATTAGAGAAATTTTAAAACTTAACTTTTATCTTATTTTTATTATGTTACTATTTGAAACTTTATAAATTTTTGATGGAGAGTTTTCACTAAAATTTTCATCTACCACCACATCAGCTACACCTCTAGCCCAGCTCTCATCAAATTTTTCTCCATGTATATTTGCACTACTTGAGTAAAACCAGCCATAAGCGTCTAAAAATTTAGCGTGTTCGCACTCTTTAACAACTCTTATGGCTTGGTGGTTTGGATATAAAAATGTACTCTTTTTGGCACGACGGATTAAATTTTTAAATTTAGTTGGGACACGTGTGAAATTTTGTAACTCTTTTAACTTTGAAGTCGTGATTAAGCAAGGTTGATTGGCTGAGCGATTTTTAATATAATTTATCTCTGCTAAGTTTTTACTCAAAAATCCTGCCGTTGTGTCAGTCTGTGCTAGGTATATCACTGTTTTCCTTATAAATTTTTATAAAATAATAATACTATTAAATTTATAAATTTTTGGTATAATCTGAGAAGTTCTAAGTTTAGAAATACATATTATCAGGATACAAAATGCACTCTATTGGCATTGATATTGGCTCAACATCGGCAAAAATAGCCGTATTTGACGCAGATAAAGATAAATTTATACACTTTTTTATACTTCCGACTGGCTGGAGTGTCGTAGATACTTCAACAATTATCAAAAAGAAGCTAGATGCACTAGATCTTGATAATGAGATTTATATCGCCACAGGATATGGTCGCGTAAGTGTAAAATACGCCCATAAAATCATTACAGAGATTACCTGCCACGCTATGGGAGCAAACTACCTAAGCTGTAAAGACTGCACAGTCATTGATATCGGCGGACAAGATACTAAGGCTATAAGGCTTGAAAATGGCATAATTACGAGCTTTATAATGAACGATAAATGTTCCGCTGGAACTGGTAAATTTTTAGAAGTGATGTCTAACCGCCTTGGCGTGAGCTTTGATGAGCTAACTACACTTGCTACACTCTCTAACAAAGATGTCAAGATAAGCTCTATGTGTACCGTATTTGCAGAATCAGAGATAATCAGCCTAATTGCACAGAATATCTCACGTGAAAATATTGCAAATGCCGTAATCAAATCAGCTGTAAATAAAATAGCAAATTTAGTCAAAAAAGAGGCAAATGAGCGGTATTTTTTAAGTGGTGGCTTTAGTAAAAATGCTTATATGAAAGAGTGCTTACAAAATGAGCTAGGATGTGAGATAAAAACAGACGAAAACGCTATATATTGCGGTGCTATAGGTGCTGCACTAATAGGCGTAAAAAAGCTAAAAAGGAGATAAAATGATAGATGAGAGTATGAGTTTTGAAGAGATTTGTGCTACTTATGCAGCACAAAAGAGCGAAAGTGCGAAGTCAGTAGGTGGACTAAAAGACAGTGGTAGGCGTATCGCTGCGATATTTTGCACCTACACACCACGTGAGTTGATACACGCTGCAAATGCTGTTAGTATAGCTGTTTGTGCAACTGGAGACGCAGCGGCTAACGAGGGCGAGAAATTTCTGCCTAAAAATTTATGTCCGCTTATAAAAGCAAGCTATGGCTTAGCTAAACAAGATAAATGTCCATTTATTAAAAATGCCGACATAGTTATAGGCGAGACAACCTGTGATGGCAAGAAAAAAATGTATGAGCTAATGAGCGAATTTAAAGATGTGCATATTATGCACCTACCACACGTGCAAAGTCAAAAAAGTCTTGAACTTTGGACACAGGAGATCGAGCGACTAAGGCATAGTTTGGAACAAAAATACAACACTAAAATTTCAACCGATGATCTTAAGGCGTCGATAGCGATATTTAATGAAGAAAGACGGCTGATGGATGAGTTGCAGGCATTTATGCAACTTGAGAATCCACCACTTAACGGTAATGAATTGCATCAAATTTTATACGCAAATGGCTTTATCTATGAAAAAGAGGAGCAAATTCGTGAGCTAAAAATCATCATAGAAAAGCTAAAAGAGCGTGTAAAAAAAGGTATTAGTCCAGTCAAAAAAGGTGCAAAACGCATAATTATTACAGGCTGTCCTAGTGGTGGGGTATTTGATAAGATAGTAGCTCCTATTGAACAAGCAGGTGGTATTGTAGTCGCTTATGAAAACTGCACTGGTAGTAAAAATTTTAAAAATTTAATAGACGAAAACGATGAGCCTATAAGTGCGATAGCTAAGCGATATATGGCGATACCTTGCTCAATAATGTCACCAAATAAGGGACGCGAGAATGTGATAAAACAGATGATCGATGAATACAATGCAGATGGTGTGATAGACGTTGTACTTCAAGCCTGTCATACATACAGTGTAGAGACGATAAGTATGAAAAGAGCCTGTTCTAGTGTGATGACACCATATATGTCACTTGAAACCGACTATTCTACTAGCGATATTGGGCAGATAAAGACGCGTATAGAGGCATTTTTGGAGATGATATAAATTTTGCTAGTGACGATAGTGACTTATAAAATCAAAAGCCATTATCGTCAAGCCATAAAAATCAGTAAAAATTTATCGAAGTTGTTAAAAATTTCAAACTCATCTCTTTGTCTTAATCTCAATATCTCAAGCCTATTTTTCCTTTTTAGCTAGTAAAAATATACAACACATTATCAGCACAAAACCAACAAAATCAAGAAATACAAACTCAGTCTCAAGCCAAAAATATGCAAAAAATGCCGCACTAAGTGGCTCTACACAAGCAATCAAACTTGCCTTGCTGGCACCGATTAGCTTAACACCTAGCATATAAAAACTGAAAGCAAATATCGTCCCTAGCGTTATCACAGCCCAAAATGCAGCCCACTGCGATGTACTACTAGCCCCATCAAGTTGCCACACACGCATAAACACACACAGCACTACGCCACCTATCGCCATACCCCAGCCTAGCACTAGTGGAACTGGGTATTTTGAATTTAATTTTGTTGGAGCGAAGTTATAGATACATACGCAAACCGCACTAACTAAGCACCAAAATAAAGCTTCTTTTGAGATGACAAGTGTCGTTAAATCACCGTGAGTGGCAAGCATAATCACACCAAACATAGCTAAAATAAGTGCAACTAACTCGGTTAGGCGTGGTAGACGACGCTCATTAAAACAAACGATAGCTAGAATGAACGTTGGAGCGGTATATTGTATAGTTGTTGCGACTGCAGCATTTGATAGTTCAATGGAGTAAAAGTAACTATACTGCGTCATCATAAGTCCAAGAATTGCATAAATTAGCATCTGTGGCAACAGTCTTACATCAAGTATAGGCAAAAGTACTGTGCACGGGCTTTTGAGTGCGTAAAATACTATCAATATAAGTCCAGAGATAAGTAGCCGATACGGCACGAGCCAGTCAGCACTCACACTTTGAGCAAATAAATACTGCCCACAAACCCCACTAAACCCCCATAAAATACCACCAAAAAGTGTTATTAAAATGCCTGATAAGCTCTCTCGCACCAATACCCTTTAAAATTTTTGCTTTTAAATTTTTATCTACAATTTTGTCCACTTCTTACAATAAGCATACAAATCAACATAAAGTAATAAATCTGCTATTTAAAAATGCCCTTACAAAAAATTCGTTTATATCTACCTGTGCTTTTACTCTTTAACTCATATATAAAATAAAAGTCTTTAGCATAATCTGCACGTAAAGATATTATCTCCATAACCTACCCTATAACATTTATCCTTTGGCTTTAAAGATTTGATTTTCGTATCGTTTAGTATTTTTACGGACACCTGTCTTTAAATTTATTAAATTTTTTATTAATTGTCCGTTATTTTTGCTTATATTAATATAAATCAAAACAAATAAATTTAAACTGGTATGAAGTAAAACAAATCAAGTAGTGGCGGACAGAGAGGGATTTGAACCCTCGAAGCCCGATTAAGACTTGCACCCTTAGCAGGGGTGTGGTTTCAGCCACTCACCCATCTGTCCATAAAATAAGAAATCGTATTATAATAAAATCCTGCTGATATATGGCTTAAAAACTAGCACTACTTAAAACAGAAACTATTGAACCTAAAGTCACAATGTACTAATGGCAAATATCGCTCAAATCAGTACAAAGTAAAAAGGCTTAACCAGATTTGCCACTAAAAACTACTCTATCGCGAATATCATAAACATTTAAATTGATAACTCACTGATACAAAAAATTAGCCCAATACCTCTTTAGCAATTTATAAGCACCAACTAAGCTAGAAGCTTTAAGATTAAGCTGTGTATATACTGCTTACTTATCTAATGCTTATATTTTCTTAAATTTTATCTGTAGTAATATATTAACTTTATATTTATATTTCTTTTTTGATAAGGCGTGTATTAAATCTAATGTGCATAAAATATCTAATGTCATTTATACAACACTTATGAGTATAGTTTTTGCTTGGCATACTCGTTGAAAATTTATACCGAAATCTCACACAAAATAGGCTATAAATTTAAATTTGAGCTAAAATTTTCTCTACCACTTCACGCGGATTTTTGCTTTTATATATCGGCCTACCAACCACGATAAAGTCGCTACTTTCACGCTTTGCGGTCACTATGTCGGCCACACGAGCCTGATCATCCACACTCTCACCAAACGGACGAATCCCAGGCGTTAGCGTTAAAAAATTATCACTAGTCACCTTTTTTATCCCACGGCTTTCAAATACCGAGCAGACCATACCATCAAGCCCAGCATTAAACGCTGCAATACTCATTTTATGCACTGCTTCGTTTATACTCTCGTTATAAATCTCCATAAACTCATCTTTGTTAAAACTAGTCAAAGATGAGACCGCAAGAACCAATGGACGGTATCTTAAATTTGCTAACCGCTCCATTACTTCGCTCATCGCCCTGGCTCCGGCACTTGCGTGAATATTTATCATATCAACATTTAAATTTGCGATAACTTCCGCAGCATCTGCCATCGTGTTTGGGATATCATATAGTTTTAGATCTAAAAAAATTTTAAAATCACCCAAACTTTTAAGCTCATCAATAAATTTTACCCCATCACGCAGATATGCTCTTAGACCTACTTTTAGCCACACATCAAGCCCTTTAAGGCTTTTAGTAAGGGATAAACTTTCATCACGAGTCGGTAGATCAAGTGCTACACAAAGCTTCAAATCTCAGCCTTTAATGCGTCTAAAACACCGTTTATAAACTTTGGAGCAGAATCTCCGCCAAGCTCCTTTGCAAGCTCGATAGCTTCATTTATGATCACGGCTTTATCGGTTATGGTAAATTTCATCTCATAAATTCCAAGCCGTAAAATAGCAAGCTCCACTGCACCCACACGCTCTATCTCACCCTCTTTTAAAAATTTTTTCAAAATCTTATCTAGTTCATTTTTTTTAGTAACTACACTTTCAAAAGTCTGCTCTGCTTCGATTCTGCGTTCATTACGAATCTTACGCTCGTTTAAAAACTCATCTGTAAATTCCGCACTTCCACTGCCCATCTCACTCGCATAAAGTAGCGAAACTACCGCTTGTCTGACCTGATGACGCGTAGCCATTTACGCCCCCAAATTTTTATATAAATCAAGTAGCTCTATAACGCCTGTCATAGCTTCAAAGCCCTTGTTTCCAGCCTTACTACCAGCTCTTTCAATCGCTTGTTCTATACTATCAACAGTTAAAACACCAAATGTTACTGGCTTACCGTATTTTAGCGTTACATTTGCAATGCCTTTTGTTGTCTCAGCCGAAACGTAATCAAAATGCGGTGTTGAACCACGAATGACCGCTCCAACACAACAAATAGCATCAAATTTACCACTTTCTAACGCACGTTCAAGTGCCATAGGTATCTCAAAAGCACCAGGTACAAGAATAAGGGTTAAATTACTCTCATCTCCACCATGGCGTAAAAACGCATCTTTTGCACCCTCTACAAGGCGGTCTGTTATTATGTGGTTAAAGCGTGCATTTATAATGGCTATCTTTTCACTACCTTTTAGTGCAAGTTTGCCCTCTATTATTTTCATTCTTTCTCCTTTTTATTTTAAATTTAAAGCCTCTTTTATAGCAAAAATTTCATTTACATTTTGCTCTAATTCATCTAAATTTAGCATATTTGGCCCATCACAGAGTGCTTCACAAGGGTTTATATGTGTCTCATAGAAAAATCCATCTACGCCAACAGCTGCTGCTGCACGTGCAAGATAAGGTACAAAACGAGCATCTCCACCACTCTTCTCTCCAAGAGCTGAAGGCATTTGAACACTATGAGTAGCGTCAAAAACAACTGGTGCGTATTCATGCATAAGTACTAAATTTCGCATATCCACGACTAAATTCCCATATCCAAATGTGCTACCACGTTCAGTTAGCCAAACACCATTTTGCTTTGCTACTGCATATCCATCACCACTCACACAACGAGTCTCAAGCACCTTTTTAACACTATGTTTCATCGCACTTGGTGCCAGAAACTGCCCTTTTTTTATATTTACTACAGCATCTGTCTTTGCTGCTGCGACTAGCAGATCGGTTTGACGACACAAAAATGCTGGAATTTGCAACACATCGGCGACTTTTGCGACTGGGGCTGCTTGATAGCTCTCGTGAATGTCAGTTAAAATTTTAAAACCAAATTTCTCCTTCACGTGAGCTAAAATCTCACATCCTTTTTCAAGCCCTGGCCCACGAAATGAGCTAATGCTCGTGCGATTTGCCTTATCAAAACTTGACTTAAAATAAAAATCAATTCTTTTATCTTCATTAAATTTAACGAGTCTTTCTGCAACTGCAAAAACTAGCTCTTCACTCTCTATAACACAAGGTCCTGCGATCAGTATCACTATTTTTCCTTTACTACTAAAATTCCGCTTATAATAACGAGCATTATACCAAAAAATGCCAATAAATTTGGTAGCCCATCGCCCATAAAATAGCCAATAAATATAGTAAATATAACATCAGCGTAGCTCACAACAGCGACCGTTCCAGCCTTTTTGGATGCTGCGTAAGCCTTTGTCATAAAGATTTGAAAATAAAGCCCCGTTATACCTACTAAAAGTATAAAGATCGCATTATGTAAATTTGGCATAACAAATTTTGATATTAAAAAATCAAGTGGCTCATAACTCATAAACTCAGCCATACTCATAAAAACAAGCGGTAGAGCTGTTCCCCACGCCATAAAGCTAAGCACTATTGTCTTTGTGTCGTAGCTTTTATTTAGTTCACGCACACTAGTGTATGCAAGTGCTGCTCCAAGACCACTCCAAATGCCGATGATATCGGTCTTTGAGATACCTAAGTTTGGCTGAATTATTAGCAAAATACCGCCAAATCCTACAAATACCGCAAACCACCCTTTTGAACTAAGTCGCTCTTTAAACCAAAAAGCAGCAATGAGTGCGACAAAGATAGGGCTTGTTTTTGAAAATGTAAAAGCAGCGGCTAAGTTGATATTTGCAATATTATAAAAAAAAGCAAAAAGTGCTATTGTGCCGACAAATCCACGAAACATAAGTAAAAAAAGATGCCCGCCTTTTTGATGGAATGGATATTTATAAATTGAATAAATAATTATGGCAAAGCCTATCAAATTTCTAAAAAATACAATCTCAATTGAAGGCAAATCCTTGCTTAAATACTTTGCAAATGCCCCAGTGGCAGCAAACATAACACAAGCAAGAAGCATATAATAAATCCCAAGATGACGCACTATAAATCTATTTGGCACAGCAAACCTTTAAATTTTAAAGTCTTATTTTAGTAAATTTAGCCTTAAAATGTTTAAATTTATTAATAAAATAAGCCATTTTTTGTATAATATGCAACAATAAAGGAATAAATTTGCAAAAGATTATATTAGTTGGAAAACCAAATGTTGGCAAAAGCTCTCTTTTTAACCGCCTAGCAAAGCAACGTATCGCTATCACAAGCGACGTAAGTGGCACTACAAGAGATACAAATAAAGCCGTGATTGACATTGAAGGCAAAGAATGCATTCTCATAGATAGTGGCGGGCTTGATGATAGCTCGGAGTTATTTCGCAATGTAAAGCTTAAAACATTAGCCGAGGCTAAAAACTCAGATTCTATCATCTATTTAGTTGATGGTAAAATGCTACCAGATGATGAAGATAAAGCCCTATTTTACGAGCTTAGTAAGCTTAAAAAGCCAATTGCCTTAGTTGTAAACAAAATAGATAGCAAAAAGGATGAGCAGCGTGCATGGGAGTTTGTAAGCTTTGGCACAAAGCTTATATTTAACATCTCAGTTAGTCATAATACAGGCATTGATGAGCTTAGCGAATGGATATTTAAACAGCTAAAAACAGACGTAATAAAGCATGATGAAAGTGAAGACTTTGATGATTTTTTAGAAAGCTTTAACGATGACGGCGAATTTGACGACTCAGAAAATTATGAAAATAAAAATATACGCATAGGTATCGTTGGACGTGTAAATGTCGGTAAAAGTAGCTTACTAAACGCACTTGTAAAAGACTCTCGTGCCGTTGTGAGCGACATCGCTGGAACTACGATAGACCCGGTGAATGAAATTTATGAACATAATGGGCGAATATATGAGTTTGTTGATACCGCAGGTATCCGCAAACGTGGCAAGATAGATGGCATAGAACGTTACGCACTTAACCGCACTGAGAAAATTTTAGAGACTACAGACATAGCTTTGCTCGTGCTTGATAGCTCTGAGCCACTAACTGAGCTAGATGAGAGAATAGCTGGGGTTGCAAGCAAATTTAACCTAGGAATTATCATAGTACTAAATAAATGGGATAAGAGTGAGATAGAGTTTGACAAGCTTTGCAAAGAGATAAAAGACCGCTTTAAATTTCTAGCTTACGCACCGATCATTAGTGTCTCAGCACTCGGAGGTAAACGTGTGCATAAGCTTTATGATCTAATACTTGAAGTTTATAAAAACTTTATTCAAAAAATGCAAACTTCAAAACTAAATGAGCTAATCTTGGAAGCGACTAAGGCACATCCACTCCCACACGAAAAGGGCAAAAGTGTAAAAATTTACTACGCTGTGCAGTTTGCATCCGCACCGCCAAAAATAGCTCTGATAATGAACCGCCCAAGAGCATTGCATTTTAGCTACAAACGCTATCTAAGCAACAAAATACGTGAGAAATTTGAGCTAAGTGGCGTCCCACTCGTGTTAATCCCTAAAAAACGTGGAGAAAATGATGACGATAAAGAATGATAATATAGTTTTTATAGGATTTATGGGTGTTGGCAAAGGCACTATAGGACGGCTTTTGAGTAAAAATTTGGATAAATTTTTTCTTGATTGTGATGATATGTTAGAAAGCTCTCAAAATAAAAAGATAGTTGATATATTTGAGGCTGAAGGTGAAGAACATTTTAGAAATTTAGAGAAAAAACTGGCTAAATTTCTAGCCACTAATGTTAAAAATGCCGTTATATCAACAGGCGGTGGCTTTGCAAATGTCAAATACTTAAACAAAATTGGCACTATCATTTATCTAAAATCAAGCTTTGATGCTATCATTCAGCGTTTAAAAAATAGCCCAAATAGTGATAAAAAATTTGCCAAGCGACCTCTTTTACGTGATCTAAACAGAGCAAGAGAGATACATAAAAATAGAGAAAAAATTTATACTAAAAAAGCAGATATCATCATAAATGTAGAAAACAAAACACCAAAGCAGATCGTAAAAGAGATCAAAGAAAGACTTGCAAAGGATAAAAATTGATAGGTTATTTATTCTTAGGATTAGCTATCGTTTTTGAGTTGGCTGGGACAAATTTTTTAAAACTCTCAGATGGCTTTACAAAGCTAAATTATTCGTTTGCAACACTTTTGGCATATGGATTTTGTTTTTATTTTCTTGCACTATCATTAAAAAGCATAAAATTAAGTATAGCTTACGCAACTTGGGGTGGGCTAGGTATCATCCTTGCGACTATGCTTTCTTTTTTTATCTTTCACGAAAAAGTATCTATAATAACACTACTTGGTATAGCACTAATTGTCATTGGAGTTGTTATTTGTAACTTTTTGGTGCAGGACATTAAATTTATAAGGACAAAATTTGAGAGTATTAACAGGACTTCAACCCTCTGGTAAACTACATTTGGGAAATTATTTCGCCTCTATCAAACAAATGGTTAAGGCACAAGAAAACAGCGAGATGTTTATATTTATCGCAAACTATCATGCGATGACATCAGTAAGTGATGCTAAAATGCTTAGACAAAACACGCTTGAAGCAGCAGCTGCATTTTTATCGCTAGGTATTGATCCAGATAAAAGCGTATTTTGGGTGCAAAGTGATGTTAAGGAGGTACTTGAGCTTTACTGGGTGCTAAGCCAATACACGCCGATGGGGCTGCTAGAACGTGCTCACAGCTATAAAGACAAGATTGCCAAAGGTTTTAGCACTCAGCACGGACTTTTTAGCTATCCTGTGCTTATGGCAGCAGATATATTGCTTTATAGCTCAGAGATTGTACCAGTAGGTAAGGATCAGATTCAGCATGTTGAGATCGCACGTGATATAGCGATAAAATTTAATAACGAACACGGAGAGATTTTAACTATACCAACGCACCGAGTAGATGAAAATGTCGCGACCGTACCCGGAACAGATGGGGCTAAGATGAGTAAAAGTTATGGTAATACAATAGATATATTTGCCGATGCTAAGACGCTTAAAAAGCAGATAAACTCAATCGTTACTGAGCCGATCGCAGTTGAAGAACCAAAGCGATGGCAAGATGATAATGTCTATAACATTGCACGACTGTTTTTAGACACTGATGAGCAAATAGCACTACAACAACGATATGAGCGTGGCGGAGAGGGGCACGGACACTTTAAGATGTATCTAAATGAGCTTGTTTGGGAGTATTTTGCCTCTGCACGTGAGAAATTTGCGTATTATATAAGCCATACAGATAAAGTGGAACAAATTTTAAGTGATGGTGCAGCAAAAGCCCGTAAAGTTGCACTTCCTTTGATAGAAAAGGTGCGAAACGCAACTGGAATTTATAGATAGATTTAAGGAAAAAATATGATAAATTTAAAACTTCTTGAGACAAATTATGATGAGTTTGTAGCCAAACTTCGTGGCAAAAAAGTAAGTGAAGAGACGCTTAAAAATCTTCTTGATACGTTTGCCAAACTTAGAAGCGAACGTCAAAGCTTAGAAAATTACCAAGCTGTGCAAAATTCAAAGAGCAAAGAGCTTGGAGTATTAGCTAGAAGTGGTGCAGACGTAACAGAACTAAAAGACGAACTTAGCAAAAACAAAGATGCGATGAGTTTACAACAAGAAAGAGTGCGTGAGCTTGAAATCAGGCTTGATGAGATTGCATCATCTGTACCAAATATCACTGATGATGACGTGCCAGCTGGAGAGAACGAAGATGATAATGTCTGCGTTAAAACGGTGCTTACACCACGCAAATTTGACTTCGAGCCAAAGCCACACTATGAGCTTGGCGAGAGTCTTGGATGGCTTGACTTTGAGCGTGGGGCTAAAATTTCAGGCTCACGTTTTACCATACTACGTGGAGTGGGTGCAAGGTTATCAAGAGCATTGGTTAATTATATGATAGATTTTAATAGCTCACGTGGTTTTGAACTAGTAAATGTACCATTTTTAGTAAGCTCAAATACACTTTATGGCACTGGACAGTTACCAAAATTTGAAGATGATTTATATAAAGTAAAAGATGAGGATCTCTATCTGATACCAACGAGCGAAGTGCCAGTAACAAATATATATAACAACGAGATCATTGATGGCGAGAGTTTACCGATAAAGATGACTTGCTATTCGGCTTGTTTTAGACAAGAGGCTGGTTCGGCTGGACGTGATACACGTGGTATGATCCGCCAACATCAGTTTGAGAAGGTGGAGCTTGTAAGCATCACAAGGCCTGAGCAAAGTGAGCAAATTTTAGATGAGATGGTTACGTGTGCTAGCGATCTACTCACATCACTTGGACTACCGCACCGCCATATGCTACTTTGCAGTGGCGATCTTGGATTTAGTGCGGCAAAGACTATTGATCTTGAAGTTTGGCTACCATCACAAAACAAATATCGGGAGATAAGCTCGGTTTCAAATACGCGTGATTTTCAGGCTAGACGAGCTAAAATTCGCTACAAAGATGGCAAGAAAAATTCACTTGTACATACGTTAAATGGCTCTAGCTTAGCGGTAGGCAGGACACTAATAGCAATAATGGAAAACTACCAAAATGCCGATGGTCAAATAGAAATTCCACAAGTGCTTAAAAGGTATATGTAGTGGCTGATGAAGAGGTATTAATCCTTAAACCACCTAGTGAAGAGAGTGGGGAAGATATCGAAAATGCCGAAGAACTGATCTCTATTGAAAGTATCCAAGAAAATGAAGAAGATATCGAACAAGAGATTATACCTGAACCCATAGAGGTAAAAAAAAGCAACAAAAAGCTTATTTTTATCATTGGGACAGCTACGGTTATCATCTTGCTTATCATACTGATAATTTTACTAAAAGATGATAAAAAAGATACAATAGACACAGAAGAATTAGCTCAAAAAATCGAGCAAAACTACCAAACGCAAAGTTTTGGTGCATCAAAGATCGATGATATGATAAATAAGGCAAATCAACTCTACGAGCGTGGCAATAAATTTGAAGCGTTAAAAATTTATGAAAATATCGCTACTTATAACCAATCTCTTTCAAATTACAATCTAGGTGTATCGCAAATGAAGCAAGATAAGTGTGAAGAGGCAATTATATCATTTACCAAAGCCATAAGCGATCAAGACAATACCGCTGTAAGTGCAATAAACGCAGCTGTTTGTTCGCTCGAATTAAATAATACTAAAAATTTTAGCTACTACATAAATTTAGCAAATTCATTTTTGCAAAACGAGCTTAATTCACCACTTTATAGTTATTATCACGCAGTAATTAATTATTACAAAGGTAATTATTACGAGGCTCTACACTCACTTTCGCACCCAAATATGCAAAATTATAAGGATAAATATGACTATTTGAGTGCAAAAATTTTAGCAGTTTTAGGCAACAATGATGCTGCGATAGCAAAACTAGAAAATCAAAAAGAATTTAATGCCGACATTACCCTAGCTCAACTTTATGCAAATATTGCAAAATATGATAAAGCACGTGATTATCTAGCACGAGCGAGTAAAAACACAACAAATCCAGATCTTATAAAAATGATAGCTGCCTTAATAGATCTAAAAACTGGCTATTACAAAGATGCGGCTAGTTTTATAAATGATGTTTATAAACAAGATCCGCTTAAACCAAGTCAAATTTATAAGATAAAAACGGTGTTAAATCCTGAACTTTTTGATGTAAATTTAGCTCAAATACACTTTAAAGATGATATGTTTTTTAATAAAACTAGACGCTATGAGACTCTATTTTACTTCTCGCCTTACAAAGTTTTTGATGTAAAGCAAAGTATGGAGTACATTAGAAAAGGTGGCGTAAATGTATTTTTAGATGATACTAATTCTGCAAATGAGTATCTAGCAAAAAGTT
Source organism: Campylobacter anatolicus (assembly GCF_018145655.1). Taxonomy (NCBI): domain Bacteria; kingdom Pseudomonadati; phylum Campylobacterota; class Epsilonproteobacteria; order Campylobacterales; family Campylobacteraceae; genus Campylobacter; species Campylobacter anatolicus. Next base: position 455,321 of record NZ_JAGSSY010000001.1, read on the forward strand.
CGGCTATCTCAAAGGTAAATATAGAGCTTAGCACGGCTATCGCAAAAGCCTTAAACTACGAGTTAAAAGAGGCTAATCGCGACTTTGCTGCACTTGCTAAAGCTCATCCACAACACTCGATACTTCAGTATAATCTAGCTCTTAGCTACGCACAATTAGGCAACTTTAGCCTTGCATCAAAGCATTTTATCGCTAGTTATCATCTTGACCCAAATAACCATTTGGCTGGAATTTTTGGTGCAATAAGTGCAGATATAACACAAACACTTGATCAAAAACTCATAGAAGAGATAAGCACAAACCTTGAAAATGATAAAAGTTTAGACCAAATAAATATTTATAATGCTCTTTTAAATTTAATCAATGAAAACCAAAGTGCCCTTATGCGATGGCTTGAAGAGCCAAAAGAGGAGAATATACTAAATATTGCATTTGACACTATAATCGCTAAAATGCTCTCACAAAATGCGATAATGAACAAAAAAACAAACAAGCTAATGCAAATTTTACCAAATGACATCATAGTAAATATATTAAATTTTATCGCACAGAATGAAACAACGAATATAAAAGAGTATGCAAAACAGGTGCAAATTTATTTTAAAAATAGAGATCTTGACGTTGATGCATTTTATCACGGAGCAAGTATAATACGCAAGCAATATATCAAACTCTTGCAAATTTCAGGGCTGATAAATCGCGAACGTGATAAGCTACGACAAGCTCTAAAAAATGCACCTGCCAATCAAAATATAATCCAGACTTTGGCATATATAGAAATTTTTACAAACGATTTTAAGAGTAGTTTCGCAAGATACAACAGGCTAATAGACGAGTTTAAATCAGATGATGCAAACACATTATTTTTAGCATCTGTTGCTGCCACTGGAGCAAACCAGGTACAAAATGCGATCGCCTTACTAGAGCTTACAAGACTAACAGATCCAAGTGCAATCGAAAACCGTATAGCACTTGGCTATATGTATCAACAAATCAACAATATCGAAGCCGCGATGATACAATATAATAAGATCGGAAATATCGATCATAAAAACGAATTTTATGATTTTATGATCGACAATGAAGCCAAGATAAAATTTTAAATTTGTTTGATCTTTAGATAGCTATTCAAAGCACCGATATAAGCTTTCGCACTTGCCATCATCGTATCTATATCAAGTCCGTGCCCCATAACAGCATTATGTCCATCAAATTCAACCTTAACATCAACTTTAGCCAATGCGTCTTTGCCCTGTGAAACTGCTGTTACTTGATAGCCTTTAAGTATGCCACTTATACCACTTATACGATCAATAACTTTAAATATAGCATCGACAGTGCCATTTCCAAGTGCAGAATCGCTCGTGATCTCATCATTATGTTTTATACTGATAGATGCACTAGCTAACGCATCGTTACAGCTACTTTGAAGAAGTCTAACTATCTCATAAATTTGTGGGATTTTCGTGATCTCTTCAGCAACTAACGCACGCAAATCATCATCAAAGATCTCTTTTTTCTTATCAGCAAGATCTTTAAATTTATCAAATGCCATATTGATCGCGTCATTATCGAGGTTAAACCCAAGTGAGTTTAGCTTATCCTTAAATGCGTGGCGACCACTATGTTTGCCAAGAACTAAAGAGTTTTTTTCAAGTCCTATACTTTCAGCCGATATAATCTCATAAGTCTCTTTGTGCTTTAATACACCATCTTGGTGTATGCCACTCTCATGTGCAAAAGCATTTTTGCCGACTATAGCTTTATTTGGTTGTGGCTCTATACCTGTTATACTAGCGATTAAACGTGAAGTCGGATAAATTTCTTTCGTGATTATGCCTGTATAAAGCGGTGCAAACACATCGGCACGAGTTTTTATAGCCATCACAATCTCTTCAAGTGCAGCATTGCCAGCACGTTCACCGATGCCATTTATAGTACATTCAACTTGACGAGCCCCTGCAACTATACAAGATAACGAATTTGCCGTAGCCAAGCCAAGATCGTTATGATTATGCACTGAGATAACTGCTCGTCCATCTATAAATTTAGCCATCTCGCTTATCATCGCACTAAGCTCTGTTGGTAAACGATAGCCCACTGTATCTGGTAAATTTATTGTATTAACTCCAGCTTCTATGACTGCCGCACATATCTCTTTTAAAAAGTTTATCTCGCTACGACCCGCATCTTCACAGCTAAATTCCACATCTTCGCCAAATGTTTTTGCATATTTGACCGCTTCGACAGCACGACGGATCACCTCGTCTGGTGTCATTTTTAGCTTATACTCCATATGTATCGGACTAGTTGCAATAAATGTATGTATACGACGGTGTTTTGCGGGAGACAGTGCCTCTCCGGCTACTTTTATATCGCGTTCAACTGCACGTGCAAGCGAGCAAACAACTATATTTGATGCCTGTTTTGCGATTTGATTAACTGCGTCAAAGTCACCAGGACTAGCTGCCGCAAATCCAGCCTCCATAACATCAACTCCAAGACGTTCAAGCTGAAGTGCTATCTGTAACTTTTCAGCTGTATTCATGGATGCTCCAGGGCTTTGCTCTCCATCTCTTAAAGTTGTATCAAATATTATTATTTTATTATTATCCATTATTTATCCTTTTTAAATTTATAATTTTATAGTGAAAAGTTGGTTGGGTTAAGAGTAATTTTATGCTACTAAAAGTAGCAGTAGAGAGTTTCTGATTTCGATTTTTGGTAAAATTTTACGTGATTTGATGACTCCGACCTCGCTCATTCACTCTCCTTTTTCTTTAAATTTTTACTAAACATCATTAATGCCCTGATTATACCATATAAAACGTAAATGCTTATTACAATTGTTGCACTTTCAAATGGATAAAGATATAGCATAGAAAACGCCACCACAAGTATTATAAGAATTCGCATAACGTGAGATTGTTTAAGATCTATCTTTTTAAAGCTAGGATAGCGGATATTACTCACCATTAATACAGCAAGAACAGCGTGAAGCAATATATAAAACCACTCAAAACCACGAAAAATATCATAATCTAAATACACGCCAACCCAAAGCACACTCACGATCGCAGCTGTTGGTATTGGAAGTCCAATAAATACGTTTGGCTCATATGTGCCTGTTGTAACATTAAATCTAGCCAACCTAATCGCACCAAATACTGCAAACATCGCTGAGATCAATGCTCCAAATCGCCCAAACTGATTGCCTATAACAAGATAAAATAAAATTGTAGGAGCAACGCCAAATGCTATTATATCAGCAAGACTATCAAATTCTATACCAAATTTACTAGTCGTCTTAGTAAGTCGTGCCACACGTCCATCAAGCCCATCTAATATAAGCGAAAGCACGATATATATGATGGCTCGCGAGTAATAACCTTGAGCTTTTAAATGCTCATCTTGGATATCAAAGCAATAACCTTGAATAGCAGAAATAATACTTACAATGCCTAAAAATGCACTCGCGGCGGTAAATAAATTTGGTAATATATACATAAGTTGCGGTTTTTGTAAATTATTCATTTTCTAATCTCTTTTATTAAAATATCCCAAAAGTCCAGCCGAACATACACTCTCGCCAACACTTACACAAATTTTAGTATCTTTTGGCAAAAGCATAACCACGACACCGCTACTTAAAAAACCAAATTTTCTAGAAGCCTTTAAGCTTTGTACATTTTTAATATAAATGCTACGAGTCAAAGCTCCTGCGATAATGCGTATCATAAATTCATTTGTATCATTTTGGCATACATAAAGGACGCGTTCATTCATAGCGTTTGAAATTTTCATATGATTACATAAGAAAAGTCCGTGCCTTTGACGTATCTCGCTCACGTTCATATCGCACGGAGCACGAAGTGAGCCAACACCGAAAAATGACTTTTCTATCACAACTTTACTAAACTCCTTATCTTCAAATTTAGTCGTTGAGATCTCTTTAACTCTACCATCAATAGGCGCCAAAATAGCCAATTTATCATCCGTATAAGGCTCTCTTTCAGGATCTCTAAAAAAGTATATTACAAAGACAAGTATAACTGCAAAAAATATCACTGCAATATCAAATAATAACGCAACAATAAACAAAATAGTAAAAAAAGCGATAAATTTATAACTTGACTTTGCGACATATCCCATCTTTACACCTCTTTTTTTGTTTGAGTTTCGTCATCTTCATAAACATTTAGGCGACTTTCAAGACTGTTTTCATCTTCATAAGATTTAATGATAGCACGAACTCTTTCGCCTTCGATTGTCTCCTCTTCATAAAGTGCCGATACCATATTTTCTATCGCACCATTATATGTTTTAAGTGTATCTATCACGGCGTTATAACGCTTCTCAAGCATATTTTTAACAAACTCATCTACCTTTTCAGCCATCTTGTCACTATAATCTTTTATCGTTTGTCCGCCATTTAAAAAAGTATTTCTCTGTTTTTCAAGTACCATTAGACCGGCTACATCACTCATGCCATACATACTTATCATAGCTTTTATGATATCAGTTGCACGTTCAAGATCATTGCTAGCACCAGTTGAAATTTCTTTTATAAAGACTTCTTCTGCTGCACGACCACCTAGCAATACATCGACCTCTGCAATAAGCTCATGTTTTTGCATTAAAAATTTATTCTCCTCAGGTGTATTTAACGTATAACCCAAAGCTGCCAAACCACGCGGAACTATAGAAACTTTTGTAACACGTTTTGCACCCTTTGTGACCTCAGCTATAAGAGCATGTCCGCATTCGTGATATGTTACTATTCGTTTCTCTTTTGGATTTACACGACGAGATTTCTTCTCAAGACCAGCTATAGAACGCTCGACGGCCTCAACTAAATCAGCTTGTTCTACTACTGGTTTTGACTTACGACCAGCCAAAAGAGCTGCTTCATTTATGATATTTTCAAGATCTGCACCAGCTAAGCCAGTAGTAAGTCGCCCTATCTCTTCAAGATCAACATCTTTTGAAATTTTTACATCTTTCATATGAACTTTTAATATATCGCAACGTCCCTTAAAATCAGGCTTATCCACAAGCACTTGCCTATCAAAACGACCTGGTCGTAAAAGTGCGGCGTCTAAAATTTCAGGACGATTTGTTGCAGCGATGACGATAACTGGTGACTTATCCGCATCAAAGCCATCCATCTCTGAAAGTAGCTGATTTAGAGTTTGTTCACGTTCATCGTTTCCGCCCATTGGTCCGCTATTACGACTCTTGCCTATCGCGTCTATCTCATCTATAAAGACAATCGCAGGAGCTTCTTTTTTTGCATTTTCAAACAGATCTCTAACACGGCTTGCACCAACACCCACAAACATCTCTATAAAACTAGATGCAGACATTGAAAAAAATGGCACATCAGCCTCACCAGCAACTGCACGTGCAAGTAACGTTTTACCAGTGCCTGGAGGTCCGACAAGTAAAATTCCTTTAGGAATTTTTGCACCCAAATTTAGGTATTTATCTGGACTTTTGAGATAATCAACTATCTCTTGAACCTCTTCTTTTGCCTCTTCTACACCTGCTACATTATCAAATTTTACATTTGGTTTTTCAGAATTTATAAGTTTTTTAGCACTTCCTATGCCTAGGATGCCACTACCCATATTTCGCTGCATCCTACTTGCAAGCAACATCCAAATTCCAAAAAATATAAACACTGGAAGCACCCATGAAAATAGCAACTCGCTAAACCAGTTTGTATCGCTATATGCACTATATTCTATACCGTTTTGCTCTAAAAGAGGTATGAGAGTATGATCGCTCACACGCCTTATTACATATATGTTTTTATCTATTCCAGCAGCCTTTATAGTATTGTCAGATATGGCGACTTCAGATACTTGTTTTGCCTTTACCATATTCTTAAAATCAGAATATGATATGACTTTACTTTGCGACTGACCTATATTCATAGCTGTCATACTATCACCAGTAAAACTCCTAAACGCCAGGACGATAATGATAGCAAAAATAGCAAATATTAATATAGGATTTTTATTAAAAAACCCATTGTTATTATTACTGTTGTTTTGTTGATTATTATTCATCTGTTTCCTTGATTATTTTTTAAAGACAAAGCTCAACCAGTCGTTTAGCTGTCTCATTTCAACTAGCTCAAGCTCATTAAATGTCTGCTTTATACGCTCTTTATATATGTTTAAAATTCCACTAAGAATTAGATATGCTCCATCCTTTAATGACGATTTTAACTCTTTAGAGAGCATAAAGATAACATCTGCGATGATATTTGCTACGACTATGTCATATTTTTCGCTCATATCTGTAACTGAGCCAGTCCAAATTTTATTAAATTTTACATTATTTAAATTTGCATTTGATATTGAGCTATCAACAGCTTGTTCGTCTGTATCACACGCATCTACAACGCAACCGAGTTTGGCTAAAACTATGCTTAGTATGCCACTACCACAACCTACATCAAGGGCTCTTGCTCCATCTTTAGCATACTTTTGTAAAAATGACACGCAAGAATTTGTGCTTTCATGATGACCTGAGCCAAATGCCAAAGCTGGATCGATAATGATATTTGTAACACCACTTTTAGGTTCTTCCCAGCTTGGATGAATATAAATTCTATCTATAAGTATAGGCTTTACCGCCTTTTTATACTCATTTATCCAGTCGCGATTTTGTTTTATTTCTAAATTTATTTGCAGATCATTTGGCTTATTTGCCATTGTGCTAAGACGTGATACATACTCATTAATGCCCCACGAAAGCTCACTTAAATCATCTTCGTCACGCACGATGATAGCACCGCCTAACTCCTCAACACAGATAACGCCAAACGAGAACAAAAGCTCTAAAATCTCATCATAAAAATGTACCGAGCAAATGCTTAGCTCATAAAATTTATCTCTCATCAACTAAGAACGTCTTCGAGCTTCTCTTTTAAAACTTGTGGAGTAAAAGGCTTAACTATATAGTTATTTACACCAGCTTTTAATGCTGTGATAACTTCAGCTTTGCCACCTTCAGTTGTTACCATTATAATAGGCATATCTACATATTTTGCATCTGCACGAACCTTTTTGACTAGCTCAAGACCATTCATCTCAGGCATATTCCAATCAGTTATAAGCACATCAATGCCCTCGTTTACACTCATTATATTCCAAGCTTCAAGCCCATGCTCTGCTTCTAAAATATCTTGATGACCTAGTCTTTGTAGAGTATTTTTTATAATTCTTCTCATTGTCGAGCTATCATCTACAACTAAAATCTTCACATAATATCCTTTTTTTAGTAGAAATGCATCTATTTTATCAAAATTTATATTTATCAAAGCTTTAAAAATTATAAAACTTTTCTAAACGCCTCTTTTAGATCTATCAAGCCCTCATAATATGCCTTTCCAACGATCACTCCAGCTATCTCGCTATTTTTAATGAGTTGCTCTATATCACTCATATCTTTAACACCACCACTAGCTATCGTATCTATGCCACTTGCGCGTGCCATATCAAGCGTAAAGTCTAAATTTACACCGCCTAGCATACCATCTTTATTTATATCAGTGCAGATGATAGCTCTTACTCCAGCATCTGCAAATTTAGTCGCCAACTCAGTCGCTCTCATCTGCGACACCTTAGCCCAGCCTTGTGTCGCGACAAAGCCGTCTTTAGCGTCTATCCCAACTACAATAGGATATGTTTTAGCCATTTTTAGGACAAATTCTGGATCATTTAAAGCAATTGAGCCTAGTATCACACGCTCCACACCAAGATCTAAGTAACATTTGATACGCTCTTTATCGCGTATACCACCACCAACTTGGACTTTTAAATTTGTAGAGCGAATTATCTTTTCTATAGTGTTAAAATTTATCATCTCTCCGACAAATGCTCCATCTAGATCAACAACATGAAGCCACTTTGCACCAAAATCTTGAAAAATTTTAGCCTGATCGCTTGGTGAGTTATTATAAATCTTTGCACTATCCATAAGACCTTTGCTAAGCCTTACAACCTTACCATCTTTTAGATCAATAGCTGGAAAAATTTCCATTAAAGCTCCTTAAAATTCGATAGTATTTTTAGTCCAACATTGTGGCTTTTCTCTGGATGTGGCTGAAAACCATAAACATTTTCATACACCACCGCACTTACAAACTCATAGCCGTATTCACTCTTTGCTAACACAAATTTATCATCACAAATGGCGTGATAGCTGTGTACAAAGTAAAGATATTCATCATCTTTTAGCCCTGTATTGATTGGAGTTTGTTTTATAAATTTCATAGTATTCCAGCCAACATGTGGTATCTTAAGTGGCGAGTTGAATTTGGATATATCAAATTTAACCACTCTACCTTCAATTAGCCCAAGTCCATCGTTTTTACCAAACTCATCACTTGTTTCAAAAAGCAGCTGCATACCAAGACAAATTCCTAAAAATGGTCTTCCGCTTTTGACAAACTCACTTATCGCATCATCTAAATTTGTAGCCCTTAGCTTAGTCATTGCTTCACCAAACGCCCCAACGCCGGGCAAAATTACCCTATCATATTTAATAAGCCTCTCAGGCTCATTCACTAGCTCACACTTTGAGCCTAAAAGTTCAAATGCGTTTATCACGCTTCTGATATTACCAGCTCCATAATCAACAATACCTATCATCTACTATCCTGCTTTTTCACACTAAACAGATACACACTAAGCGAGATCATTAGTAAAGCAACGCCACAGATTAGATAGATCGCATTTATGATATTTTCAGGAGCGGTGATAGCAAATTTAAAGACAAGCATAAGTGCTTCAATCGCAAGTGCAATTATTATAGAACCGATAAATCGCACCATAGTTTTATATATCATCACATTATCATCGTGGTTTTTACCTAGCACTTCTGCTTCAAATATCATCTTAACCAAATCAAAAATTGCTAGTGCAAGAGTAAGAATAATAGTTGATTCAAAAATTTCTTCTATATTGATATGTTCTATATTTTTTGATAAAAAACTCTGTGTAGCATGGTAAAATAAAAATATACATATCATAAAAAGTGCCATACAAAATAGCGAATACACCGTGCGTAAAAACTTGCCAAAGTAGTTTTCTATTCTACCTGGATTAACTATATTTAAGATATTTGAAAGGCTAACATCAATGCAAACTATAAATTTAAGTTCATTTTTATCATCATAAATCGGCATACTAGCAGTAACGCAAAGCTCTCCATTTAACGATGATGGATATGGATCAGTTAGCACACATCGTCTCTCACGCACCGCTCGGTAGTAATACGCCTTATTTGAGCGATTTTCACCCATGCCAGTTATATAGTCTGGGTTAAGACTTATCGTATCTTTTAGCTGCACTCCATTTGCATCAAGCACATAAAATGCGTCAAAGTTCTCTATCTCATGCCCTATCTTATCAAATCCTATAAGTATGGCATCAAGTGACACGCCAGGTAGGTGATTTGGGATATTTCTATTAAAAATATAACTAAGATATGCACGTGCTTTGTAACGTATCTCGCTAAAACGTTGAATCTCTTTTATAACCAAATTTATCCTTTCAAATTTAGTGCATGGTTAAACTCAGGCACTATCTGTTTGAGTGCGTTTACGATACTCTCATCATCTTGTAGCTTTAAAATTTGTTCTATCTGCTCGTTTAAAAGTGTTAAATCATATGGCTCAGATCTTGTTACAAATATACTTTCAAATTTTGTCTGTGCGTCATTTTCATTTATCAAAAGCTCCTCATAAAGCTTCTCACCAGTCCTAAGTCCAACAAACTCGATACCTAAATGCTCTTTTTTAGACAATAACAACATCTTTTTAGCCAAATCGACTATCTTTATTGGCTCACCCATATCAAGTACGAAAAGTTCGCCACCATCAGCTATAGAAGCAGCTTGAAGTACCAACTGGCACGCTTCAGATGTTAGCATAAAATAGCGTGTGATCTCTGGGTGTGTTACGGTTAGTGGCTTGTTTGCTGCGATCTGAGCCTTAAATTTTGGTATAACTGAACCGCTTGAGCCAAGCACATTACCAAAGCGAACGCAAACTATCTCACAAACACCTTGCTCGTTTGAGTTTAGTGCGTAAAGCTCACAGACGCGTTTTGTAGTTCCCATGATATTTGTCGGACGCACAGCTTTATCAGATGAGATGACAACGACCTTTTTTACACCATATTTTTTAGATAAGTCTATTACATTTTTAGTGCCGAGTATATTGTTTTCAACTGCTGAATGTGGATTAAGCTCGCAAAGTGGAACATGCTTATAAGCGGCTACATGAATGACGATTTGTGAACTAAACTCAATAAAAATTTTCTCAAGTTCATCTAAATGCACAATATTTACAAGCTTACTAATCGTTCGTTCATCGTGTGTGTCTTCACCTATTTTATAAAGATTATACTCACTATGATCGACCATTATGAGCTGCTTTACACCAAATTTCAAACACTGTTTTACAATCTCACTACCTATACTACCGCCAGCTCCGGTAACTAATACAACTTTATCTTTTAAAAATTTAGATATAATCTCAGGATTTAAGTCTTTTGGTTTTCTAGCCAATAAATCTTCAATAGAAATATCCTTTATCGGTTCATTTTCTACCAAAGAAAATAGCTTGACATCGCGTATGCCATATCCTGTGAGTTCATCAAAAACTACTTGTAATTCATCTTGTGTGAGTGCGAGTGCTATGATAGCGGTTTTAACATTATAATCCTTAATCAAATTTGGTATCTCACGCTTATCTTGCACCAAATGCCCATCACAATACGTGCCAACAAGATCGCTCCTACCATCAACTACACCAACCGCATAATAGTCCAAATAACCCTGTCTTAGCCCATTTAATACATGTATCGCCTTTGTAGTCGCACCAAAAACTATACAAGGCTCACCCTTATGTGGCTTTGTTGAAAAGTCGAGAAACATACGCTTTGAGATACGCAAAAAGCCTATAAGCAGGCAAGATATGAGCAGATCTATCTGTATGACACTGATAGGGTATGGCTCAAAAAAACCTGAAAATATAAAGAAAACTAGCCAAAAAATAGTCGCCGCACATATATGTGCTAAGAAAATTTTACGTGCCTCGTTAAGTCCGAAAAATCGCCACGGTACTTTATAAATTTTAAATAACCACATAAAAAATAGCTTAAAAAATGCTAAAAGCACCATAGTAACAAATAAACCGCTATAAAAAATTTCAGGGATATTACCATTAAATCGTAAAAGATAAGCAATATAGATCGATGTGATAAATACCACCAAATCAGCAATCATAAAAAATATAAGTCGTTTTAGTTTTGTTGCTTTAAACATCTATAAATTTTCCTTCACGATCTCAATCACTCGTTGCTGCGTCTCTTCACTCATATCACTTCCACTTGGCAGACAGATGCCACGATTAAACAGCTCTTCACTAGTGCCATCAACAAATTTAAGAGCATCTTTGAATATAGGTTGAAGGTGCATAGGTTTCCAAAGCGGACGGCTCTCTATATTTTCTTTAGCCAATGCGTCAATGACTTTTAAATGCAAATTTTGTTTAGCAAACACACCAGTTGTAAGCCATCTGTTGCCACGCGAATTTTCAAGCTCAGGCATAAACTCCATTAAATTTGATAGCCCATTTTTATAAATTTCAAATACTTTTCTTTTAGCCGCCACTCTATTTTCAAGCACTTGCATCTGTGCTACACCAATAGCTCCAAGCACGTTGCTAAGGCGGTAGTTATAGCCATAGTCTTTATGTTCGTAATGAAGTAGTGGTTCACGTGCTTGAGTACTGTAATACCTAGCTTTACTTACCAAACTCTCATCTCCAACGAGCATTCCGCCACCTGATGTTGTGATGATTTTGTTGCCATTAAAACTATAAATACCAAGCTCTCCAAATGTCCCAAGTGCCTTGCCACAGTAAAATCCACCAAGTGCCTCAGCTGCATCTTCAACCAAAGCGATGTTTTCATTTTTACAAATTTCACAAATTTCTTTCATCTTTGATGCTTGCCCGTAAAGATGCGTTACTACAAGAGCTTTTGGCTTTTTTGGTAAATTTATAATTGCCTTTTTAAGTAGCTCTGGGCTTAGATTCCAACTCTCATCACAGTCTATAAAAACCGGAGTCGCCTTTTCATACATTATTGGATTAACCGAGGCAGCAAAAGTAAAGCTAGAAGCTAGAACAAAATCGCCCTGTCTTACGCCTAAAACTCGCAAAGCTAGATGAAGTCCAGCTGTGCCAGAGCTAAGTGCGAGTGCATCATTTGCACCTATATAATCCTTAATACTCTTTTCAAATTTATTTACATACTCACCAAGCGGAGCAATGTAGTTACTTTTAAATACCTCTGCGATGTATTCTTGCTCGCGTCCGCTCATATTTGGTGGAGATAAAAAAACTCTATCCACGTTATATCCTTTTAAAGCTATTATATCACTTTTTATAAATTTTATACTTTAAGTCTAGCTGGAACGCCGTAAGCCTTTGAATTATTTGGTATATCTCGCACGACTACACTTCCAGCACCTATTACGCAACTGTTTCCGATACTTATATTTTGAATAATACAAGCACCGATACCAATATGCGTAAAATCCCCTACCTTAACTGCTCCAGCAAGTGTGGCATTTGGGCTTATGTGAGCAAATTCACCGATGAGACATTCATGCTCTATTATAGCTGCTGAGTTGATTATCGCACCTTGTTTTATCAATGCTTTTGCATTTATAACGGCATTTGGCATGACAACCACACCACGCTCTATAACTGCACTTTGGCTTATGACTGCACTTGGGTGCATTAAGCTAACTAGGTTAAACCCACTCGCAACCACCTTTTTAGCTAAAATTTCACGTGTAGTGTTTGCTCCAACTGCGATAATGATGTCAGCTTTTGGTAAATTTGGTTTAAATTTTATCTTCTTGGCATCATCTAAAAATACAATCTCATCGTATCCACATGCCCTTGCGATATCAGCTACAACCAGCCCATGACCACTAGCTCCATATATGTATATACGCTTAGTTTGAACCATTAAATTTCTCCGTCGTAGCCATACCATCTTTGCTAATACCACTTTGCTTTAGTACCTTTTGAATGGTTAAGATAGCAATTTTAACATCCATTTTAAAGCTTACATTTTGCACATACTCAATATCATAGGCAAATTTTTGCTCCCAGCTTATGGCATTTCTGCCATTTACCTGAGCAAGTCCTGTGATGCCTGGACGCACGTCATGGCGGTGCTTTTGTGTATCATTATAAAGAGGTAGGTATTCTACAAGCAATGGGCGAGGTCCGATGAAGCTCATATCTCCCTTTAACACATTAAATAACTGTGGTAACTCATCAAGACTAAGTGAGCGGATAAAGCGACCAAATTTATTAAGGCGAAGTTCATCACTTAAGAGCTCTCCGTCTGCACCACACTCATCACTCATCGTTTTAAATTTATAGATTACAAATATTTTTTCGTTTAATCCAGGTCTATTTTGAGTAAAAATAACATCACGACTGACTTTAAAATATATCAAAATCGCCGTTATAACGATAAAAGGTGCAGTTAAAATAAGTAAAAAAATCGCCCCGACAACGTCTAAAAATCGCTTAAAAAATGCCCTATACATCTATAAATTTCCTATAAATTTCTATATATTTTTGTGCTATATCTCTCTCATCAAATTCTTTTACTGCCATATCTCTACCATTTTGTCCTAATCTAACGCAAAGAGGCTCATCATCAAGCAAACATTCTATCTTTTCGGCTAAATTTGCCCCATCTGCCACACGACATAAAAGTCCATTTACGCATGCTGATACAGCTTCATTACAACCCTGCACATCAGTAGTAACAACGGCTTTACCCATACTCATCGCCTCTAAGATCGTGCGTGGAAAGCCCTCTTTATAACTTGGTAAAACAAACACATAACAAGCCTTTAAAAGCTCAGCTATATCATTACGAGGACCTAAATATCGGACATTTCCACTTTGTAAAAACTCTAAATTCGCAGCTGATTTATTATCATCAAGACCACCCACATATACAAACTCACAGTCATTGCGATCTTTTAAGATCTCTGCTGCCTTATAAAACTCACGCACACCCTTGTGCCAAATAGCACGTGCTATCATAAGCACAATCTTTTTATCGCTTATTTTAGTAGCATTAATAACGTTTGGATCAAATTTATGAGTATCGACACCAACACTTTTTATCTTATAAATTTTATCTTCTTTTATCAATTTATGTGATAAAAAATATTCAGGATCGGCATCATTGACAAATACACAACCATCAGATCGCTTCAAGCTCATTTTATAAAGTCGTTCAATCGCGTAGCGAACCAAACGTGTTTTAAGGTCATTATCTATATAAAAGCTGCCAAGACCTTCAACTAAATTTATAACGTGCTTTATTCCTGCTTTTTTGGCAGCAAATGTGCCAAATACATTTGACTTATGGGCTGATGTCTGGAGCAGATCTAGATTTAAAATTTCAAGCGTTTGAGCTAGTAAGTTTGTATCTGTAATGACTTTGAGTGGGTTTAAGCTTACTCTATCAAGTTCATAAGCCACTAAGTGAAAATCAGCAGCAACCTCATCAGTATAATCGCCCTTTGGAGCGATAGCAAAGACTTCGTGTCCTGCGTCCTTTAAAGCTTGCATTATAGGTCTACGAAAAAGGTGTAAACTCGTATCTGAGTGAGATAAAAATCCTATGCGTGCCATTGCTCTTGCCTTTTAAAATTTAAATTTAAATCAACTTGTGTCATATGCTACCTTTTTAATTTATAAATTTTTGCCACACTATCAAGCACTACAGGTTCAAATAGTCGTTCATCATACCGCTCAAGCACGAAAAGCTGTATATAAACACTATAAAATATACTCTCATCCATTATCAAAAACCGCCCACTATCACGCATAAACACACCATAAAATTTAGAGCTTTCATCGTTTTTATACTCTCTCACATTTAAGTTGCCCTTTGCGTCCGTTTCAGTCTCAAAAAAGCTATTTAGGCTCATCTGTGTGCCATTATAGCTTAATGTACTTAGATCATTTGATATGATAAACCCATTACTTAAACTCACGCCTTTATCGTCTTGCAAACGTGCAGAAGATATAAAAAACAGCCCATCATCACGCTCTTTGCCAGTATTTAAATCAAGCCTACTAAACTGCAAAATAGTAGGAAATATGTTTAGCATTCGCTCTGGTAAATAGTAATAAATTTCACGAGTTTTTGGAGGTGGCGTAAATCCGATATCACCCAAAGAGTGTAAAAATGCATTTACATCAGTGCTATTTGTCTCACTCATCATCTTATTTAAATTAGCACCAAATCTCTCTTTGAAATTTCGCTCAGTGTATTCAACCTCAAGTCGTGCCATATTTGCCGAGCTTATCTGATCAGCCCCAAGCGCAAAACTAACGGCAAAGTTATCCTTCCCAAGGTGTTTTCCACCGTCTATGAGCGTCTTTACATCGCTATAATATCTAATCGGATAACCATAATCCCACCATGCAAGAGCATAATCTTCGCGTTTAGCCAAGTCTTTAAATTTGTCTAAAATTTCAACTTCGCTTCGCATAAAAACCGGAGATGCCTTGTAATGATAGATATGACTTGCCACCGGTAGTAATGCACAAAGTATCATCATAGCGTATCCGACGATAAATATCGCACCGTTTAACTTAAATAAATTTAAAATCCAAACAGCAAAATACCCAAAGCCAAGAGCCATTATAGGCACAGCATAAATAGTAAATCTAAGTCCACTTTTAAGTGCTAAAAATCCAAGTGCAACCATACCAAGTGTGATAATAAATGAGCGGTGGTGAAAGCAAAATAGCACGACGCCAAATAATGAAAGAGCAAATGTAACCACATGTCCGCTTATACGTTCACAAAATAGCACGAGATCAACAATGCCTGATTCTTGTATGGTTTGATTGACATTAAAATAATGAAATGCTAAATCGCTACTCTCAGCAACCGAGCGAAATACATAAAATTTAAGCTGAAATATTATTGGATTTAATCCACCACAAATAGTAAAAATAGCAAAAACTAATACTAAAATCGCAAATATAAACTTAAAACCAAGTCTCTCTTTTTGGTATAAAATAGCGATATAAATCACCAAAATTAGTCCAAATTTAAGATAAAAATTTAAATTTGTAATCGCTAATATCATTAACGCTATCTGTGCATAAAATAGTAATTCTTTACGTTCAAATATAATCGTATATAACAAAAACAATACAATCGTAACACTAAGAAGAGAAAAGGCACTAGCATACCACCACATATAAATGAGTGTAAAAAATGGAGCAATTAAAATGTCGCTCACTCTTTTACGTTCACACATACGCACCAAACCCCAAAGCACAAAGACACTAAGCGGGATGATAAGCATATCAGTATCATAATACCCTGCCATCGTACGGTTATAATAGCTATTTGCCACAGTGGCTAAAAGTGCCGCAACAAACCCTACTTTATAAGACTTGTATTCATTTGCTATTAAAGCTACACCGACAACTACAAGTGAGCTAAAAAACACGCTCATATAAAGCATCGCAGACTCAATACTAACGCCAAAAAGCCTTACTATCCACGCTGTGAGCTTTGCAAGTGGGTAATCCACATAGCTAAGGTCATTTGGCTGATGAAAACCAGCGAGTATGTCCCTAGCACCCTCAGCAAAGGCATAACCGTCATTTGTACTTATCATAAGCTCGTTATTCCAAAAAAATGGCTCATAGCCACTAGCCCACGCTACCCAATAAAGCCGTGCCAAAACGCTAAAAATAAAGGCAAAAGCGATGATAAAAAATAGTTTTACACTCTCATTTTGCACGTTTTTAGATCGATTTAAGGCGTTTATGATGTTTTCATTACTCTGTTGATTTAGTTTATTTTTGCTCTTTTTCAAAGGTTTTCACTCATTTTCTAAAAATTTAATAAGCTTAGCTGACACACTAACCGCGTCAAACTCCAAAGCACGATTATACGAAATTTTCTCGTAATTTTGCCTTATTTTCTCATTTTCTAGTGCTCTTCTCATTTCACGTTCAAAGGCCATCTCATCATCAACGCCGACTAAAACGCCATATTTATCATCACCTAAAAGCTCCCTGGCACCACTTTGATGATCGGTTGAGATGATAAATTTTTCACATGCAAGAGCTTCGAGTAGCACGTTTGAAAAGCCCTCAAAACGAGATGCACAGACAAAACACTCGGCATTTTTTATAAATTTAAATGGATTTTTATCCACGCCAAGTAGCTTGATACGCTCACTCATGCCAAGCTCGTCTACTAAACTTTGAAGCTCATTTTGTAAGCTACCCTTACCAAGTATCCCAAGCGTTGCACGTGGGTCATTTATACGAGCTATTATTTTAATCAACATAGCTTGATTTTTACCGCTATCAAGCCGTCCAATATTGATAAAAAATGGCTTAAAATCACTATTTAATGGCTCGTTTTTAAGCTCATTTATCGCATTTAAATTTATCGCGTTATGAAGTACTTTTGTCTTTTTCTCATCAGTAGCAAAATTTCTAACTAGATCCTCTGCGTTACCCTGTGCGTTTGCTAGGATAAGATCGGCTCTATTATAAAGTATTCGCACGAAAAATTTATTTACAACTCCGCTTAAACCATGGCTATATATCACGCTAGGACAGCTTCTCTCACTAATGACTATACGTCCACGAAGTCCTAAAATACGAGCCATTAAGGCGATATAGCATGGACGATTCATTAACACAAAATGCGTATCAATGCTTAAATCTTGACAAAGTTTTTTATACCGCAAAGCTAAATTTGGTAGGGCAAAAAAGAGCCGAAATAGCTTTTTTACACCACTTTCATACGGATCACTTCTCTCTATAAAATGCACATTTATCTCATTTGGTAACTCATATGCTACGACATCGCTCATAAGTATCAAATGCACCTCATAATGCTGTACTAAAAATGGCAGTAAATTTGACACCACACGCTCCGCACCACCAGGACCCATTGAGTATAAAAAAACAGCAAGTTTTTTCACCGCATTACCTCATCTATAAATTCGTGCCACTGCATCATTATATGCTCCATTTTAAACTTACTAATACCTATTTTAGCGTTATCTGCTAAGCTTTGACGTAGCTTTTCATCACGCAAAATTTCACTTAATGCACGAGCTAGCTCATCATCATTTTCGCTCTCAAAAATTACACCATTTACGCCATTTTTTATAAGCTCACGTGAGCCAATCGTATCACTTGAAATTCTTGCACAACCAAAGGCTGCTGATTCTATAAGCACGTTTGAAAGCCCTTCACTTCGTGAGCTAAGTACAAAAATTCTTGCTCTTTCATAAAGTGTTTCAACATCTTTAATATGTCCTAAAAACTCCACATTCAAGCCAAGCTCACGCACTAAGTCTTTTAAGTTTTTCTCCTGTGAGCCAACCCCTGCTACTTGCACTGACCATCCTTTTAAAAGCTTACTATCAACCTTAGCTAATGCCTTAAAAAACACATCATAGCCCTTAACAATCTCAAGTCGCCCAACGCTTAAAATAATATTTTGTTTCACACTTTGCGTAATATTTAAATTCTCGCTTTCTGTATCTAAATTTAAAAACAGTGGATTGTGTATCACAACGCGAAGTTTCACAAAATCATAATATTCAAAATCGCTTTTACTAAGCACGCTAAGTCCATCTACAAATTTATAAGCCATGTCTCGCATAAGCCTAAATTTAAGGCTTTTTAGATACTCATTTGCGTGGTGTTCGGTGGCAATATGTTTAAATTTTAAACCAAAATTTGATATCACACAAATTACGTTTGTCCAATCTATAAAGCTAATGATAAGATCAGGTTTTATACTTTTAAAACACTTACGAAGTGTAAAAATTTTACTAAATTTATTAGTCTTCTCACCATTTTTAGGCGCTAAATGATGAAATTTGATACTATTACTAAACTTATAATAACCAAAATCACGTTCCAAAACGGCAATATGGATCTCATTTTCACGCACTAGCTCAGAGCTAAGAGCTGCTAAAACACGCTCAGCACCACCGTTTGCAAGATTTGCAATGACAAATAAAATTTTTTTATTGCTTACTGCTTTTATCTTAGGAGGATTTTGTGTATTACCAAGCGTTTTATCGGTGGATTTTTGCAAATTTGACACTGCTTTAACACCACTGAGTGCGAGTATCTCAAGCCACTTTTGATATATATTTTGTATATCAAACTCAATCAGTCGTTTTTTAGCATTTTGACACATTTGTACTCTTTTATTTTCATCGATTAAAAGCTCATCAACTACCGCACTCATCCCGCAGACATCGTCTATATCACACAAAACTCCATCCGTGCCATCTGCTATTAGCTCACATGCACCACTTGTTTTTGTCGCAACTCTAACACATTCAAAGCCGATCGATTCTATCAAAGTGTTGCCAAGTCCTTCAAATTTAGATGTTAAGACAAGCACCTTAGCACGACGATAAAGAGAGGTTACATCGCTTATGTTGCCGATAAATTCCACATCTGCACCGATCTGGTGTGATAAAGTCTGTAAATTCTCACGCTCTAAGCCATCTCCAGCAACGATAAATTTATAGCACTTATGTTTTAAATTTGCTGCAACTTTTATAAACATTTCGCAGTTTTTTATCCCAACCAAACGCCCTACAAAAATAGCTAAATTTTCCTTCTTATCGATTCTGTTTTCACTAAAATTACTAAAATTTGGATTATATATCACACTCACATTTTTACAAAATTTTAAGTAATGCTTAGCATCAGCGTGAGTAAGTACACTAAGAGCGTTAGCAAATGGATAAAGCAATCTACGCAAAGCCTTAAATACCCACTTTTTTGGTGCGTTAAAACTCGTGTGTTCGCTAATGATAATGGGCGTTTTTAGCCCAAATGAACTTAGAATAACAAGCAAATTTGTGCTATCTAAAAATGAGATAACTGCGTCAAATTTACCATTTTTTATCAAATTTCTTAAATCTTTTAACTTTGAAAATCGCTTTTTAATATTACCTAAAAGCCCTTTCTCGCCAACTCCGCTTTTTAAATTTATAATATTTATACGACCATTAATCTCATAAAACGGCTCTTTTTCATCAAATTTAACCAAGCTAACATCATTGCTCTCACTAAATTTTGATGCTAAAATGGCACAAACACGCTCAGCACCGCCACTTTGTAAAGTTGAGATAACAAACAAAACTCTCATAAGCCAAATCTCTTTTTTATACTTACTCTAATGCGAGAAAGGGCCGATAGTAAGGTATTTGGTAGTGGCGAGATAGCTAAAAATATAAGCGTTGATGGTAAAATTTTAACTCTTAAGCTCTTAAAAATGCAACGAAGCATCATCGTATAGTCTCCACCCATTTTTGAATAATATGCCGCTTGTTTGTATTGAGTAGCTAAAAACTGAGGTGCATGCACGGCTGCGATCTGTTGCGTCATCATGGCAGTTTTTAAATAGGCGTGTGCTACACTTAAAGCGTGTTTAGTAGCATTTTTGGTTGCACTATCATCACGTGCGATCCTATAAAGATATAAGGGCTTTTTAATGTAATAAACATGGCTATCAAAAAAGCGGATATAAAGCTCATTTTCTCCGCCAAAACTACGCTCATCAAAACGAAAATCATCTATAAATTTACGTGAAAAAATTTTAAAAAACTCACCATTTATTCTCCCACAATGATAATCCACTCGGCTCATATCACCACTACTAGTATACGGACTTCGCCCAGCCACAGTCTCTAGCACTACTCCATATTTTTCGCAAAGACAATCAGCAAAAACGCACTCATACCCACTACGTAAAAACACCAAACACTCGCTTATCGCACTTGCACTAAGAAGCTCATCATCATCATCAAGTAAGCAGACAAACTCACCATTTACTTTATCAAAACCGTTATTTTTGTTTCCATTTGGACTTTTAGTGTGATTTGTGTTCTTAAAAAATTTAATACGCTCATCGCCAAACTCTGCACACACTTTACTAGCTCTATCGTCCGCTCCATCATCTGTAACGATTATCTCAATATCAGTAAAATCTTGCATTAAAGCCGAAGCTATCGCTCTTTTTAAAAGCTTTGGTCGATTAAATGTAGCTATGACTATACTTACCATTATCTGCCTTTAAAAATACGTTCATAGCCTAAAAATAAGCTCTGCAATCGTGAAATCACTAAAAATTTAAAACTTTTAAAATATGCTTTAAGGCTTGGCTTATATCCACGCTCATTTCGCTCATTTTCTATGTTTGAGCTACTTAAGTCAGTTGGATGTGCAAAAATATCGCTAAAATACATATTTGCGTTTATTTTACGCAATAAAAACTCCCAAACATCAGTCGTACAAAGTGCTTTTTTGTGCAAGTTTAAAAGCCCTTTTGC
Organism: Campylobacter anatolicus; assembly: GCF_018145655.1. Taxonomy (NCBI): domain Bacteria; kingdom Pseudomonadati; phylum Campylobacterota; class Epsilonproteobacteria; order Campylobacterales; family Campylobacteraceae; genus Campylobacter; species Campylobacter anatolicus. The sequence goes on from NZ_JAGSSY010000001.1 coordinate 476,804, forward strand.
ACTCTCACGCGTGATAATATACGCCGCCGCCCTATAGATACAGCCGTGCGAGCTTGGTGCGATACGCCAAATTTTAGCGTCAATATCACTCAAAAATCCACTTAAATTTTTTTTACCAAATGCACTAAAACGCCCAGCCAGTCCGTCCTGGGCTCCACATATAAACACTATATTTTTATCATTTTTATAAATTTGCTCCGCAATTTTAAACGCTAAATTTATCCCACTATCATCGCCTATAATATCATCTTCAAAGATAAGTCCAAATTCTGCTCCACTAGCCAAAAATGCCTCATAAGCTACTACATGCGACAAAGCACAACCGATCTCAGCTGGGCTTAAAAGTCTATGATAAGCTTTTAAAGAAGCATTTGCATAACTAAAATACTTACAAACATTCATCTCACGTCCATCAACAGCATCTATAAGACTGAATTTATCATAGCTACTAAATCGCTCTTTGAGTGCGTTGCGACGTGCGGTATCCTTTGCGAGAGAGATGAGGAAAACTGGGTATTTCATCGTTTGCCTTTAAATTTTGAGCTTATTTTAGCGATGATTATACCACGTCCAAATTTATCAAAAAACAGCCAAAGTCCTAATGTATAACCAAATGTCAAAAACACAAGCGAAATAGCGATAAACTTGCTCCAACTTGTGATAAAAATAAATTTAGAAATAGAGTAAAAAACTACTAAAATCACTGAAAAAATAGCTAAATTTTTAAAATAAACACCATAAAAACTAGTCGGTTTAATGCCTAGATTTAAAGCTGCATTTATAAGATCAAAGCCTAAAATTCGCATACTATAAAAAGTTGCACCAATCAGGGCAATACCATAAACACCATAATCACTAAATTTTAAAACAGCCACTTGAGCCAGTATCGTGCTAATGCCTAAAATGGTGTTGGCGATGGCTGGACGGCGTAGTTTGTTAGTCGTGCTATCAAGGTTAAAGAGCGAAAAAACAAAACTGATAAAGAGTATCGGAATAAGCGTTATTATTGAGAGATTATAAATAAATGTGATCTCTTCACTGCTCTTAAACGGCAACCAAAGCTGGTAAAACTCGCGTCCAACCACGATAAATACCGCAGTTGGCACACTCATCACAAAAGCAACTACTCGCATGGAAAACTTAGCTTCGCTAACAAGAGCTGTTAAGTTGTCCTTTGAATAAAGCTCTACAAATTTTGGTGCAAATATGCTACTTATTTGAGCCACAAAGCTCTCTAAAATGATCGGTGCAGCCTTTGAGACGGCAAGCAACCCTGTAACATTTGCATTTATAAAGATATTACATATAAACAGATCCATGCCAGTTAAAAGTATGCGATTTAGAGCATTAAAGCTATTCCAAATGCCTGAGTTTAAAAGCTCTTTTATCTTACTAAAATCAAATCGCAAAAGGCTAAATTTAAGCTCTGGTGTTATAACAGATGAAATATAAATCGTGCTAAAAAGTATAAAAAGTGATGAGATTAGTGCAGCGATAGCGATATATGCGATCATAGGCGTGAAAAAGTAAAATAATGCAACGATGAGTGTAGCTAAAATGACGCTAGAAATGGCGTTGCGGATGCTTAGCAGATATAACTTATTACGCACAAAGGCACATACTGTGATAACACCATTAAAAAGCCCAACACAAAAATTAATAAAGTAAAATATAAATGTCAGTCGAACATCACTCACAAGTGTCTCTGGAACATTTAAAATGCTTGTGAAATTTAATATAAATATACCTGAAAGCACCATAACAAGGAGTGAAAAAAAGATATTTACTACTAAAACCGACGAGTAGTAGCTATTTGTCGCTATCAGATCTCCTCTATGCCACTCATAAGCGACAAATCGCCCAGAAACTGAGTTTATAGCTACAGTTATAACAGAAGCATAGCTTACTATGGCATTGCTTAGACCCACAAAGCCATAAGCATCGTTACCAAGAGCTTTTAGTATAAATGGCGTTAAAAAAAAATTTATCCCCATCGAGACCGCAAAAACGACTATGGAGCTTATTAAATTTATAAACAATCAAAGTCTCGCATCGGCTTTTGGATAGATGTTTTTAATATCATAAACCAAGCAACCATCTAAATTTATCCCTTTAAATTCATTGTGTGCAACCGCTATAACTACGCAGTCGTAGTCCTTTGGTGAGTAGTTTGCACGTAGTTCAAAGCCATATTCATGTTTTACATCGTTACTATCCGCCCAAGGGTCAGCCACGTCCACACTGCAGCCAAATTCCTTAAGTTCGTCTATTACGTCTATAACGCGTGAGTTACGTATATCAGGGCAGTTTTCCTTAAATGTGATACCAAGCACTAGTACGCGAGCTTTATTTATCAAAACGTCTCGTTTTATCATCAGTTTTATGATCTGATTTGCAGCATATTTACCCATATTATCATTAATCCTACGACCAGCTAGTATCATCTCAGGATGGTATCCTAGCTCTTGAGCCTTATGCGTTAGATAGTAAGGATCTACGCCTATACAATGTCCGCCAACTAATCCCGGGCGAAAATTTAAGAAATTCCACTTCGTTCCTGCCGCATTTAGCACCTCGTTTGTGTCTATCCCCATTTTCTCAAAGATCATTGCAAGCTCATTTATAAAGGCTATATTTATATCACGCTGCGTATTTTCAATGACTTTAGCAGCCTCTGCGACTTTGATACTTGAGGCCTTATATGTTCCAGCCGTTATGATAGAGCTATAAATTTCATCAACTTTATCAGCTATATCTGGTGTGCTACCACTTGTGATCTTGCGTATTTTAGCTACAGTATGCTCTTTATCTCCCGGATTTATCCGCTCAGGCGAGTATCCGCAGAAGAAATCAATGTTAAATTTAAGCCCACTTTGCTCTAAAATCGGTACACATATCTCATCTGTGACACCTGGATAAACTGTGCTTTCATATACAACTATGTCACCTTTTTTTAGCACTTTTGCCACGCTCTGACTCGCCTTTATCACAGGCGTCAGATCAGGACGTTTATTTTTATCAATAGGCGTTGGCACGGTTACGATGAAAAAGTTACACTCCTTTATATCTTCTAAGTTTAGGCTAAATTTTATACCATTTTTGATAGCTCTTTTCATCTGGTCATAGCTTAGCTCGAGCGTCCTATCGTGAGCGTTTTTAAGCTCATCTATACGAGCGACATTTACATCAAAGCCTACAACTTCGTATTTCTCGCTAAATGCCGCAGCTAATGGTAACCCAACATATCCAAGACCAATTATAGCTATTTTCATATTTTATCTCCTACTTTTTTAAATTTTATAGCGGATTACATCAGTAAAATTACTAAATTTTAACAATCCTTTAAATTTTTCTCTCCCACTCAAGAGCTGTTTTTATGATAAGTGCCAGATCATCACGTTTTGGTTTCCAGCCTGTCAGGGTTCTTAGCTTATTTGCATTTGAGATAAGCACGGCTGGATCACCATCACGGCGAGGTAAATTTAACACTTTAAAGTCTACTCCACTAACCCTTTTAGCCACCTCAATGACCTCTTTTACACTAAATCCACGCCCATAGCCCACATTAAATATCTCGCTATCGTTTGAATCGATATATTCAAGTGCTGCTAAATGTGCGTCTGCAAGGTCGCTCACGTGTATGTAATCTCTCACGCAAGTACCGTCCTTACTCGCATAGTCATTGCCAAATATCCCCATGCTCTCGCGTTTACCAAGTGCTGTTTGTGCAGCTATTTTGATAAGATGTGTAGCGTTTGGATAGTTCTGCCCGATTAGTCCTTGCTCATCTGCACCAGCTACGTTAAAATAACGCAAAATAGCAAATCTAAATGCAGAATTTGCACTAGAATAATCTCTAATAATACGCTCACTCATTAGCTTACTAAAACCATACGGATTTATCGGATTTGTAGGGCTTAGCTCAGTTACTTCTGGCGTATCTGGCTCACCATAAACAGCAGCTGTTGAACTAAATATAAATTTATTTACGCCGTATTTTTGACAATATTTTAGCACTCTAGCGACATTTGCGGTATTATTTAGATAGTATTTTAGCGGATCAACGGTACTTTCAAAGACCTCTATAAATGCTGCAAAATGGATAATAGCATCAAATTTGCCATTTTCAAAAATTTTGCTTAAATCATCTTCTAAATTTGTATTTATAAAGTTAAAATTACCAACATTTTTTAATGCTTGTATCGCTTTATCTGAGCCTTTGCAAAGGTTATCTATCACACTTATATTATGCCCACCCTGTTGTAAAAGTGCCTTTAATACATGGCTACCAATATAACCAGCACCACCAGTTATTAAAATATTCATATGTTTTCCTTTATATATTTTGGCAATTTTATCAAATATTTCATTAACAATCGCACTAAACTTAAATTTTTGATGAAATTTAGATATTTGCAAAAAAGGCTGAATTATACTTACAAAATACGACTAAATAAAATTCTCTTTCATCTCTTATAGATTTCAAAAATGAAACTTTTATTTTTAGCCACTATCGTTTTAAATGTCTAGATAATTTTAAAAATTTAAGTGCATTTTTGATTATTTTGTTACTCTGATTTAGTCTTTTCTAACTCTTAAAAATATAGGAAATCTAGGAACGCCATTTGCAGTTAAGTTTTGATATTTATAGGTGATTATTTCGCCGATTTTAGGTGGATTTGTGCGATCTTTATCACTAAAACCTGAGCCGATTTTAAATTTTTTTGCTGTTTTTAAATCTTTGCATTCAAGCGAACCAAGCATATTTTTATACTTGCCATTACCTTTGTTTAGTGCAATTACCTCGCACTCTGCGTCTTTAAAGCTTTTAATTTTAAGATCATTTTTGCTCCGTCCATTATGATATGGTGTATCAGGATTACGCACTACTACGCCCTCACCACCCAAACGCTCAATTTCGTTTAAAATTTCTAAAAGCTGAGTATTATCTTTTATCAACGTTTGCTTTATAATGTGTATATGTTTGGCACTTGATGTATTTTTAACCATAAAATTTTTAAGCTTTTCTAATCTTTTTAGTAATCCGCCCTGCTCGTGTGGCACGTCAAAAACGTAAAATTTCACTTCACTCCACTGAGTTAAATTTGGCGTTTTATCCATTACCACAGAAGTTAATCTCTCAAACTCACCACGCCCAAGATATAGCTCTCCATCAAGCTCAAATGGCGGAAATTCTGCTGTAAATTCGCTCGGTGCATTCAGAGTTTTACCATTTCTTGAGCGTAAAATTTTACCATCTCAGTAAGCCCTAATGCCATCAAGCTTTTCACTAAAAAGCCAACCACTGACGTTTTGATCTTTAAACTCGCCAAGCTTTAAAAGCTCAAATTTTATACCATTTTTAGATGTATCTATCTCATTTTCACTTAGTGCATACGCAAAGACGACAAAATTTAAAACTACTAAAAAGGCGAATAAAACTCTCAAATTTTAGCTCCATAAAACTTGCTATACCACTCAATAAACCTTGCCACGCCATCATTTACGCTCGTGTTTGGCTTATAGTCAAAATCAGCAACCAAATCAACCACATCAGCAAAAGTCGCAGGGACGTCACCAGCTTGAAGTGGTAAGAAATTTTTATCTATCTCACGTCCTATTTTTATCTCAATCGCTCTTATATACTCCATTAACTCCACTGGATTATTATTACCAATGTTATAAATTTTAAACGGAGCTGATGAAGTCGCAGGATCAGGGGCTTTACCGCTCCATTTTTCATTTGGCTTAGCTGGGTTATCCACACATTTTATTATGCCCTTTATGATATCATCAATGTATGTAAAGTCCCGCTTCATCTTTCCGTAGTTAAAAACGTCTATTTTTTCGCCATTTAATGCTGCTTTAACAAATAAAAATAGTGCCATATCAGGACGTCCCCAAGGTCCATAAACAGTGAAAAACCTTAAGCCAGTTGTAGGTAAACCAAAAAGGTGGCTATACGTATGAGCCATCATCTCATTGCTCTTTTTACTAGCTGCATACAAACTTATAGGATGATTCGTTGCTTCGTGTGTGCTAAAGGGCATATTCTCATTTAGTCCATAAACCGAGCTAGAACTCGCATAGACTAAATTTGCTATTTTATGGTGGCGACAAGCCTCTAAAATATTTAAAAAACCCGTGATATTGCTATCTATATAGGCTTGAGGGTTAATAAGTGAGTAGCGAACTCCAGCTTGTGCGGCGAGATTTATTACGCAATCAAATTTATGCTCATCAAAGAGGCTTTTTATGATGTCTGCATTTTGCAAATCCGCCTTTATAAAGCTTAAACCGGGGTGTTTTTGCGATACACAAAGCTCATTTTCTCTAACGCTATCATGCTCAAATCCAGCTTCTTTTAGCCTTGCATATTTTAAATTTATATCATAATAATCATTGATATTATCAAGCCCAACAACGTTATCACCACGTATAATCAACGCATTTGCAAGGTGAAATCCAATAAAACCAGCCGTTCCAGTAACTAAAATATTCATAATTTTCCTTCAAATTTTAAAGCGATTTTATCTAAAATTTATAAAATTACCACTTTTTAATCTAAATTTATCTCAGGTAGCCCATCATCTTTGATTTTAACACGCTCTTTTTGTTTTAAATTTATCTGACTTCCCTTTTGTAAAAGCCCGCCTAAACCGCTTTTTACAAGGCTTTTATTTAACTCATCTATGCTTTGTTTATGCGTCAATAAAGGCTCATTTGTGTCTAAATTTTCACTCTCAAAACTTTGTGAAACATCCACCTCATCGCCATAGCCACCACTCTCTTCATAGCTAAGCTCACCTCCAATACGAGCCAACTCCAGCTCTACAGATTCGCAAAAAACAAAGCTATATCCGCGGTGAGTGCAACTAGTAGATAAAAACTCGCTCATCACGCTTAAAAAACTAGCATAATCATCAAGTGTGATATTACCTTGAAGTAACTCAAATTTTAAAAATAGCCAGTAGGTATTAAGCACATCTGACTCGCAGTATTCGTTGATTTTTATAAGCTCATTTGCATAGTATAGCTCAAGCACTTGATCACCGTGAACGTCGTATTTGCCAGGCAAGTTTAAACTAGCACAAAGAGTGTCAAGCTTTAGTCCACGTACTGCACCAAAGTCGCTGATATGATCAAGCAAGTCAAGATGAAAACGTGATGAGTAGCGACTACGATAATTCTCCCATTTATTTTTATTTAGCTCTCTGTTTTCACTCTCAAAATAGGCTGGAACGCTTAGATTATATCGCATTGCACGAGCCATTATCATCGGCAGATCAAAGCCACGTCCATTGAAGCTAACAAGTCGCGGATTGTAATCATTTATAAATTTAAGAAATTTGGCTATGATCTCACGCTCAGAGTCGCCCTCCATAGTACTAACTCGCAGAAATTTACCATATTCATCAGCCATCACTGCCGAAATCGCTACAACTTTGTGAAACATAATAGGTAAAAACTCGCTCCCGCTAACTTCTTTTTGAGCTGAAAATGCCTGCAAACTTACCGTTTTATCATCGCCGTTAAATCCATAAATCTTACGCACCAACTCCGCATCAGGTATGGTTTCACAATCAAAAACGCAGATATAGTTTCTCGCCATTTTTAACCTTTTTATAAATTTAAGGCAATTTTAGCATAAAATAGCTAAAATACTGAATTTATAAGGACAAATCAGGAAATAAAATGAGAGAGAGATTTGAGTATTTTTTAGCTTTAACTCTGATAAAAATAGCTAAAATTTTACCCATAAATTTTATATATAAATTTTTTGATACATTAGCTATTTTTGCGTTTCACGCACTCAAATCCAGACGAAAACTAGCCATCTCAAACCTACAAAAAGCCCTAAATATAAGCTACAACAAAGCTTATGAGATCACAAAAGCAAACTTCCAAAGTATAGGCATAACACTAGCCGAGACGTTACTTATATACAACAGCAGACTAAACTTTGAATGCAAGATAAAAAACACAAATTTGATAAAAGAGATGTTTGAAAGTATCGTCTCTCGTGGGAGTGGTGCTTTGCTCGTTACTGCTCACTTTGGTAATTGGGAGCTTTTAACTCAATACGCTGCGAGTATTGGCTATCCACAGCTCATCATCGGCAGAGAAGGCAATAATGAGCTTATAGAGCAAAATCTAACCTTACCATTTAGACAAAAATTTGGCAACACACTAGCTTATAAACACGAAGCGATGAGTAAGATAGTAAAGACACTAAAATCAGGCAGTTTTGCTGGTATTTTGATAGACCAGCACGCAGGCGGTCATAATAGCGTTAGAAATAAATTTTTCAACCTTGAGTGCTACACGACAAAGACGATAGCAACACTATTTTTAAAGTATAAACCAAGCGTATTTTTTATATTTTTACGTAGGTGCGATGACGGCAGATATGAACCCGTGATAAAAGAGGCACAGTTTGAAATAATAGGCGAAAAAGAGATCGACACCGAGCGTATCACTCAAATTTGTAATGACGAGATAGAAAACGTTATAAAAACAGCCCCGCATCAGTGGTTTTGGATGCATAATCGCTGGAGGGGTGAGTGAGTAAAAAGGCTCTTATTTTAAGTGATGGCAGAAAAGGTCATGAAAACCAATCCATTGCATTTTGCAAGTATAAAAATTTAGATTATGAAATAGTTGAAGTTAAGTTTTGCAATAAAGCAGTTAAACTACTTTCATATATGCTTGATTTTTTAGGGATTAGAGCTAGAATTTTTAATGCAGCTCAACCAAAAGGCGATAAATTTGATATTGTCGTGGGGACTGGGTCTGGGACGTATTATGCAGTAAAGTATTTTGCACGTAAATTTGGTGCAAAAAGTGTCGTGATGATGCTACCAAAGGGATATAAAAACGACTTTGATATAACATTTGTTATGCCACATGATAGTTATAAATTTACTCAAAATAACATCCTTTTACCTACGAATGCAAATTTTTGGGATGAGAACTCGCAGAGTTTTTACACGCCAAAGTCAAAGGCGATAGGCTTTATTATTGGTGGCGAGAACAAGGGGTTTGAGTTTAACAGTAGCGATGTCTTTGATGAGATAAAGGAGATAATGACTAAATTTAACGGATATAAATTTGTTGTTACAACATCGCCTAGAACGCCTATTGAGCTTGAAAAAAGGCTGATGAGTTTGGAGTTTGAATTTAGTGTTTTTTACTCACAAAATCAGATAAATCCAATTAAGGATTTTTTAAACTATTGCGATCTTGTCTTTATCACATCAGATTCAACATCTATGATAAGCGAGGCCGTATGCAACGGTACGGCAGCGGTTGAAGTGATAAATAACAAAGGAAATAAATCACTAAAATATCAAAAATTTATCAAAAATTTACAAGATGGCGGATACCTCCACGTCTATGACGGAAGTGTTATGCAAAATAGTAAAAAGATATCGTTAAAAGAGATATTTAAGGGCGTTAATATATGAAAATCGTACAAATTTTACCTGAGTTAAACGAAGGTGGCGTAGAGCGTGGCACGATCGATATGAACGCAGCTTTAGTGCAAAATGGCTTTAACTCAGTCGTGATAAGCAGTGGCGGAAAACTAGTAAAAGATATCACAGATAACGGCGGACAGCATATAAAGTTAAACGTCTCAAGCAAAAATCCTTTCACATCTATAAGTCGTGCAAAAGCCCTAAAAAAGGCTCTTATTGAGCTAAAACCTGATATTATTCACGTTAGAAGCCGAGTGCCAGCGTGGCTTGTATATCTAGCAAATAAAGGGCTAAATTTTAAAGTCGTTAGCACTATCCACGGACTAAACTCACCAAATTTTTATAGTGCCATTATGACAAAGGCTGACGCTTTAATCTGCGTAAGCAACTGCGTTAAAGAGCATATAATAAAGTATTTTCATGCCGATAAGAGTAAAATTTCTATAATCCCTCGCGGAGTTGAGTTAAATAAATTTAATCCACAAAATTTAGATACTAAATTTATACAAAATTTTCGCGATAAATATGCCATAAATAGCGATACATTCGTGGTCTCAAGTGTTGGTAGGATAACAGAGCTAAAAGATTATGAAACACTTATAAAAGGGATAAATGAGCTTAAAAATTCACATCCTATTAAGGTCTTTATAGTCGGCTCAGCACATCAAAAAAAGCAAGGATATCTGCTTAAGCTAAAAGATATGGTGGCAAGTTTTGGGTTAGAAAATGAGATAAATTTTACTGGAAATTTAGACAATATAGCCGAAATTTATGCCATTAGTAACGTAGTTGTCAGTAGCTCAAAAAAACCAGAAAGCTTTGGCAGGAGCGTAGCAGAGGCTATCGCACTAAACACACCTGTCGTTGCAAGTAACCACGGTGGAGTAAAAGACATCATTATAAAAGGCGTAAATGGCGACTTTTTTGAGGTTGGAGACTTTAAAGAACTAAGCGAGAAAATTTTAAATACAAGAGGGCTAAAATTTGATGGATATGATTATATAAAAGAGAATTTTTCATTTAATCAAATGTTTGAAAAAACGATAAAAATTTATAAGGATCTATATGAATACAACGCGAATCAAAGAGTATTTTAACAAGCCTTGGCAGATTTTATTATATAAATTTTTGCTATTTACTTGGGTGGTGTCAATACCATTTAAAAATGTAGTTTATCAAATCTCTTTTGTGCTGTTAGATCTTTTTTTTATCGCTCACGTGATATATCATAGAAATTTTAGCTGCATAAAAGAGATTTTATCAAATGTCAAATTTATAGCCATCTGTTTTTGTGGTGTTATACTATCTTTGATAATCTCAAACGCCTTAAACACAGAGTTTATCTCACAAAAAGCCTGGAGTAATACCGCTCTTTTTGTTTTTCGAACTGGACTTATTTTTATTGCACTTGGATATTTTTATAGGCTTAAATTTTTTAGCATAGATGAGATTATATTTGCTCTTTTAGCTGGGCTTAGCTTGGTTGGGCTTACAGCGATAGTTGCTATAGGACAAGATCCTAGTATTATTTTTAATGTAACAGATGGGTTAACAGGCTCGCTTAGTAGTAGAACTATATTTGGTTTATTTGCAGGACTTGGACTGGTTTCAAGCTTTGTTTTAGTAAAAAACAAAGCTATCAAATCATCGTTAATCTTCATATTTTTATTTCTCACTATCTTCTCATTTGCACGTAGCTCTTGGGTGGCTAGTGGCGTTGCTATCTCTGTTTTTATCATATTAAATTTTAAAAATATAGGCAAAAAAGAGCTTATAACAGTTACGACTTTAGTTTTATTTGTAGTGATTTTATATCTTAGTTTTGACTCTTTTCAGCAAAGAGTATCTGCACTTATTAATCTAAATTCAAGTGGGCGATTTACGATATGGACTTACTCTATACAAATGATACAGCAAAGTCCTATTTTTGGTTATGGTTTAGATAGCTTTAGATATCTACCAAATACTCCTGCCCTGCAAAGAACTGACTTTAATGCTACTCATAACATTATCTTAGAGCTACTTCTTTACACTGGTGTATTTGGAGCCATTTTTTATCTTAGTCTTATATTTGCGACATTTTTAAAAGCTTACAAAAGTCAAAATTTTGCCATTTTCACACTTTTTACCTATATGTTTGTATTGTGTTTGTTTGATTTTGGTGCATACTCCAAAGAGCCACAAAGTATAATAACGATATTTATATTTTTATTATACGCACATAAATTTAAGGAGTAAATTTGAGCCTTATCTTAGCCGTTATTTTGGCTATTTTTTTCATATTTTTTATTATATTTTCAGTGCGTTTTACTTGGTGGCGGAAGGGTATAAGCTACGAATTTCCACGCATTTTAATGTATCATATGATAAGCGATCATCTGCCTAAAAACGCATCTAAATTTAACAGGCTTCGTGTAAAACCAGAGGAGTTTGAAAGACAACTTATATGGCTTAAAAACAACGGCTTTAAAAGCTATACGCTAAATGAGCTTATAAATTTAAAGCACATTCAACCAAAATCTATAGTGCTAACATTTGACGATGGTTACAAAGATAACTTTACAAACGCCTTTACTCTGCTTAAAAAATATGGCTTTAAAGCAACTATTTTTATCGTTATTAACCGTTTTAATGCCGACTGGGCTAGCGATAAAGACACTAAAAATAAAAGTACTGAGCTAAACGCTGAGCCTATGTTAAGCAATGAAGATGTTCGCGAGATGATAGCTAGTGGGCTTATAGAGATCGGCTCACATACGCTTAATCACGTAAATCTGCCAACACTAACCGAAACTCAAAAAGCAAATGAGATAAAAAATTCAAAAGAGCAGATAGAGAAAATTTTTAGTATAAGTTGCAATACTTTTGCATATCCATTTGGCTTTTTTGACGATGCTAGCGTCTTGGCAGTTAAAAATGCAAACTACACCGCAGCTGTAACTACACAAAATGACGTTTACGACAGACAAAAATACTCAAATTTTAAGATCCCACGCATAATGATAAGTGGCAGACAGGGACTTTTAGCCTTCATTTTAAAGATAAAAAATGGACGTGCGAGATGAATATAGCCCTATTTTCTTGCTCTGCTATGTTTGGTGGTGTTGAAAAGATCATTGTTGATAGTGCAAATGAGCTTAGTAAAAGCGAAGATGTCTTAGTTATTGTGCCAAATGCGTGTAGTTTTCGCAAAAAATTTGATAAAAAAGTCCAAATTTATGAGTATCGTGGACTTGATAAACGTTACAATCCATTTTTATATCTCGAGATCGCTAAAATTTTAAGAAATTTTAAAGTCCAAATTCTGCATACGCATGGAGCAAAGGCGACACAAATGGGCTTTTTGCTATCTAAATTTATGAGCTTTACACTCGTTGCAACTAAGCATAATAATCGCAAAGGTAAAATTTTTAACCGCGTTAAAAATATCATCAGCGTCTCAAAAGCAGTTGCAAAAACTATAAACCATGAGAGCAAAACGATATATTTTGGTATAAATCCAAAGACCATCATACAAAATTTACCCGACAAATTTTGCATAACAGCCGTTGGTAGACTAGATAAGATAAAGGGCTTTGATCTGCTTATAAAAAGTGTAGCGGAACTTAAATTTGATTTTATTTTGCGTATTGTTGGTGCCGGATCAGAGCAAAAAAACTTAAAAGCTTTAATTAATAGTTTAAATTTAAATTCTAAAGTTAAAATGCTTGGTTTTAGAGACGATATAGATGAGCTTTTAGCTACTTCACACCTGCAAGTTATTAGCTCACATTTTGAAGGTATGCCTATAAATTTAATAGAAGGCATATTTTATTCGCCTATTATTATCTCTACGAACGTCGGCGGTATAGGTGAAATCTTGGATAAAAATTTCTTAATAACACATGAAAATATGAGTGAAAAGATCACTGAAATCTATAATAATTACAATATAAAAAAAGCAGAATTTATCAATGCTCACGATAAATTTAAAGAGATTTTAACACTTGAAAATTATATTTTAAATTTAAAGCAATATTATAAGGATATTTTGTGAAACAGCTAAAAATAGTGCATTGCAGTATCTTTAACGAAAACGAAAATGGTAACTTTTTTTATGGGCTTGAAAGAAAAATATCGCACGGGCTTATCCGAAATGGACACTTCGTTTATGACTTTAGCTATCGTGACTGGGAGCGAAATTTAAGATTTTTAAGGATAAAAAATAGTGGTTTAAAAAGCATGAATGATAAGCTTTTTGAAATTTGTAAAAATATAAAAGCTGATATTTTGCTGATAGGTAAAGCTGAAAAGATCGAGCTAAATACACTAAAACGTATAAAAAGTGAGCTTTCAAATATAAAAATCGTGCAGTGGTATGTAGATCATTTACAAGAAAATAGCGAATTTTTTGAAAAATTTAATACAATAGACACATTTTTTCACGCAAATGCTCTGCATCTGCAAAGACTATCAAATGAGTACAAAAATACAGTGTTTTCATTTTTTCCAAATATCTCAGACTCTGCGTTTGACAAATTTAAACAATTACCAAAAGTCGTTGATGTCATATATATCGCACGTGATTACAAAGAGGACGTTAGACATAAATTTGCTACACTTTTAGACGAATTTTGCAAAAAAAATAGTATAAATCATAAAATTTACGCTAGTTTGGGTAATAATAGTATCTTTGGTGATGAGTTTAATGTGGCGGTAAATAGTGCTAAAATAGCTATAAATTTTAACCGAGATGATGAGCTTGAGTGCAAAAATGCAAATAAATTGCTTGGAGCGTCTGATAGGATGGCTCAGTTTATGGGGTGCGGAGCTTGCACCTTTAGCCCCCAAATAGCTGGTTTTGAGAAACTTTTTGAGCCTAGTCGTGATATAGTTTATTTTAACAGTGTTGATGATTGTTTTAAAAAAATCAAAGAGTATCTTAAAGATGATAAATATACCGCCATCGCCGAACAAGGACGCCAAAAAGCCTTAAAAATCGTTAACGCAACTCGTGTAAGTAAATTTATGTTAGAAGTTGCATTTGGTGAAAAACTAAGCGAAGACTACGAGTGGAGCGAGTATAAATTTAAAAATGGAGCTGCGATATGAAAATACTACAAACTCTCCATTGGACGCAGTTTGCGGGGACAGAAAAGGTATGTGTCGATCTTTGTAATGAGTTTGCAAGTAACGGACACGAGGTGTTTTTGCTTACAAATGACAAGATCAAGCCCTACATAAATGAGAAAGTCAAATTTATAGAGCTTGACTTTGAGAAAAATCGCTATAATCCGATATTTTTATACAGTGTCGCAAAGCTCATTAAACACATAAAACCTAACGTTATACACTGCCACAATACAAAAGAGCTAGAAGTAATGTGTAACGCACGAACTTTTATGAAAGCTTACATACCGATAGTAGCTACAAGACACAATGCCGAAATGAAAAAAAAGTATAAAAAAGCCGATCTAGCCATCGGTGTTTCAAAAGAGACTATGAACTTTTTAAATGCAAGGCAAAATATACTTATAGAAAATGGAACGCCTTTTAAAAAGCCAAAAAAAATTAGCTTAAACAATAAATTTAATATTATTGGAATTGGTAGATTAGCTAAAGTTAAAGGCTGGGATTTACTTATAAAAGCTTTAGCTCAAGTTAAATTTGATTTTGAGCTTATACTTTTAGGCGAAGGCACAGAAAAATATAATCTGCAAAGACTATGTAATGAACTAAATATACAAGATAAAGTATATTTTAAAGGTTTTGTGACTAATGTCAATGATTATATATTTTCATCTGATATGCAAGTTATTGCTTCAATAGAAGAGGGATTGTCAATAGCACTAATAGAGGGTGTATTTTACTCAAAACTTCTCATAGCCTCAGATATAGCAAATCATAAAGAAATTTTAGGTGATGAATTAGTATTTGATAGAGATGAGAAAATTTTAGCTAAAAAGCTTACTGAAATTTACGAGAATTACGATAAATTCGTCCATATTTTTGCCAAAACAAAAGAGACAAAAGAGCAATACAGTATAAAAACTATGGCACAAAAGTATCTAAAAGCCTATGAGAGCGTGATAAAAAATGAGCCACTAGGCACTTGATGGGATAGATAAAAGATGAGTATTATTTATACACTTTTGGCTTTAGCATTTATCATATTTTCATTACGTTACAATTGGTGGAGAGTGCCTCAAAGCCACACAAAAGCAAGAGTGCTGATGTATCACTCTATAAGTGAGCATATGGGCGAAAAATTTGATAAATGGCGTGTGAAACCAAAAGATTTTGAATCTCAGATGAGATATTTAAGCAAAAATGGTTTTAAAAGCTACTTTATAAGTGAGCTAGTAGCACTTAAAAATTTGCCACCAAAGGCCTTCTGTATCACATTTGATGATGGTTATGCAGACAACTACACAAATGCTTTTGAAATTTTAAGGCGTTTTAATCTAAAAGCCACTATATATCTTGTACCAAATAAAGAGCAAAATTACTGGGAAAAGGGGCTAAAGCACCATTTGCAAATGCTAGATAATAAGCAAATAATTGCTTTGCAAAACTCAGGTTTAGTAGAGTTTGGAGCTCACACGCTAAACCACGTAAATCTCACAAAAATCAATCCAAACGATGCTCAAATAGAACTAAAAAACTCAAAAGAGCAAGTTGAAAAACTCACAGGTAAAAGTTGCGTAAGTCTAGCCTATCCTTACGGTAAATTTGATGAAAATATCGTGCGTATCGCGAAAGAAGTAGGCTACACAAACGCTGTCATCGTCAAACGCGGACTTTATGAGATAGGTGATGATAAATTTATGATAAAACGTATCGGAGTGCTAGGCACAGAAAGCTTTTTTGACTTTTGGCTTAAATTTAGTAGAATTAGGAATAAAATATGATAAAAGCTTCAGTTTTTATAATCACAAAAAATGAAGAAAAACATATAAAAAGAGTGCTTGAAAGTGTAAAAGACTTTGATGAGATAGTTATCGTTGATAGCGGAAGTACTGATAATACACTAAATATAGCTAAAAACTACACTACAAATATAACTCATCAAGACTTTTTAGGCTACTCACAACAAAAAGAATTTGCTAAAAATTTATGTAAAAACGAGTGGGTTTTAAACCTTGACGCAGACGAAGAGCTAAGCAGTGAGCTAAAAAATGAGATAATCAAAACAATAGCTAACGACGATACAGACGCACTTGAAGTTAATATATCAAGTCAGTATCTAGGACGTTTTCCACATAGGCTTTGTAAATTTATAACTCGTATAAGATTTTTTAAACGCTCACTTGGTTTTTATCCTAAAAAGCTAGTGCATGAAAGTATCAAATTTACCGGACAAGTAAAAAAAAGTAATAACTTTATCTATGATTACGGCAGTAACGAATTAAATACACACATAGACAAGATAAATGCTTACTCAACACTACGTGCTATAGAAAAATTTCAGAAGCATAAAAGTTTTTCGATCATAAAGCTCGTATTTATCTTTCCACTAGCATTTTGCAAATCATACATAATAAAACGAAATTTTTTAAATGGAGTTAGCGGCTTTATATCTGCCACCAATCTCGCCTTTTATGCATTTTTAAAAGAAGCAAAGCTTTATGAGGCATATCTTAAGGATAAATTATGATCTAAAAATCATCTCATTTTTATCAAAATATCTATAAAACAAGCACCTTAATCTTGTTATGGCTCTACGCCATTTTGGCCTAGAAAGCATCTTATATACAGTACTCTTAGTATCTCTTTCTGTCTGTATGCCAGAGTTACTTATGTCATCTGGATGGCTAAAAATATCTGCAAAATACATCTTTATATTTTGATGTGATAGCGTTATATCCCAAGCGTCAGCTAAAGTGTAATTTATATTTTTATAAAAATTTAGCAAATTTTCAGCAGATTTTCGTGTAATGATATATGCAGTCGTTCGAAATATATAACGATAGCTATATATAGGAACTAAAAATAAATCATCACAAATTCGCCTACCAAAAGCACTAAAACGACTGTCTAAACCATCTTGTGCTCCACATATTAGTATTGAATTTTCACTGATATTTTTTAACATATCAAATGCTTTAAATATCCCTTCATCATTACCTATCACATCATCTTCTAAAACAAGAGCATATGGTGCAGATCCTGATAAAAATTTCTCATAAACTTTTATATGAGAAAGTGTGCAACCAAGCTCAGATGGACTTAAAATTTGTGGAGTTTTATAGTTTGCTGCGATACTTGGAAGCACAGCATCATAATAATCCTTTGCGTTTAATATCCTGCCATCAACTGCGTCTACTATCTCAAATTTATCATAGTTTTTAAAGATTTTTTGTAAATTTTCTCTACGCAATTCATCACGTTGCAAGGAGACAACATAAACAGGATATTTCAAAATTTTATCCCCGAAAACTATTCAAAAAACTCTACATTAAATTTATCAATATCGTAGTTTTTACCAAGATACGCACAAATTTGTATCATATCTGTATGGGCCATCTCAAAACAACTTGTAGCTCCTGGGCTTGGCGTAATATTAAATATCACGCCATCATCAGTGCTTATACGTCCTTCGCCAAGCTCTAGTTTTTTACTCTCTCTATTTATAATCTGCGGACGAACGCCACCAAATTTATGAGCATAGACTAAATCATCTGCTGTTATGCTAGGCACGATCTTTCTGACATCTTTGGCAAATTCACGCTTGTTAATAAATGGCACTTCAAACAAAAAATTTCGTCCGATATATGCACGTATCTCATCATCTTTAAGTAGATCTTTAAATACATCAAAAACATTTTTATCGAATTTAAGTGATGAAAGAAATTCAAAAAAGCTTGAGTTACCGTGATAACGCTCAAGCTTTGGCATTGCAAGAGCAGTTGGTCCAAATCGAGTGTTGCCGTTTGCAAGTATATCAGGATCGCCGTGCAGTGCGGCAAATGGTAACTTTTCGTTTTGCATCATATAAACCTTGCCGTTTAGTAGCCGTTTATTGACAAAATAAAAGCTTCCGGCCACAGGTAGAGCACTAAGGTGCAAACCATAGCCCATTTTGTGAGCTATATAGAGCGAGTGAGCACCAGCATCTACTACAACAAAGTCTGCGGTGATTGCTTGTTTATCGCTAGTTTTTATGTAAAAAGTGTCACCTATTTTTTTAATCTCTTCAACTTTGCAATTTAGGCTTAACTCATATCCATCTCCACCTAAATCTTTGGCGTTTTTAACGAGTGAATTACTCATTGCACCAAAATCCATTGTAGTGTATTGACCGTCTTTTACGCCCATAGCTACAAGATTTTCAGGACGTTCGTTACCACGTGCGTCAAAAATTAAATTTGGCTCAATCTCTTTTAAATCATCTTTTTTATAAAGCTCTAAATATGGGAAAATCTCCTTAAATTCATCATATCTCGCCATCAATCTAGCCACCTCTTCATCGCCTACGCCTAGCACCATCTTTTGATGAGCAAACATAAATTTTTCGTTATAGCCGTATTTTAGGGCGTATTTTATAGGCATTTGGGCTACACGACTAACTTTTTTAGCCTTCTGTATCGTGTAGTTTGTCTCGATGTCTCCGCAGTGAATAGTCTGCGAGTTACCCCTACCGTTTGAATTTAGAGTTGCCACGCCTTCATATTTTTCCAAAAGTGCCACACGTTTTATGTCAGAAAACGCTGCAAGTTCATAAAATAGTGCCGTCCCACTCGTACCAGCACCAACTATAACTACATCAAAATGTTTCTGCTTCATTTAAAACCCCAAAGATAAATTTAAAATATCATACCAAAAACATATCAAAAAGCACGTAAATATGAGCGATCTATCTGTTCCCTTGCTCCAAATCGTAACATAGCTGTGAATGCAAAATTTGGATTTCTCAGCAACTCTCTGCCGTAAGCGACGGCGTCACAAATACCATTTTTTAAAATTTCTTCACCCTGCTCAGCTGTCGTAATAAGACCCACTGCAATGACTGGTACTTTTACGACATTTTTAACCGCCTTAGCGTAGCCACACTGATAAAGTGGCTCAAATTTTGGTGCATTATCAACTTGCTCGTGAATACCTCCCGCTGAGATATGCAAAAATGAAACGCCTAAGCATTCTAGCTCGCGACAAAGCTCAATCGTCTCGCTTATATCATAATCTGCTTTTAACCAGCTATCCGCACTAATGCGAACACCCACAGGTACATTTACAGCAGCTTTCACCTCCGTCAAAATCTCCTTTAAAAGCCTAGTTCTATTTTCAAAACTACCGCCATATGCGTCTGTGCGAGTATTTGCAACTTTACTTAAAAATTCATTTATAAGATAGCCATGTGCGGCATGGATCTCTATGAGTTTATACCCTGCTTGTTCCGCTCTTTTAGCGGCAGCAACGAAATTTGCTTTAAATTTAACTATCTCATCCGCACTCATCGCCTTTGGAGTAGCGTATTCTGAACTAAATTTAATAGCACTTGGAGCAATTGGCTCAGCTGTCGCCATACTTTTGCGTCCAGCGTGAGCTAGTTGAATCGCCATAATCGCACCATATTTTGATGCATCTTTTACTAGCCTTTCATGATCGGCTATTTGCTCATCACTCCAAAGTCCAAGGTCGTTTACGCTTATGCGACCATCAAGTGATACAGCAGTCGCCTCAACTATGATAAGTCCTACACCACCCAAGGAGCGTGCTGCGTAGTGAGTGCGGTGAAAACAGCGTGGTTTGCCATTATTATCCTTTGCTTTATACATACACATAGGTGGCATCACGATGCGATTTTTAATCTCTACATCACCAATATTAAACGGCGTTAAAATTTGAGCCATATTTATCCTTTCAAAGCTAATAAATTTAAATTTGCAAAAAGACAAAAGCTTGAATTTGGTTTTAAACAAGGCCAGGCATATAACCTACCATAGTTTTAAATTTACAAACTTGCTTAAAGATAAAAATTTTATTTATGTGCATCCCAAGCTAGGATTGTATTGCCTTCCTCATCTACTGCTATATCTCCCATCCCCATTATATTGTATCCACAATCAACATAATGAACCTCTCCAGTTACGCCACTAGCTAGATCGCTAAGCAGATACATAGCACTCTTGCCGACATCTTCGGTATTTACGTTGCGTTTTAGTGGTGCATTTACTTCGTTGTATTTTAGTATCATACGAAAGTCTCCTATGCCACTTGCCGCAAGTGTTTTTATCGGTCCTGCACTGATGGCATTGACACGGATGTTACGTCTACCAAGATCATGTGCTAAGTAACGCACAGAGCTTTCAAGAGCTGCCTTTGCTACACCCATTACATTATAATGCGGTATAAATTTTGGTCCACCAAGGTAGCTAAGCGTAAGCACCGCACCACCTTGTTTTAACACCGGTAGCACCGCCTTTGTTAACGATACCAAAGAAAAAACACTCGTTTGCATAGCGATGTTAAATGCCTCTTTTGTAGTGTCTATAAACTCACCCTCTAATGCCTCTTTTGGAGCAAAAGCAACCGCATGGACGACAAAGTCTATCTCGCCAAAGTCTGACTTTATCTTTTTAGCAATATCGTTTAAATGCTCATCGTTATTAACATCAAGTTCATATATAAAATTTGATCCAAACTCCTTTGCGATAGGCTCTACACGCTTTTTAAGAGCATCATTTAAGAATGTAAAAGCCAACTCTGCCCCAGCCTTATGGCACTGCTCGGCTATACCATAAGCAATTGATTTTGCATTTGCCACGCCTACTATTAGACCCTTTTTACCCTGCATTATCATTTTTTACCCTTTGTTTCGTCGATTAAATTTATAAAATTATTTGCATCCCAACTAGCAGTACCAACAAGCACTCCGCTACAGCTTTTAATACTAGCTATCTCGCTTATATTTTTAGCATTGACGCTACCTCCGTAAAGTAGCGGTGCGGTAGTCTTTGTCGCGATAAAATTTAATATATCTGCGATCTGTTTTGCACTTGCACTCCTGCCAGTGCCAATCGCCCAAATAGGCTCGTAAGCGATAGTTAAATTTGCGTAGCTTAGATCAATATTGCTAAGCTGGACTGATAAAAACTCCTTTGTCGCTCCTCTTTCAAAAACATCCAAATTTTCGCCAACACAGTAATAAATCTCCCAGCCCTTTTTCACAGCATAATCAAATTTCTGGCGTAAAAATCTCTCGCTCTCGCTTAAAATTTCACGTCTTTCAGAGTGTCCTATCAAAACACTTTTTATACCAAACTCATCAAGCTGAGCTGAGCCTATCTCACCAGTAAATGCCCCACTCTCGCATGGATAGAAATTCTGTGCGGCTAACTTAAATTTAAACGAGCCATTTTCAAGTGCGGAAAATGGTGCAAATACAACCACATCATTATCTTGACTTAAATTTTCATTTAAAATTTTAGCATACTCACTAAAACTTGCTCTTGTGTGATTGCACTTTAAATTTGCTGCAAATTTAAATCCGCCCATCTTATGCATCCTCGCCACTATCACGTCTAAGTGGTTTTACTCCGGGCAACTCTTTACCCTCTATTAGCTCCAAACTAGCTCCACCGCCAGTTGAGATAAATGTCATCTCATCAGCATCCCCGGCTCGCTGTGTAACGTCCGCCGTATCGCCACCGCCGACAACAGTCGTAGCGTGACTCTCTGCGATATAGTGACTCATCTTTATACTACCTTTGCAGAATTTATCCATCTCAAAAACACCCATTGGTCCATTCCACCAAATAGTCTGAGCATCTGCAATAGCTGTCTTAAAAAGCCTAGTTGTCGCTGGTCCTATATCTAGCCCCATCCAACCAGACGGGATCTCTTGGGCGGTTACAAATTTTATCGCACTATCGTTTGAGAAGGTCTGAGCTGCCACTACATCAACTGGCAGATAAATTTTTACACCTAGCTCTTTTGCTTTTTTAAGAATATTTAAGGCCTCGCCTACTAAATCCTCTTCAAGCAATGAATTGCCGATATTTTCACCAAGTGCCTTTAAAAACGTAAATGCCATACCGCCACCGATGATAAGCTTATCAACACGTGGAAGTAAATTTATTAGAGCTTGTAGCTTTCCGCTTACCTTACTACCGCCGACAACTGCTACGAATGGACGAGCTGGACGCTTTATAAGCCTTTCAGCAAAATCTATCTCTTTTTGTAGTAAAAATCCAGCCGCCCTACGACTCTCATCATAAAATTTAGTTATCGCCTTAACTGAGCTATGAGCCCTATGGCAGACGCCAAATGCGTCATTTATATAAATTTGTGCGTATTTACTAAGCTCACGAGCCAAGTTTTCATCATTTTTCGTCTCGCCCTTTTCAAAACGTAGATTTTCAAGAAGTAAAATCTCACCATCTTTTAAATTTGCTACTTTTGCTTTTGCGTCAGAACCGATAATATCATTAGCCATAACTATGTCAGTATGCAGAATAAATCCCAATCTTTTTGCTACTGGCTTTAAAGACAAGCTCTCTTCATAGCCATTTTTAGGGCGTCCTAAATGTGAAGCCAAAACGATACTACAACCGCGATCTAAGCAGTATTTTATCGTAGGTATGGCAGATACTATACGGCGGTCGTCTGTGATGTTATTAAACTCATCCATCGGCACGTTAAAATCACATCTTATAAAGACACGCTTACCAGAGATATCAATATCTTTAATAGAGATAATATCGCTCATATTAGCCCCTTTTAGCGACAAATACGCCCATATCAACTAAACGTGCTGAATATCCCCACTCATTATCATACCACGCTAAAACTTTTACCATATCACCACAGATGACTTGTGTTGTGTCGGTTACAAAGATAGAACTTGCTGGATGGCTCATAAAATCGCTCGAAACTTTAAACTCATCATCTATAAAAATTTTATCTTTAAAGCTCATCTTTGCAGCCTCACGAAATGTCTCATTTATCTCTTCTACACTTGTTTGACGATTTAACACAGCGGTAAGATCTACAAGTGAGACATTAGGCACCGGCACACGTATAGCCTGTCCATGCATCTTACCACTAAGCTGTGGCAACACCTTGCTTATAGCTTTTGCTGCACCTGTTGTAGTTGGGATCAAATTTACCGCAGCTGCACGGCTCCTGCGAAAGTCCTTTGCTTTAACATCTAAAATGCTCTGCCCATGAGTATATGCGTGGATAGTCGTCATTAACGCTTTTGCTATGCCAAATTTCTCATCTAAAACCTTTGCAACTGGAGCAAGGCAGTTTGTCGTGCAACTTGCGTTTGAGATGATCGCCTCACCTTTGTAGCTATCTGTATTTACGCCTATTACATACGTCGCCGTATCATCCTTTGCAGGGGCTGACATAACGACTTTTTTGATGCCATTATTCAAAAATGGCTGACACTTCTCGCTAGTTAAATTTGCCCCAGTACACTCAAGCACCACATCTGCACCACGCCCAGCAAAGTCAAGCTCATTTGCGTCTCTTGTTGAAAATACTTTTATCTTTTTACCATCCACACTTATATAATCATCATTTATCACGTTCACATCGTGTCTAAACTCCCCATGAACGCTGTCAAATTTAAGTAAGTAGCGTGTCATATCACGCTTTGCGGTATCGTTTATCGCTACAAGCTCGCAATCATCGCGTTCAAGTATAATTCGTGCCGCACACCTTCCGATCCGTCCAAAGCCATTTATTGCTATTTTAACTGACATCTTAGTTCCTTTTGATATAATACGTTTTAATTTTACAAAAAAATAGGTTAAAACTAAATATAAATAGGGCAAAATTTGGGCGTAAATATAGCACTTTTTGGTGGTAGCTTTGACCCACCACACTCAGGACACGATCATATAGTCAAAATGGCGTTAAATGAGCTTAATATCGATAAGCTTATCATTATGCCAACTTACATAAGTCCTTTTAAAAGCGAATTTTCCGCACCACCACAGCTTAGGCTAAAATGGGTGCGGTGTATATGGGGTGAGCTAAATGGCGTGAGTATAAGCGAATTTGAGATCTCTCAAAATCGACCAGTGCCTACGATAGAGAGCGTTGAGCATCTTTATGCTACTTATGATATATTAAATTTATATCTCATAGTCGGAGCCGATCATCTTTCTACACTTAGCAAATGGCATGAATTTAAGCGGTTAAAAAAGCTGGTGCATTTTATCATAGCCGAGCGAAATCACATAAGTATACCTAAAAATTTGCAAAAAATGGATATAAATGTTAACATTAGTTCATCTCAGATACGCCATTCGCAAGGCTTAAGTGAGCTAGATGGTAGGATAAAAAACGAAGTTATTAAATTTTATAAAGGACAAAATATGGTAGAAAAGCCGATACAAGAGCGAATAGATAGCATAGTAAAAATTTTAGATGAGAAAAAAGCAGAAGAGATACAAGCTTTTGATATGTCAGATCGTGACTATTTCGTCAAATTTGTAGTTATTGCAACAACAATGGGTGAGCGACACACTCTATCTTTGACAGAAGAACTAAAAGAGAAGCTAAAACCACTTGGCGAGCAGTTTTTAGCTATTGAGAGCTCAGCTGACTGGACTGTGTGTGACTTAGGCGATATGCTAATACACTTAATGAGCTCGGAATATCGTGCAAAATACAACATAGAAGAGTTTTTAAATAAGATAAAAGCTGAAAGGGAGTAAGAATATTAGAATTAATGCGATAATATTGATAATAAAATTAACGCAATGGACAATATCTGCAACATAACAAATAATAGTCACGACTAAATAAAAATGTAATTTTAAACACGATATATCACGTTTAAAATTACAAAATGCGTTTATGTGATTATAAAATTTTATTATTAAGAGATAAGGTTATGTTTTTGCTTTATAACCACAAAGCAGAATGTAATTTTTCCTCTGCTCCATTAATAAAAAAGAAATTTTTAAAAATTTTCTAGTAAATACAGCAAACTTTTATGCCACTAATTAATATAAAATATCGGTCAGCCATCTTTTTACTCATAATCTAACAAAAATTTTTAGCTACTTTAAAATAATTCAAACTCATCTCTTAAATATCGCTTTAAAAAATTTAATATCAAGCATCAAATTATCACTAAATGCGTCTATAACTACACCTTGATATTTATTTTCAGGCACAAAGAGTATCGCCGCATAATCTTTTAGGCGTAAATTTAATACCTCAGCCTCACTATCATTTCGCCATTTTTGTAGTTCATCTCTGCTCGTAAAAGCTGGAAAATAGCCATCGCCTCCATCTTGCTCATCTTGCAATATAACAAATTTTATATTTGAACCTTCCTCTTCATACACCGCACCGCCATCAGGCTTTGCAAGTGGAGCAGCAAATAAAATAGGAGCTAAAAACTCTGCTTTTAAAAGCTCGTCTAAAAGAGCTTTTTCATTTGCTGCACTTGGGCTAGTATTAAATCTAGCCATCATCTCTTTTAACTTCATATCGCCCTTTAAATAAAATTTTTAACAAATACAAAACAAGCTAAAAACAGCCAAATAAACATAACAATCGCTAAGACAAATGGCTTTTTACCAGCGTTTTTTAAGACATTTTTATCTATACCTATACCCAAAGCACCCATAGCAATACTTAAAAGCATAGTGTCTATAAAGTCTATCACAGGAGCCATCTCGTGCGGAAAAAAAGATAAAGAATTTACACCAATAGCTACTAAAAACCAGAGTGCAAACCACGGCACATTTGCCTTTACGCTTGTTAAACTTAAAGTACCTGAGAGTTTTAAATTTAAAATCACTAAAAATAACAAAAACGGCACAAGCATAAGCACACGCAACATCTTTATGATGACAGCCATACCTTGCACCTGCTCATTTACTGCCGCACCAGCTGCGACTACGTGAGCCACTTCATGAAGCGATCCACCTATGATGTAACCCATCTCAAGCTCATTTAAATCTAAAGCCTTAAACAAAATCGGATAGACAAACATACCTATTGTGCCAAAGACAACGACCGTGCAAATAGCCACTGCTACACGTGAACCACCACCATTTAGCACACTTTCGCTTGATAAAACAGCTGCCGCACCGCACACGCTAGAACCTGAACTAATTAACATAAAACTTTTAGCGTCAAGCCCCAGCATCTTGCCAATCACACAACCAATACCAAAAGTACTAAAAACTATAAAAAAAGCGAATAAAACGCCTATCATACCAACACTTTGAATATCTGCAAGGCTTAGTTTAAAGCCAAAAAGTATAATGCCAAGCCTTAAAATTTGCTTTGTAGCAAAGCCCAAAGTGCCGTTGTACTTTAAATTTTTAGCACTTTGAGTAAAGATATTACCAAATAATGCCCCTACAATGATAGTAATTATAAGCGGACTAAGGTGTAGAGCAGAAAATGTAAAGTGTGAAATAACAAACGATAAAAGGCATATGCCAACGAGTATAGTCCACGATTTTAGCTTACTTACCACATCCTTGGCATTCACTACATTCTATCCTTTGCATTGATACCTATAAGTGATAGTGCAGTACGAATAGAAAGTGCCACGACAGCAAAGAGCTTAAGCAAGCTATCTTCATTTTCACTGCCAACCACTCTATTTTCATTATAAAATTTATGGAAACTAGCAGCTAGACTTTTTAGATAATCAGGCAACTTTTGTAACTGCCTTGAACTATAAGCATCTTGCAATACCTCAGGTAACACAAGTGCTTCAAATAATAAATTTTTACCATTTTCATCGAGGCTATCAAAACTAGCATTCATAACGTCATTTACACTCTTATTGGCTTTGCCAAAAATTTGATTTATCCGTGCATGAGCGTAGTTGATATAATATATTGGATTTGAGCTATCCTCTTTTTTAAGCTCATCAATGTCAAACTCAAGACTGCTTGTATTTGCCTTACTGATAAAGATAAATCTCAGTGCATCAGCTCCGATCTCTTCGGCTATATCGCTCATCAGCACCGCATTACCGGCACGTTTGCTCATCTTGTATGGTTTGCCATCTTTTAACAAACTTACCATTTGCATTAAGATTATCTCAAGTCGATTCTCATCATATCCTAAAAAATTTATAGCAGCCTTTAAACGTGCGATATATCCGTGATGATCTGCACCCCATATATTAACATACCTATCATATCCACGTTCAAATTTGTCATTATGATAGACGATATCTCCAGCCAGATACGTTGGTCTGCCATCATCTCGAACTACAACTCGGTCGTTATCATCACTACGTGTGGTAGAGGCTATATAAATTGCCCCATCCTTTTCATACATTTGATTTGAGCGTTTTAGCTTCTGTATTGTTGCATCAAGTTTGCCATAAAGAGCCTTTTCGCTAGCCCAGCTTTGTATATGTATACCAACATCGGCTAGATCTTTTTTGATAATATCAAGCACTATATCCTTTCCAAACTCAGCGAGTTCAAGTGTTCGCTCATTATTATAAAAAATCTCTTTACCAAATTTTTCAAGTGCTAGTTTGGCGATCTTTATGATATATTCGCCACGGTAGTATTTCTCAGGATACTCTACACTCTCGCCAAATAGCTCATTACGAGCTGCTAGTGCAATAGATGTGCCAAGTAGGTCTATTTGATTACCAGCATCATTTATGTAATACTCAGTAAAAATTTCATACCCAAGATGCCTACCAATACGTGCCAAAGTATCTCCAAATACCGCACCACGCACGTGTCCGATATGCAGCGGTCCAGTTGGATTTGCACTAATATACTCTATAAATAAGCTCTCATCCTCCTTGCTACTACCAGTAGCGAATTTAGCCCCATCTTGCAAAGCTTGGTGTGAAATTTCATCTAAAAATTTGGGCTTAAGCTTGAAATTTAGATAACCATTTACCGCACTTGCCTCAAATATCTCGCTCTGAATAAATTTATCTGCAAATTCCTGTGCTATGATGACGGGAGATTTTTTAAGCTCCTTTGCGAGTGAAAACATCGGCGTAGCATAGTGAGCTAAACTCCTATCTTTTGGTTTTTCAAGCACAAACTCACGTTCTAAAACCTTATAAATTTCAGCCTTTACTATCTCTTTCAAAGCTTTGTCCTACGCGTTTTTCGTAGTTTCTTTGATGTCTGTCTCTTTCATGTCTGTTTGAGTAGGCTTCTCTTCTACTTTTTGCACAGGCTCTTCCATCTCGGCCTTAAAACTTTTTATGCCTTTGCCAAGTCCTTTTGCAAGTTCTGGTATCTTTTTCGCTCCAAAAAGCAAGACGATAATCGCCAAAATAATAAGTAATTGATTAACTCCAATAGCCACGTTTTCTCCTTTTAAAATTTAAAATACAATATTATCATAATTTTTTAAATTTACTGACGTTTTTAGCAATCTATCCAATTATCAACAACTTCACGTAAATTTATATTCAAACTTTTTAACCGCATTGAATGCACGATGGACTTTAGCCCCTTATAGCTATTTTGCAGATCATCATTTATCAAAAAATAATCATACTCTAATATATGCTCCATCTCACCAACTGCGTTCATAAGACGGTTTTCTATAGTTTGAGACGTATCTGTGTTGCGATTTTGCAGACGTTTTTTTAGCTCACGCTTGTTTGTAGTGGTTATAAATACCGATGTAAGCTCATTTTTAAACTTCTCACGCACGATATGAAAGCCTTGAACATCAATGTCAAATATAACTATCTGTCCCTTTTTTAGGGCGTCCATCACAGGCTTTAAACTTGTTCCATAAAAATTTTTGTGTACCTGTGCCCACTCTAAAAATTCACCATTTTCTATGCCATTTTTAAATTCATCTTCACTTATAAAATGATAATCAACGCCGTCCCTCTCGCCGTCCCTCATTTCCCTTGTCGTGCTTGAAATAGAAAAATACAGATTTGGAATTTCTTTTAAAAGACGGCTTAAAAGGGTTGATTTGCCACTACCGCTAGGCCCTGAGATGACTAAAATTTGACCCTTCAACTACTTTTCCTCAAAGCTTATATTTATCTTAATATTCATATCTTTTAACACGTCTTTTAACACACTTTCACTTAGCGAAGCACTTATATGCTCAGCTATCTTTTCTCTAAGCTCTGTTTTTAATTCATCAGCGTTTGTTTCATCTGTCTTTAATGATTGTGTCACTACACTTTTTTTAGGAGTTGTATTCTCGCTTACTAAGCCAAATGCCTCCATCATCAAACTCTCATCTATCTCATCTATACTACTTACTAAAGTGTTATCTGCTATCAGCTCATCTTGAGTAATCAACTCACTAGTCTCGCTAGCAAACTTATCCATATCAATATCATCAAAACCATCTCGTGTGTCATCTAGGCTTGTCTTGCTATCGTTTGGCTCATCAACTTTTAAATCTAAATTCTCATTCAAAGGCTCATCAATGATTATATCATCACCGAGTTCATCACTTAATCCATCCGCATTTATCTTATCAAGTCCTAGTTCACTACTTTTACTCTCGTCTATAAAGCTCTTGTCATCACTCTCATTAAGTCCTAGCTCATCAAGCTCACTTTTTTTAGTGTATATCTCAGTGCTTTGGGACTGGTTCATGCTATCTATCTCATCAACAAGCTCACTTAGTTCATCTATCTCGCTCTTTTCTTCAGCCACAGTGGAAGATTCATCAAATTTAAGATCATCAAGCCTGTCCAATCCCTCCTGCTCTGTTTCACTAGATGGCTCAGTCGCATCATCACTCAAAGGCTCGTCTAAATTTATACTATCTATATTCACATCATCAGTAGCCATCTCATCTAAGTTATCATCAGCAATCTCTGCAGGTGTTTCATCAAAGCCTAACTCGTCTTCTAAACTACTCTTTAAATCACTCGTATCAATTTCTGAACCGCTTGTAAACTCATCATCTAAATTTGATAGCTCAAAATCGTCATCGCCATCAATACTAGGTATCTCAAAACTCTCAAGTTCGTCAAAATTACTCATCGCACTATCAAAATCACTAAAATCATCACTTAGCCCACTCTGTGCCAAGCTGTTGCCTACATTGGATAGTTCTGCTTTGCTATTTTCAAAAAGCTCTAAAAACTCAGTCGGTAAAAAAGGCTTTTCAAGCACTACATCAGCAAACTCTGGCTTTTGCTCTCCACGTGGAATGAGTGCCATAACAGGTGCTTGAAATTTAAACTCGCCAACATCAATATCGCTATCAACTATAATATATCCGTAATCGTCACTAAGCCCATCAACGCTATCTAGCTCAGCATAAGACATACCTATTTTATTTAGACTAAGAGTTATTAGACGTGAGACGGCGGGATTTTTATTCACGAGTGCGACATTCATCTTATCTCCTTTTAAACTTAAACCTTATTTTATGATAAATTTCATTGCTATTTTCTTAAATTTTAGAAAAATAGAGATGGCAGGTCGTTTAGCACATTCCGTAAAAGCTCAGTTGCTACCTTCATAATACCAGCAAGTATAGCAGCCATAATAGCTATACTTATTGAAATTTTAATAGGAAAGCCTATAACTAGTAGATTAAACTGCGGCATCGTCTTCATAAGCATACCAAAGATAAGGTCAGAAAGTAACGAAAGTGCAATGATGGGAAATGCCAAAATAAAGCCAAACATAAATAAATTTGCAAACACTTTTAGTGTATAAATCATCACTCCAGAACGTGGATAAAAGTCGCCAAGTGGCACATGTGCAAGAGAGCTTGAGTAAAACTGAATAACAAGATGATGTCCATCAAACATCAAAAATGTAAGCAAAGCCATAAAATTTAAGATATTTGCTACAATAGGCGAGTTTGTGCCAGTTTGTGGGTCTATAACAGTCGCCATAGAAAAGCCCATAACCATTGAGATCTGCTCGCCAACTAACATAAGAGTGGCAAAAACAATAGTAAGCCCCATACCAGCACAAAATCCTAAAAGTAGCTCACTAAGTATCTCAAAAAGTAAAAAATTTATCTGTCTATCATGCGGTGTCGCAATAGGCAAAAGCACTACACAAAGCACTAATGTAAAGGCTGTGCGAACGGATAGCGGAATTTGATTATGGGAGAAAAATGGAAAAAATACAAATAGCCCACTAAGCCTAGCAAATAAGAGCATAAATGTAATAACTCTATCAGCACCGAAAAACTGCACTAGCTCCATATATGCCTTTGTTTTTTATGGAATTTTAGCTGATTTTAAATTTGATATGGATTAAGTAGATAAATTTTAAAAATTTAACTATCAATCAGTCCATAAACACGCATTCTCTAATTCTTTTATAATAGACCCGTATATATCTGTTGGGTCTTTTTCTAGTGCCTCTTTAAGTGAGCCTATAGCCTCAATATAGTTTGTAGTGTTTATTAAAACAATTTTTGGCTGATTATCCCTGCCCTCTACTCTCCAGTAAACATTAGCCATACTTGTTTCTAAAAGGTACTCTAAATTCTCTTTAATAGTATCTCCATGCCAGTAGGTATAGTCCTGTTCTGCTCGTGGCCCAACTTGCAACTCTTTTATATACTCTATTGGATTATTTATTATTAAATATCTAAATACTATGTTCATTTAAGTGATTTAAAACTCCGCCAAAAGTACTTATAGCAAAACCACTCTTTTGAAGCATTCTAAACTGCGAAAACATGCCAATAGGAAATATCATACTAACCATAATATCCCCCATAATTTCAAGATAATCTCCGACTCTATCTCTATCAGTTTTAATCCTTTCAAGATCAATGCCACTTCCAATAAAACCAACTCTCGCAAAAACCGTATCTTGCAACGACTTGTATTAAATTTGTAATATTTTCCACAACTCCAACATTAAGCTGATTTGTATTTAATATATGCATTAAAGGTAGTTCCGCTGAAATAGTTGCATTACATTCCATATTAACTCCTTTTTAATTTATTTTAATAACAATATTTAATAACAATAAAAGTATAAACACTGATTACATAACTAAGCATTCCAATAGAAATAAACCCAAAATAACAATATTTTTCTATTAAATACCCATAATTATGTTCTCTTTTTTTTAGCTTATCTACGGGCGTTAAAGGTGAAAAAGCTCCAAGAAGAGCAGCTATATAAAAATATATATTATTAATACCGCAGACTAAAGTAATATAAACCCACGAAATAAAAATAAAAATAATAACAAGCGAAGATAATAGCAGATGCTTTTTTATAAATTTTAAAGCCTTTTTGTCAAACGTGTAGAAAAATTTTATAAAACTAAATTTATATCTATTCATAATTATTACCTTTAAGATGATAAATTATATCATTATTATTTAAATTTAGTAATAATAAATTTGGTATATTTATAGTGAAATTTTAGTTAACTCTTTATTTTCTAGTTTATAGACGTGATCGCACTTTGCAGCAAGCTCGTTATCATGGGTTACTAGCACGATAGTTGCAGCATTATCTTTTGCGTAGGTAAATAGTGTTTGCATAACATCCAGTGCCGTGTTTTTATCTAAATTTCCAGTCGGCTCATCAGCAAAAATGATACGTGGCTTTTTGCTTAATATACGTGCTATACTTACACGTTGTTGTTGTCCACCGCTAAGCTCTCCGACTTTTTGATGAAGGATATTTGTAATTTTTAGGGCTTCAAGCTGTGATTTATCTATGTCTTTATCTGAAAGGATACTGGCAAGTTCTATATTTTCAAGTGCGTTAAATCCCTTAAAAAGATAGTGTGCTTGAAAGATGATACCAAAGTCATATCGGCGAATTTTGATAAGTTCATTTTGTGGGAGCGAATAAAGAGATTTTTGATTATAAATAACTTCACCGTGATTTGGTTTTAGAAGTGTTGAAAGTATATGCAAAAGAGTTGATTTACCACATCCACTGACGCCTAATATAGCGGTACTTTCACTCTCATTTAGTGTTAAATTTATATCTTCAAAGAGCGTATAATCATACGCAAAGCATAGATTAGACGCTCTTAAAATTTCCATTTATATTTTAGCCTATTTGAGCTGCAACTTCAGCTGCAAAGTCATCCACTTTTTTCTCAAGTCCCTCACCAAGCTCAAAACGGACATATTTTACTATCTCTATCTTGCCACCCAGCTCTTTACTCTTTTCAGCTATAACTTGCTCAATAGTCTTTTTATCATCCATTACATAAAACTGACCTAAAAGCGTAAGACGCTGATCTAGCACAGTGTTATCCGCATAAAATCTCTCTATCTTGCCAGGTATTATCTTATCCCAAATCTTCTCAGGCTTACCCTCGGCTCTTAACTCGTCTTCAATAACCTTCGTAGCCCTTGCTATAACATCGTCAGTTAGCTGCAAACGACTAGCGTATTCAGGGATATGATGAAGTGGTTTACCTAGGCGTCTTAGCTCCTCATTATCCTTTTCTAACTCTGCACGAAGTGCTATAAATTCCTTCTGAACGAAGTCTTTATCAAGGTCTTTATAGCTTATAACGCTTGGTTTCATCGCTGCTGCGTGCATACATAAATTTCTTATAAACTCTTGAGCTTTTTGAGCCACTTCCTCATTCTCGCAAGTCGCAGCAATCAAAACGCCAACACGGCCATTTGAGTGCACGTAGCCATTTACCACCCCGTTTACTCCAGCTGTGATAGTTTCAAAGCGTCTAACAACTAGGTTCTCGCCGATAGTTGCGATTTGAGACTTAAAATACTCTTCAAATTTTACACCATTTATCGTGCTTTCGTTAAGTTCTTCAACGCTATTTATGCCACTTGCTTGAATATGTGCAGTAGTGTCTTTTGTAAGTGCCTGAAATTGTGGGTTTCTCGCAACAAAGTCAGTTTCAGAGTTTATTTCTGTAATAGTTGCTTGTTTGCATTTTTCACAAACTTCGACACTAACTAGACCTTCGCTAGCAAGGCGGTCAGCCTTCTTTGCTGCTTGACCTAAGCCTTTCTCACGAAGTATATCTACTGCTTTATCCATATCGCCATTGGCCTCTGATAATGCCTTTTTGCAGTCCATCATACCAGCTCCGGTTGATTCACGGAGCTCTTTTACCATTTGTGCTGTTATCTCCATTATGCATCATCCTCACTACCAAAGTCATCTTCGCTAATAGCCTCAGCTACAATCGCATCTTTCTCATCTTGACTCACTGCTTCGCTATCATCAGCTACTATGCCACCATCTTGCTCTAGAAGTGATTTACCCTCATTTATAGCTTCAGCCATCTCTTGGCAGAAAAGCTGAACGGAACGGATTGCATCATCGTTTCCTGGGATTGGGTAATCAACAACATCAGGGTCGCAGTTTGTATCGATCGGAGCTATAACTGGCATTTTTAGACGATTTGCCTCTTGCACGGCGATTTTTTCTTTAACTGTATCAATAACAAAAACCATATCTGGTAAATTTTTCATATTTCTAATGCCGCCAAGAGTAGCAAGCAATTTCTCTTTTTTACGGCGAAGCATTAAAGCCTCTTTTTTAGTCAATAAATTTATAGAACCATCATCTTCCATAGTCTCTATAACCTCTAGTTTACGGATAGATTGACGGATAGTTCCAAAATTTGTCATCATGCCGCCTAACCAGCGATGATTAACATATGGCATACCACACTTTTCAGCATACTCTTTTATCGCCTCAATAGCTTGTTTTTTTGTACCGACGAACAGGATAGTTTTACCCTCAGCTGCTGCATCACGAACAATATTGTATGTGTAGCGAAAGTAGCGGATAGTCTTTTGTAGGTCTATGATATAGATACCTTTTCTCTCGCCAAAGATAAATTTTTTCATCTTTGGGTTCCATCTGCGTGTTTGATGTCCAAAATGAACACCACACTCTAGTAAGTCTCTCATTGTTACCATTATGGTTCTCCTTGTGGGCTTTGCCCGAAATTTAGTTTATTCCTCCGCACCCTTTAACAAACGTGAGTTTGCAACTTTTCTAGGATTGATGCGTGTGAAATGAAAGGGGATTATACTGAAAAATATCTAAATTTAAACTAAATTAAGTAGATAGACAAGTAAAGTTCATAATTAGTTTTGTCATTTTAATAAGTTTTAATTTTTTAAGAATTTTAATATTACTATAATTAAGAATTAAAGCCAAAAGAAAGGAAATTGCATTATGATTTTTTAGAATTTATTTAAACTAACACATATAAAAGTATAATAAATGTATCATAAAAAGTATATATTTAATTCTGCTTTTTCTAGCCATATAGTGTAAGTTTTAGATTGGTGCACTATTGCGTATTGTTAAGCCACACCACTACTTTTATCCTATAATCTTTAGTAAAACAATAAAACCCGCTAGTCTTTTTATAATCCTTTTACGTCTGCATCCACGTAAAAACCAACCATATATACACAAACTCTCGTAACATCGCCATCACGGGCACGAATATTTAATACATCTACTCTAGGATAAATACTGTTGATCTTTCATAAATTTACTTGTTTAACACTATGTAGGCTTACTTTAACCAATCAATACATCTAGTTTGGCTGTGTAATCTATATTATTTTATAAGTTGTGTTTTATTTTATACAATCAGCCTAAATAAAGAGTGTCTGTAGTAAAGCTATATGCAGTAAAAATGTATAAAGTTATTATTAAATTTAGTCCAAATTTTCTCATCTTTACTCAAAAAATTTGGACTATTTTACATAAAAATTTTTAAATTTATTTCAGATTAAATTTAAAAGTGCTTTCATACACGTTTTCATCGCATTCTGCAGTGTCTTTATATGGTGTTTTGTGTAGCACACTAACCGCATACTCACCAGTCTTGAAAAGTTTGATATTTATGCGTCCATTTTTATCTGTCTTGCCCCAAAATGCACGTTGCTCATTATCGTGAGTATTTTCAAGATATGGTGAGATTACACCCACATCAACATCCGCCAAAGGTTTGCCCTCAAAAAGTACCTGGACACCAAAAAACTCATCTACTTTAAAATTTGCAGGGTTACTAAGTGGGACTATCTCAAGCGTTTGTCCAATAGGATTTACAACACTTTCATCTGCCACGCCACCTACGTTTAGCACAGCTTTTGCACTCATTTTCGCAAGTTCGCAGTATTTAACATCTTTCATATCTTTTTTAGTCACTTTCATATCCCATTTACCGTCATTTTTCTCTACCCAAAATGTCGGCTTATACTCACCAACGACTAGATACGAGCCTTTTGTGACCTTTTCGCCTTCAAAGTTAAAATTTTCACCTTTTTGCTTAACTTCAAATTTTTTGCCATCTTTTAAAAGATATGGTGCCTCAAAAAGCCCTATACGTTTCTCAGATATAGGCTCAACGTTTGGAAACTCATGTCCGTAGCCTATTTGCAGGTTTAAAACTTTATCATTTTTTGCATTTAGCCAGAAATCGTGGGCATTTGCGGATACAAATGCTCCACCTATTAACAAAGACAAAAGTAATTTATTTACTCTCATTTTACTCTCCTATTTTGAAATTTAAAATCAAAATAGTAACATAGTTTTTCTTAATTGCAACTAAGTTGCGTTATAGTTTTGCACTTCGTAGAAAACTTTGCATAAAGATCATGCTTATATTTTATATCAAATTCTAGCCAATGCAAACAGATACTTGCTAATATTTTTAAGGAGTAAATTTCTAGTCTATATACTTGATTGGTCCCATCGTTTCACGCTATACAAGCTACAGTATCTCTCACGATAACTGCTATTTTTGATATCTTTTTAGAAATTAGCAATCGCCTAAAAAATGCAATGAAAAATAGTCATATAAAAGCGATCACATTTTATGAGTCAGTAAATTTACAAAAGACGCAATTATCCAATCTTAGCAACAAAAACTATCGATTTAGTGTATAGCGACAACTTTATTCTAAAATCATCTAGCTCAAGATCAATAAAATGCCAAATGAAATGGCTTATAAATTTGCAGACGATATAAATGCAAATAGCGAAGATACAAAAGTTGTGCCTATGTTTAATAGGTATTTATGACAATACTCGCTAATCCAAATAACGTAAAAATAAAGTAGCAAACTTATAAGATTTATAGCTAAAATT
Organism: Campylobacter anatolicus; assembly: GCF_018145655.1. NCBI lineage: Bacteria > Pseudomonadati > Campylobacterota > Epsilonproteobacteria > Campylobacterales > Campylobacteraceae > Campylobacter > Campylobacter anatolicus. The sequence goes on from NZ_JAGSSY010000001.1 coordinate 514,263, forward strand.
TGCCGTTTTATTTTATATTAGATCTGATTTTAAGCTTCAAAAAATCCCTTTTTTATAACCTCTCCATCACGCACCATAAATTCCCCTTTTGCCATAACACTAAGGATATTAAATTCGCTATCAAACACCGCAAAGTCTGCGTCATTACCAACTTTGATCTCACCTTTGCCATTTAAATTTAAAAACTTAGCGATATTTAAACTCATCAACGATAAAGTCTGCTCTACACTTAAAACTCCGTTTTTTACTATCTCTTTAAGCACAGTCAAATTTGACGCACACGAAGCACTACCATATCCTATGAGTTCACCTTTTTCGTTAAATTTAGGCACACTGCCATTACCATCCGAGCTTAGAGAAACCTTACTAATATCAAGCCCATGCTCAAGCCCATGAGCAATTATCTCGTGTATAGGAGCAAATTTACTCCCGCCTGTAGTAATATCTATAAAACCACCCATTTTTACAAACTCTACCGCCTCTTCAAATAACGCTTTCGTGCGACCACAGTGAGTCGGCTCAAAGTATTGCACTAAAAATCCATAATCCTTAACACATCTAAAAATATCATCAAATTTGACATTCAAAGCACCCATATGCATATGCAATACACCACCTTTTTTGCTTATCATACCGCCTATTCTGATATCTGAGACGAGCTTGATTAACTCATCTGCATTTACAAAGCTACCGCGATTATCAGCGATGGCTATCTTTACGCCTATAACTTTATCTATAAGCACAAGATCATTTATCACGCTACCTGTGAGCGTAATGCTAGGATAGCGGTAGTTTGCAGTATGCATATAGGTTGAGATACCCTCAAATTCCAGTGCCTTAATCTTAGCATATAAATTTTCTAAGCTTCTAGTACAGCCATCGGTTCCAAGAACACCAACAACACTCGTGATACCGTAACGCGTCAGCTCACTTAGCGTGATTTCAGGTGTACGAGAGTGGTATCCAGCCTCACCGCCACCACCTGTAACATGCACGTGATTATCAATGAGACCTGGAGTTAAAATAGCACCCCTTACATCATATATCTCTAAACCTTGGATATTAAAATCAAGCCTTTTGCCGATAGCTAAAATCTTACCGCCTCCCACTAAAACGTCGCTATCACCGAGAAATTTTGGCGTGTAAAGCTTTGCATTTTTAAGAAGTTTCATCATTTTAACCCTTTTTGATAAATTAATTTTTACAATTATACCAAATTTAAGGATATTAAAATCTATTTGCTAAGCTGAATGCTATCTTGAGTCGATATTAAAATTTTAAAAATGTCTGCTATTTTACCGCGTTCATCGCTATTTAGATCAAATTTTACTATGTTTATAAGTGTCTTTATAACAGCTTCATTTTGTAGTCTCTCATCGCCGAATTTCTTAGCATTTTCAGCAATCTTTATCACTCGTAAATCCCTTGTTGTAAAGCTCTCATAACCCATTTTTATCCTTTTAAATAGACAAATCCAGCAAATCTACCAGTAACGCCGTCACGTCTATATGAAAAGTAACGTTCATCGCAATGCGTGCAAGTCGCATCAATGTTTATATGCGTTACACCAAGTTTAGTAAGTTCATCTAAAATAGCATCATTTAGACTAAAATTTTTGCCGTTTTTATAGCGATTAAACTCACCCAGATCGAGATCTCCTATCTCATAACAGTTAGATTTTATATTTGCACCGATAAAAGCCTTAATATCTTTGCTTTTGCACTTAAATTCACTAGACATTAAATTTATAGCATTCGTGCAAATTTTATTTAACACACCAGCTCGTCCAGCGTGTATCGCTGCGACAACTTGACTTCTTTCATCGATAAGAAGTATCGGCGAACAATCCGCTACCATCACGCAAAGTGCGATATTTTTTAGATTTGTTATTATGGCATCGCAAGGCGGCAACTCATCATCAAAATTTCTTAAAATTTCAACTTTATTTGAGTGAATTTGTTGCATAAATTTAAGTATTGGTTGGGATTTTGGACTATTTTTTACTACATCTCGCTCAGATAAAATTTTTAAACTTAAAGCTAAAATTTCACGATTCTTAGTGACATTTTGACTATCATCACCAACGTGATAACCTAAATTTAAACTCTCATAAGCTCCGGTACTAACTCCGCCAAAACGTGAGCTAAACCCTGCCACAGCAATATCTGAGCTTAATACAAACTTGATATCAGCTCCACCTGCTCCCAAGTGAGCTCCTTTTTAAACCCAAGCTGATGAGCTACGTATCGTGCAAGCAAATCTGTTTCTATATTTACCCTGCGACCAATTTTAAACTCATTAAATAAGCTTTCATTAAATGTAATAGGAATTATGGTTAATCTTATAGTGTCTTTTAATACTTCATTTATCGTAAGACTAACACCGTCAACGCAAATACTACCCTTGTTTGCAAGTAATGGCATAATCTTATGTGGAATTTTTATATAAATATCAACGCCATTTTCTATCTTGACAATCTTGCTGATCTCACCAATCGCATCAATATGTCCTTGCACCAAATGTCCATCTATGCGATCGCCTAGTCTCATCGCTGGCTCAATATGAACGCGTCCTTTCAAATTTTCAACTGCTAAATGCGATCTGGTCTCTGCACTTAACTCGACGCTAAAACCATCATTTGATATTTTTATGACGCTTAGACAAGCACCATTTATAGCGATGCTGTCTCCTAAATTTGGTCTATGTGTAGCCTTAAGAGTTAAGATATTATTTTCGTAGCTTTTAACTTCCGCGATCTCACGTATAAGCCCGTTAAACATCTTGTATAAATTTACTCTTCATATGCACCGATGGACAAAATTTTATCCATTCTTTTTGATATGAGTTCATCTACATTTAGCTCTTCAAGCTCATTTAACTGTGTTACAAAATAATCAGCAAGTGCCTTAGCAGCACTATTTTTATCACGATGAGCACCATTTATTGGCTCAGATATGACAGCGTCTATTAAATTTAAGTTTTTCAGATCATCGGCTGTTATCTTCATAGCCTTTGTGGCCTGTTCTTGTTTAGCTGGATCATTCCAAAGTATCGCTGCACAGCCCTCTGGCGAGATAACTGAAAATACAGAGTTTTTCATCATGGCAAGTCTATCTGCCACACCTATAGCTAAAGCTCCACCACTTCCGCCCTCGCCTATAACGACTGCGATAGTTGGGGTTTTTAAATTTGCAAACTCATAAAGGTTACGAGCTATCGCTTCGCTCTGCCCACGTTCCTCTGCTGCAACACCTGGATAAGCACCCGGAGTATCAATGAGAAATAGTATAGGTAAGTTAAATTTCTCAGCCATTTTTGCCAAACGAAGTGCTTTACGGTAGCCTTCAGGATGAGGCATACCAAAGTTGCGTCTAAGTTTATTTTTAGTTCCTCTGCCCTTTTGTTCTCCGATCACCATCACCTTTTTACCGCCAATGTAACCGATATAACATACAATGGCAGGATCATCACGAAATGCCCTATCGCCGTGAAGCTCGTAACCATCGATAAGCAAAAGCTTTATATAATCTATTGCATAGGGTCTATCAGGATGACGAGCAAGTTGTAAACGTTGGTACTCATTTAAATTTTTATAGACTTTTGCAGTCTCTTTTTCTAAATTTTTACTTAAAATTTCAACTGCGTGTTCATCGCCCTTTATTTTAGCATTTGCTATATCATCATCTATTTGCTTTATACTCTTTTCAAAGTCTAAATAACTTGACATATTTAGCCCAGCTTTTTAAATATGATAGAGCCATTTGTGCCACCGAAGCCAAATGTGTTACTCATCACAACTTTAAGATCTGCACGTCTAGCAATATTTGGCACATAATCTAAATCGCATTCACTGTCTGGCGTGGTTTGATTTATTGTTGGCGGTATTATGCCATCACGCATAGCCATTATAGCAATAACTGCCTCTATCGCACCAGCTGCACCCAAACAGTGTCCAGTTTGCCCCTTTGTGGAGCTAATAGGTGGAACATTTGCACCAAAAAGCTCTTTAAGTGCTGCAGTTTCATTTTTATCGTTGATAGGCGTTGAAGTGCCGTGTGCATTGACATAATCAATCTTTATGCCACCAGCCATATTATATGCTTGTCTCATCGCACTCAATGGTCCTTCAAGCGTCGGAGATGTGATATGATAAGCATCTCCACTTTCACCAAAACCTATAAGCTCAGCATAAATTTTTGCTCCTCTTGCCTTTGCAACCTCATACTCTTCAAGCACCAAGGCACCAGCACCCTCACCCATAACAAAGCCATCCCGCTCAGCATCAAATGGACGAGAAGCCTTTTGCGGTTCATCATTTCTTGTTGAAAGTGCTTTCATAGCAGCAAATCCGCCCATTCCGACACCACACACAGTTGATTCAGCACCGACAACTAGCATACGATCAGCTTGTCCTATCATTATACACTTTGCCGCCTGACTGACTGCATGAGTTCCAGCAGTGCAAGCCGTTACGCTTGATAGGTTTGGACCTTTTAATCCATGATTTATTGAGACAATGCCACCTAACATATTTACAAGTGCCGATGGAATGAAAAATGGAGAAATTTTTCTTACACCCTTTTCAAAAAGTGTGATAGAATTTTTCTCTATATTTGGTAATCCACCAATACCTGACGCAGAACTAACGCCAAATCTCGTTGGATCAAACTCACTAAAATTTGCATCTATCATCGCCTCTTTTGAGGCTTTGATGCCAAGCTGTATGAAACGATCTACCTTTTTAACCTCTTTGCCATCTATAACACTAAGTGGGTCAAAGTTAGTAATCTCAGCCGCAATCTGAACCGGAAAATCACTCACATCAAAAGAAGTTATACGCTTTACTCCGGTTTTACCTTCGCAAATAGCCTTAAAAGAGCTCTCTTTATCAAGCCCAAGTGCATTAATCATCCCAATGCCAGTTACTACGACTCGTTTCAATACATCTCCTTAAATCAACAAAGTATCAAAATTTAATTATTTACCAAGTTTTTCTATGTAATTTACAACGTCAGAAATACTTATAAGCTTCTCAGCGTCAGTGTCTGGTATCTCTACTTCAAACTTCTCTTCTAAAGCCATAACTAGCTCAACAACATCAAGACTATCAGCACCTAAATCCTCAATAATTTTAGACTCTAGCTTTACAGCCTCAGGATCTACGCTTAGTTGTTCTACAACAACATCTCTTACATCATCAAATACTGCCATCTTATTTCTCCTATAATTAAAAATTCGCTTGATTTTAGTATATTTTAGCTTAAACTTTCTTGCAATGTATTAAAATTTTTAAATAGACACCTAAAAATTTAAATTTACATATACAATCCGCCATTAATCTTAAGTACGTCACCTGTTATATAGCTTGCGTGATCACTTAGCAAAAATGCTACGGCATTTGCGACCTCTTCGCCGGTTCCCATACGTTTTAATGGGATACTATCAGCATAATTTTTCTTTAGCTCTTCTGGTAAATCTTTATTCATATCAGTCTCGATAAAGCCGGGTGTAACGCAGTTAAAGCGGATATTGCGACTAGCACCTTCACGAGCCAATGACTTTGTCATAGCTATCATTCCGCCCTTACTTGCAGAGTAATTGACCTGTCCCACATTACCCATTTCACCAATGATGGAGGAGACATTTACAACTGCACCAAAACGCTTTTTACTCATCACTTTTAATGCTTCGCGTGAGCCAATAAAAGCCGAAGTTAAATTTGCATCAAGAATGCCCGTAAAATCTTCTGTTTTCATACGGAGTGCGAGTTTATCATTGATAACTCCTGCATTATTTACGAGATAGCTAAGCTCTCCGTCGCTATCAACTATCAAATTTATAGCTTTTATAAACTCATCCTCATCTGTTGCATCAAATTTTACTACAGCAGCAACACCACCAGCCGCTACTATCTGTGCTTGAAGTGCGTCTGCTATTTCAGGTTTTGAGCGATAGTTGATCCAAACCTTTAGACCCATAGACGCTAAAACTCTCGCTGTATCGGCACCGATACCTTTGCTAGCACCAGTTATAAGCACGTTTTTGCCACTAAATTTCATATTTTATTCTCCTTAATTCCCAGCTCGGCTGGATTTGTTATGATTTTCTACTAACCACTATGGTGATTTAATAATATAAACTCACTTGCGGTCAGTAAAAAACCATATACAATCTATCTTAAATATTTTTACTATAAAAACCAAAGACAAACTAAAATCAACCGCAGTATGCAATAATTAGGTAAAAAGAGAAATTTTTCAAAACAACGGCTCGTTCATTTCTACCGGAATTTCTAATCCCATTATCTTAAGTACACTTGCCGCTACATTACTCAATCCCATCCCACTCTTTAACTCATTCACGCCATCTGCTAGAACAAAACAAAATACATCAAAATTCGTATGATTTGTCAGAATTGCTCCGCTCTCATCACACATAGCCTCGCAGTTACCATGATCGCTTATCTGCACGTATGCATAGCCATTTTCTTGAGCTTTTTTGATGATTTGCCCCAAAGCCATATCAACTGCCTCCACCGCACTAACTGCTGCATTAAAGTTACCAGTATGGCCGACCATATCGCCATTTGCAAAATTTACAACAATAAAATCTTGACCATCGTCAATTCCTTTTAGCACCGCTTCGCACACTGCCACTGCACTCATCTGCGGACACTCATCATATGTCTGCACTTTTGGACTAGGCACTAGCACACGAGTTTCGTTAGTTACTAGCTCCTCCATACCGCCATTGAAAAAAAATGTAACATGGGCGTATTTCTCAGTCTCTGCTGTATGAAGCTGTCTTAATCCAGCATCTGCTATAACTTCGCTAAGTGTATTTTTAAGGCTCTGCTTTGCTACTAAAACAGGATGGCTAAAACTAGCATCATACTCAGTCATTGTGATGATATTTTTATAAATTTTGTCTCGCTTAAAACCATCAAATTTAGTCTCACCAAAGGCAGCGACTAGCTCACGCATACGGTCATTTCTAAAATTTATAAATATCACTCCATCATCAACACTAATACCGCTAAATTTATTAAAACTTGCAGGGATAATAAACTCATCCACTACACCGTTTGCATAGCTTTTATCGATATACTCGCTTGGACTTAGCTCACTTGGATTTACTCCATCACTTAGCGTCTCATAAGCCTTTAAAACACGCTCCCACCGCTTATCTCTATCCATAGCATAAAAGCGTCCACATATTGTAGCAATACTAAATTTACTCTCTAAATTTCTAATAAATTTTGCCGCCGATGCAGGAGCGACATCACGCCCATCAGTGATAACGTGAGCAAAAACTTCACATTCATTTTGCTGTGCAAGCTCACACATAGCGTCAAAATGGCTATCTAACGAATGCACCCCACCATCACTATAAAGCCCTATAACGTGGATATTTTTGCATTTTTTAAATAAATTTAAAAGCTTCTCATCTTTAGCAAAGCTACCATTTTCAAAACCGAGTGAAATTTTAACTAAATTTTGATACAAAACCCGCCCAGAACCTATCGTCATATGCCCTACTTCTGAGTTACCCATCTGCCCATCAGGAAGCCCCACAGCGAGTCCAGATGTGCTTATGAGCGTATTTGAACTATTTTTAAAAAGCCACTCAAAGCTCGGTTTTTTCGCCATTGAAAAGGCGTTAAATTTATCACTTGGATTATAACCGATACCGTCAGTGATGACTAAAATAGTCTTTTGTGCCATCTAAAATTTCTCCGAATTTTATATTTTTTTTAACGACATTATACTAAAATAACCATTTTTTACAATAAAAAGGCAAAATTTTGTTTTACTATCTTTATGAACTTACAAATTTAAATTTCTTTCAATACCTCACTGTTCGTGCTGGACTATCATTTTTTATCGCATTTGTGTTAACAACCTATCTTATGCCAAAATTTATTCAATGGGCTAGAACAAAAAATGCAAGTCAACCCATCTATGAACTAGCACCACAAAGCCATCAAAAAAAAGGTAAAACTCCCACAATGGGTGGCTTGGTCTTTATCTTTACTGCCGTTGTAGCTACCTTGCTTTGTGCTAAACTTGATAATATCTATGTCATCGTATCACTCATCACACTCATTGGCTTTTGTGCGATTGGATTTGATGATGATTTTGGTAAAATTTTAGGAGCTCAAAACCATGCCGGTATGAAACCACGCACCAAAATGCTTTGTCTTAGCATTCTTGCTCTTATAGTATCTTTATTGCTATTTTTTTATAGTGAGCTTGGCAATGAGCTTTATCTGCCATTCCTTAAAACGCCAATTTTAAATTTAGGTATTTTTGCTGTGTTTTTTTGGGCATTAGTCATAGTCGCTGCCTCAAATGCGGTCAATCTTACAGACGGACTAGATGGACTTGCAACTGTACCTAGTATGTTCTCACTCCTTACACTAGGTGTTTTTGCATATCTTAGCGGACACGCCGTTTTTAGCTCGTATTTATTTTTACCAAAGGTTATAAATCTAGGTGAGACCATCATCATCTGCTCCGCTTTAATTGGCTCACTTATGGGATTTTTATGGTTTAACTGCTACCCAGCCGAGGTCTTTATGGGTGATAGCGGGAGTTTAAGTATAGGCTCATTCATAGGACTTATGGGTATTATGACAAAAAATGAATTTTTACTTATTCTTATCGGTTTTGTCTTTGTTGTTGAGACACTTAGCGTGATCTTGCAAGTTGGAAGCTTTAAAATTTTTAAAAAGCGGATATTTCTAATGGCACCTATTCATCATCATTTTGAGATAAAGGGTTGGGTAGAAAATAAAATCATAGTGAGATTTTGGGTGGTTGCACTTTTGTCAAATTTAATCGCACTCGTTGCAATAAAACTACGCTAAAATCACGATGAGAGAAGAAACAGGGTTAAAATTTTAACTTAGCAAAAAAGATACGAAGTAATTATTAAGCAGAGAAACTAGACAAGAAATATTACAAAGCTAAAGAGATTGTTCGGATATTAATATAGAAGGTAATAAAATAAGAAAATGAAAAGAAGTCTATTTGGCTACGGCACGACAACAAAGGCGATCGCTAAAAGTGGTGGTTGGCAAATTTTTGATGATAAATTTAGCAAAAGCTCAACTGATGAGTTTGGTAATATACTTTTGCCAGTTAGCGAATTTGATCCTAAAAAAAGCTATCTAGAAGTAACGAGTCCTGGCATATCTCCTAACCACGAGCTTATCAAAAAGGCTAGAAATTTGATAAGTGAATATGACTTCTTCGCTCCACTTCCATTTAATATCTGGATAAGTGGCACAAATGGTAAAACCACTACTACAAAGATGATGCAACATATTTTAGCTCGTCTTGGAGCGGTAATGGGCGGTAATGTCGGCACTCCACTTGGCGAACTTAACAAAGAGGCTAAAATTTGGATACTAGAAACCAGCTCATTTACCATGCACTACACAAATGTTGCCATACCTGATATATACTTGCTTTTGCCTATTACGCCAGATCATCTTAGTTGGCACGGGAGCTTTGTAGAGTATGAGAAAACAAAGCTAAAACCGCTTAAATTTATGCGTGAAAACTCAGTTGTAATTTTGCCTAAAATTTACGCCAACACACCGACATTTGCAAAGATTATCACATATGAAAATGAAGTTGATTTAGCTAAATTTTGTGGAGTAAATTTAAGCGATATTACCTTTAAGACTCCATTTTTAATGGATGCACTTCTGGCTTTGGCAGTGGAGAAAATTTTAATTGATAAGTGTAGTGTAGAGCTACTAAATAAATTTATAATTGAGGGTAATAAGCTAGAAGAGCTACGCGACAAATGGGGCAGATTATGGGTCAATGATACAAAAGCGACAAACATAGACGCAACGATACAAGCACTAAAACGCTACGACAAAAAACGCATACACTTAATACTTGGTGGCGATGATAAAGGCGTGGATATGAGCCCAGTTTTCAAGGCTTTGTGTGGGTTAAATGTAAAAATTTATACGATCGGAACAAATAGCAAGAAACTTATGAGCTTGGCACAAAGCTATGGCGTAAGTGCTGTGCGTTGCGAAATACTGCAAAATGCAGTAAAAGTGATAAATGATAGCCTAAAAATCGGTGAAGTAGCACTACTTAGTCCAGCGGCGGCAAGCCTAGATCAGTTTAAAAGCTATGCTGAACGTGGCGAGAAATTTAAAAATTTTATAAATGATCTTTAATTTTAAACTAAAATTAATATAATTAAAAGTATAATCACATTTCATTTTTAACTATTGTGTGGTTGGATAGCTCAGTCGGTAGAGCAGCAGACTGAAAATCTGCGTGTCGGCAGTTCGATTCTGCCTCTAACCACCATTCACTAGTTTTTACCCTTTATTAACCATTATCAACCGAAATAAAACCTCGACTAAAAGCCCTTAAATATGAGTTTTTAAAGCAGTTTTGTCTTTTTAACTTTGTAAACCTTTATTCACTTATCAAAGCTCTTAAGTTATTTTATGTGTATTTTTGTAAAGTTTTAGTTTAGTATAGACAAAAATCAAAAATATATATCACTACGTTTGAGGGATAATGGCATTAAAAGGGCAAAATGGCTAACGCGTAAGGAGCGACACATCACAAGTGAGCTAATCAACTATTAAAGGTGCTAATTAAAGGATACTTGCTTTATTTTTAAAAAGTGATATTTTATCACACACAACGTTAAAGTGCCTTATATCCTTTTTTTGAATAGAATATTTCACATCTTTAAGCTAATGTATAAACAATAGCAGAAGATGGTAACACTACTAACTAAAGACAAACGGGTGCACTACCTGGCGATGAGTTTATAGCCCAATATATACATCAGAAAATATAATAAAATAGTGCATTATGATAAGAAGGTATTAGTGTTTAAAATAATAGTGAAATTATATGATTTCCTTAGTCGCCATCATTTTAAATATTAGCGGATTTCTTTTTTTTGCATTTGATTTAAAATGATAAATTTTTACGAAAATCGTGAGAAAAGTTATAAATTAAAAAGCTATTTTGTATAGTTCTAACTAAACAAACATAAATTTTTAACTCAATTAAAAGATAGTTCTATAAATTTATTGTATATTTATACTTCCAGCTGGCGAGTCAAGCTTTGTCTCATCAATCATATCAACAAACGGCGGTCCTTTTGTAAGTAGCGTGGTTATCTCAGAAGCAGTTTTAGGCTCCATCTTTGCCATTATAGTTGAAATTTTTTTGGGCTCAAGCGCATACATTATGCTTGCAGCTTGAGCACGGCTCATCTGCGAAAGCATGTCCGCAGCAGCTTGATCTTTCATCTTTGAATAAGATTCATTTACTTTATCAGTTGTCATAGCTCTAAGCTCAGTTAAAATTTTCTGATTTTGTGCGATTTGAGTGTCTATATCTTTGCGTTTTTGCTCTATTGTCTTCATAGTCGCATTTATATCTGCCTCTTTTTTATTTAGCTTTGCCAAACTATCATCATAAAGAGCTTGAGTGCTTGCACGAAACGCTTCGAGTGCTTGACGTTGTTCATCAACTTTTTCCATCTCTTTTAAAATTTCAGCCTTTCTAGCCTCAAAAATTTGCGTGCAGTCCACAGGTATATCATAAGCTAATACGTGATTAAAAAATACAGCTAAAAAAGCAAATAAAAATATAATTTTACTCACTAATAACACCTTTTGTACCAAAATTCATAATTGCAAACTCATCAAGTGTGACTGCTTCAAGATGCTTCTGACGTTTTATTTCACGTTTAAAATCCTCTTGCTCCAAATACTTAATCTTTTCAAAGTCCAAATTTGCATTTTTATACTGATGCTCAACATGCATTACCTCTTTTTTACTTAGTTCAAGTCGCTCTTTTATATCGTCTAGTTCATCACGCATTATCCGTAAAAGCTCTAAATTTTGTTTTAACTCACTCATCTTTCCACTTTGTGGCATACTTATCTCATCTAGCTTTGCACGTAATGCTTTTGCATTTAGCTCTAAATTTGCGACCTTTGCACGAGCAGACACTAATCGTGCTTCTATACGATCTAATGTCTGCTTTTTGACGCGAACGACTTGGCTAAATTTACTTTTCATCTTATGATAGTATCGCTTCTTTCGGGACTAGTTGAGACAAAGCCTACTTTTACACCAGTAAGCTCTTCGATACGTTCGATATAAGCTCTTGCATTTGATGGTAAATTTTCGTATCTATTTATGCCTTTGACACTATCCCAGCCTTCAAGCTCTTCATATATTGGCTTAGCGTTTTCAAGATCTGTTGGTACGTAATCTATGATATCACCTTTATATTCGTATGCTTTACAAATTTTTACGCTATTAAAACCATCAAGTACATCAAGCTTCATCAGTGCAAATTTATCCACCGCATCAAGTCTAGCAGCATATCTAACACTCACAGCGTCAAACCAGCCACATCTGCGTCGTCTACCAGTAGTCGTGCCAAACTCCTTACCGATCTCGCACATATCGACACCAACTTGTGTTTTGTCTTCTGTTGGGAATGGCCCAAAACCAACACGCGTGGTATAAGCTTTGATGATACCAACTACATTGCCTATCTCTTTTGGATTTAATCCCAAGCCAGTGCAAGCTCCTGCACTAACAGTGCTAGAGCTAGTTACATATGGATATGTGCCATGATCTATATCAAGCAGTGTGCCTTGAGCACCTTCCATAAGAATTTTTTTGTTATTATCCATAGCATTCCAAACAAGGCGAGTTGTGTTTGTGATAAATGGTGCTAAAGCGTCTCGGTAGCCCTTTAACTTATCAAGTAGCTCGGTTTTGGATGGAATTTTTATACCAAGTGCATCAAAGATGACCTTATTTGTAGCAAAATCATCAACCAATGACGCACAAAGCTTTTCAGGATCGAGTAGCTCTCCAACTCTATGTCCACCACGACTGATCTTATCTGCATATGCAGGTCCTATACCTTTGCCAGTTGTACCTATCGCTTTATCGCCCTTTAGACGCTCTTTTGCTTGATCTATTAGCGAGTGATGATTTAAATTTAAATGGGCTCTATCACTTATGTAAAATCTTCCTTCAAGCTCATCAAACTGAGCCATCTCGGCTATCAAAGCACTCGGGGCTACGACGACACCATTGCCGATGATATTGATTATATTTTTATGTAAAATACCGCTTGGCACAAGGTGAAGTGCGTATTTTACACCATTTACCCAGATCGTATGACCTGCGTTATGACCACCTTGAACACGGCATATCATATCATAATCCCCTGCGAGCATATCAACTATCTTACCCTTGCCTTCATCACCCCATTGGACTCCAACAACCAAATCAGCTTTATTCATTTCATATCCTTATCTATTAATTTCTCTATCAATGCATCTGTATATACAGCAAAGCCACTACTTGCAATACCATCTACTTCATAGCTACCGCCACCTGCTAATATCGCGTTTGTATCTAAAAATCTAAAAAATAGCTTATCGTAATATTTCATTTTTGAATAGTATAGTGGCACAACTCTTAAATTTTTATATCCTGCTACTACAGCTAAGCTTTTTAGTCGCTCAATCGGTGCTTTTAGCTCATCTGGCACGACCTTGCTGACACTATCAAGATCATCAAGTGAACTTAAAAGAGCAAGTTTATTGAGCCAATCCACATTTTGATTTAAAATTTGCTCGATCTGCCCCTTTTCAAAGATCTCAATCGGTAAATTTAAAATCTTACAAATGACGTGCGGGATCTCGATATTACTAAGCTGCAAACACACATCCAGCTCAAGCTCATTTAATAAATTTGCTACTAATTTTACGCTCTTTGCTACATCGCTATCGCCTATAAGTTCTGCACCGATTTGATAAACTTCAAGACTAGGATAACGAAAGACAGGTTGTATATAAAACCATTTTTTATATTCGCCATTTTTAAGTCGTCTAAGTGCTATACGCACAACATCTACAGTACTATCGGCACGTAGTGAAATTTGGTGATTCGCACTATCACTAAAACGCAAAAGCTGCGTAGCGTTGACGCTAAGGTGCTGATGATAACTAAGAAAAGGCGTCACCATTTCGCTAAATCCATCATTTTCTAGTATCTCGCTCGCCTTTTGCTCTATATATCGCTTGACTTTTGCACTTTTACCAAAGTAAAGCCGACTTCCAACTGGTATCTCATGCTCATAGACATTTAAATTTTCACTCATCAACGTCCTTTTGCTCTAAATTTAATAGCTCATCGCACATTGATTTTGCATATTTAGCAAACTCTAAAGCCTCGCTTTTTTGCTCTGATTTTAATGCCGCGATAAGCTCACGTGTGATGTTTGTATAACGACTATCCGAGTTTTCTAACTTTGTTATAAGCTCATATTTTAACTCAGTGCAACCTGCATCTTTTAAATTTGAGATAATTTGCAAAGCATACTCTCGCAGCTTCACACACTCTTTTAGTCTTTCAAACTCACTTTGATTAAGCTCTTCATCTAAATTTAGCCCGTCAAATCCAACAAACGTAAATTTTAAAATTTCATCAAGCTTAAGTGGTTTTGATATTAGATTACCCTGAAATACGTCATACCCAAATCTAATAAGCATATTAAGCGTATTTATATCTTCGATATTTTTCACACTTGCTTTACACTCAAATGTCTCAGATAGTTCCTTAATGGCCTTTAACATCATAAAAGACGAACACTCTTTAAATAGCCCATCAGTGAGCTTTTTATCAAGTTTTATACTATCTATCGGTAGATGCGTAAGTGCTTCAAAAGAGCTTGAGCGAGAGGCAAAGTCATCTAAGACAAACTTAACGCCAAAATTTTTATATCTTTGCATAAATTTACCAGAGAAGCTTAGATCTTTGGCCGCATTTGCATCGATTATCTCGATACAAAGAGCATTTGCGTTAAGATCTGTATGCGATGATAAAAGATCGCTAAATTTATTAAAAAACCCATCATCGCAGATCTGATCTATGCTTAGATTTACACACACTTTTGCGTCTGTACCCTCTTGATACCAAACGCTTTGGGCTTCCAACGCCCTTTTGATAGTAAATATCGCGACATCATCAACTATAAACTGTTTTTTGATCAAATTTAAAAAATTCTCCGGATAGATAATCGTGCCATTTTGACTATTCCATCTAATGAGTGCCTCAAAGCTAACTATTTTGCCTGTTTTTATATCAATTGTAGGCTGATACTCCAAGAAAAACTCATCATTTTTTAGGGCTTTTAAAATTTTTGAGCCATCTTCGTATTGATTTTTGAAATTTCTATCCTTAGCTTGATTAAATACATAATATCTATTTTTACCACCAAGTTTTGCCTGATACATCGCCCAATCAGCCTGTTCTAACAGATCTTCTGGACTTATTTTATTGCGTCCACTCATACTCACGCCAATACTTGCACTTATCTTTAGCTTATTTTTATCAAATTCCACTTCACCGCTTGCAATACGCAGCATATTTTCAACGATCTCATAGACCTCTCCAGCCCTTTTATATGGCAATATCGCTACAAACTCATCTCCACCAAGTCGTGCAAACATATCACGTTCATCAAAAAGCTTATCAATACGTGATGAAATTTCTATCAAAAACGCATCTCCAGCCAAATGTCCGTAAGTATCATTTATCGCTTTTAAGCCGTCTAGATCGAGATATGCTATCGCTACAGACTCGTCATCTTTTAAATTTACTACGATATTTTCAAGCTTGTGAGAAAATAAAAATCTATTTGGAAGACGAGTCAGTGGATCGTGATATGCGATATGTTCTAAGTAGTCTTGATTCGACTTGACATCGCTTATATTTGATGTGATGATAACATAGCAATGCACACACCCATTTGTTAAACTTATAGGCGAGACATTCATTATCTCTAGACTATTTTCTCCAAGTTTATTTTTATTCCAAACTCTATCTTGCCAAAAGCCTTTTTTGTCTATATCTGATAAAATTTTACTATCAAATCCAATATCGTTTAAGCCAGATTTTATACTTAATATATCTTTACCTACAAGCTCATCATGCCTATAGCCACTCATATCACTAAAAGCTTCATTTGCATCGATTATCTTACGATCTATTCCTACAACAGCTACGCCATCTTTGGCATATGAAAATAATCTTGAAAGCATCTCTTGATATAGCGAATTTTCATTTTGCTGAGTTGAGTTTATGGCTACACCACTTATAAGCGTCGGTTCACCGTTTTCGTCAAATTCAAGAGCCTTTGCCCTTAAACTTATCCAAACGATACTTTTGTTTGTCATATAAAATTTAATATCTCCAAGGTATACACCATTTTTGATAGCGATTTTGTCAAACATCTCGTTAAAACTACTAAATTTATCGACTAGCAGATCTTTAAAATGTTCAAAGTCAAGCGTTCCAAGCTCATTTATATTACTATAACCTAGCATATTTGCAAATTTATTGTCTATATGTATGATATTGCTATTTTGATTCCATTCAAACTCCACTGCCTGAGTTGCCCAGATGATATTTTTATTATAAATTTGCTCTTTTTCGTATCGCCTTTCAAGCTCTTTTAATTCACTTATGTCGCTTATATGGTATATAATCCGATCAAATATGCCATTATCATCAAGCACAAATTTTACATATACGCCAAATGGACGCCTCTCTCCATCACAAGCAATAAAGCTTGTATCAAACTTAAGCGTATCCTTCTCGCCATTTGTCAGTGCAAATAGTTCCTTAGCATAGTTTATTTTACTAACAAACTCATACACTCTCTCTTTGCTAACTAGTGTTCGTATATCGATGTTTTCACTTTTAAATTTATCTAATCCAAATATTTGCTCGATATTACCACCTTTTTGCTGGATAATAAACGGTTCGTCCTTACGTGCTATCATAACTATACTTGGTAATATCGGCATATATCTTTGTAAAATTTCACTATTTTTTTCTAGTTTTTCTTCCTGTGTGACATCAGTTATAACATTGAAATTTAGCTTTTTATCCTTTAATGTTATAAGTGAGCTTACAACGCTTACTTCACGTTCTTCGCCATTTTTTAGCGTGTGTGTCAGCTTAAACGGTCTAAAACCCTCTATGCTTTCGCGTCTTTTGTAAGCTACGTCACCAAAATTTCCTTTATATATATCTTTGATATTTAGCCCCATTATCTCATCGCGACTATATCCGTAAAATTTAAGTGCAGCTTCGCTTACATCGATAATATCACCGGTGTATGAGTCATAAACGATAATGATCAAAAAACTTTGCTCAAAAATACAATCAAAACGATTTTTGTACTCTTCTAGATTTAAATTTGCAAGATCGACCTCTTTATAAAGTTCATCGATCGCTACGGTTATAAGCCTTAGATCTCTTATCATCATATCTATTTTTGGTCGTTTTCCTCTATCATGAAGAAATTTTGATATATTCTCGAGTGGGTCTAGTATGCTATTTTTTATAAATTTCACATCTCGTATCCAAAGTACGATAAACGCCAAAAAACAGCTACAACTAAAAGCCAATAAAATAAACTGAAAAAATATTTTACTACGTTGATTCGAACTAGTGACAACAAAAATTCCAAGATCTCGCATATAATCAATAGATGCAATATTTATATCAAATAACGAAAATATCGTATTTCTCTCGCTAAATTCATCACCCATGCTTATAAACTTAGAAAAGATATCAAGGTTAAAATTTTTATTAAATTTACTATTTAAGAGATTACCATATTTATCGAGCAAGTAAGCCTCATCTTTATCTTCTTTTAAGACATTGCCTATGCTATTATCTAGAAATTTAGAGTTTATCTCAACAACAATGCATCTGTTATCATTTACTTTATATGCTGCAAATACTGCTTCAAACCGCCCACTTTTATAAATTCTATCCGATACAATAAAATGCCTACTTTTTAATCCATTCAACCACTGCATATTAAAATTTTCTATTTTATGGGTATTTTTGGATTCATATTTTACTATGACATTTAAGTCTTGATCGAGTATGTAAAATGATGAGTAAATGTTGTTTATACTATCACTATTTATGATAGAAATATCACTTTGAATACCCTGATTAAGCATTTTTGCTTTGATATAAAGATCGTTTTTTATAACATTTATGCTTTGTCTAATAGAGCTTTGTACTTCGTAATTTAACTTCTCTATACTGTGTTTTATATCGCTATTTTTATTTATGAAAACAAACAAAAAAAGCCCTATAAATGCAAGAACTGCTAATAAATTTTTAGCATAAAACCCTGCAACTATCTGCAAATTTGTATTATCTACTTTTCTTTGCTTCATAAATTTTTAAAACCTCGTAAGCTTATTAAGATTTTATTGTATCTAAAATTTACTTTTTTTAGCATTATTTATTAAATTTTTACAGATATTTATACTAATTTTATAAGATTTTGTCCATTTTTGCGTTCATTTACTACGCCAACAATACGCGTTTGCTCATATCCAGCTTGTATCAATCTATTTTTGGCATTCTCTGCGTCTTTTTGCGATACAGCTATAAGCAGTCCCCCGCTAGTTTGTGCGTCAAAAAGCAGCATATCAGCTTCCCCACTTTGGATAAATTTAGACGCAAACTTACGATTTTTATAGCTTCCTCCTGGCAAAAGCCCCATACTAGCCATCTCTCTTGCACTGGCTAAAATAGGCACCTCATGCGTAAAAATTTCAAAACTTATGTCTGCTCGTCCCATTTCACTAAGATGCCCTAAAAAGCCAAATCCAGTAATATCAGTCGCTGCACTGACCTTTATACCGTTCATTGCACCAACAGCATAAAAATTTAGTTGTGACATATAAAATACTGCCTCTTTAATACGCTCTAAACTAAGCATATCTGCTTTTATCGCAGTACTTAAAGCCCCCATTCCAAGCGGTTTTGTAAGCAAAAGCACATCACCTACTTGTGCGGTATTGTTCGCCCAAAATTCATCTGGACGCACTAATCCGGTAACGCTAAGCCCATAATACATCTCAGGAGTAGTGATCGAGTGTCCACCAACAACCGTCCCGCCACATTCGCATACCTTTGACACACCGCCTTGCATTATCTCAGCTAAACTTTCAGACTCGACATTACAACTATCAAATCCTACGATGTTTAGGGCATTTATTACGCGTCCACCCATAGCAAACACATCGCTTAGCGAATTTGCTGCAGCGATCTGTCCGTAAAGATACGGATCATCAACAACTGGAGTGATAAAATCAAGTGTCTGCACTAGTGCAAGATCATCGTTTATCTTAAAAACACTTGCATCTTCGTTGTTTGTAGTGCCAGTTAGCAAATTTGGATGTCCTAAATTTAACGCACTTATACTCTTGTCTAGACCCGACGGGTCTATCTTGGCAGCTCAACCAGCAGCACGGACAAATTTTGTCAGACGTTTATCGTTATAATTCATAGCTTAATCTCATCAAATTTACTCAAAATATCAACCACTTCAAAGGCATTTGTTATCTCGCCAACGCTTAGTTTATCAACTAGCTTATAGGCTTCAAGACAACTTCCGCAGCTTAAAATTTTAACACCTTGTGCTTCAAGATCTTTAAGCGGTCTAAAGCTAACATGCGAGCGATCAGTTGTTATCTTAACAGCACTATTTACACATATAACCGCATATGGTTTATCCTCAACTTGTAAAAATGCACCTAAAAATTTAGAAAGTAGCCCCATACCGACCTCGCCACTACCAGCTCTCTCTTCGTTTAGATAAACTACTTTTTGTCTTTTTGCTGGTGCGACTTCACAAGTATATTCACTTACGTCAGTATCTGCACTCACAACACCGCTTTTGATGGCTTTTATAGAATATTCGCCACTACCAAGCTCATACCGATCAAATTTTTGGTTTAAAGATGTAAGAAATTTTGAAACATTTTCATAAGATGCAAGTGAATTTAATAAAATTTCTAAGCTTTCGCCATCTTTTAGTGTGTTTAATGTAAGTTTTGTTCTGATAACCGGCTCAGGACAAGCCAAATTTCTACAGTCTAGTTGCATATATTTCCTTTTAAATTTGTCAAATTCGCACCGCGAAGCTAAAAAAGAATTATAGCATTTAAAATTTAAATAAAGGCGTATTTGAACGCCTTTAAATATTATTTGATGAAATTTTTCTCAAGCCACTTTTGAGCCGCTTCAAAACTATCAAATTTACCACTTTTTGCAACCTGAGCTACACCCTCATAAAAACGTACACGTATACCATCTTGAACATTGTCTATTTTAACTCTCGTAATCCTGTCGGTGTTTAGATACACTCTATCGTTTAGTTTGATAAACATTATTTCTCCCTTTAAATTTAGTTATTTTTTAGTTATTCTATCTTGTTCGTCTGCTAAAAATAGCTCTTTAAAACGTTTGTTTGCATACTCTTCGATATCTCGCTGAAGCTGTTTATAAGCGTGAATAAGCTCGTATGCACGTGGATTTAGCGTAGTCCCAGCTGCATCTCCGCCACCTTGTTTAGTATTTACTAGATCTTCGTCTAAATTTTTGGCTAAAATTTGCAGATGTGTCCAGCATTTTTTATAATTCATCCCTAAAATTTCAGCTGCTTTTGAAATAGATCCAACCTCAGCGATAACCTCTAAAACTTCGGTCTTGCCTTTACCAAATAGCAACTCGCCTTCATTATTTTCGATCCAAGTTTTGGTTTTTACGATCATTTTTTTTCCTTTTTTTTCTTTAAAACAGCCAAGTTGGCAGTATTTCACATCAATCTTATAATCACGCAAAGTTGAGCGAATTTTTTTAAGCCCAACACCCTTTGCGGCCGCCCTAGCATCCGCACATGAAACTCGCCCTTTATCATCGCTAATACTTTTTAAATTTAAATATGTCAAGTAGCTTCCATCACCTACAGATGCTTTGCCAAACTGCCCCAACTCACACGCGTCTATCTTTACACCAAGTTTGGTTGCAATATCACCTATATCGCCTATATCAACGTTTAATTTATCGGCTATCTTAAATGCCACGCCACAATCAAGTCGCCCTTTATCATTTTTAAATTTCTCTATGTTTTGAGCGATCTCATCAAATCGCTTTATGATACGATCGCTATTTTCAGCCATAAATTCGTTGTTCTCCGCTATAGACATTTAAATTTTCTCCACGTGCAAAGCCACAAAGTGTAAGTCCAAATTTACGTGCTATAAGTACCCCAAGGCTAGTTGGAGCTGTACGTGAGACTAGCACAGGTATAGAGTTCATCACAGCTTTTACGACCATTTCTGAGCTAAGTCGTCCACTTACCATTAAAAGTGTTTGAGACAAATTTATATCGCTCATCACCGCTTTACCGATCGCTTTGTCTATCGTGTTATGTTGAGCTATATCTTCGCCAATGAAAAATTTTCCATCTGTATAAATTTTAGCAGTATGAACGCAGCCTGTTTGCTCATATAGTTCGCACTGAGTGTAAAACTCACTCATCTGATGTAACACTTCGCTACATTTAAATTTAATATCATTTTTTATAAATTTTGCACTCAATACGTCTGGATCGATATTTGCTGTAGAGCTTCGCCCACAACCACTTATGATAACACTCTCAAAATTTAGTCTTTGCAGACTTTTTAAATTTACATCGGCCTCTATCTCGACACTTAACTCATCGTTGGCTAAGTCTATTTTTTTGATATCGTTAAAACTTGATATTATGTTTTCACTTAATATATAGCCTATCGCAAGTGCCTTTAAGTCTGTTGGCGTCGCCATCATAGAGCCGAGCTTATTGCCATTTACGATAATATCAAATTTGATCTCACGCACTAAGATATCGTCTTTTACAAAACTTTCGTTAGCTTTAAATTTTGTGATTTGAGTTGTAAAGGTGGGTTGCAATTTATGCCCTTTATAAAGGTTAAAGCCCCAAAATTGGGGCTTTATTTTATGCTAGCTTATCATAAACTTTTTCATAGTCTGATACTGGAATTTGGTTTTTAGAGATTAGCTCTTGATACCAATAATGATGAAGTAGATAGACTTCCTCTTCCTCTTTATATCCAGTTATCATAGACCATATAGCTCCATGTATCGCGATAGCCGCCATATAGATATGTACTAGGAAAAATACCGCACAAACTATACCAAGAATATTATGTATAATAACACTCCAGCGTAA
Organism: Campylobacter anatolicus; assembly: GCF_018145655.1. Lineage (NCBI taxonomy): Bacteria > Pseudomonadati > Campylobacterota > Epsilonproteobacteria > Campylobacterales > Campylobacteraceae > Campylobacter > Campylobacter anatolicus. The sequence continues at coordinate 536,412 of NZ_JAGSSY010000001.1, forward strand.
AACTTCGATCTGAGAAATTCCAAGCCAAGTAGCCACAGGCACTGCTTGAAAATCTAGAAAATACATAGCAGCACCAGTTGCTATCATCACAAGTCCGCCTGGTATCGCTACCCAATACCACGCCTTTTGACCTGCATTAAATTTACCAGCTGGTATAGCACGTTTTTTCTTTGAAAGATAGCCACCTACGATAAACATCCATCTTATGTCATAAACAACAGGAAGCATTCTTTTCGTCCAAAAAAGTATCATAGGCGTGATAGAAATCACAAATATTATGGTTGCTATTCCGTGCATATCTTTCATAAGTCTAACAAATGTGCCGCCACCAAATGTACTACCCCACATCATAATAATGCCAGTTGGAACAAGCACTATCCACGAAATAGCTGCTAATCCGTGAGAAATTCTCTCAACAATATTAAAAGCATATATCTTTTTGCCATCGTGGCTAAAATGTTTTGGCCCAACTATCAAAAAGTGCAAAACAAACGCACCTATAACCGCTAAAATAATAACTGCAACACCATAAGCAAAGTAGTCATTACCTTGAATAAAAGTAAAAATAGGTCCAAGCCCATCTTCATAAGGTTTTATGTTTTCTATACGCCCAGCGGCCCAAACGTTACTACCATATTGATTTGTCCCATCTGGTAGATCAAGAGCAAACACGCTTAACGCACAGGTGATAAAAGCAAGTAATAATCTCATACTCTATCCTTTGTGTAATACGCGATTTTCCAAGTAGGAGATTCCTTGATATTTTTAATACCATATCCTCTTGCACTGACCCTATCTTGATAAATCTGCTCAATTATATCAGATTCTCCCACAAGCAAAGCTTTAGTCGAACACATTGCCGCACAAACAGGCACTTTGCCCTCTGAAATTCTATTTTGCCCATACTCTTCCATTTCAACTTCTGAGTTATCAGGCTCTGGGCCACCAGCACACATTGTGCATTTATCCATCGAGCCTTTAACACCAAATACACTATCTCTTGGAAACTGAGGGGCACCAAACGGACAAGCGTATAGGCAGTATCCACAACCTATGCAGATATTTTTGTCATGAAGTACAACACCATCATCTCTGATGTAAAAACAATCTACAGGGCATACAAGCGAACAAGGAGCATCCTCACAGTGCATACAAGCGATAGATGTTGAAATTTCTTTACCCTCTACGCCTTCGTTTAGCGTTATAACTCTTCTACGTCTTACCCCTATAGGAAGCTCGTGAGCCTCATCACAAGCCACAGCACAACCATTGCAATCAATGCATCTATCGTCATCACAATAAAATTTTAATCGTGTTATATTTTGTATCATATCGCCCATATTAAGCCTTCTCTATGCGGCACAAACCGCCTTTTGTTTCTGGTATCTGTGTAACTATATCATATCCATAGTTTGTAACGGTATTTGCACTCTCTCCAGTTGCATATGGCTTAGTTCCGTCTGGGAAATTTCCAGTCATATCAATACCTTGCATAACGCCTGTAAAGTGGAATGGTAAAAACACCATATCAGGTGCAACTGAAGACACTACTCTAGCTTTGACTTTTATCTTTGTGCCCTCCGGAGAATGTACCCATATCATATCGCCGTTAGATATAGACATCTTTTTTGCCAAATCTGGGTGGATATCACAAAACATATCAGGTGTCAAGCGACTTAGGTATTTACTAGCACGTGTCTCCATACCAGCACCACTGAAATTTACCAAACGTCCTGTTATTAAATTTAATGGGAAGTCTTTAGCAAAATCAGCACTTTGCTGCAAGCTCTCATACTGTGTATTAACGCGGTAGTGATTTGGCTTATCTTTAAAGTTTGGATACTTCTTAGCTAGATCAGTTCTTGGTGAGTGTAATGGCTCCCTGTGAAGTGGAATTTGATCCACAAAAGTCCATACTATCGCTCTTGCACGTGCATTACCATACGGAGCAATGCCAGCTTGCATACACTTTTCAGCAATGATATTACTAGCATCAGTTGACCAACTAGCTCCCATCTTAGCTTTTTCATCTTCTGTCAAAGTTATACCTAAAACCTGCTCGATATTTGCTTTTGTTATCTGTGGATAGCCACCATTTACAACAGAATCAATCGGTGCCGACCCCTCACCTGCAAGCTGACTTATACCATTATGCTCTAATCCAAAGCGATTTCTAAAGCCCATACCACCCTTTATGACAGGAACATTTATATTATAAAGTATAGGGCTTCCTGGGTGCTTTTCAGTCCAGCAAGGCCACGGAAGTCCGTAGTATTCACCCTCAACTGGCGTGCCAGGTTTACCCATAAGCGTAAGCTCATCAAATTTATCCCAGTTTTTCTGGTGATTTTTAAGTCTCTCTGGTGTCCAGCCCGTAAGACCAATAGATTTAACAATGCTTGCTATCTCACGAGTTGCCGCCTCTGGCCACTCAATATTGCCATTTGCATCACGAAGCGTACGTGTAAGCTCATCATAAAAGCCAAGTCGTTTTGCTAATTCAAATAAAATTTCATGGTCTGACTTGCTCTCATATAAAGGCTCAACCACCTTTGATCTCCACTGACCGCTTCTGTTTGTTGCTACAACAGTTCCGCTATTTTCAAACTGCGTTGCGGCAGGAAGTAAAAATATATTATCTTTTTTATTTGTGATGATACCAGCTTCATTTACAAAAGGATCAAGCAATACTAAAAGTTCTAGATTATCAAGACCTTGCTGAACTTTTGCCTGTTGAGCGATAGATGTTATACCATTTCCAATTACAATCAAAGCCTTTAGGCTAGTTCCAGCATTCTCTATAGCATCGTTGCCATCTTTACCATCAAGCACTCCAGCCCACCAACGAGCGAGAGTAAATCCTGGCTTAAACATCCATTCAGGTTTATAGTAATTACCTTGCAACCATTCATAATCAACCTTCCACATCTTGGCAAAATATTTCCAAGAACCCTCATTTTTAGGGTAATATCCAGGTAAGCTATCTGGTGCATTTGCCATATCACTAGCACCTTGAACATTGTCATGTCCGCGAAGGATATTCGTACCACCACCTTCAACGCCCATATTACCAAGAACAAGTTGAAGTATAGGAGCTATACGAGTATTTGAGCTACCTATCGTGTGCTGAGTAAGTCCCATAGCCCACACAAAAGAGCCTGGGCGATTTTTCGCATAGACTTCTGTTATCTCACGAAGTTTTTCAACTGTCGTTCCGCAGACATCAGCGACAACTTCTGGCGTCCATTTTTTCGCCTCTTCACGTATCGCCTCATCTATACCATAAACACGATTTTTTATAAATTCTTTATCTTCCCAGCCATTTTCAAATATAATATTCATCATACCATACATAAATGGTATATCTGTGCCAGGACGAATTTGAGCAAAATAATCAGCCTTCGCAGCCGTTCTTGTATAACGCGGCTCAACGACTATTAATTTAGCACCGTTCTCTTTAGCTTTTAAAAAATGTCTAAATCCAACAGGGTGATTTACCGCCGGATTTGCACCCATTATTATGATAGATTTTGCTTTTTGGATATCTCCAAGGTGGTTTGTCATCGCGCCATAACCCCACGTATTCGCCACACCGGCGACTGTTGCGCTATGTCAAATTCTAGCTTGGTGATCTAAGTTGTTTGTCCCAAACATCGCAGCAAATTTACTAATATAGTAACTTTGCTCATTGCTATCTTTTGCTGAGCCCAAAAACATAACCTGCTCTGGGTTTTCATCACGATATTTTTTAAGCTGTGCACCTATACGATCAAGTGCTTCAGTGTATGAAATTCTCTTCCATTTACCGTTCTCTTTTACCATAGGATACTTAACGCGACAATGTGAGCGAACCATATCGATCACGTCGCTTCCTTTACAGCAGTGTCCACCTGCACTTATAGGGTGATCTTGTGCGACCTCTTGGCGAACCCAAACGCCATTATGAACCTCAGCCATTACACCACAACCTACAGAACAAACGCTACATACAGTCTTTACCATATGCGAATCTGGAAATGGATTAGTTCTTTCTTGCTCACTTGCCTTTCTTGTTACACCACTAGAAGCCAATGCTCCAGTAGCTCCAGCAATACTCGCAAGTGATGCCATTTTCAGAAACGATCTACGTCCGACTTTTGGGGTCGGCATCGCTTTGTCTCCTAACATCTATGCTCCTTAAAAATTTTAAATTTATTTTGCTTGTTTATAGTAAAATTCCCAAGTCTTCGTTCTTTTATACAAAGTTTCGTTTGACTTGCTTTCACCACTTTTTATGCCATTACTTGCAACAACTGCAGTAGCACCAAGTGCAGCGGCACCGCCACCTACCATAAGTTTTTTTAAAAACTCACGCCTACTCTTCATCTATTTTCCTTTCAGTATTACGCCTAATGCGATTTTTCTCTCGTCTGATCGCTTCAGAACGTGATATTCCATCTTGGGTTTTTATTTTTTTTTCAATAACCGGTTTTCTTTCATTATAAAACATTCTCTCAAATTCTATAAATACTTGCAAAAGTATCGCTACATATTTATATGCCACAGCATTTGGATGATAAAATAAAATTTCTACAAATTCGTCTATAAAAGGGTTTATCACACTGACAAAAAGCTCTTTTGCATAATCTTTATACACGTTATCACCGCTCATCTGGCGACTTATAAACTCAGCCATCAAGGCAAATACAAAGCCTATACTATCTTCATTTTCTTTAAATTTATTTTCGTTGCGTCTTACATCGGTCTTGCTAAGGAGTTTTCGCACACGCACACACGCTATTCCAGCCTCGTATCCCTCTTCATAATATGAAAAAGTGTTATGTATAGCATTTGGTGGTGCGTGAAAAATTTCATCGTATTCTTGTATTATGTTTTCTATGTTTTCTGGAGAGAATTTCAATATCAAAGTATTTGCGGCACTTGTGCTATCTTCGTCTAATGCACTATCTTTTATAAAATTTAAAAAATTTTGCACATCTTTATAACGACCATCATAGCTAAAAACAAAAAGCTCTTCAAACAATGTATAATAAAGCTTTCTGGCAGCTAAAATAGCACTCTGATCTTCCATTTTCCTGTCCTTTTCTACTTCGACGGATTTTGATAGTGAAACTTTACAACAAGTTTGCTTATTTGCTAGACTTAAAAAAATATAAATAAAAAAAATTAAACTTTCCTTAAATATGCCTTAATTGCATATTCTGAAAGGTCCATTTAATGGGCTTTAAAAATTTATCTATTTTCCAAAAAGATCTCTCTTTGATAATCTAAATAAATTTTTAACTATTAAAAAATAAAAAATATAACTTCAAATTTTAAAAATTTAATCTAAAAAATTAAATTTTGCTTACTTCAATCTCTATCTTGTTATCTTTCTCATAAAATTTATAGAGCATATCTACGCTTTTGTAACTTATACTTTTATCATTATATATATCTTTTTGAGCGTGTGAAATTTTATCAAGCATTGGCGGCAGCTCTTTTGTGATAAGACTTTTTATTGACATATCCATTCCATGAGATAGGTTTTTAATAAATTTTCCATCCACTTGGCTCTCATTGATTATCGTATTTAACGTTGCATCAAAACCTAAAGCTCTAAGCATCTCATAAAGCTCAATCTTTTCTGCAAATGGTGCTATATGGTCATTTTCTGAGTGATAACTCACATAAATAGGCTTTTTATAGCCACTTTGCACTTTTAAATGCTCTAAATTTAGCACATCTCTTATCTCTTCTCTAGCGTCATTAAAATAATTTGGTAAAGATTTATCTAAAAGCGTCCAGTGTGTTTTATCTGATGCAAATATACAAATATTATCAAATAAATTTTTTGCGATAAAACAAGGGTATTTGGTATAATCGATCTCCTTACCAAAACCTATCAAGCTCCATCTAACTTTCGCATAGCTACTATTATCTATAATGCCGTCAATGAGCCACGGAGCAATCTTTGCTGCTAAATGTGATATATATCCGCCATGAGAGCTACCTATCATTACCACAGGTAAACTCGTCCGTTCGCCCCCCCCCATAGTCTAAATTCTGATGATCTTTGCACAAAAAGCAGGGCATTTAATAGATCTATCGCTGACATTATGCCAAAATTTTGATACTCATCTTTTGTTGGTAAAACACTTGCAGATATATCAAGCATAAAATTTTTAGCTATCTTACCATTGCTCTTTTTATCAGCTATAACTTTGCCCAAAGCATTTAAAAATTTATGAGCGATATCAGGCTCAAAAAGTAAAGATATATCGTCTTCTAACCTTATACCAATCTCTTCACATTTTTTGCGAAATATCACTTGATCAAGCCTATCAAGATAAAATTTAGATCCGAGTTGGGGTCTATTGCCTATGCAGTGATAATTTACGCTAACAACCGCCACACTAAACTCACTGGCTACATACTCTGCTAAATGTTCGCGGTAGTTACTATCGGCATCACCGCCCAAACCAGGCACTATAAAGACGATAGCTTTTATATCCTTATCATCATCAAAACACACGCGAAATTCTAGTGGATAGTTGCGTTTTATACCTAGTTCAGCATCATCACAGCTATCTATCTCATATGTTTTATTTACTATCATTTTTTACCTTTAGTTTCTATCACGATACTGCTCATAGCCAAATTTTCTAACTACTTTTAGCTCTCCGTCTGATTTTAGCAAAAGCAGATCAGGCAACTTTATGCCGTTAAATGTCGTATTTTTAACTATAGTGTAGTGAATTTGATCCTCAAATATAACCTTATCGCCGATGTTTAAGGGAGTGTCAAATTTATAAACCGCGTCCCCTGCATCCTGCCCTACGATGTCGCCAGATAAGCAAGTATCACCGCCAAACATATACTCAAATTTGCCATTTTTGCTCTCACCTCTAACCGCTGGACGATACGGCATAAGTATAGTATCGGGCATATGAGCCTCGGCTGAAACGTCTAGTATTGCGATATTTCGCTCATTTTCAACAATATCAAGCACAGAGGCTATCAAAAATCCAGTCTGCCAACCAACCGCCTCACCTGGTTCTAAATACACCTGCACGCCATATCTTTCACGGAATTTTTTTATTAAATTTATTAAAAGCTCTATGTTATAATCAACCCTTGTTATATGGTGTCCTCCGCCAAAATTTACCCATTTCACTTTTGATATAAACTCGCCAAATTTCTCTTCAAAAGCCATCAGTACAGTCTCTAAACTCTCAGCACTCTCCTCGCAAAGTGCGTGAAAATGTAGCCCATCTATGCCATCTAAACTTTTAAATTTATCAAAATTTGCCCTAGTTACACCAAGGCGACTAAAACGTCCGCAAGGATTATACATATCAACAGGCGAAGCCGAGCTCTCTGGGTTGACACGGATACCACAGCTAACACCGTTTTTTAGAGCTTTGTCTTTAAATTTAAGCCACTGATTAAGACTATTAAAAACGACGTGTTTTGAAAGCGATAAAATTTCATCTATATCTTCGTCTTTAAAAGCCGGCGAATACGTATGTATCTCGCCTTCTACGAACTCATCAGCAAATTTCGCCTCGTATAGTCCGCTACAAGTCGCTCCATCGAGATACTCACTCACGATGTCCATCGCTCCGCTAAAAGCAAAGCCTTTAAGTGCGACTAAGATTTTCGCTCCGCTTTCATCTTTAACACGCTTTAAAAGCTCTAAGTTTTTACGCAAAAGTTGCTCTTCGCAGACGTAGGCTGGAGTTTTTATGCTATTTATTAGCTCGTTCATTTTTGCTCTTTAGTTTTAAATTTTGATCTAAGTATATCTAAATTTTATTTTATGTAAAATCAATAAAAATTTTTAATTTTAGGAGAAAACCAATGGTAGAAGTTGAGTTTTTAGGGCCAATAAAATTTAATAATATCAAGATAGAGGCTAAAAACTTAGCTGAGCTTAAAGATGCTTTGGCTGAGTATAGTGAGCTTGAGCTTGGCGAATGGCTCAAAATCTGTGCGGTAGCTGTGAATGACGAGATAGTAAGCTCACTTGATACACTACTTAAAAACGGTGATAAGGTCTCTATCTTGCCACCAGTTTGTGGAGGCTAAGATGAGTCAAAACTTAGAAATTTATAACGGAAGCCTTGATGTTTGCGAGATAACAAAGCGTTGGTATGAAGCCTATAAGGACAAAAACTGCGGTGCGTTAATAACATTTGTGGGTATCGTGCGTGAAGAGGGCGGCATCTCGGCACTTAGCTTTGATATTTATGAGCCTATTTTAAAGCGTTGGTTAAATGCATGGGAGGAGTGTGCGGCACGTGAAAATGCTTATGTATTGTTCGCTCACTCAAGAGGCGATGTGATGGTGCATACAAGCTCATATGTCGCTGGTGTAGTTAGCCCACAACGCAAGGTCGCTTTACGGCTAATAAATGAGTTTGTAGAGGATTTTAAAGCAAACGCACCTATATGGAAATATGATGTAATAAATGGCGAGAGAATTTATGCCAAAGAGAGAAGCCAAGTCATAAAAGGAGCTGGACTCTTGGCGTAAATTTTATAAAAATGCAACTAGACACAAGTAATTTTACTAACAAATTTAAAAATTACTAACTACAAAAAAGCTTATTAGTAAATTTATATTCAATAACACAATCTATGTAGTTTGTATTTTTATTTTACCCTCTATTAAAATCACTCAAAAGCATAGCAAACACATTTGCATTCGCTATGCTTTTTCTGTAATTGACGTGGAAATTTACGCTATCTTGCGATTAAAAAAGCCTATATATCCTGCTACTACAAAGCCTATTACTACTGCATACGGAGCAGCTGCACTTATTCCAGCTCCTGAACTTGCCAATAAAAAGTTATGAGCTATCGCTCCACCTGCCATCATACCAACGATAAAGATAACGGAGCTTAAATTCCCTGTACCCATTTGCACAAGATGCTTACCCGGACAACCTTCGCTAAGGCTAAAACAAAGTCCAGCTAAAACCATACCTAAAAAGTTCCAGATGTAGTCATTGTGTGCGATAGGTTGGGCTTCAAAGCCAAATTTATACTGACCCAAGGCTGCATTTGCAATACTTGCAAACAAAATGATACTAATAATGCCAAAAAACATAGAAAAATCGCCACGAAACGCTCTGCCTATCGCTCCAACACTACAAAATTTACTTTTATGCATTAATGCTCCTACGATAATTGCTACAACAAGCGACATGATTACTGGTGCGTGTTGCGATCCAGGCCCTTTAACTGAGATAAAAAGTGCTGCATTTTCACCTATTTTTAGTTCAAAAACAAGTGCAATAAGCAACAAGACTCCAATTATTGTAGGTGCTAATCCCATTGCAGTAGTAGTTTTAACACTCTCGCCCAAGGCATATCCACGCTTTTTAAAAAACATACCGCACATTACGCCTACGCTAAGCCCCAAAACACCAGCGATCGCTGTCATATCGCCACCACCAAGACGTAAAAACGCCCTCCATGGACATCCAAGAAACACAAGACATCCAATCATAGCAAAAACACCAAGTAAAAATCGCACAAATGGCGATGAGCCAGTGTTTGGCGAAAACTCACGCGTCCAAAACATACTAGCCAAGAAACCGCCAACTATAAGCCCTATAATTTCAGGACGAACATACTGCACTACAGCAGTTCTATGAAAACCCATAGCACCGGCTGTATCACGCAAAAAACAAGCCGCACACACTCCCATATTACCTGGATTGCCAAAAAAGACCAAAAATGCGGCCAAAACGCCAAGTGTAGCTCCTGATATAATAAACCATTTTGAAGAACTCATAAATTTTCCTAATATCGTAGTAAAATCAACCTGATTTCTTAAACATTATTTTAATGTGTTTAAAATAAAAAAATAATAAATTTGGTCTTACCACTTGTAAATTTTGTCACAAATATAATCAATGCCAAAATTTAAAATTTTGGCTAAATTTGTGTTACAATTATGCAAAATTTGCAGGAGTAATTATGATAAAGACAGACTTTCCAAGCTATGATGAAACACTTAAAATGCTTAAAAAAACGATCACACCATGGGATAAAGTGCAAAAAGTCGCCATAACCGAGGCATTAGATCGAAATATAGCATTTGACGTTATCGCAGCCGACAACTACCCAGCCAAAGCCATCTCAGCGATGGATGGATACGCATTTACGTGGGATGAAAATTTAAATGAACTTGAGCTTATTGGCACCGATCTGCCAGCTGGCAGTGATAAGAATATCGTTGTAAAAAAAGGGCAATGCATAAAAACTTTTACCGGCTCACTTATGAGTGATGGGACTGATACACTTGTGCCGATAGAAAATATTGAGATAAACGGCAACAAAGTAAGCATAAAAAGCCCCGTTAAGCGTGGATTTGCTGTCCGGAAAGTAGGTGAGAGCTACAAAAAAGGCGAAGTGCTAATAAAAAAAGGTACACATCTAAGCTACGCTGAGATTGCACTCTTAGCTGAGCTTGGTTTGTTTCATATAAGTGTATTTGTCCGTCCACGTGTAGCGATATTAGCAACTGGTAGCGAGATAAAAGATCTTGGCGAGCCTCTAGAAAATGAGGCACAAATTCATAGCTCAAACCATATAGCCGTTGCGATGATGATACGTAAAATGGGGGCTGAACCGATAGTGTGCGAGATTGTAAAGGATACGGCAGACGGTGTAAAAAATGCTATCATAAACGCTCTAAAAACCGCTGATATACTTATTACTACAGGTGGTGTTAGCATGGGGGATTATGACTTTGTCAAGTTAGCACTAAATGAGAGCTTTAAGCTAATAGTAAATGGTGCTGCCATAAAGCCGGGTCGGCATATCAAAGTTGCAACGAGTGGCGAGAAATACATATTTGCACTGCCAGGATTTCCGTATTCAGCGATGGTAATGTGTGTCCTATACGTTAGAGTGCTAATAAATACGTGGTTTGCAGCAGATGAGCCACGTATAACGGCTATACTTGATGAGAATTATACGAAACGGTCGCCATTTTTGGAATTTACAGCTGTAAATTTAGTAGTTAAAAACGGCGAGATTCACGCAAATCTAGATAATAAAAAGCTTGGTAGCTCAGCGATAGTAAATAACTTAACAAATAATGCAGCTTTGCTTATCATACCAAAAGAGACAGAATTTATCGCAAAAGGCGAAGTGGTTGAGATCTTAAAGATGGTTTAAGCTGGTTAATTTAACCAGCTTTACCAAATTTTTATCTAAATTTAATAAAAAATACTATTAATTTCGCTCAGTTATGCTCTTAATTTAACTAATCTACCTACTACAAAGTTATGTTTAGTGATTTAGCTTTTTAAATTTAAAGCCTTGACTGCCGCTGTCGCACTTGCAAAAGCAAAGTGTAGGTTGTATCCGCCTAGCATCCCAGTAATATCAACGCACTCACCGATAAAGTAGAGATTTTTCACTTTTTTGCTCTCAAAACTACTACTTAGCTCATCAATACTAACACCGCCACGACTAACCTCTGCACGTTCAAAACCAAATGTTCCAGCAGGTGCAAACTCATAGTTTAATAACTTTAAAACCTGCTCTTTTTCACTATGACTACACTTATCAAACGGCTTGTCAGAAATATTAAAAGCGTTTAAAAACTCCAGTGTAAATCGCCTCGGAAGTGGCAAAATGCTTGAAATTTGTTTTTTTGTGTTTTTTAAATTTGATTGATTGAAATTTGGTACAAAATTTATACTAATCCGCCCTTTTTGCCAAAAAAGAGAAGCGTTAAGCACGGCTGGACCACTTATGCCACGATGAGTAAAAAGCACATCACCGTTAAATTCTCTATAAATTTTTTGATATTTTTTTACACCTTTTAGCTTTTGCATAGTCACTTCATTTATAGCTTCACACGCGACCATCTCATATCCAACAGCTACGCTAATCTTAGCTTTTAAACTAATGCCACTTAGATTTTTAAACCAAAACTCATCTTTTTGCACGCTAAAGCCCACAAGTGCGGGAACAAATGGTATAAAATTTAATCCAAAATCACGAGCTACATTTAAAGCCACATCACTCACACCAAGACTCTTATAGCTCACACCACCAGTTGCGATTACTAGGTTTTTAGCTTTAAAATTTGCCAAGTTTGTTGTGATCTCAAAAACTTCACTATTTTTAACCGCAGAGATAAGCTCACAATCATAAAATATCTGCACTCCATTATGCTTACAGCGACGCAATAAAACGCTCAAAACATCACGAGATGAAGTCGCACAGAAAAACTGACTGTCTTTTTGCTCTATAAATTTAAGCTCCTCAAAGAAACCTAAAACATCTATGTATTTTAAATTTGTAAGCATATCTGTAACAAAATCAGCATTACCGAAGTAGTTTTTAGCCGAGATATTGCGGTTTGTTATGTTGCAACGTCCACCGCCACTTGCAATAATCTTTTTACCAGCAATTATGTTTTTCTCAATGATAGCAACATTATAAGCTTTTAAATTTGCAGCTGCATAAAGTCCAGCTGCACCAGCTCCGACTATCAAAACATCGTATATCACTTATTTTGTCTTTATTTATGACTTGCAAATGCGTTCTATCTCGAGCTCGTCTATTAATGTAGTATCAAATTTTATAACTTGATTTTTATTTGTCTTATAGTGCTCAATAATGCCTTTTGTGCTATTTAAAACTCCCAAATTTAGCCTTTTATCAAGCGAAAAATATAAATTTTTAAACACACGTGGATCTTTAAGATAGCACAATAATCCAAACCAAAAAATACACACAACGATACAAAATACCACTAAAATGCCAAAACTATGAGCGTGAAGGATATGTCCGCCAATCACTCCACCAAAAAAACTACCGAAATAGCCAAACGAGTTAAACACGCCAAGTGCAGCACCTTTTTGATTTGACTTGGCAAATTTTGTCGCACAAGATTGCATTATCGGTTCGTGTAGGTTAAATCCTATGAAAAATATCACTACACCAACAATGAAAAATGTCGCTGTAGAACTAACCGCAAAAACACTATAGGAGAGGATAAAAAGTGCGACGCCAACGAGTAAAATCGCTTTTGAAAAGCCTTTACCATCGCCTAAAAATCCACCAAATCCCATAGCAACAAAGCCAAAAGATGTACTTATGGCATATACTTTCCACAAATCTGCCTGAGCGTAACCAAGCTCTTTGACAAGAACGATAGGGATAGCCAAAAAGGCAATGCTTGTAAACATCTTTTGAAACATACTTGTGATATTCATTATTAGTAGGTCTTTTTCAAATATCAGCTTAGAAAATGGCACTTTTTCATCGTGATGAACGACTTTTGGCTCTTTTGGCACGATAAGATATAGTAAAATAATACAAAATATACTAAGCCCAGCACTGATGTAAAAAAGACTATCAAGTCCGTATTTCTGACTTAAAATCGGACTTAACACCATAGAAAGTGCGAAGCCAAGACCGATAAAAGCACCCATCACAGCCATCGCACGCGAACGGATCTCCTCTTTTGTATAATCACTTATCATAGCTGTAGCTACCGCACCTATCGCACCAATACCTTGCACCAAACGACCGCCAATCATCGTATAAATATCACTTGCACCAGCACAGATAAACGAACCGATGATAAAGATTACAAGTCCGATTGTAAGTGTCTTTTTGCGTCCTATTTTATCAGAAAGAGTCCCAAATGGCACTTGAAATATCATCTGCATAATCGCATAAGCACCAATTAGAAGTCCAATGAGAAATTCGTTTGCTCCCTTTAAATTTAGAGCATAGAGACTAAGGACAGGCAGGACGATAAAGATACCAAAAAATCTACTTCCGACGATAAAAGATAGTGGCAAAACGCTTTTTAACATAAATTTTCCTTTTAAAAGCTTGATTTTATCACTATTTTTTAAATTTATTGATAAAATAGTAAATAAATGCATAAAATGTCACGGAATTTAGATAAAAGTAAAGTATTTTTATACCAAACAAGGCATTTTTAAGCTAAGCAAGAGAGTTTGCTGGTTACAAATAACTAAAAAAAATAATGCCATATATCACAAAAGGACAAACTACAAAGGATAAGAATGAAGATAGTTTTAGCAACAAGCAATAAAGATAAAACCAAAGAGATTAAAAATTTCTTAAAAGAGTATGAAATTTATGCTCTTAATGAGATCTGTGAGCCATTTGAGATAGTGGAAAATGGCACGAGTTTTAAGCAAAATGCACTGATAAAAGCTCGTGCAGTGTATGATAAAATTTGTAAGCTAAATTTGGCTGATGAGTTTATAGCACTTAGCGATGACAGCGGTATTAGTGTAGCAGCTTTAGATGGTGCACCTGGGATTTACTCAGCTCGTTTTAGCGATATGAATGAGCGTAAAGAAATGATTAGTAAAAACGCCACTGACGCAAGCAACAGAGCAAAGCTGATAACTCAGCTAAAAATACAAAATCTACAAAGCTCAGATGCATTCTACACCGCCTGTATCGCAATTAGCTCACGCTATGGAGAGTTTAGTACGCATGGCTTTATGTATGGCATGGCGATCGTAGATGAGCGTGGCAACAACGGTTTTGGCTATGATTCTTTGTTTATCCCGCGTGGATTTACGCTCACACTTGGCGAACTTGATGATGCAACAAAGCTTAGCATATCACACCGCTCAAAAGGGCTAGAACTAATCAAATTTATACTAAAAAGCTTAGAGAGAAAATTTAAATAAGAGTAGCGTTTGTAGATTGTAGCTAATAAATCTTATGAAATTAACATAGATATCAAATAACCTACCACTCTTATCAAATGCTCTAAATATAGTAGCTATCATTTGCTATCTAAAGTTTTAGCTTTGAAATTATAATATTAGACCGCTTACTGCTAATCACAGAAATACCCAATGAAACAAACATATTTTAGTATTTCAGTAGGTTATTCTCTCTTTATTTTAAAGTATTTATGATATTTACTCATCGTTTATTACAATATCTCTTGATTGTAAATATTGGTCTTTATAGATTTAACTCTATAAGTTATTTAAGTGGTAACTCCAGCCTATATCCATATCCTTGAACATTTAATATTAACTTGCGATATACTTTAGAACGTAAATTATTGATGTGGGTTCTGATTGTATCGGGTGTAGCAGCCCTATCCTGCCAAATAGCATACTCTAGTTGCTGGATACTTGCGACATGTCCTGCATTTGAGATTAAAATTTGAAGTATCGCAGCTTCAGTTTTAGTAAGATGGATTAAGGTTTTGTTTTTGTAAAGCTCTCTTTTTCGCATATCGTACTCAAACCCATATCCAAGATGAAAAAGTTCGCCCTTTTTTGGCACTTTTGCACTAGCCATTAGCAGTGAAGAGTAAAATTGCTTTAATGAAAATGGCTTTTGTAAAAAAGCAAATGCTCCTAAGCTTATTGCCTCTTTTACATTTTTTTCACTATCGTAAGCCGTGATAATAATAATTGGTAATTGCAGGTTTTGAGCGTGTAATTTTTTAGCAAGCTGCAATCCGTTTAACTTTGGGATATTTATATCGGTTACAACAAGATCAAATTTTCCGTTTTCATACGCATTTAATGCACTTATTCCATCCTTAAACAACCTTACTTTA
Organism: Campylobacter anatolicus; assembly: GCF_018145655.1. Lineage (NCBI taxonomy): Bacteria > Pseudomonadati > Campylobacterota > Epsilonproteobacteria > Campylobacterales > Campylobacteraceae > Campylobacter > Campylobacter anatolicus. Next base: position 552,001 of record NZ_JAGSSY010000001.1, read on the forward strand.
CCACAGTATTGAATCAATGCACTCTCTAGACTTTGTGATAGATACTCATCATCCTCTACAAGCAACACACTAAGAGAATTTAAAATTTTTAATGTGCTATCATTCATTTTTTATCCTTATTTAACGTAAACTCAAAACTAGTCGGTGACACTCGACTTTTTAGATAGATTTGTCCGCCGATTTTTTTAGCTAAGAGTTTGCAGATATAAAGCCCATTGCCGCTTCCTTCTTTTTTAGTAGTTTGAGATTCTTTAAATAATTTTATTTTTTTACTAATGCCAACGCCATTATCACTCACACTGATATAAATTTTACTTTCATCATCACTTATTCGCACCGAAATTTCACCATTTTTACCGCTTTGGACTATGGCGTCTTTGGCATTAGAGAGCAAATTCAACAAAATTTGCTTTATGTAGTTTGGATGAGTAGTAATGATAAATCGCTTGTTGTGTTCAAAGAGCAAATTTAACTCTATATTATTTATACGCATAATTTGTCTAATAATAGAAAACACGTCATTTATAATCTCTATTAAATCTATTTTACTCATCTTATTATTCGGTTTATAGAAATTTTTAAAACTATCAATCGAGTTTTGCATAAAGCCTATTATCTGTCCGGTTTTATCTAGCTTTTCACTAACGCCACTTAAATTTTTAGTTTTAAGGTGCATTTTAGCCATATCGATATTTAGACTCATTGCCGCAAGAGGTTGTTTTAGCTGGTGAGTTGTAGCTACTAACATCTCGCCCATTGCGACAATCTTGCTTTGATTTAGCATTATTTGCTCACTTGCTCTAACACGACTTGTCATTAAATTTAATAAGACCCAACCACCAATACCAATGAGTGCAAGTATCAAAGCAAGAACAATATCAGTTTTAAATTTAGTTTCTAAAGTACTTAGAATTTTACTCTCATTTAAGCTCACGGCAAATATCCAATCACTATTTTTAAGAGGCTCATAAAATAGTATGAAATTTTCGTTTTTAAATACATATGAACGTAAATTCTCATCGTTTAAATTTTGCATTATTAAAGAGATTGCCGGCTTACATTCACCACATGGCTTTAAATTTAGCCCACTAGGGCTTACGATCACTTCTCCTGCTTTGGTTAATAAAAACGCAAAACCTTTTAAATTTTTGTTGATATTTAAGATTTCTTGTTGAATTTTGTCAAATACCATATCCGCAGACACAACTGCTAGTATATTTGAACGAGTTTTAAAATGTGCTACAACCGAAAAACGGATATTACCAGTTATAAAAGCATCCTCATAGGGTAACGTTATAATAGGCTCTTTTGTATCAAGTGCACTTTTATACCACTCACGTTTAGTAGGCTTATAATCATAAGGTATCAAAATGTCTGTATTTATAATATATCCATCATCTTCATACCCTACATAAACGCTATCAAATTCACCTATCTTTGCAGTATCTTGTAAAACTTTATGCGTTTGCTCTTTTTGCGTTTGTTCTAACTCCACTAGCGAATCTTTAGCTAGAGCAACAACTCTTTTTTTTGATTCCAGCCACTCTTCAAGACGCTGCTTATAGAGTTTAACTAAATTTATCTGATTGTTTTGACTTAAATTTTGAAGTGCATTTTTATCATTTTCATAGTTTAGATACAAAAGTCCAAGGTAAAGAATGAGTATTGCAAATATACCAATCGTGGTAAGATAACCTTTTTTGATATTCAAAATATTCCTTTAAATCCAATAGGGAGATTTTCTCCCTATTATACTATTTAATCTCATTGCAAATATCTTTATATACCTCAAATTGAGCTTTAAAAACCTTATCTTTAGCATCATTTACATCAAGTGTACCATTATTTTTAGACTCTTCGTACCACTTTCTTTGATACTCCTCTATCCACTCACACTTTTCTTTTATGGCCTGTATGCGTTTTTCTGGTTTTGCATAGTTAAATATCTCTTGTTTATTTGCAAATTCTGGTACTTTGTAATCAATTATGCCATATTTGGCTAAAATTTTAGTAAGCTTGATTCTTGCATTTTGAACATATTCATTTGCATTTGAGTATAATCTCATACTCTCGTCTGTAGCGTGAATATATGAACCGTAGCTAGAAAACACTGCAGTAAATCTCCACTGAGCTTTTCTTATAAGATCTAGCGGTTCTTTCATCTCATCTTCACTTGCTCCGATCTCCCAAGCCTTTTGTGCCTCTAGGTGAGCAGAAGCTAGGTTATCAAGTATAATATCACCAAGTCCATATACAGCTTTGCGTTTATCGGCTAAAATTTGTGTTAGCTCCTCTTGTTTGCCAGGATGACAAGTTAAACAACTAGCTTGCATATTCTTAAGTGGGTTTGTAAATTCATGGTGAGAATACTTAGTACTACCTTCACTAACGTATGGAATATGACAATCAGCACATGCCACACCATTTTTATAATGAGTACCTTTTATAAAAATTTCATAATCAGGATGCTCTGCTAAAATAGTAGGTGCTTTTGAGAATGAGTTAAGTATATGCACCGCTCTTTTGCCACCAAAATTTTTTGGATCATCATAGTGGGCTTCTGCTTCATCTATACCTATGCCATTACTCCATGGCGATATAATACCTTTAGATATACGTTTTGTACCATTACTATCGGTCCATTCAATTTTTTTAGTATATGTAAGCACATGACACTGGGCACAAACTAAAGATCGTTTTTCTTGATGACTTGATTTATTAAAACTTAAACGTCCTGCTAACGAAAGAGAGTTATCTAGGTTGCTTCTATTCATACTAAGTTCCATAGTTTTTGGATCATGACAGTCAATACAACCTATCCCATTTTGAGCCTCAGCAGCATAACTTGCTAGAGATTTAGAGTAAAACTCAAGTTCACCATCCCTTTTCATAAGGCGGATAAAATCTCCCGAGTGGCAAGTAAAGCAGCGAGAAGGTAGTTCCCCATCAAATTTATTTGGGTCTTTAGGGGTACCACTATTAATGCTTAAAAGCATATTTACACTACTATAAAAGTGCCCATGAGCCTTATCATACCAAGCTCCAAAATCACCTTCACCCATACGAATAACTGCATAATTTGGCTTTTCGACAAGAAAATCTCTCGTGCTGTTATTATCCATATCCTTTAAGTAACTATGCACTTGCCTTGGATAAAATGCACTATAACTTGAAACTTTATACGGATCTTGTGGTAACGCATGTGCTTGATTTATCTCATTACGTTGTTTCTCTTTAAATTCAATATCTCTCATCAGAAAAAATCCACTCGCCACAACCAAACAGACCACAATAAACAAAATATACTTTTTCATAACTTCTCCTTTATTTTAAATTTTTAACACCTAATGCGTCAGGTGTCATATTTATGCCACCTATTCCAGAATGTGCTGTATCTCTATGACATCTCCAACAATAGTCATCTTTGTCTTTATGTGCGTTCATAGTCGCGTTTAAGACGATTGCTTCGGTTTTAATCTCGTGACAGGCGATGCAGTTTCCCTGCACAGTTTTCGCTCCACTGTCTGAAATTTCTATGCTTTGACCATATTTATCGAAAGTAAACATATAGACGTGATGAAGCCCATCTTTTGCCTTAGTAATATATTTGCTTACGAAATCTCTTGGCAGATGACAATCTATACAAACAACATTTCGTCCATGTATGCTATGTTCCCAAGTTGTGTAGGCTGTATTCATATTATGACAATTTATACACGCTTTACTATCACTTCCAAGATGCATAAAAAATCTTGAAATATCAGCTGTATAAATAGCCATAGCTATTCCAAAACAGCACACCGCAATACTCGCATATACAACCAGCTTTGGCATTTACCCATCCTTTACTTAAAATTTATTACAAGTTTAAAACGAAAGTATGAAGAAAGTATAAAGATTTAAAAATTTATAATTTTTTCTTATATAATATTTGTAAAATCTACTTTAAGGGTAGATGCGTTTTATAGCATCTTTTTTAAAATATAAGTATTGGCTAAATAATTTATCATTAAGCCCTAATAAACAATGATATAACTAAAATAACTTAAAAGTATCCAAATGGCACAAGATATTAAAACTTAGCAGAGTAAATTTTACACATCTATTGAGATATAAGGTGTGGGCTTGATCCGCTTAATATAAATTTGATGAGCTTACATACCCGTTTAAAAGACTAACAAAGACGTATACAATCTCACGCAATAAGATAGCAAACAAAGAGCTACTTATAAAAAAGTATAGACAAATATAATAAATGAGCGTATAGCAAAGGAGAGTAGCAAGAAAGACATAAATTTATTTAGCGATACTAATGTCAATAAAACATATTCTTTTTAATATCCCTATATCATTTTAATTGAGTCATATTCCTTATATCTTTTAAATAACACTTGCAGGGATTATGTCAGACATTCTAACTATAACGCTTCTTAATATAATCAGCATATAAATTTATTTTACTTTTAAATATATAAATTGCATAAACTTTCCCGCTTAACGTATTATAGGCACAATTTTATATATCATAGATAGTATATTTTAACGTGTAATTTGATATTTATGTCTAACCTATTTTAAAATATATACTTAGTTTTATGTAATAATATAAATTTAAAATATGCGAAGTTGATAATTAAAATTTTGCAAATAGTGGTTTTAGTACAGGTATAAGCGTATTTATCTTAAAAATGTAGTTGGGATCTTTTTAGTTATCTCACGTTTCTCACTTACTTTATCGCTCTTACCTATCGCTAATGAGCCGATAGCAACGTGAGTTGGCGGTATTCCTAGTCGCTCTCTTAGCAATGGCTTATCGTGCAGTGCCACAACGCTTGTATTACAGCCAAGCCAAGCTCTGTCGCCCTTAGATGCCACCGTCTCAAGCGTACAAAACTGATCTCTAGTTAGCGTCTCAGGCGTGTATGGGTATTTGGCTTATTTTGTGTATGTTTTTTAGCACTTACGAGTATCCAAATAGGTGCATTATACATATATCTTGGTAAATTAAATTTATTAACCTCAGCCATTTCAAGCAACTCAAGATTTGTTGTGACGCTGATACGAATATCATGCATAGATGAAACTGGTGCTAAATACGCTGCTTCAAGTAACTTTTCTATCTCATCATCGCTTGAGAAATCTCCATTAAACTCACACACACTGACACGTCTTTATTAACTCCTTAAATTTAGTGTAATTTAAATTTTTCTAAAATTATAGACTAAATTTAGAACTGTTTTATTAATCTTTGGCAAATACAAGCAATTTATATCGAATTTATACTATCTCATTAAAATACTAAATCGTAATTCAAATTTACTTAAATTACATTTTTAGCGTAAAAAGGTTATAATTAGTCAAATTTTAAAGGAGCAAATATGGCAAATATTTTAATAATCGGAGCTGGTGGTGTGAGCCAAGTCGCAACTGTAAAATGTGCGATGAATAGCGATGTTTTCACGCATATCACACTTGCAAGTCGCACAAAAAACAAGTGTGATGCTATAGCTAAATTTATAAAAGAGCGTTTAGGAGTTGAAATTTCAACAGCTCAAATAGACGCTGATGACACTGACGCTGTCGTTGAGCTGATTAAAAAAACAGGTGCTAAAATGCTACTAAATGTCGCACTGCCATATCAAGATCTTACGCTTATGGACGCGTGTATAAAATCTGGTATCCCTTACATTGACACCGCAAATTACGAACACCCTGACACTGCAAAATTTGAATACAAACTTCAATGGGCAAAAGATGGCGATTTTAAGGCAGCAAATACGATGGCATTGCTTGGTAGTGGCTTTGATCCTGGCGTTACTAACGTATTTTGTGCTTATGCACAGCAAAATTTATTTGATGAGATTAGTGAGATAGATATACTTGATTGTAATGCAGGTGACCATGGGTATGCATTTGCAACAAATTTTAACCCAGAGATAAACCTTCGTGAAGTTAGTGCCAAAGGACGCTATTGGGAAAAAGAAAAGGGGTGGTGCGAGACTGAACCTATGGAGATAGGATTTAAGTGGGATTACCCAAAAGTTGGTATCAAAGACAGCTATCTGCTCTATCATGAGGAGCTTGAGAGCTTGGTAAAAAATATCAAAGGGCTTAAGCGAATTCGCTTTTTTATGACATTTGGACAGAGCTACTTAACACATATGAAATGCCTAGAAAATGTCGGTATGTTGCGTATAGATGAAGTAGAGCATAACGGCGTGAAAATCGTGCCGATTCAGTTTTTAAAGACACTTTTACCTGATCCTGCTTCACTCGGTCCCCGCACGAAAGGCAAGACAAATATTGGTTGCGTAATACGTGGCATAAAAGACGGCAAAGAAAGACAAGTCTATATCTATAATGTATGCGATCATGAGAGTTGCTACGCAGAAACTGGTGCTCAGGCTGTTAGCTACACCACAGGAGTACCAGCTATGATAGGTTCATTAATGATAGCCAAAGGAATTTGGAGTGGCAAGGGTGTATTTAATATGGAGCAATTTGACGCTAAGCCATTTATGGACGAGCTAAACCGCCAAGGTTTGCCATGGGAAATTATAGAGATGAAGCCAGGCGAAAGGTATGAGGTAGAGTGATTTAATGGGCGAAAGCCCTTTAAATTTTTGATGAAATTTATTTAATTCTTTTAAAATTCTCTCAGATTTTATCACTGTTTTTGACGTTTATGCTTCTAAAAATTTTATAAAAAGTCGTCATACACTCAGTCTCATCATAGCTATTTAATGCCTTAATGGTTGCTTCGCCAACTATACCGTCACACTTTATCCCCAGTAGCTTTTGAGCCAATCGTGCCACATTAAGCACTCCAGCATTTACGCCAAATATAAACAACTCATCAGCTATTCTTTGAGAGTGTAGCCTGTTAAGTTGCATTTTATCGCTTTATATAGTGAATAAACCGCCACCTCAAGCCCTTTATTAGCATAAAGGGTGCGACTAGTCACACACTTCTGTACTAATTCACTTCGCAAAATAATGACATTAGCATTATTAAGTTTGGCTTTACACTTGCAATCATAAAATTTATGTAACGAGAAAGATCAAATTTATTACAAATAAAGAAAATAATTCTTTATTAAGCCATGAATATATAAAAAAGCATTGCAAGGTGCAAAGACTCTAACTAAAAAAACTTTAAATTTAAAGTGTGCGAAGCTATTCACACACTAAAATAGGAGTTATTTCTTAGTTAAAACGGCTTCATCAATACCAAATGGCACACTTCTAAGACCAGCGGTAAAATACTTCTTTCTTAGCTCATCGATCTGTGCGACTTGGTTATCTGTTACACTACCAGCTGGGACTTCAAATTTGTCAGCGTAGTATTTTCTTAAAATTTTTACTTTATCGCTATCGCTTTTAGCAGTGGCTATCTCTTTGTATATTAGGTATGCCTTTTCAAGCGAACTACGGTCATGAACTGGTGTTAATATGATCTTTAAATTTTCGCTTTCTAGTGCCTTTTCTACACTCTTAAGCTCCATTCTACAATAAGGACATTCCGGATCGCTAAACATCACTTTTGTCGGCTTTTTAGGGTCATTGCCAAGTGTTATTATGTTTGCTTTATTTTCATTTTTATAGACACTACCGAGTTTGCCGACGAGCATTTTCTCTTTAAATTCACCCTTGTAGCTCTTGCTCGTTTTTAAGTCATATATATCAGGCAAAAGCAGATCGCCTTTTGTAAAGATTATCTCTTCTTCTTTGATTGTGCCATCGCTTAGTTTGATAATAACAGCTTCAAATTCTGGATATCCTACGACCTTTTCACGTGAAGCTACTTCTACGTTTATATTTTGCGGCACTATATTATTTTTGTAAAACTCAACGATTTGCTCATTTGTAGCTGCCATTAGCGAACTTGCCACGACTAGACTTGAAAGTATAATCTTTTTCATTATTTTCCCTTATAAAAATTTTTGTTGATTATATATGATAATGTAAAACATTATTTAAATTTATCATTTAAAACACGATTCTGTCCATCTTTTATGATGTCGTTTGATCGGTCCAAATGCTCTAAATAAGCGATTACGTATTTACGACTCAAGCCTAAATGTTCCTTTGCATTTTGCACATTTACGTAGCCATTTTGAGTAATGATAGAGCGTAGCTCACGCATAGCAAATTCCAACGCTTTTGCCGTTACAAAAAGATTATGTGCTAGCCTTATGACTCGGTTTTGTGCGGTGAGTTTTTTAAGGGCATTATCGCCACTTACGCGATCTATCTCAAGCTCATCATATATGTTATAAGGTGCTTCTGGAGCGAGTTTGGCCATATCTAAAATTTTATAAATTTCATCTTCAAGACGAGTTTTTAACTCACTAAAATCAATACCTACTTTTGTATAAACACCATCGTTTTTAGTGATGATATGCTCATTTTCTAGCTTATTTATCGCAGCTTGTGTTAGATTTTCACTCGCCCAGCCAAGCTTTAGTGATACAGATGAAGCCGAGAAGATTGCAAATTTATTCTTTTCAAGCATAAATTTGATAAAGTTTTTTACGCGTGAGACTGCATCTATATCGTATATATTTAAGGCAGCTTCATCGATAAAAGCATTATTTAGTTCCTTTGCGATAGCAATAGCCTCATCGTGTTTTAGGTCAAATCTTTGCACTGAGCTAATTAGCCCAAAGCCATTTTTATGAATAAGCTTTAGCATATCAAATGCGACTTTGAAATTTTTTGTATTTAGAGCGTTTAAAAAGGCGATTTTACTCTGCTTTTTCATAGGCTCCATTATCGGATTTAACACACGTCCGCCACCTATGACACGAGAGTTTGCGATAAGTACAAATGGCTCATTAAATTTTAAAAACATCTGTTTGTCAAATTTAAACGTTACAAAAAAGCTATTTTTCTCACGACTTAATACGATCGCTTTTGCCGCAACACTCTTTGCTCCAACGCAAAATGTAACGTTTTCATTGTGATTAAGCTCACTACTAAAAACAACTGTGTCGACTTCGTTAAAACCCCTAAAAAAGCCCTTTTTACTTAGTAGTTGTCCTTTTTTTAACTCACTTAACTCAACTCCTGTCAAATTTAAAGCTACACGGTTTGAAGCAGATGCATTATCAACGAAATTATCGTGCATCTGGATACTTCGCACACTAACTTCTTTGGCGATGTCATAGTTAAAAAGCTTTTCGTTTTTGCTAACACTCCCCTCGATGACACTACCGGTTACAATAGAGCCGATACCTTTTATGCTAAAAACACGGTCTATATAATAGCGGAAAAGTCCGTCTGTATCGCGATTTTTTGGTTTTATATTAAATAAATAATTTCTTAACTCATTAATACTTTCAGGATCTTTTATGCTAGTTTTAAATACCTCTAAGATGCTTAAGTTTTTAAACTCACCAATGTATTTATAAATCTCGCTTTCACGCTCGTTTAGCTTGCTCTCGCTGACTAGATCGCTTTTAGTTATTGCAACAACAATTGATCTAACGTCTAATAAATTTAAAACGCTTATATGCTCCATAGTTTGAGGCATCAGCCCATCATCAGCCGCAACGACTAATAAACACGCATCAAAACCAAATGCTCCGCTTATCATTGTCTTTACTAAGCTCTCATGGCCTGGAACGTCGATAAATGCGATATTCTCATCGCCTTTTTTTAAATTTGAAAAACTTAGATCTATAGTTATGCCACGCTCTTTTTCCTGTTCCATTCTATCGCCATCAAAGCCATTTAAAGCCTTGATAAGCGAGGTTTTACCGTGATCTACGTGTCCTGCTGTGCCTATTATTACACTCATTTGCTGACCTTATTTATTATGTTTATTAAATTTTTAATATCTTTGTCTAAAATAGAACGCAGATCGAGTAAAAATGCCCCATTTTCAATACGTCCAATGACTCTACACGCTCTAAATTTAGCCTCAATTTCTTGTGCATTGCCACCAAATTTAAGAGCAACGCTTGGCAGTGTTTTGTTCGGTAAAGATCCACCACCTACAAATGTCAAAGTCTGCACAACATCGCAAGGACAAGCGAGATTTGCATTGATATTAGTAGCCAAGCTTGTCAGCTCATCTACACTTTTATACAGCTGTTTCATTGTCGTAATAAGCTCAAATTCTTTGTTTATATACGCCTTTACACTTTCGCAAAACAAAGAGATGATGACTTTATCGACACGTAGCATTCTTAGAAGTTGATTTTTACGCAAACGTGCTATGAATTCGCGTTTGCCAAGTATTATGCCACACTGTACTGAGCCAAAAAGTTTATCACCGCTAAAACTCATCAAATTTATACCGTTTTTTAATATTTTAGTTACGTTTGGATCGTCTTTACCAAGCCCAAATGGCAGCTCACCCACATATCCACTACCAAGATCATAATAACTCATCAAATTTTTCTCACGCCCTAAAGTCGCGATCTGCTCGTCACTAACGCTTTGACTAAAGCCTACGATATCAAAATTTGATCTATGAACTTTTAGTAGCATTTTTGTATTTTCATTTATAGCATTTTCGTAATCACTTAGTCGAGTTTTATTTGTCGTACCGACTTCGACTAACTCCGTGCCTGACGCACTCATCACATCAGGCACTCTAAAACTTCCACCGATCTCAACGAGCTCACCACGACTTACGATCGTCTCGCCACCTTTTGCAAAGGTATTTAATACCAAAAATACAGCACTTGCATTGTTATTTACTATTAAAGCGTCCTCACAGCCAAAAAGTGCCGATAGTAGACGACTCGTGTAATCATAGCGGTTACCACGTTCGCCAGTTTGTAAGTCGTATTCTAAATTTGAATACGAGCATATGATCTCTTTTGCCCGCTCAAACAATCTCTCGTCGATGACGCTACGTCCTAAGTTTGTATGCATACAAACGCCAGTTGCATTTATGAGAGATTTTAGCTCACTTTGCTCGTATTTTATGTATTCATCGGTGATTTTTGCGATGATCTCATCTTTACTTAAAGCAGTTTTGCCACTTTTTAAAAGCTCTCTTTGTTCGTTTAATATCTTATGCGTAATAGCTGTTAAAATAGGCTTTAAAGCACCTTTAAAACACTCTAAATTTAAAATTTTATCAACCTGAGGAAGCTCTGAAAATTTCATATTTTCTCCAAGTAATTTTTTGTTACTTTTGATATTGTAGCATATTATCGCTTGAATTGACGATTTAAATTTTATACTTAACTTAACTTTAAACAGTATAATAGTAATATGCCATAAACCATAAATTTAAGGTAAAAAATGAAAGAATTTGGCTTTTTTAAAGGTGATTTAGATGGCGTTATGCTAAACGAACAGATTACTATAACAGACGATGCAAATGAGTATTTTTTAGTGTCAAACTCACCAAATTTAAAAGCTGACATCATCGCTCCTGAGATAAATTTCTATCTTAAAAACTCCCTTGATAGTATGCTAAATAGAGCCAAAAATGCACTTATACTTTACGAGGCTCATGCTAAATGTTTTGATCTATCAAAGTATATAGACTATGAAAAAAAAGTTGGTAAAAACGTTATCATTGTAAGCAATAGTGGACGTCCAGACTTAGTTGAAAAATTAAAAAAACAAGAGTATAAAGTCGTTGAGCTAACGCACTTTGAGATAAAATTTATATACGGAGCAGTTGGTGAGTTAACAGCTATAATTTTACGTGAAAATGACGAATTTGAGCTTGATTGCGACTTTTTGTTAGTTGAAAATGCACGTGATTATATGCTAAAACAGAGCGGTTGTATTGAAATTTCAAATAAAAACGATGATGAGATTTTAAATTTCTTAAACTCACATACACCAGTTTATCCATATAAAAGTTATATCACATACGATTCAAGTATATGCCAATATCACGAGCGTCGTCACGAGATCTGTGGTCGCTGTGCTGAGGCCTGTCCATCAGTAGCGATACTAAAAGAGAATGAGACAAAGCACCTTGTGTTTTCGCATATAGATTGTGTTAATTGTGGCGAATGTGTGAGCGTGTGCCCAAGTGGTTCGATTGATTATGCAATTATGCCACGTTTAGCTTTTGTCGATATTGCAAAGATGTATAAGGGTAAGATTCCGCTGATCGTATCACGAGATAGTGATATATACGAATTGGATGTAAAACTTCCTGCAAATGTCGTCCCATTTGCGATCGATGGGGCTAAATTTTTAAGTCAAACGCACCTTATGACGCTACTTCAAGAGAGCGGTGCAAATGTTATTATTTATAGCAATGAACGCTCTAATGGCGTATCGATGGCGAGCGATATACTAAACCAAATTTATGAGCTTAAATTTAACCGCCAAGCGATATTTATAGCAAAGGATAAATTAAGCCTTGAAGTTGCTCTTAAAAATGCTGGATTTATAGAAGGCAGTGAGTTTTCTACGAGCGAATACGCCCTACCAAAACGCGAAGTTTTTGCTAAACGATTAGCGTATTTTATAGGTAATGAAAACTTAGGGACCATCTATACAGATGAGCCGATACAATACGGATATGTAAGTATAAATCAAGATAGTTGCACGCTTTGCTTAAGTTGCGTTGGTGCATGTAATGTTAATGCTTTAATCGCCGATAAAAGCAACAACTCTATCAAATTTAATCCAAGTATTTGCACGGCATGTGGCTACTGTGAATTAAGCTGTGCTGAGAAAAATACAATCGAGCTAAAAGTTGGTAAAATAGAGCTTGAACCATCGTTTTTTACATATAATAAACTCGCATGTGATGAGCTGTTTAAGTGTATAGAGTGTGGTAAAGAGTTTGCCACAAAAAAGGCAGTAGAGAAGATCGCAACACTAATGGCACCACGTTTTTCAGATCAGCCAGAAAAACTAAAGACACTTTACTGCTGTGCTGACTGTAAGCCAAAGGTGATGATAAGGGCACAAATCGCCGCATCAAAAGATGGTAAATACTATGAGTAAAAATATTGATATTTTAAAGGCTAGATCATACTATTATGAGTTTTTAGCCGAGCCATTTTTTTTCAGCGAAGATGATACGAGATTTAAAAATTGGTATAAGAAACTAGCCCAAATTTCAACTCAACCGCTAAACGAAGAGAGTGTGGTGGCATTTGAAAATTTGGCTAAATTTAATTTCACTGAGTTTGCAAAGGAGCAAAACTCTGTACTTTTTGATATGAGCTATATCAATGTTCCGCTTAATGTAAGCTTTTATGAAGAAGGCAGAGATGATGGTGCGGCAAGACTTAGAGTTATAGAAATTTTAAAAAAGAGTGAGTATCGTAGGAATTTTTATAGGTGTAAAGATAGTGAAGATTTCATCGGTTTTGTATTTTTACTTATGGCGACGTTTTTGCGAGATGAGGCAAATGGTAACGACACCGAGCTAAGCCGCGAGCTATTTTCTAGTGTGATAAATGGCTTTGTCGACGAGTTTGCAAGTATGCTTGAAAAGCACAAACAAGCAAATTTATTTAAAAGTATATCAATCATTTTACAAAGCTTTATCTTGCTTGAGCGATCACTACTTGGTTTAGAGTCGCCAATAAGGGCAGAAAGTACACAAAGTGTAGCGGAAGAGGCACTTCACCGACAACCATATCAAACAAAGATGCCAACTCCAAAATCAAAGCTTCATTGGGAAGAATTTGCCACGATCTAGAGATAAAAGATATAAATTTTTAAAATAAATTTATATCTTTGCTACTTTAAATCTTAAAATTTTATAAATAATAATATCTAGTTAATAAAAATAAAATTATTATCTAAATTATTATGCTAAATTTGCATATATGTAGAAACTGAATATTTCTAGAATATTAAATTTAGGTGCTCAATACATTGAGCTTGGTTTATGTAAAAGGTATATTTTTCTAAATTTGCACTGGAGTAGATATAAATATGCAAATTTTACATATTATAGAAAGGTTGTCTTTATGAAAAAAGATCGTAGAGAGTTTCTTAAAAAATCTCTCAAAGTTGGAGCCATAACTGGTGCTGTCACTGCAACAACACTTGGTGCTTCTGGTTTAAATACCATAAATGAAGTTGATATTAATGGCGTAGTAGTTGGAAAGTCAAATAAAAAAGAGGTGCTATACCACAAAACTATATCGTGGGAGCAGTATTATAAAGTCGCTTATTAGGAGTAAAGTATGAGTGATATAAAAGTTGCAAGGCGATCGTTTTTAAAACTTGCTGCACTTGGTGCTAGTAGCACTATGGCATTTAGTAATGAAAATGATACGCTTCAAAAAATGAGTGAGCTAAATGGAGCACCAGATCCATATCCGGGTTCAAAGAGAGTGCGGACTATATGCTCGATTTGTTCAGCAGGTTGTGGTATTGAAGCTGAAGTGCATAATGGTGTTTGGGTTCGCCAAGATATGGCAGTATCTCACCCTATATCTCAGGGTAGCCACTGCTGTAAAGGTATCGATCAGATCGATCTAACAAAGAGCAAACAACGCATAAAATATCCTATGAAAAAGGTAAATGGCAAGTGGGAGCGTATAAGCTGGGAGACGGCGATAAACGAGATCGGCGACAAGATGCTTGAGATACGTAAACAGCACGGCCCAGACTGCGTTGAGTTTTTAGGTTCGGCTAAATTTAGCAATGAACAATCTTGGTATTTTAGAAAATTTGCAGCATTTTGGGGTAGTAATAATATAGACCACGTTGCACGCATTTGACATAGTGCATCAGTCGCCGGAGCGGCGAATACTTGGGGTTATGGCGCTATGACAAACCACTTTGGAGATGTGGCTGCAAACTCAAAAGCTATTATGGTCTTTGGAGCAAATCCAGCCGTTGCAAATCCAGTTGGCGGTATGAAACACTTCTTGCAAGCAAAAGACAGAACTAATGCAAAACTAATCGTCGTTGATCCTATCTTTACAAAAACAGCTGCTAGAGCCGACCACTATGTGAGACTTAGACCTGGAACGGATATAGCATTTGTTTATGGTATGTTACATCTTATATTTAAGAATGGTTGGGAAGATAAAGAATTTATACGAACTCGTGGATACGGCATAGATGAAGAGATTCGTGCAGAAGCTAAGAAGTGGACACCCGAAGAGACTAGCAATGTCACCGGTGTGCCGGTAGATCAGATCATACAAGTAACAAAGCTATTTGCCACTACTAAACCAGCTTGTATAGCTTGGTCGCTTGGTATCACACAGCACTCAGTTGGTAGCTCAAATACAAGAATTTTATCTATCCTTCAACTAGTGCTTGGCAATATGGGGAAACCAGGTGGTGGTTGCCAGATTATACGTGGACACGACAACGTCCAAGGTGCTACAGATATGGGTAATTTAGCTGATACTTTGCCGACATATTATGGGCTTGGCGATAAGGCTTGGAAATACTTCTGCAAAGGCTGGGGTGTCGATTTTGACGAATTTATAAAGCGCTTTGCAGTATCTACAAAAGAGCCAAAACAAGGTGGAACGCTTGTAAAGGGTACTAAATTTCAAGAGTATTATTACCATGATTTTAAAAATCCAGAAGATAGAAATTGGAGAAATGAAAAGGGCTGGTCTCTTGCAAAATGGTGGCAGGGCGTCTTAAAAGAGGAAAAGACATTCTCAAGTGGAGATCTAAGGGTGCTTTGGGTGCAAGGCACCGGTATAACATCAATGGCACACTTGACTAAAATTCAACAAGCTGTTGATAAGCTAGATTTGTTAGTTGTAGCTGAACCATTTGTAAATGAAGTCGCAATACTTAGCGATAGAAAAGACGGTGTCTATGTGCTTCCTGTGGCAACACAGTTTGAAAACTCTGGCGTAGTTGTCGCTACAAATCGCTCAGGTCAATGGAGAAGCAAGGTTGTAGATCCGCTTTATGAGAGTAAGCCAGACCATGAAGTAATGTTTGAATTTGCTAAAAAATGGGGCTTTTATGAAGAATATACAAAATCTCTTAAAATGAGCATTGTAGATGGCGAATTAAAAGTTGTTAAAGATACTTTTGAGTGGCCAGAAGACGCTACACGCGAGATGGCTAGAATGGGTAGAAGCATAGGGCTTACAGGTTGGCAACCAGAGAGACTTAAAAAGCACCAAGAAAATTGGGAAAATTTTGATCCTGATACGCTTATAGGCATTGGTGGTGATGTTAAGGGCGAGTATTATTCACTTCCGTGGCCTTGTTGGGATGAAAAACACCCCGGCACACCTATCCTTTATCGTCCAGATGTACCTTATATAGAGGGTGGTTCAGGTTTTAGAAATCGCTTTGGCTTAGAGCATAACGGCGTTAGCCAGTTAGCTGATGAGAGCGTTAGTATTAAAGATGCTAAAGTAAAAGGTGGCTATCCGCAGATCACTAAGGCAAATATAGAACAAGTGCTTGGCATCACACTTAGCGAAGAAGAGAGAGCTAAAATTGGCGATGACTGGATGACGGACTATAGTGGTATAATCCTTGCAAAATGTCGCGAGGCTGGTATCGCACCTTATGGTAATGCACGTGCAAGAGCTATCGTTTGGGAGTTTATAGATCAAATTCCAAAACACAGAGAGCCTATCCATTCGCCACGTTGGGATTTAGTGCAAAAGTATCCAGCTATTGACGATCAAGAGCGTAACTTCCGCGTTGAAGTTAAATTTAAAGGCGAACAGCAAAAAGAGGATTGGAGTAAAAACTTCCCAATCATCATCAGCTCAATGCGTCTAGTAAATTTAAGTGGTGCGGGAATGTTAGAGCGAACTAGTAAATATCTATCTGCGATTACGCCTGAAATGTTTGCTTATGTTAATCCTGAGCTTGCTATGAACTACGGTATAAATGATCGTGATATGATGTGGATACACGCACCGCAAGGCACGAAAATAAAGGTCAAATGCTATCATAACAGAAGCGTCACACCAGATAGAATTTGTCTGCCTTATAACTTTGCTGGTATTATGCAAGGTGTGGATATTTCAGCTCGTTATCCAGAAGGAACTAAGCCTTACGTTATCGGTGAGAGCTCAAATACCATAACAAACTACGGCTTTGATCCAGTTACGCAAATTTCGGAGTTTAATGCTGGACTTTGTAGGATAGAAAAGGCTGATAACATGGGCTTTAAGACAGAATTTTATGATGAATACGGCGAATTTAGCCCAAATAATGGTTAGGAGATGAAGCAATGGCAAGAATGAAATTTTTTGTAGATACAAATAGATGTATAAGCTGTTTTGGTTGTCAAGTCGCTTGCTCATCAGCCCACGAAGTCCCGGTTGGCGTCTATCGTCGTAAGGTCATCACGCTAAACGATGGCGTTGAAGGTAAAGAGGTCTCAACGACTATCGCGTGTCAGCATTGCACAGACGCACCTTGTGAGCAGGTGTGCCCGGTAGATTGTTTTTACATACGTGCAGATGGTATTGTGCTTCATGATAAAAGCAAATGTATAGGCTGTGGATATTGTCTATATGCCTGTCCGTTTGGTGCTCCGCAGTTTCCACGTGATGGGGCCTTTGGCATCAAAGGCGAGATGGATAAATGCACTATGTGTGCTGGTGGCCCAGAACCTACAAATTCGCACGAAGAGCTTCATTTATACGGACAAAATCGCATAGCAGAAGGTAAAGTGCCTATGTGTGCCGCTGTATGTGCCACAAATGCACTTTTAGTTGGCAATGCGGCAGAGGTAGCAAATGTCTATCGCAGACGTATAATGAATAAAAATGCAGTTGCAAAACAACCATCCTTTTTATAAAATTTAGGGAGCTTCTGCTCCCTAAATTTCAAATTTCCACATACTTATTAAAATATTTTTTTATGATAATCGTTTTTATTTTAACTAAAGCCAGAATGTGCTATATTCCTCAAAGATATTTTAAAAATAAATTTAATTATAAGGCTATTTATGAAAAGACTTGGTAAAATTTTTATAGCTCTGCTTATTCCATTTGTTTTATTTGCAAAAAATGAGGACTTCGCTCAAGTTGCAGAGCAGATCAAGATCGCACTTGATAAAGTGGTAACTGAGTATAAAGCAGGTAACGTAGCTCAGGCAGTAAGCGATACGCAAAATGCTTATTTTGGGCTTTTTGAAGATATTGAAGGTGCGATACGTATAAATTTAGGACAGAAAAAAGCCTATAAGATGGAAAAGCAGTTTGGTGACATCAGAAAGGCGATAAAAGCAAATGAGCCAGTTGATGGCATACAAACAAGGATTGATAAGCTAAATGCCGAGATTACTGAAGTTTTGCCAGTGATACTAACAGGGCATAGGCTAGTTGGTGAGTATTCAGACGCACCTACGATGGATACTACAAGCCTTGACACATCTAGTTTTATTCCACAATGGAAGTTGGTATTTGAAAATATCTCTAAAAATTTAACTGACGCTTTGGCTTATTATGATAACGATAAAAAGGATGAAGCCAGACGTGCAATTGAAGACGCCAAGTTTATAAACTACCGAAATACAAAGCTTGAAATAGCCGTTAGACAACACTTAGATAGCGGAAAGAGCCTTGATGCTGATATACAACGTAAGATGAATGAGGCTATAAAAGGCACGAGTAATGGCATAAGCAAGGATGATTTTAAAAACAAACTAAATGAGATAACAAAGCTTGTATATGACGCAACTGCAAAGCTTCCAGCCCAGACAGCTAGTATCGCAGTTGTGGATATGAGCGATATTGAAGAAGAGATTAACACATCGACTGATTACTCTCCTGTAGTTAAAAATATCAATGATAAAACCGTAGCAGCCATCGCACTTTTTGTTAGCGGAGACGCCACAAAAGCTATGGGCGATGTGCAAGATATCTACTTTGATGAGTTTGAAGCAAGCGGTATGGAGAATAAGGTCGGTGCGATAGACGTAAATTTAAAAACAGCCATTGAAGGCACATTTAGTGCAATAGTAGCTGCCATGAAGTCAGGTGTAAGTGAGTCTGAGTTAAAAGCACTTGCGGATAAGTTATCATCTCAGCTTAATACCGCACTTGAAAAAACTAGTGCATCAAGCTCACCTTGGGCGTTGTTTATCTGGGCTTTGACTATTATTTTACGTGAAGGCTTTGAAGCACTCATTATAGTTGCTGCAGTCGTTGCGTATCTAGTTAAAACAGGTAATTTAGCTAAGATGAATAGAGTCGTTTATAGCTCAGTTGGCGTGGCTATAGTGCTTAGCTTTGTTATGGCATGGCTGATGAATGTTATGTTTGGAGCTGCCGCAGGACAAAAACGTGAGCTGCTTGAGGGCATAACTATGCTTGTAGCTGTTGCACTACTATTTTATGTTGGCTTTTGGTTACTCTCAAACGCAGGTGCTAAAAAATGGAGTGGCTATATACAAAGTCAAGTAAATGAATCTCTATCAAACAATTCAGCCACCGCACTTTGGTGGACTGTCTTTTTGGCAGTATTTAGGGAAGGTGCCGAGACCGTGCTATTTTATCAAGCATTGATATTTGACGCTAAAGACGCAGC
The DNA here is from genome assembly GCF_018145655.1 of Campylobacter anatolicus. Lineage (NCBI taxonomy): Bacteria > Pseudomonadati > Campylobacterota > Epsilonproteobacteria > Campylobacterales > Campylobacteraceae > Campylobacter > Campylobacter anatolicus. The sequence continues at coordinate 571,435 of NZ_JAGSSY010000001.1, forward strand.
AGGATATTCTATGATAGCTGGTGGATTTGTTATTGGTGTCGTCGTTTTGCTTATAGTTTATTATATATTTAAAATTTTTGCTATCAAGATTCCTATAAAACCATTTTTTATATTTACATCAGCGATTATATTTTATATGTCTATCGTCTTTGTCGGCAAGGGCGTTATGGAGCTTGTTGAGGGTAAAATTTTTATCCCTACAACGATAAGTGGACTAAACTTCCCTGAGTGGATGGGTAATTGGCTAGGATTACATCCATACTATGAGAGCCTTGTGCCACAAATTTTAATGATTATAACTCTTGTGGTTGGCATAATTATAATGAAATCAAAACAAAAACAATCTATTTTAAAGGAGACAAAATGAATAAACTTCTAAGTTCAGTGTTGGCTTTTAGCCTCGTTGCAAGTGTTGCTATGGCTGGAGAACATCCGATAGGCGAGCCTGTAGAAATAAATGGTATGGAGATAGCAGCTGTGTATCTAGAGCCTATTGATATGGAGCCAAAAGGCATTGACCTAGCACCAAGCCTAGCCGATCTACACCTTGAAGCAGACATTCACGCCATAGAGGGTAATAAAAATGGCTTTGGAGAGGGTGAGTGGATACCATATCTAAAAGTAAACTATGAGCTTAAAAATTTAGACAATGGTAAGATCAAAAAAGGCACTTTTATGCCTATGGTTGCGGCCGATGGTCCTCACTATGGTGCAAACTTAAAAATGGATACTGGCGTAGGCAACTATGAGCTTAAATTTCACATTGAAAACCCAGAGAAGCAAGGCTTTGGTCGCCACGCTGACAAAGACACTGGCGTTGGCAAATGGTTTGAGCCATTTACAACTACTTATACATTCCAATGGACAGGTGGTCCTGTTAAATAATTTTAATGGGCGAGAAATCGCCCATTTTATATTAAATTTTTAAGGTTTTTTATGTCTATTTACTTCGTTCAAGTCATAACTGCTTTGCTTGGATTTACACTTTTTGCTGCTTTAAACAACAAAGAAAAAAGCTTAAAATATATATTTCTACTATCCGCATTTGGCGTATTTTTTGGGATTATTATATTTAAAATCGCACGTAACGTGTTGCTTGATGCTAGTACAAAATTAGTCATAGATTGCATAACTATGATTTTTTTGTGTATCACTTTACTTTGGATTTTTTTTGAGTTTAAACCAGCAAAAATTTTTACTTTTTTGGTACTTGGCGTAGGATATGGGTTTAATTATAGTGCAATAAGTGCATTGTTCCCACTATTTAATGGCGAATTACTTGACACACAAAGTATTATTAGCTTTTTTCTTATGCTATTTGGATTTTTGGTTGTTTTTATCTCATTTTTTGTCATTTCAAATTTAAAAAAGAGTTTAAGTATAATAAGTTTAAGGCTATTTAGCCTTGTTGTTTTAACAGCTTTGATCGTTGAAAAACTCTCAAACGCTATGCTTGAGCTTATGCGGGCAGGACAAATTCCTACCTATCCGCAAGTTCTCTCTATGGTTGCAAAAGGTATTTATATCTCAACTTTTATAGTGTATTTTTTCATTTTTATCATACTTATCTTAGCATTTTTGCACTTTAGCTCACGCCCTGCGAATGTGAGCAAGAGTGAGATTGGGGTTATTAAATTTAGATTTGTAAAGGCTGTGCGTGAAAAGGCTGAGATGAATGCTAAAACTATCATTTCATTATCTATCATAGCACTTATTTTTTGCCTATATTATGACTTTTATGCATCACGCCCGCCTCAAATTTCAAAGCCGATTTTAGTTGAACCAAAGGATAATAAATTTACATTTGACGTTGATATATTAAAGGATAATAAACTTCACCGCTATGCCTATATCACAGATGAGGGTAAGGAGGTAAGATTTTTTTTACTTAACCGTTTTAGTGATAGAGCATCTCCGACTATAGTCTTTGATGCTTGTGCAATATGTGGAGATATGGGATATGTTAAAAAGGGTGATGATCTTATATGTATTTCATGCAATGTACGAATTTTCTTGCCATCCGTTGGTAAAGAGGGCGGTTGCAACCCAATCCCAATGCCGTTTAGCTTTGATGGTAAAAATATTGTGGTTGATTATGAGACTATTTTAAGTGGATCAAACTATTTTAGCAAAGTTGTTGAAAGACAGATGATTGACCCAGTTAGCCGTAAAAAGGTAAGCAATATCGGTTCACGATCATATTTGTATTACAATCGCACATATTTCTTTGAAAATAACGAAACACAGGCTAAGTTTGAGGCAAATCCTGAAAAATATGTAGATATTAATGGGACTTTAAAATGAAAAATATACAACTTAGACTTATAAAAAGCTCCATAACAGGCTCAAAAGTGCAAAAGCTAATGGCGTTTATCACGATACTTTTAGCTACAATTTTGATCGCTTGTATGTTAAATATCACTCTTAAAATCGGTGATCAAGTCGCAGGTGAGCTACGAAGCTATGGTTCAAACATCGTGGTGTTGCCACGTGGTGATAGCCTTAGCATAGAGATAGAAGGCAAGAGTTTTACGCCGTTAAAATCACAAAATTTTATAAAAGAGGCTAATTTATACAAGATAAAAGATATATTTTGGCGAAATAATATCGTGGCATTTGCACCATTTTTAAGCATAAATGTTAAAGACACAAACGGCAAGGAGTTTGCACTAGTTGGGACATATTTTGATAAAAATATAGGCTTAGCTGATGAGCCTGAGTTTAGTACTGGTGTTAAGACACTCTTTGGATTTTGGGGCGTTAGTGGCGAGTGGGTGAAGGATGACAGCATTGATGAGGTGTTAGTAGGTGCTGAATTAGCTGAACGTGAGGGCTTAAAAATAGGCGATACATTAAATTTAAATGGCGTAAGTAGTGCTAAAAGCGTTAAAGTCATAGGTATTTTAAATGGAGATAGTGATGAGACACATAAACTTGTTGGCTCACTTAAACTTGCCCAAGAGCTTTCAGGACATATTGGCGAGTTTAGCAAGGCTGAGGTTTCAGCGATGACGATACCAGAAAACGACCTATCTTTAAAAGCTAGGCGAAATTTAGACAGCCTTGATAGTGTTGAGTATGATCTTTGGTACTGCTCGGCATATGTTAGCTCTATTGCTTATCAGATAGAGGAAAACTTCGCTGGGATTAGTGCAAAGGCTAGTTTGCAAGTAAGTGATGCCGAGAGTAATATCGTTAAAAAAATTCAAAGCTTAATGGGAATAGTCAGCATTATCGCACTTATCGTCTCGGCTATTGGCATAACATCGCTAATGACGAGTGAAATTTACCGTCGCAAAAAGGAGATTGGTTTACTAAAGGCCATAGGTGCAAGCAACTTTGAAATTTATACACTTTTTGTGAGCGAAAGCCTTGTAGTAGCATTTTTTGCTGGTGTGATAGGTGCATTTTTGGGATATGCTCTAAGCTACGTGATGGCTTATACGATATTTTCTCATGGCATAGGCATAGCGTGGATAGTGCTACCGCTATGCGTGGCATTTGCCCTGCTTATCTCAGTCATTGGCTCGCTAGTGCCTATGAGAAATGTTATAAATTTACTCCCAGCTGAGGTGCTTTATGACCGCAAATAGAAATTTCTTTTTAAATTTAATATATAAAAGTATAAAAAATGGTTCATCTCGTGTGGCTGTTATCGCCGTATCTATACTGCTTGGAGCGTGTGTGTGTGCGGCGTTTATCAATGTATATCTTGACATTGACTCAAAAGTTTCACGTGAGCTTAAAACTTATGGTGCAAATATGATCTTTGCACCCACAAATATGGCTATTGTTGATGATATGAGTGAAGATAAATATAATCAAATAGTTGCAAAAATCCCAGCTGATAAACTACTTGGAGATAGCGGATATATATTTACCCAGGCAAATATCGGACCCACAAATGCTATAATAATGGGTGTAAAATTTAGTAAACTAAAAACCGTTAAACCATTTTTAGATGTGCGTGATGGGACAATGATAAATGTTGATTTTGACGATAAAAACGTGCTTATTGGCGTTGACTTGGCTAAACAGGCAGGATTTAAAGTAGGCGATACGATAGATCTTCGTGCTATTGGTTCAAACGATGGCGAAAAAGTGAAGATTAAGGGCATAGTTGCAAGCGGTGATAAAGAGGACGCACTACTCATAACCTCGCTAAATCTAGCTCAAAAGATAGCTAAAAAAGAGAATAAAATAAACTACGCCGAAGCGGTTGTGCTTGGAAATTTTGATGAGATAAATGCCTTTGCTAAAAATTTAGATAGCGATGAGATCGTAGCAAAACCAGTCGCGAAGGTCTCAAAGTCAGAGGGCTTTATACTTGAAAAGATCAAGCTTTTAATGGCACTTGTCTCACTTGTAATACTTCTTATCACTTCAATGTGTGTAAATACCACGCTTAGCTCTATATTACTCTCTCGTTCTCGTGAGATAGCCTTGCTTAGGGCGTTGGGTGCTAGCAAAAATGACGTTTCTAAACTATTTGGATTTGAGACCTTTATGATAGCGTTTTTGAGTGCATTACTTGGTGCATTTTTGGGCTATTTTCTAGCCCAAGTGCTTGGATATGCGATATTTGATTCAAGTATTGATTTTAGAATTTTAAGTGTACCGCTTGCGGTTATTATATCGCTTGTGTTTGCAGCGGTTGCAGCTCTTTATCCGATAAAAAGGGCATTAGATAACAAGATGGCAGATATATTAAGAGGAGAGTAGATGTCAAAGGTATTAGAACTAAAAGATATTTGTAAGAGATTCGGCGATGTAGTCGCACTTGATAGTATAAGCTTTGATGTTAGTCGTGGCGAGTGGATAAGTGTAATGGGTCCAAGCGGTAGTGGTAAAAGTACACTTGTAAATATCCTTTCTCTTATGGATGAGCCAACTAGTGGCACATATCTGCTAGGCGGAGATGATGCAAGTCGTTTAAATGCTGATGATACGCTTAAATTTAGACGAGAGAAAATAGGACTTATTTTTCAGCAGTTTCACCTCGTGCCGTATTTAAGTGCATTAGAAAACGTTATGATAGCTCAGTATTACCATAGTAGTGTTGATGAAGATGACGCTAAAAGGGCGTTAGAGCGTGTGGGACTAGGACATAGGCTAGATCACCGCCCAAGTCAGCTAAGTGGTGGTGAGCAACAACGTCTTTGTATCGCTCGTTCACTCATAAACGACCCTGAAATTTTAATCGCTGATGAACCTACGGGCAACCTTGATGAAGCAAATGAACGCGTTGTTTTGGAGCTTTTTAAACAGCTTAGAAACGAAGGCAAGACGATACTTCTTATCACACACAACCCAGATCTTGGTGAATTTGGCGATAAGATAGTCTATCTAAAACATGGAAGACTTGAAAATATAGATGTTATAAGCGATGAAAGACGAGTAAAAGCAGATGCTAAAATTGGAGCTATAAAATAATGTGTGTAAATTTTAAGGCCATTTTTTCGCTACTTTTTATGATATTGGTTTTATTTGGATGTGGCAACGATGGGTATAATAAAAATCATATCGTACTAAACTCGCCAAATGGTGTTAAAACGCAGTATTTTCCAGAAGATCGTCGCTTAATGATGAATGATGGCAAGGCGTATATGCTATTTTTCTTTGGTACGAGTTGTGGCGTATGTATGGCTCAAGCTCCAATAATAAATGAAATTTACAGCGAATTTAGCGATAAATTTAGCATTTATGGGATCTTTGGACCAAGCCTTGGCTTTGATAAGGATCTAGCGATTATAAAAGAACACGATATTAATTATAATGTTATTAGTGATAAAATTTCAGTTGATTACTTCTCAAAAGTAGTTGGTGGTGTAATGGGCGTCCCTGCTATATTTATATTTGATAGTCATGGCAATCTTAAAAGGCGTTTCATTGGATTAACGCCAAAGCCAACATTAGAAAATGAGATAAAACTTATACTTTAAATTACGGTATAATTAGCTAAATTTAAAGGATAAGGTTATGAAAAAGCTTATAAATTTATGCATTTTTGCATTTGTACTGTTTTTGTCAGGTTGTGCGACAAGCTCCACACCGAGCCTTTATACGCAAAGCTCTGTGCCGATATTTGTTACCACGCAAGATACAAATACAACTATATTTATAAATTTCAAAAATTCATCAGGTGCTATTAACACACTTGAAAACTCCGTAAAGACTAAATTTATAAATCGAGGCTACATACTTGCAAACGATATGAACACAGCTAGTATCGTGATACTTGGTGATCTAATGTCACTACAACGCCTTGAAGTTAAAGACCCAAATGTGTTTTTAAATTTAGGTTATGGGTTTGGTAGTTTTGGAAGTGGCTATGGTATCGGCGTTGGGACGATATTTGGAGCTGATGACTTTTATGACCATCGCACAAACAGCTACATATATAAGGCAAATGTAAGCGTGATGATACGCACAAAAGAGCGAGAACAAAGCACGATATTAAGTATCCAAAGTGGTCGCAATACCTACTCGCCAAGTTATATAATGCCATTTATTGAAGATAAAATAGCTACACAGATCTTAAATTTCTTCTATTAGCATAAGTCAGCATTACCAATTTTCATCTCGCTAGATATTTTATTTTTAAGCACAGTAGAGTATATTAGACTGTAAACTGATTATCAAAGTTGCAAATTAAAACCTTATGAATTTAAATTTTTCAATAAACCACATAATTTTTAGAAAAAACTATTGACAAATATAATGTTTTACTATAAAATTGCATACAATTTAATTTTATACAAGGAGACAGACAATGGAAACTTTGACTAAATTTAAACCAGAGCAACTCGCAAAATATAAGGGTAAAATGCAGATAAAAACGATAAAATTCGCTGAAAATGGCTATATGAAGCAAGGCTTTGCATTTGGTGGCGAAGATGGTCCAGACAGGCACGATAACAACGTATTGTATCGTTCAGGTTTGCAAAACTATCTCATAGATACAGGTGATGATGTGATCCTTATAGATACAGGCTTTCCGCGGAATTTTCCAGTGCCGATACAAGATGAGAAGACTATGATATATACTGGCAAAAAAATAAATGACTATATAGATGGATTAGCCAAGCTTGGTTATAAGCCAGAGCAGATTACTAAGATCATCATCACGCACAAACACATAGACCATACTGGCGAAGTGAATAGCTTTCCAAATGCAAAAGTCTATGCCTCTCGCGTTGAGTGTGAATCAAATGAGCTAAAAGGTTGTAAGAACTTGATACCGGTTGATTTTACTAGTGGGACGTATTATAACTACGAGAAATCCGAGATCATAGCACCTGGTATACGTATGCTACCAGCTGTCGGACATACGATGGGTAATAGCATAGCCGTGGCTGAATTAGATGGGATATTTTATATATTTCAAGGAGATGTAACCTACACAGATGAGGCACTTTATGCAAACCGCTTATCTGATTTTTATGAAGATATAAATGAGGCTAGAAAGACTTAAATACTTTGCGTGAGTTTATCAAAGAGCACCCATGTGTGTATCTCTCAACTCATACACCACTTGGATATGAGAATTTAGAGGCTAAAAAGATAGTAGATCTTGATAATCCGCCTAAAAATGAGTTTATAAAAAATGCCGACTTTATCTATGATGCACCAACTGGCAGATATATCTGCTCGGTATGTGGATATATCTATGACCCTAAGCTTGGCGATCCAGAGCATGGCATAGCACCCGGGACAAAGTTTGAAGACTTGCCTGATGAGTGGCACTGCCCAAACTGTGCTTCAGGGCAGGATAAATTTAGTAAAGCGTAAGCAATGGGCTAAACTTAGTCCATAAAATTTAATATAAAACAAGGAGAAAAAGATGAGTTTTTATGACATAAATGTAAAGGACAAAAAGGGTGAGATGGTAAGTCTTAGCGAGTATAAGGGTAAAGTTATTTTAGTGATTAACTCTGCGACTGGTTGTGGATTTACCCCACAATATAATGAACTAGAAAGACTTTATGAAACCTATAAGGATAGAGGCTTTATAATACTTGATTTTCCGTGCGATCAGTTTGGGCATCAAACACCAGGCAGCGACGAGGAGATAAGCGAGTTTTGTCAGATGAAATTTGGCGTGAAGTTTCCGCAGTTTGCAAAGATAGAGGTAAATGGTAAAAATGCAGCTGAAGTGTTTAAATTTTTAAAGAGCCAAAAGGGCTTTGGTGGGTTTGACAAAGATCACAAGCATTTTGCTGTATTAGATGATATGCTTAGAAAAGTAGACAGCGAATATGAGAAAAATCCCGATATAAAGCGGAATTTTACTAAATTTTTACTAGACAAAGACGGTAAGGTAGTAGCGAGATTTGAGTCAACGGCAGGAGCCGATAAGATAGAAGAGTGCTTAAAAACACTACTTTAAATCTATAACTAAGTAAAAGTCTCAAATCAAAATTAGTAATATCTAAAAAATGCTAATGAAATGAGGCTAAGCTTATGCAAAGAGTGGGAAATTTTGCTAAAATAGTGTGAAATTTAAAGGAACAAGATGAAGATAGACGATAAGCTTAGACTAAAAAACCAGCTTTGTTTTCCACTTTATGTCGCATCAAAAGAGATCACAAAACTTTATAGACCATTTTTAGACGAGATAGATCTCACATACACGCAGTATATCGCGATGATAGTTTTATGGGAGCATGAACAAATGAGTGTAAAAGATCTTGGTGAGATGCTCTATCTTGATTCAGGTACTCTTACTCCGCTTTTAAAAAAGTTAGAAGAGAAGGGTTTTATAGAGCGAAATAGAGCTAGTTATGATGAACGAAATGTGATTATCTCGCTGACTAAAAATGGTAAGAACCTACACGATAAAGCAGCCTTAGTCCCTGATAAGATGAGTGCTTGCGTTTGTTATGATGAGAAAAACGCAAAGCAACTTTATGAGCTACTTTATGGACTAATAGGCAAGATAAGTCCATCTCATAAAAGGTAAAATTGATAAAATTTAGATATTTTTACGGATTAAATGTAAAATTTTAAAGATAAAAATATTTCAAATGATTTTAAATTTTTGTAAAAAAACGAGCGAAAAGCTAAAAACAATCGCTCGCAAGAAGTAGTATTTAAAAGATTATCCTAAAAACTCGCGTTTAAAATACTCCTTTGGTGCTTTACAAAGTGGACAGGCACTTGGGGCTTTTTTACCACGATGGACGTGTCCGCACACCTCACAAACCCACACTTCATCATCATCTCCTTCAAAAAATCCATCTTCATCAAGTATCTTTTTGAGTTCTAAATACTCACGTTCATGCTCTACTTCAACCTTTGCGATAGCATTAAATAGCCGTGCGATAGCCTTTTTATCCTCATTAGTGGCGATCTTTGCAAAGTCTGGATACATAGTTGTATGCTCATAGTTCTCTCCAGCCGCTGCATCAAGCAGATTTTTATCCATCTTATCAATAGGATCGTTCATTAATTCGTGATAGGCCTTAAACTCTGCTCTTGCATGCCATTTTTCATTCTCTGCTGCTTCGTAAAAATGCTTTGCGATAGCGTGGTATCCTGCCTCACGTGCAAGATCGCCGTAAAGTTCGTATTTATTACGAGCCATAGACTCGCCAGCAAAGGCTTTCATTAAATTTACTGCCGTAAGATCGCTTGTAACGCACTCCATATCCTCGCCACAACAGCTTAAAGTACCGCCGCCTACATTTTGCACCTCTACTACATTGCCACACTTTTTGCACTTGTATGTTTCATATTGTCTCATCATTGCTCCTTTATAAAATTTTATCAATTATACCTAAATTTTGATAAAATATAAATAATAAAAATTATTGATAATAAGCTTTGTTGTATCATAAAAAGTTTTATTTTGATAATAATAAAGAAATTTAAAGTATTTTTTTATAGAATATACAAAATTTACAATGGAGAGACAAAATGGATATAAAAGCACAGATCGTAACACTTTTATCAAAAGGTGAACCTATGAAGACAGGTGAGATCGCAGTGGCGATAAATGCGGATAAAGCAGTGGTTGAAAAAGCGATAAAACAGCTAAAAGATAGTGGCGAGGTCATATCTCCAAAGAGATGCTTTTACGCACTAAAGTAGTAAAATGCAAATTTTTGAAGATAAAAAGGGTGCAAAAAGTGGGGCGATATTTGCTACGCTACTTTTTGTCGCTGGTTTTATAGGTAGCTTTTATTATGAGCTTGGTAACTCCGCGATATTTGCTATGATCGTTGGTGTGTTGTGCGTTGCTTTTTGTGTTAAGAAAATTTTTCAAGTTAGCTTTTTGCAAGTTATTGATGATGGATTTATCGTGCAAAAAGGTAGCAAGAGTGCGAAGTTTAAATTTAATGATATCGAAAAAATCAGCATAAAACTAATAGATAAAAAGAAAAATGCTGAAGTTTTGCTGGTTGAGTTTAAGAAGAATCGCCTTGATAGAGATCTAGTCGATGGGCTTATACAGCCACTTGGCGAAAGAGATGCTGTGATACTTGATAAATACGAGCTTAATAAGTATGAACTTTCAACTATTTTAATGGACGCTTTGCAAAAACAAGCTAATAAAAAGAACTGAAACTAGAAGACTTTACTTTACCTGGCATTTTAGTATTTTTATACCTTCGACTCTTTAACAAATATATTAAAATCCACTGCCAAAAACGTCAAATACAATACTCATAATATTTATATCTACGAATATTTTGCTATTTGGTGCCAAAAGTCTACCAATGGTCGCTGATGTTTGTCGCATGGTTGCAAACTAGATCATCAAGCGCTATAAAAAAAGATGAAAATGCCTCAGAAGATTTGGTATAAATGGGTAAAATACGAAATAGTATAAGTTTGCTATATTTTCCAACTATTAAGCTACTTGCGATATTTATAGCAGGAGATTTGTCGCCAAATTTACTTTAATCTAAGCAAGGTTACTTCAAATAGTAGGCTAGTAACTAAAAATGAGATATGAAAACCGCTATCATCACTTTGTGCGATATTAGCTTTAAATTTATTGTAATCAAAAATCCTTTCTCATTTTTTCGTAAAAAATAAGAATTTTTACTCCTTAAACTAAACATCTATCATATAGTTTGTGGCATTAGCAGTATTTGGAGCAGAAAAATATGACTGCTCCAAGAGGTATTGTAAGCAGATGGCTAGCTGTGCAGAGGCGTATCACTATCTTAACAACTGCAACCGCTCAAGTTTTGATCGAGATGGCGATGGTGTGCCGTGCGAAAACGTGTGTAAAGACAGAAAGAAAAAATGAAAATTTTATATCTACTTTTAGTGTCGTTTTGTTTGGCTTTTGGGCTTGAGGGCAGGCCTCTCGTGCCGTTGGCGTGGCGGATGTGATATTGTTTAGCGTTTTTAGTAGTGCCTCGCTAGCACTTGCGGCGGTTTATGGTGTTTTACCAAGTGCTATAAAGGACGTAGCAAGAGCGGCTGTCTGCTCTTTTGTGATGCCGACTTGTTTACCTATGCCTGATATTTCCTTCATTACCTCTACTATCTCTTTTGCTTTGGCGGCATTTTTGTTTGATAGGTGATTTATAGCATCCATTAATTCACCTGTCTCATCTATGCTTAAACTTAGTATATTTTTTATATCGCCTATACTATCACCTGCCATCTGGGCCGTTACATCAAAGGCTACTGCTGTTTTGGCTGCAAGGTCTGTAAATTTCATAAGCTCATTTTTAGATATTCCCATTTGAGCTCCTGCAGCACTTATCTGGGTTAATCCTTCTGCACTCATAGGGATAGTTGTACTCATTTTAATTAGCTCGTTTGAAAACGCCTTTAACTCTTCAGTGCTATCAAAATCCACAACCTTTTTAACGTCTGCCATTGCACTTTCAAAATCCATCGCTGATTTTATTGGGGCTGACAATACCGCCACGCTACCAACGGCAGCTATTATCTCGCCTTTTAAATTTGCGATCTGCTCTTTTGCCTTTGACATATCTAGCTCTAGCTTTGTGCTGACGGCTTTTTTTATACTATCTTTTAACTCAATTGCACCTTTTTTATACGCTTTTATTGCTGTTGGGATGGTGTTTTGTAGGTTTTGGCTTAAGTCTTTACTCTGTCTATTTATAGCCGCCATCGCTTTGTTAAAGTCGCTTAAGTCCATACCAAATGTTAAAGTTGCTTTTCTTGCCATCTGCTTAGCTCCTTAGTTTTTTTACAATCGCGAAGTCTTTAACTATCGCTTTGCTAGGTTTATTATATTAAGTCCGTTTTTATTTTATTGTATTAAAATTTAAGCGAGTTTAAATACAAGGGAGCTAAAATGAATGGTATATTGACCGGCTTAATACTTGGGTTTAGCTATATTTTTATGACTATTTTGGCTTTTTGTATCCTTGCTTTGGCTTATGAGTTTTGGTATATAGCTTTGCTTTTAGTTGTGATAGCGTTTTTTAAATTTAAAGGCGTTAGCTTTTTAGCGATATTTGGCGGATTAATTGGTGTTGCTATCTTGCTTTTTGGTGTAATGTTTTTTGCGTTTTTGGTGCAGAGATACCCTGTATTTAGCCTTTGCTTGTTTGCTTTGTTTGCTCTGTTTGCTCTGTTTTTGCTGTTTAAAAGTCACGATAGGACAGATATTTTTACTATTTTACTATTTGGAGCGTGGTTTTTAGCATTTTACTTTATATCAGATCTACTTTTAGCTTTATTTGTCTGCTGCGTGATAGCACTTATTTTTAGTATGTTTTATAATGACAAAGTGCTAAATAGGGATTTTTAAGCCCTATTGCAAACCAATACAGACCATAATCACTCCCTAAGTAATTACTCCGCACTCTTATGCATAAATTGTCTAAATTTGAAAAATCCACCTGCGTCTCTTTAAGACCATTAGCGACTGGCTTTGTTGCATTTGGCTCGCATATTGAAAAAAACAAGCTCTGCTCCAAATCTTAAAAGTCTATCTTTGTGTGTAAGCACAAGCCTTTTACTTTGCTATCTAGGATTAAATTTAAGCTTTGTTAGATCTTTTTTATAGTAATTTATTCTAGGTCGTAAGAGCTTACACGTACATAAGCGATTGCTTTTAAATCATCAATGCGAAAGATAATATTGTGGTTAATGTTTTAAGTCTCAAGCTTATATCTACGCTCGCTGCCACGAGTAAACTCGTCTGGCTTTAATAGACCATCTTATCTCAGTTTATAGGCGTCTAAATGCTAACTCCGAGTGCTTTACTGGACTTGTTAGATAGTATAGTAATTTATTAATAAATGCAAGTATAACAAATTCTAAGTTTTAAGGTCAACATAAATATATAAAAAGTTATATGAGTTCAATAAGGAAATATATATATAGCAATGCTAAAAATTAAACGAAATATCAGGAAAAAAGACAAGCTTCAACGATATTTTTATCGCTAAATGGGTATTTTACGCCTTTGATTTCTTGATACTCTTCATCCCCTTTACCCAGTATTACAAGTGCCGCACCAGCCCCAAGTTCACGCACCTTGCTTAATCCAAGCTCTATAGCCTTTTTGCGGTCAACCTCACGTACCACGCTCTTATTTATATCCATACCAGCACAAATTTCATCTATAATCGTCTCTGGCTCTTCACTGCGTGGATTATCGCTCGTTACTATACAAAAATTCGCATAACGCTGTGCAATAGCTCCCATTTTAGGACGCTTCGTGTTATCTCTATCACCACCTGCACCAAAAACAACGACCAAATTTAAATGTCGCAAAGCATTTAGCACTTTTTCAATACCATCAGGCGTATGTGCAAAATCTACTATCACAAGTGGGTCTCCACTAACGACTTCAACGCGTCCAGCCACACCACTAAACTCACTAATAGCTGTGGATATATCGCTATTTGAAGCGTTTGTAAGTAACTTTATCGCGGCGATAGTAGCTATGAGATTATATAGATTAAACTCACCTTGAAGCGATGAGCTAAGCTCCACATCTCCATTTGGCGTCTTTACAACCGCATCTATACCACCTTTAAGTCCATAAGCAATAGGTGTAAAAGTCGCGTATTTGCTAAGCGAATACGTATAAGCGTTCTTGGCGTTAAATTTTAGCCCACCATTATCATCAATATTTATGAGTTTTAAGCCTTCATCACTAAAAAAGCTTGATTTTACACGGGCATACTCATCCATGCTTTTGTGATAATCAAGATGATCTTGCGTTAAATTTGTAAAAATTTTAAGGGCAAACTTAAGCCCTTCTATGCGATTTTGTGCGATTGCGTGAGAGCTAACCTCCATAATGAAAAATTTGCATTTTTGCTCACTTGCTACTTTTAAATACCCAAGAGTCTGCAAAATAGGACTGGTCGTAAGAGCCTTTTCATCGATGCGTTTGCCATTTATAAATGCTCCACGAGTTCCGCTAAGCCCACAGCCAAAGCCTAAATTTAAAAGTGCCGAGCATATCGCAGCAGCGGTCGTTGTCTTGCCATTTGTTCCAGTTATGCCTACTATCTTTATATTTTCGTCAATATTTAAGATCTTTTTACACTCATCAATACTAATAAGCCTTGCACCACGCTCACGAGCCACTTCCCAAAATGCAGAATTTGCCGACATTTTTATGAATAAACAACCGTTCTCACACTCGTTTGAGTTATCAGTCACAAAGCCATTTTCAATGTAAATTTTCATCGCTACGTCTCTTTTGTATCTCTTTTAAAAGCATATCTATCCGCTCATCACCGCTAAACATTACAGCTGCACTCTCTAAATAGTTCATACTCATTTCAAGGAAGTTATTTTTTATCAAATCTTGCAAAAATTCTAAAAAATCATCCTTTTTTGAGATCATAACTCTAGTTGAAAACATAATATTTTCAAACACGCGTTTAAAACTACCCTCGTGCGCAACGGCACGCTTAAAATCCTCATAACTTATAGCATCTTGCTCTTCAATCTCGGTATCTATATAAAACTTAGACTCCAAAATCTCTAAAATTTCATCCAAATTTGTATCTATTTCGCCGAATTTATCCTTGTTTAAAAAATATTCAAAGAGCGTTCTTGCCTCTTCTGGACTATCCTGTGCGAGAGAGCAAATCTGTATGAAAAATAGCAAATTTCGATCTTTACTGCTCTCGTAGGCAAGTGAAAAATATAGCATCGCGTCATTAAATTTTGCTTTTTTAAAATTTTTTATGCCAAGTCTTTTATATTCTATCGATGTCAAATTCTTCTCCGAGCGGGATATTTATTACCTCAAGCTCTGGGTGTATATCGATGCGAAGTTGGCGTTCGATGCCGTATTTTAATGTCGCTCCACTCGCCGCACATCCATGGCAATGTCCAGTAAGACGCAGATATACTTTACCATTTTTAATGCCGAGCAACTCCATACCACCACCGTCATTTTCAAGCATAGGAAGAACTTTTTGTAAGCTTAAAGCAATAGGCTTTAAAAGCTCATCATCACTAAATGGTATCATTTTTATCCTTTTTTGTTTTTATTATACTATTTTTCGTGAAATTAATATTTAAATTTTAATTTTTTATTGCAAATTTTATTAAATTCGGCTTAGCGATACGAGCGTAATCACTTGCATTTAAAACAATAGAGCGATCAAGCAATCCTGCGTTAAAAGCGATCTCTTCAAAACGCTCAAAAAGATATGGATCACAAACGAGTTTTAACTCATCGTGAAAACTAAATGGCGGTACCGAACCGATAACACAATCAGTAAATTCGCTCACCTCTGACGGACTTGACAAAGATGCTTTTAAGCCACCAAGCTCATCACAAAGTGCATTTAAATCAGCTCTATAATCAGCTGGTAAAACGGCTAAAATATGAATTTTTTGTTTTACTATGTCTTTTTGTACACCTTTAATAGTGCAAACTAAAGCTTTTGCACCCTGTCCTACATGTGTGCCACGTAAGGCAGCCACGCTCTGTGAAGTCCCTGCAGCTTCGTGATTTATAACACGAAATCTAGCACAATGCTGAGTTAACATCATATTTATCTTATTAAAGATTTGTTCTGACATATATCACCTTAAATTTAATTTGAAAAATTATACAGCAAAAATTTAAAAAATAAAAATTTAAAAAGAGTTTTAAGAAGAAGGAGCAGAGAGCCTAAGCTCTCTAAATATTATTCGCTAACTAGCTCGATATAGGCCATTTCTGCAGCATCACCGCGACGGATACGAGTTTTGACTATTCTTGTATATCCGCCATTGCGTTCTTTAAATTTAGGTGCGATCTGAGTAACTAGCTTGTTTGTACTCTCTTTGTCTTGCAAAGCAGCAAAAACTGCTCTGTGGGCATTAAAGTCGCCCTTTCTTGCTCTTGTAATAAGCTTTTCAACGTAACCTCTAAGCTCTTTTGCCTTTGGCAAAGTCGTCTCTATCTTCTCGCTTTTAATGATTGCAATTGCTAAATTTTTAAGCAATGCAGAGCGATGAGATGACGTTCTACCAAGTTTGCGATATCCGTGTTTATGTCTCATTTATTGTCCTTTTTATGCATCCATTTGCGATTTTAGTTCAGCTATTTTTTTCTTAAGCTGATCTTTGCTGTCCTTTAACACATCGCCACCAACTGGATAGCCGATTTCTTCCATAACAGCTTTTATCTCTTCAAGAGATTTTTTGCCAAGATTTTTAAGCTCTTTTAACTCGTTTTCATCCATAAGTGCCAATTCACCAATAAATCTAATCTCCGCCTTATCAAGACAGTTAAAGCTCCTTGCACTTAAATTTAGCTCCTCTACACTAGCCAAAAGCTTTGAATACTCACTATTTGTGCTTGTACTAGCTATAGGTGCATTTACATCTATATCTAAAACACCCTTAAATACTGACATCTGCTGATACATCGCCTCGAGACAATGTTTAAATGCCTCAATTGGACCAACCTGTCCGTCAGTAGTTATAGTAAATACGATCTTTTCATAGTCTGGATTGTCTTCAACCAAGACATTTTCAATGTCATATACTGCTTTTTTAACGGGCGTAAAAAACGCATCAAGTGCGATATAATCATCTTCAATCTCTTCACGTATCTCTTCGCTAGGCACATATCCAATGCCTTTTTGAATGATAACTGAAAATTTAAGCTCAGCATCTTCATTTATAGTAGCAAGATATGCATCAGGATTAACAATCTGGACTATATCATTATTTAAATCTGCACCTGTTATCTCTTTTGGTCCTTTAAAACTATACTCAATAACCTCACGTTCACTATCATTTTTAAGCTTAAAACGAATCTTTTTTAAATTTATAATAAAAAATGCAACATCTTCTAGCATGCCACGCATACTATCAAATTCGTGGCTAACACCCTCTATCTTCACACCAGTTGGTGCAAAACCAACTGTACTTGTATAAAGTAGTCTGCGTAGCGGGTGTGCTAGGGTTACAGCATAACCAGTCTCAAATGGATATGCTGTTATACGAGCTACATTTTCGCTAATGCTCTGCACTAAAATTTCTGTCGGCATATAAGCTGATGTAGTAATTTTTCTCATCGTTATACCCTCTATTATTTTGAGTAAAGCTCTACTATAAATCTTTCCTCTACTGGAATGACAACCTCTTCTCTCTCTGGGTTTCTAGTGAAAATTCCAAATTTTTTATCTTTTTCAACATCAACCCAGCCGACGATACCTGTTTGTGCTGTTAGCTCTATCGCACGGATGATCTGTGGGTTATTTTTTGATTTTTCGGCAATCTCTATCTTTTGTCCTGGCTCAACTCTGTAAGATGGGATATCTACTCTCTTACCATTTACAAGAATGTGCCCGTGAGTTACAAGCTGACGTGCAAAACGGCGAGTTGTTGCAAACCCCATTCTATAAACTACGTTATCAAGTCTTTGCTCTAGTAGTTGAACTAGCAATGCACCAGTATTGCCCTCTCTACGTGCTGCTTCAGCAAATAGATGTCTAAACTGCTTCTCACTAATACCATACATAAATTTAGCTTTTTGCTTCTCGCGAAGTTGTAAACCATACTCGCTTATTTTTGCTCTTCTTTGTCCGTGTTGTCCTGGAGCATACGGGCGTTTATCTAACGCACTCTTACCAGCTAATCTTCTCTCGCCTTTAAGAGCAAGAGAAACACCAAGACGTCTTTCTAATTTTTCAACAGGTCCTCTATATCTAGCCATAATAATTTCTCCTAATTTCTATATCTTAGACGCGGCGGCGTTTTGGTGGTCTGCAACCATTATGTGCAAGTGGAGTTATATCTTTAAAGAAAGTTACTTTAATGCCCTCTACTGCTCCTACGCTCTTAACTGCTGTCTCGCGTCCGCTACCTGGACCTTGAACTTTTATGCCAACCTCTTTTATACCATGCTCTTTTGCTTTGCTTAGTGCATCTTCTACGGCTTGTTGAGCTGCATAAGGAGTTGATTTTTTACTACCTTTAAATCCAAGACCACCAGCACTACTCCACGCAATAGCATTCCCCATTTCATCGGTAACTGTTACCATTGTATTGTTAAACGTTGCACTTATATATACGATACCTTTGGCTATACTTTTTTTAACAACTTTTTTCTTAACGATTTTTCTTTTTGCCATTGTCTATCCTTACTACTTCGTTGCTGCACCGACAGTTTTACGCTTGCCTTTGCGGGTTCTAGCGTTTGTCTTTGTCTTTTGACCACGAACTGGCAGACCTTTTCTATGGCGAAGACCACGATATGAACCTAAATCCATAAGTGCTTTTATATCCATAGCAACTTGCTTTCTAAGATCGCCCTCAACTACGTGATGCTCTTGGATCTCCTTGCGAATAGCCGCAGCCTCATCTTCACTTAGCTCATATACTCTTTTATCATATGAGATACCAGCAGCGTCAAGAATTTGACGTGATTTGTAAAGACCTATACCATAGATGTATGTTAGCCCATACTCTATTCTCTTTTTATTTGGTAAATCTACACCTGCAATACGTGCCATGCCTTATCCTTGTCTTTGCTTATGTTTTGGATTCTCGCAGATAACACGAATGATACCGCTACGTTTGACAATCTTGCACTTGTCACACATCTTCTTTACAGAAGGACGAACTTTCATCTTAGTCTCCTAAAAATTTATTCCACTTTTTAGAGGCTGCATAGGTTTAAAGAATAAATTTAAACCAACTATTTTCAAAATAAAGTGGGGAACTTTGAAAATAATTCTTCCTACAGCTTGTTGCAAAGCTTGGATTTTACCCAAATCAAGCTTTAAATTTACTTAGTACAAAATTTGCTTTCGTACAACAGCCATTTTATCAGCCAAATTTATTTATACCTATATGTAATACGACCCTTATCAAGACTATATGGCGTTAACTCCACTTTGACACGGTCTCCTGGCATTATCTTTATATAGTGCATTCTCATCTTACCTGCAATATGACAGAGTATCACGTGTTTATTATCAAGCTCAACCTTAAATGTAGCATTTGGCAGAGCCTCAACTACATTACCATCTATCTCTATAACATCATCTTTTGCCACTAATATTCCTTTAATCAATACTTAAAATTTCAGCTTTGCCATTGACTATCGCCATACAATGCTCATAATGGCTAGTCCTTAGCCCATCTTTTGCAGTTACACTCCATTTATCTTTGCCAACTACTGGCGTACCATCAGTATGACAGATCATAGGCTCGATGCAAAATACCATTCCATTTTTTATCTTTGGTCCAGCCTTTGGGTTATTGCCCTCAAGGTAGTTTGGAATTTCAGGCTCTTCATGTGGGCGTCTACCAATGCCGTGTCCACAAAATCCACGAAGTGGCACGTATCCACGAGCTATTATAAATTTTTCAAGCTCATAGCAAACCTCTTTAAAGTGCATACCAGCTCTAATAAAATCTATCGCAAAATATAGTGCATCTTTTGAACATGCTATTAAATTTTCATCATCAGCTGAGATTTTACCCACACCAAATGTTCTAGCACTATCGCCAAAATATCCATCCAAATTCGAGCCTATATCAATGCCGACTATATCGCCTTCTTTTAGCTTTGTATTATCCGGTATGCCGTGTATTACCACTTCATTTAGACTAATACAAGCTGCATTTGGAAAGCCATAAAGCCCTTTAAAAGCTGGTTTGGCACCACGTGAGCGTATCATATCCTCACAAATTTTATCTATTTCAAGTAGTGTAATTCCTGGTTTTATAATAGTGGCAACGTAATCAAGTGTTTGAGCGACTATTTTATTAGCCGCTCTCATCTTATCTATCTCAGTAGCTTTTTTTAACGATATGGCCACTTTTATAGCCCCACTGCACTTAGTGTCTGGTATTTATTCATATAAATTTGTGCCTCAATGCGTCTCATTGTATCAAGTGCTACAGAAACAACGATAAGCACCGATGTGCCACCAAAATAAAATGGAACACCCATAAATTTAACCAAAACCCACGGAAGAGTTGAGATAAGTCCGAGATATATCGCACCGCTAAATGTTAGGCGTGAAGCAACTTCATTTAGATAAGCAGCTGTATTCTCGCCAGGTCTAACACCTGGGATAAAGCCGCCCTGTCTTTTTAAATTTTCACTTATATCTTTAGTATTAAACACGATTGAAGCGTAGAAAAACGCAAAAAAGATAACAAATAAAAATGTTAAGAAGTTGAAAAAGTATCCATTTGGATTTAAAAAGTCATTTATGGCTTGGATATATTTGTTTGTACTAGCCTGCAAAATAGTACTTGGAAACATTAGTATTGCACTCGCAAATATCGGAGGTATAACGCCACTTAAATTTACTTTAATAGGTATATAATTCATAATACGCTTGTTTTGATTTTGCATAACAACTTTACGAGAATATGAAATCGGTATGCGTCTCTCACCCATCTCAACAAATATAATCGCACCGATAGTAGCCAAAATAACTATTAAAATTCCGATAACCACAAGGAAATTCATCTCGCTTGTATTTACTAAGTTGATTGTTCCGCCAATTGCATTTGGTATGCCTGAAACGATACCTGCAAAGATGATAAGGCTAATACCATTGCCGATACCACGTTGAGTTATTTGCTCACCAATCCACATAAGTAGCATTGTGCCTGTTAGCATAGATGCTGCTGAGATAGCAATAAATAAATTCATATCAACCATAATAGCTTGCTCTCCGCTACGTCCTGTAAGGCTTTGAAGTCCGATACTAACGCCTATAGATTGGATTATCGTAATGACTATCGTTGCGTAACGGATGATCTGCATATACTTTTGCATACCATCACGCTCTTTTTTCATTTTGCCTAAATTTGGAAAAGTAGCCGCTAAAAGCTCCATAATGATAGATGATGTAATGTAAGGCATAATGCCTAAAGATATGATACTAAGACGCTCTGCCGCATTACCACTAAACATATTAAATAGACCTAATGCGTTGTTGCTGTTTGAGCTAAAAAATTCTTTAATTACATCGACATTAACGCCAGGAACTGGCACATACGCCAGTATCCTGTATGCGAATAAAAATGCCAACGTGATTAATATCTTGTTGGTCAATGCTTTATTCATTATTTTAATCCGCTAACGATAACGTTCTCGTCTTTTACTTTTGAAGCAAGATTTTTCGCACTTGCACCAATAAGTTTAATCTTTGTTGTGCTACGTGAAATTTTATGCACACTTGCGATAGTTGCGATAGTAATCTCACTTAGCTCTTTTATAGCTGTGATTTTTTCTACGTTTATCACATAAGGTTTTTCAAATTTAGATGTAAAACCTACTTTTGGAAGACGTCTTTGAAGCGGTTGTTGTCCACCCTCAAAGCCACGCTTTTCATTATAGCCCTTTCTTGCTCTTTGACCCTTGTTACCTTTGCCTGCAGTTTTACCATTTCCACTGCCTTGACCGCGACCGATTCTCTTTATAGAACGCGTTGAGCCAGGAGCTGGAGTTAAATTTTCTAATGCCATATTTTGCCCTTTCTCTTAGCTTTTTAGCATACTAAGTGCTTTGATAGTCGCACGAACAACGTTTGCTGAGTTGTTTGAGCCAAGTGATTTTGTAAGTATATCTTTAATACCTGCAAGCTCTAAAATAGGACGAGCACTACCGCCAGCGATAACACCTGTACCTTCGCTAGCTGGGCGAAGAAGCACTTTAGAAGCGTTGTATTTTACCTCTATATCGTGAGGTATAGTTGAGCCTTTTAGCTTAACATTGATGATGTTTTTAAATGCATCATCAATCGCCTTTCTCATAGCATCTGGAACCTCTTTTGCTTTTCCATAACCAAAGCCAACAAGTCCGTTTCTATTACCTACAACAACAAGTGCTGTAAATCTAAATCTACGACCACCCTTAACGACCTTTGTAACCCGACCGATATCGACGATTACTTCTTCAAATTCTTCTCTATTATATTTTTCCATCGATTTTCCTTTGGGTTATAGTTTTATGCCGTTTTGTCTTAAAGCATCAGCAAATGCTGCAATAACACCGTGATATAGATAACCGTTTCTATCAAATATCACTGTATCAATGTTCTTAGATTTTAAAGAATTTGCAAATTCTTTAGCCAAAATAGCAGCACCATCTTTGTTTGCTTTTATGCCTAGTTTTCTACCATCAGCAGCAGCTATTGTTGTAGCTGTTACATCATCAATAGCTTGAACATAAAGAGTTCTATTTGATTTAAATATAGATACTCTTGGGTTTGCAGCAACACCTGAAATTTTACTTCTAACTCTTCTTTTTCTCTTAATTCTAAGAGCAAGTTTTCTTTTTAATACTTTTGCTGTCATAACCTATCCCTTACTTCTTAGATGTCTTGCCCGCTTTGCGGATTATACGCTCTTCAACATACTTAACACCCTTGCCTTTGTAAGGCTCTGGTGGTCTAAATCCTCTAACTTGAGCAGCAACTTGACCTACGACTTGTTTATCATCGCCCTTGATAGTTATAACGTTTTTCTCAACACTCGCCTCAACACCGGCTGGTAGCTCGTAGTTGATAAGGTGTGAAAAACCAAGAGTTAGCTCTAAAATTCTACCTTTTGTAGCCGCCTTATAACCAACGCCGTTTATCTCAAGCTGTCTAGTAAAGCCCTGAGTAAGACCTACAACAACATTTTGAGCTAGGGCTCTGTATGTTCCCCAGTAAGCTCTACTTTGGCGGTCTTCGCCTTTAGGTGAGAAAACTATATATCCATTTTCTACTTTGACATCAACGTGCCCTTTTGTATCTAGCTGCTTTATACTATTGCCCTTTTTAAATTTAAGGACATTATTTTCAACGCTAACGTCTAGACCTGATGGTATAGAGATAGGTTGTTTTCCTATACGAGACATTTTATTCCTTTTACTTGTCTAGGGTATTTCTACAATTTATGAATGAATACCTCAATGCCGTAAAATATCTGCCCTATTAAATTTATAAGGCAGAAAACTCATTTTTGGGTTTAAATCTGTTAGACACTCAAACTACAGAAGTCTACATATTTAAACTTAATTTTAGTGTTATGCTAACGATACCCCAAATCGTTAGCACTCCATTACCAAACCGTGCAAAGAACTTCGCCACCAACACCAGCTTTGTTCGCATCAATACCGCTCATAACACCTTTGCTTGTGCTAACGATAACCGTACCATAGCCATTTTTAAAGCGTCTAATCTCATCTTTACCTTGATATACTCTACGTCCTGGTTTTGAAATTCTTTTTAACTCATTAATAACGCTTCTACCATGATCATCGTATTTAAGAACAACATTTATAAATTTCTTATTGCCCTCTTCTACTACATTATAGCTCTCTATATAGCCCTTTGCAAATAATATCGCAAGAGTAGCCTCAACAACGTTTGAGTGCATAAGCTTTGCAGTCTCTAACTTTCTTAAAGCTGCGTTTCTAATACGGGTTAGTCCGTCTGATATTAGATCATTTAACATATCTTTTCCTTACCAACTTGCTTTTTTAAGACCTGGGATTAGACCCTCGTTAGCCATCTTTCTTAGGCACACACGGCAAATTCCAAAGTCTTGATAAACAGAGTGCGGACGTCCGCAAATTTGGCATCTTGTATAGCCGCGAACCGCAAATTTTGGTTTGCGTGCAGCTTTTGCTATCATTGATTTTTTTGCCATATTACTTTCCTTTTGCAAACGGCAAACCAAATAGCTCTAGCAATTTGAATGCCTCTTTATCGTTATTAGCTGTTGTAGTGATAGTTATATTCATACCGTGAGTGCGTAAAATTTTATCATACTCAACTTCTGGAAACATAAGCTGCTCACTAAGACCAAAGTTATAATTACCTCGTCCATCAAAGCCATTTTTAGGAAGACCACGGAAGTCTTTCACTCTTGGAAGAGCAATGCTGATAAGCTTATCTAAAAAAGCATACATCTGCTCTTTTCTTAAAGTTACTTTGATACCAACAGGAAAGCCCTCACGAACTTTAAAGCCAGCAACTGACTTTTTAGCATTTGTGATAACTGCTTTTTGTCCTGCGATAAGCGAGATAGTATCAGCCATATTTTGGAGGATCTTTTGATCCTTTGCAGAGTCATTTGCTCCAACGCTAATAACGATCTTTTCTATCGCTGGGATAAGCATAGGGTTTTTAATATCAAATTCTTTAACAAGAGCTGGTTTTATAGTCTCATTAAATTTATCTTTTAGTCTACTCATAGCCCTCATTCCTCAACTTTCGCAACATTTGAGATGTCTATTGGCATTTCTTTATTTATATATCCGCCATTTGGTGTCTTCTCGCTTGGCTTGACTGCTTTTTTAGCTATTTTGCAGCCTTCAACAATGACTTGACCTTTTTTAGCCAATACAGATAAAACTTTACCAGTTTTACCCTTATCATCTCCGGTAATTATCTTTACAGTATCACCTTTTTTGATTTTAAATTTAACATTTGCCATTATAAAACCTCCGGTGCTAGTGAAACAATCTTCATAAAGTTAGCGTACCTAACTTCACGACCAACCGGTCCAAATATACGAGTGCCTATAGGCTCTCTCTTGTTATCAAGGATAACTGCCGCATTATCATCAAATCTAATAAGTGAACCGTTACCTCTTTGAACCTCTTTTTTGGTTCTAACAACAACTGCCTTAACAACCTGACCCTTTTTGATCTTGCCGTTTGGAAGAGCTTTTTTAACCGAACAAACGATAACATCGCCTAGTGTCGCATATCTTCTCTTGCTACCGCCAAGAACTTTTATACACATAAGCTCTTTTGCACCGCTATTATCAGCAACTGCAAGTCTTGTAAAACTTTGTATCATTACTCAACTCCCTTTGCCAATACCGCTTTTAAGCGAAAACTCTTACGCGCTGAAAGTGGTCTGCACTCAACAGCTACAATAGTATCCCCTGCATTTGTCTCATTTCTTTCATCATGAACTAAATACTTCTTAAAACGCTTTACAAATTTGTGATATCTTGGGTGCATAACACGTCTTTCTACCAAGATAGTAGCTGTTTTATCTCCAGCTTTTTGTAAAACTACACCCTGAATTTCTCTTTTTAATGCCATTTCTCACCCCTTACTTTTGAGCGCTAATTGCAGTATTGATTTGAGCGATCTCTTTTTTAACCGCACCAATCTCGTTAGGGTTGCTTAACTGCATAGTTTTTAACTTTTGTTTTAGTGTAAATAAAAGCACCTTTTTCTCTTTTAACAACGCGTTTAACTCTGCAACGCTCTTATCTTTTAACTCAGTATATTTCATTTTCACTCTCTCGCGTTACAAATTTTGTTTTGAAAGGCAATTTGTGCATAGCTAGAGTTAAAGCCTCACGTGCAAGCTCCTCGCTAACACCAGCCATTTCATATATTATACGACCAGGCTTAATATTCATCACCCACTCTTCAATACCAGCCTTACCTTTACCCATACGAGTTTGAAGCGGTTTTTTAGTTAGTGGCTTATCAGGAAAAACCCTGATCCAAATTTTAGCCTGTCTTTTAACGTGGCGAGTTAGAGCCTGACGAGCAGCTTCAATCTGACGTGAATTTATTCTTCCAGCCTCAACAGCCTTGATCGCAAACTCACCAGTAGCTAAAGATGCACCGCGAGTTGCATAGCCGCGATTGCGACCTTTCATTTGCTTACGAAATTTCGTTCTTTTAGGCATCAACATAATTATTTACCTCTTCTTGCTCTACGTGGTTTTCTATCGCTTTTTTCCTCTTCGCTACGCTCAGGTTGAACGCCCTTTTGAAGAACTTCGCCTTTGAAAATCCATACTTTTATGCCTATGTTTCCATAGGTTGTGTGTGCTTCTGCAACACCGTAATCAATCTTTGCTCTAAGTGTATGAAGTGGCACACGACCCTCCAAATACCACTCGGTTCTAGCCATCTCAGCACCACCTAAACGACCTGCAACTGAAATTTTAATACCTTTTGCACCTGACTTTTGGGCTGCTTGAATGACCTTTTTCATAGCACGGCGGAAAGCAACACGTTTTTCAAGTTGCATAGCAACGTTTTCTGCTGCTAATTGAGCTGAAGCTTGTGCTTTTCTCTCCTCTTTGATATTGACATTTACATCTTTACCGATTAACTTACTAACGTCATTTTTTAAAATTTCAACATCTTGACCTTTTTTACCGATTATGATACCAGGACGAGCCGCTACGACTGTAACGCGAAGCTTTTTCGCTGTTCTCTCTATCAAAATTTGGCTTATTCCTGCATAGTAAAGCTTTTTCTTTAAAAATGCACGAATTTTATAGTCTTCACCGATATTTTCAGGAAGGCTTTGTTTGGTTGGAAACCAGCGTGATTCCCAGTTGCGGTTAATTCCTAGTCTAAGACCTATTGGATTTACTTTTTGTCCCATATTATGCTTCCTTTTTTTCAGGTTTAGATACTTCTACCATTACGTGAGAGGTTGGTTTGCGAATTCTACTCGCCGTTCCTCTTGCTCTTGGTCTAAATCTCTTTAACACAGGGCCAGCATCCACACGACAACTTGACACGATAACCTCTTCAGGCTCAAAACCACCATTTGCAACAGCTGAGCTAATAGCATTAGCGATAAATTTAGCACCACGATTTGGCATAAACTGCAAACTTGCAAGTGCAAGTTCAGCATTCATACCTTGAACTTCACGAGCTATAAGCCTAGCTTTTGTAGGAGAAAGTCTTACAAATTTTATAGTTGATTTACTCATCGCCTACCCCTACTTACCGATTTTCTTTTGCACTGAGCCTTTATGACCCTTAAATGTGCGTGTTGGAGCAAATTCGCCAAGCTTATAACCAATATGATTCTCCGTTACATACACAGGGATAAAGCTCTTACCATTATGAACGTTAAATGTTAATCCAATCATTTCAGGTACAATCGTGCTACGTCTTGACCAAGTTTTGATTGGTTTGTTGTCATTTGCAGCTTTTGCAGCAACAACTTTCTTCATTACGTGATCATCTACGAAAGGACCTTTTTTGAGTGATCTTGCCATCTCTATTTTCCTTTCCTTCTTGAAATTATAAGCTTATCACTAGCTTTTTTACGTCTAGTCTTAGCACCTTTGGTTGGTTTGCCCCACGGAGTAACTGGATGACGACCTGAGTTTTTCTTGCCCTCACCACCGCCATGTGGGTGATCTACAGGGTTCATCGCAGAGCCTCTAGTTTGTGGACGGATACCACGATGGCGATTACGTCCAGCTTTACCTATTGTAATATTAGCCCAGTCTTCATTACCTACAACGCCTATTGATGCCATACACTCAGCTAAAACTTGTCTCATCTCGCCACTTGGCATTCTTAAAGCAACATATTTATCCTCTTTACCCATTAGCTGAGCATATCCGCCAGCTGAACGAGCTATCTGGGCACCTTTACCAGGTTTAAGCTCTATGTTATGTACGATAGTTCCAACCGGTATAAATTTAAGCTTCATTGCATTACCCGGTTTTATATCAAGTGCACCCTCATTAATAGAAGCTACGACATCACCTACATTTAGACCGCTTGGGCGTATAATGTAGCGTTTCTCACCATCTTTATAAGAGATAAGTGCAATACGACAATTTCTGTTTGGATCATACTCTATTGCCTCAACTCTACCCTCTATACCAAATTTGCAACGTTTGAAATCTATGATACGATAAAGCTTTTTAGCACCTGCTTCTTTATGCCTTGAAGTAATGCGTCCATTATTGTTTCTGCCACCGCTTGCTGGAAGCTTTATCAAAAGACTTCTTACGCTTGGCTTAGCTGTAATATCCTCAGAGCTTAGCCCTGTGATATATCTACGGCTTGGAGTATATGGTTTATATGATTTTATCGCCATCTTATGCCTCCGTATTTTCTAGGCTTACGCCCTCAGGTAACTTGACATAAAATTTCTTTACGTCATTTCTTACACCTACTTTGCCTTTAAAACGCTTAACTTTGCCGTCCATTCTAAGTGAATTTATGCGAAGTGGCGTTACACCAAAATACTCTTTTAAAACCTCTTTTAGCCCATTTTTAGTAACTTTTGGCGAAGTTTGAATAACCACAACACCATTTTCTTGAAGGCCAAGAGTTTTTTCTGTATAAATAATTGTTTTTATATCGGTTATATCTGCCATTTTAGCCCTCTTTTGTTATAGTTTGTAGTGCTGCTTTTTCAATGATTACTGAGCTAAATACTGAAACAAGATAAGCATTTACTTCATTTGCATCAACAACGTAGCAGTTTGCTAAATTTCTAAAAGCAAGTAGCGTTTTATCATCAAGCAAGTCTTTAACGATTAGAGCATCCCTTAAATTTAAAGCCTTCATAACTTGTGTTGCATCTTTGGTTTTACCAGACTCTATCGCTATACTATCAACCGCAAAAAGCTTTCCAGCCTCAGCTTTTTGAGCCAAAGCACACTCAAGAGCAAGTCTTTTTTGCTTTTTATTAACTTTTTGAAAGTAGTTTTTATCATTTGTTGGACCAAAAGCAACAGCACCACCCACCCATACGTTAGTTCTGGTTGAGCCAGCACGAGCACCGCCACGTCCCTTTTGTCTCCAAGGTTTTTTGCCACCACCGCTTACAAATGCACGAGACTTTGTATGAGCTGTGTTTGATCTAATACCAGCCAAATAAGACTTAACATACAGATAAAGGTTGTGAGGATTTACTTCAGCGTAACTTGCTGGAAGTGATATCTCATCTGCTTTTTCAAATTTATCGTTTAATACACAAATTTTACTCATTTTACTATCCTTATTCTACCCATCGCACCATTATGACCTGGGACGCAACCTTTCACTACGATTATGCCGTTATCTGCGTCATAGCTTACTAGCTCGTTTTTAACGGTAACTTTTTCATTACCCATATGTCCTGCCATCTTCATACCCGGCTGAACACGTCCTGGCCATTCGCAGTTACCTATTGAGCCGTGGCGTCTGTGAAAACGTGAGCCGTGGCTTGCTGGACCGCCACCAAATCCGTGTCTTTTAACAACACCTTGATAACCGCGACCTTTTGAATTAAAGCTGATTTTTAATACTTTAGCCTCGCTCAAAGGTGTGAAATCAAGTGCCCCCACCTCGGTATTTGCCACATCAAGTGTTGCAAATTTATTAAACTCGCTGCTTAGGTTGTATTTCTTTTGCTGACCTGCTATAGCTTTGTTATTAGCTTTTGTACTAGCATAAGCAACGATAGCACGTTTATTTTCATCAACTTCGCAAACTTTAGCATCTATGAGTTTTAGTAGCGTAACTGGTGTGCTGTGTGTAGATATTGTTCTACTCATACCTATTTTTTCTACAATATATTCCATACTCTATCCTTTTGCTTACTTCATCGCACGAACTTCGACATTTACCTCAGGGGCAAGGTCAAGTTTGGTTAGACTATCTACTGTTTCTGGAGTAGCTGCTACGATGTCAAGCATACGAGCGTGTATTCTCATCTCAAACTGTTCACGTGAGTCTTTGTTGATGTGTGGAGATTTTAAGACAGTGTAACGTTTGATCTTAGTAGGCATTGGCACTGGACCGCGAACGTCCGCACCAGTTCGTTTGACAGCTTCTACAATTGCTGCAACTGTGCGATCTAGAACTCTATGGTCATAAGCTTTTAGCTTAAGCCTGATTCTTTCCATATTTTTTCCTTTAATAAAGAACTTGTCGCAAACTCGCGACCTCTTTTACATAACTTCACTCGCATAGGATTTGAAAAAATCTTACGAGCAGACATAAGTCTTGCGTAAAGAGAAAGGGATTTTACTAAAAAGACTTTTTTTTGTCAAGAATTTAGCCATTTTTGGCTATAAATTTATATATTTATTTCCTTTTAAAAAGGAAATAAATATAAGTATGCATAAATTTAATTAAACAAAGTTGGCATCTTTAAAAGATAAAATTTACTTAATTGACTATGTTATAAACAATTTAAAAATAAAACTGCAGCTATCTTAATAAGCTATAAATTTAATCCTTATAGCAAAAACTCTAAATATCTTATCTGTGGTTGCCTGAGCTTAGAAGCGACAAAGATGTAACGCTTCTAAGCCCTATTTGGTTTTTAAAAAGGCTATCGATTGTTATTGGGTCTGAGGCAAAAAGAGACAAGGCGGTTATAGTTAAAATGCTTAGTTGTTTTTTCAAAGTTTGCGTCCTTTTATTGACTTGTTGTTATAACACTTATACTTTCAAATATATTTTATTTTCAGCAATGGTTTTTAGTATATCAAATGTATTTTTACCACTATCAAATTCTCTTTTTATAAATTCGTAAAATTTTTGAAGTTCACTTGTGGCTTTATCTTTATAAGTAGTGCTATTTTTGATAGCTTGAAGCAGAGTGAATTTATCCTTACTTTTGTCTGCATTATTTTGATCACCCTGCTGCTCTTGGAGCTCTTTTAAGATAGCAAGGGCTTTACTAGCATCATCATCTTTTAGCGTTAGACCAAAGCGTTCTTCTAAGGTATGCTGCGCCCATTTTACTTTAAAATCATCAATACTTAAATCACTATCAAGCAAATTTATGCTTTTTGAGTTACTAAAGACAACACTAGCTACACTTGGGTCAAAATTTTTAGCAAATTCATCAACGCTAAAAAAATCATCTCTTACGAATTTTAGTTTGTTATTAGAAAAGCCACTTTTGTTTAAAGTTGGTAAATGCTCAATCGCTAAACCACCACTTTCATCAATGAACTTTTTTAATTCATCAATTTTATCAGTGCCAAAATCATGGTCATAACCCATCAATTTACCCCAAATGCTAACCTTTTGGTCTTTTGTGTAGCCAGTAAGAGTGTAGCCTTGTACTACTTCAATTCTTGCTTGGTCTTTTTATATAAACTAGCAAATTCTGCAAATGTAATGCCATTAACATCCTTAAAACTCTTTTGTGAAGTATTAAGATCAAAACCAATGGCAGATGATGTTATACTATTTAATTGCATTTTTATCACCTTAAATTATTAATATCTGATTCTAAACGATCTTTTGTTGCCTGCCTAAGCTCCTTTATAATGGTGTTTTCAAAACTAAAGCTAGATGATATAGGGTGTACCGAGCCACCAAATACCTGATTCATCTTAGTATTGTTTAAACGCTTAACTCCCATATCATTATCACTTAATGCTCCGCCTGTCACTTTAGATAAAAAATCTGTAGCATCTGCACTTATTGTTAGTAAAATACTTACTAGTAAAACCTTAAAAAGCTTTAACATTGGCATATCATTTTATAAAAAATTTCTAATACACAATTATATTATAATTTTTTTATAAAAATGGTTTATCTTAAATTTATTTTTATTATAAAATGACTAACATCTTGCTTATTTAAAAATTCTGCAAATACTTAACCGTTTCAAAGTCATATTGATTTTATAGCCATCATTTTCATTTTTTTAAACCAACAAAAGTTTTATTTGTTTCTCTATTTTTACAAATTTTTCTAACTAAAAGCCAAACAAAGCGTATTTTTCAAAAATGATTAAGAGAGATAAAGACCATCTTGTGAGTCTATGCAGTATTTTATTTCAATTTTGATTTAATGATTATAGAATATAAAGCTGACTTGCAAATGAGTATAAAAATGTTATAATAATGTCATAATGTAAAAAAGGTAAAGAAAAAATGATGAAATTAAATTTGGCAAAAAATGAATTCGTCTGTCGCTATGTGCTTGTATTAAACTTCATTGAATTTAAATTTTTTATTTAATGAATAAGATTTTTATTTTATTTCTTTTATTTACCTGCTTATTTTCCCAAGATGATATAAACCAAAGGGAGTTTAAAAACGAACAAGAGCGTATAAAACATCTTCAAGATAGTATTCCAAAATCAAATATAAATTTGCAATCAAAAAATAGCAGTGAAACTTTATCCATCATACACGAAACACCTTGCTTTGAGATAGACAGTATCGTGCTTGATGATAAGATAGAGACTAAATTTCAAAGCTACTTATTGGATGCTTTAAATAAAGTAGGCTTTCAAGCAGGTAGCTGCCTTGGAGAAAGAAGTATAAATACCATAATCTCATCAATCAATAACGAGATCATCTCAAATGGCTTTATCACAAGCTTTGTAAGCATAAAGCCACTTAATCTAAAATCAAAAAAGATAGAACTATCCTTAAATCTTGGCAAGATAGATAAAATTTCGATCAATAATAAGCTCAATCAAAGAGAAAAAGCCATGCTATTTAGTGCATTTGGCGAGTTAGAGCACAATAAAACACTAAACATAAGAAATATCGAGCAAGCTCTTGAAAATATATCAAATGCTACTTTGGGCGATGTTGGCGTATCTTTAGCTCCAGCAAACACTCTAAATTCAACCGATGTGCTTATCACAAGAGACCAAAGGGCTCTGCCACTAATGTTTAATATCAACCTAGATAATTACGGTAGCAAAGAGACTGGCAAATATCAAGGCACAATCGGAGCAAGTGCTGTAAATTTGTTAGGGTTTAATGAAATTTATACTATAAGTTTAGGTAAGGCCATATTTAACACAGAAAAGACAAGTCTAAATCACGATAGCCAAAAAGGAAATTCACACAACCATTATCTAAATTTTAGTATTCCATTTGGCTACTTTGATCTAAGCTACACAAACTCACGTTACTCTTATAGCCAAATCATACTTGGTGCAAACCAGCTTTATGAGTATAAAGGTAATTCAAAAAGTCAAATTCTTGAACTTAGCTATCTATTGCACAGGAGCCAAAACACAAAAAACATAGCATTTATAAATTTATTCAGACGCGATAGTAAAAACTATATAGAAGAATTTGAGCTAAAAAACCAAAGAAGGGTTACAGCCGGATATGAGATAGGCATAAAATCACAGCTAAACCTAACAAACTCGCAACTAAACACTCAAATATCATACAAGCGTGGCACTGGCATATTGGGTGCTTTACCAGCTCCAGAAGAGCAGCTAAGCGAGGGTTCGTCCAGAATGAAAATTTGGTTGCTTGATGTAGGATATAAAGTAAAACTAGCCGACAATATAATCTATGACGCAATGCTTTATGCTCAATACAACAAAACCCCGCTAACCATACAAGATAGACTAAGCGTTGGTGGCATTTATAGTGTTAGAGGATTTGACGGGCAGATGAGCTTGGTAGGACAAAAGGGCTTATATCTAAGAAATACGTTAGCATATAAATATATAAATAACCACTTTATATATTTAGCACTTGATGGCGGTGCAGTGTATAGCACTACATCAGAATACAGCGGTTCAAACAAAATAGCTGGAACTGGGCTTGGTATAAAAGGAGATTTTACTTTACTGGGGCAAACGTTAAAATATGATTTATTGGCTTCAACTCCTATATATAAACCACAATATTTCAAGACAGACAAAGTTAATATTAGTTTTAGAGTTGGGTTCTCGTGGTAAGTTGATTTGATTTGTTTGATTGCTTTGTCTATTTGCAATTTGATCTTTCTTATGTCATTTAATGGCGTTTTTAATTAAATTTAAATTTGAATTACTTATAAATTTACTATATTGCTTTATGTTTTATCTCTGATAAATCCTATGTTTTAGTTTTATGGTGGGTGGTGAATTCGGCTATATCTTTAATTCTCATCTCTTATTCTTGTATAAATGGTGCTAGTGCAAATGGAGCAGATGGGATTAGTAGTGCCACTTTGCTTAATCTTTAAAAAGAGAAAACCCACTCTTGTCTGTGTTTACAATGCTCTTTACCTGATAGTATAATCCACTCTTGCACTACTTCTGGTTTATCATCTCTATTTGTTAAAAATCCATAGACACAACCTTCAGGATTGCTTCTAACTATATATATATATCTATTCTCATCATAGATTTCTCTAAATTTAGAGTTCATCAATGGAATAAAAGATTTTCCTATACTGATATCATTATTTTTTTTAAAAACCTCATAAGTTGCAGGACCTATATAGCAACCACCTAGCACAATCAGTATACTTGCTGATAAAACAATGTCTTTAACTCTCATCTTCTCTCCTTTATTTTATTAATAGTTTCATCTCTTATGTTTTTATTTTGTTTCTTTAAATCTTTATATATATGAATACTAGGCATATTATCTTGTATAAATGGTGCTAGTGCAAATGGAGCAGATGGGATTAGTAGTGCTCCACTTACTAATGTACCGGTAAAGAAGTCATTTACCTTTAAGTAGGTATTACCCCCGATATTTTGATAATTCCAGCTAGAGAGAAAATCATGTGGACCTGCAAAGCTCTCAAGTGTATGATCAAATAAAGAGCCTTTATCATAGTGATGACCAAGCACTAATCTCTCTCCAGTTTGTAAGCCACCAAATGGGGCTTCGATTTTTAGTTCTGTAAGCACTCCATCTTTATCATAATACTTCTTAAAATGACTCCCTGCTAACTTAACCCCATCTCCTCTAACTCCAACACTTTGAGTATCTTTAGATACTATCTCACCACTCTTACCTGCATAATCATAATTATCCTTTACATACTTTCTCATCTGTAGTGCACTATCACTTAATACAGATATTATAGCTCCTGCTAAAAAGCCATCTTTAAACTCTCCACCTTTTATCTTAGAGCTTATCCCTTGTCCTATACCATTTATACTAGCATTTTTTGCATAATCTAGTGCACTCATATCTTGTTTTAAGCCATTTGTTCCAAAGGTGAAATTAGCATAAGATAATACACCAGCTGTTAGCATATTTGTTGCTAATGAGCTTA